>JAKYXN010000282.1 GCA_022538095.1 Puniceicoccaceae bacterium K14 | reverse complement strand
GGCGTATCCAATCCAGTCGCACATGCGTTGGCGGGAAACGACCACGCCGAATCGTTCACGAAAGATTTTTTCCAGACGATAGAGCGGCAAGTGATCCGCATACTTCCAAACAATCAACTGGGCGACCAGTCCTGCGGCGGGAAGCCCGCCGGGAATGAGCTGATCAGGATGCTTGGCGATGAAAGGTTTCGCGTCGATGTCTCCTTTTAGCTTGTATTTTCCGCGAACGTACACGTGACGAACGAATTTCATGGGAATCACGTCGAGCTTCTCGCTCTTGTCTTCGCCAATGCGTTCGTAGGCATCGGGCGACTGCTTCACTTCTTCTGGGACAATCTCCTCAACGATCGTTTCGATGTCCTCGGGCAGCTTGGAGATGGCCTCCTTAGGCTTTGGCTTGCTCCGAGAGTAGCCTATTATCTCCTTTTCGCTTTCGGCTTGTTCGAGCTTCTCCTTCTCCAATTCGGAGAGGGCGAGCTGCAAT
>JAKYXN010000281.1 GCA_022538095.1 Puniceicoccaceae bacterium K14 | reverse complement strand
ATAGCTCTTAAAGCAGCTGAATACAGTGAAAATCCGGGACTGTATATGCTTCACAAAGCTGCTCACGGAGCCGTGGGCGGGGGAATTTCCGAAGCCCAAGGCGGAGAGTTTGCCCATGGGTTTGCCTCTTCGTTTACCGCGAAAGTTGCAGGTGGAGCTATTCACGGCTCTCTCGAGGGGTTGGATTCAACTGGTCAAGCAATCTGGGGAACGATTGGAAGCGCAATAGTTGGAGGAACCGTAGCTGAAATTGGTGGTGGCAAGTTTGCCAATGGGGCGACGACTGCTGCCGTGCAGCATATCTTTAATCAGCTGACGGTTAAGAGAAAGCATGTTCTTTTGGTCGAAGGAAGTGCTGCGAATGAGTTAGTAGAATATAAGGACAAGTATGGGGCCGTGTGGACAATATCGAATTTGATCCAATCAGTTAATGCTGAGAGCGTTGCGAATCCCATATAAGTTTCCGGTTTTCTATCGTACCTTGTAC
>JAKYXN010000280.1 GCA_022538095.1 Puniceicoccaceae bacterium K14 | reverse complement strand
AAGACGATGATTGCAGGAATGCCAGGCGAAGTGGTTCTTTCGGCAATGCGGGCAGCGATAGCTGCGCCCGCCCATTGCCGGAGTACGGCATGTCAAAATGGACTGCAGGGCCTTGCGTTCTTCCAAGCGCATTGAGTCGCCATGCCGACTCAAACACGCTTTGTGATTGCGTATTAGAATGTCGGCGACACTTATCTTAGGCTCTGCCGCATAACGGTGGCAGGCGTATGGCACGACCTTCTAAAGCTTCGAGCGAGTCAGCCGGTCGATGGCCTCGACATGACGCATTCCCTGTTCCTCGCCCAATGGCGTCAAGTGAGTGTAGAGCGTAGTCGTTTGTATATCTTCGTGACCGAGATACAGTTGAAGCTGACGTAGATTGACTCCTTGTTCGAGCAAGTGGGTGGCGTAGCTGTGCCTGAGAGTGTGAGCGGTGACTTGCTTGCGTATCCTCGCCTTGATGACAGCTTTGCGCAGTGCCAAACTCAGAGC
>JAKYXN010000027.1 GCA_022538095.1 Puniceicoccaceae bacterium K14 | reverse complement strand
CTTCATCGGCAGTCGTAGATGTCATAGCTACGAAACATACGACACTTTTCAAAAACAGCAGAGAACTATATCAAGGCGCTTGGCATGACGCTTACCTTACGCTCCCATTTCAAGCAATCGAGAGCTCAGGCCAGGATGAGGCTTCTTCTCGATGGTTCGCTTCAACACAAATAAAGCTCAATAGCCAACTCGACCTTCGACGACAGCAACTCAATTGTAGTCAGAATAATACGATCTCCGGAGACTCAGCTAGGCATCGGCCCGCTAAGCGAAATCGGACTCTTGTAGGATTTCAATCCGTTAATAATTCCTACGGGCAAGGAGCTCGAAAATACCGAGGTCGAGATTCAAAATTATCTCACTTAGGCCGGCTCAATCCCAACCAAGGCGATTACATAGTTTACCGGCAGATAAGGCTGTAAATTATTATGTCCTTCAGTCACATGGCCGACAGGTGGCGTGTGCCCCACAGCTTTATCCCCCATAATAGAGCCATCACTCTGGCTATTATAATTCGGGTTTTCAAAAGATGGAAAATGACCTGAAGGAGCAGCACTCGCACGTGGCTCTCCCGATGTTACCAAAGGATGTTTATGTGCAGGCACCTGGGATTCTTCCAGGACAACCTCTGTAGCCCCACCCGTTTCGCCAAGTGTCCTCTGACTCAACCCAACCCCATGACCTGTTCCCATCACTGCAAGACCACGAAGATCCGGAAGATTAAAAGTACCACTCTCCTCACTCCCACCGTAGATAAAGCCAATCACCTTGAATAAATCTGAAAAACCTGGGTCTGTAATAGAAAAGACACGACCATCGCAAGCAGCCCAATGTCTCGGAACTATATTACCGGCTATGGCACGAACTTCTCCAATAATAGCATCATCTGACATCGTATATCCTTTCGTATTATAACAAGAGACTAAAAGTTAACCGCTTGTTACAGGAACAATTCCCTGTAAAGCGATGATGAAATTCAGGCACAAAAAAGGTTGCACGTTATCGTGAGGCTCGGGGTGATGTGACCCAGATGGAGTAACTGCATTGGGGTTCATATCACCTCCAGGCTCGGAATAAAAAGTGGAATAAAACGCAGCTCCACTCCCGATAACTCCAAAAGCATTTCCTACTGGACTTGGATTATTGGATACTAACTCCGAACCATTCATTCTATGGCTATGCGGTGGAATTTGGTCGACATGTTCAACCGTAGCTGTCTCTGAGCCAAAAGAATGCCCGAGTGGATACGATGCAGCCTTCCCTACAGGCAAACGCCCACGCATATCTGGCAATGCAAAAGTCGTCAAACCATTGCCTCCGTAAGATGTCCCTAATAGCGAAAAAAGTGTTTTATTTCTAGAAATCTCTAACAATTGACCTTCGCAAAGGACAAAAGGATCAGGTATTTTACTCTCCGGGCCCGCAAAGATGCGAATCTCGCCCAAAGTAACTTCAGTTGGTTGCGACATTATTCCTTACCTCCTTCTTCTGAAAATTCACCCAAATAATTGATACAATAGTTCAGCGAAAGGGATGGCTGAATATTATGATGTCCATGTCCTGCTCCTTGAGAGCCAATGATCTCAGTTCCCATTGGAGCCTCATCAGCCCCATCTCCCATAAACGGCACATAAATATCTGCCGCTGAGAAGCTGGCGAAGTAGTTATCATTCGCATCAAATGCATTAGGAGCGTCTCCATTCACCCTAATCTCATGGTTGTGGCTCGGATACTGTTCCACTGTCAGCGATTGCTTTGCAGAACCTCCAAACTCAGCCAAAGGATAATTGTCATCCGCCTGGATAGGAGTTCGGCTTCGTAAATCAGGCAAAAGAAAGGTCGTCTTACCATTTCCCCCATAAGTAGTTCCTATAATGGAAAAAAGCGTTTTGAACTCCTTGATCAACAAAACTTGCCCATCGCACGCTAGCCATCCATTTGGAATAATATTAAAAGAAAACGCTCGGATCTCGCCTATTATAGCCATAAAAAATTCCTCCAAAAGTATCCTAACAATCAGTACGCTTCGACTTCCTGCGACGAATCGACGTATAAAGTAGAAACGAAACACCACCCAAAATCAGCCCGACAGTACTCGGCTCTGGAACAGCAGCTAAAACCGTTCCGTATTGCACAACATCAAAATCATATGCATCAAAAGGAATAATCTGCCCAAAGACATCAACGATCGGAGTATTATCCACCTCCCGATCTATACGAATCGTACTAAACGCGTTCGTATCGTCGAACAAACCTAGAAAAATATCAAACGAACCCGGGGTTGTCCCAATATCCAAAAATTGCTCCGCGCCTCCATCAACGGAAAACGAAAGCGATGAATCTATCAAGTTCGCACCATCTGTAATAAGATCAACAGCGCCCAACTGCAAAGAAAACACATTGATTGGAGTATCGAACGCAAACAAAAGAGCATCCTCATTGTCATCCACACTGAAACTTACATTTCCATCTATTCGCAAAGCTGGCGCTGTTTTGCGAAATTCCGAAATATTCTCCCCTGTAACCGAGTAATCAGTACGCACAAGAGGCGACCCAATTGAAGAAGAAACGAGGTCTTCAAAACTATCCGTTGTAAGAACAGTGTTTGTATTTGATACCTTTGTATTGAAGCCAGCTTCATCGTTATCAAACACCTCTAGATCAGCACTCGCAAACGTCGCCAAAGAGCCAATCACAATAGATAAAGCAAAGAAACGTGTGCGATCCACGTAAGCACGAGAAAAAGAGCCTAGAGCTAGTACCATAATCCTTTAGTTATTTTACGTTTCAAAAACAAGGGGGTAACGTACGTGAATTTACATAATGTTTGGCATGCTCGAATCAAGCTTTTAATGTTTTTTTACAAAAAAATCTCGCATCAGCCCTCCAAATTATTCTAACGCGATCATCCAATTTTGACGCTCAGTCAAGGCACAAGGGTTGTAGCGCTTTGGGTTTGAAACTAAGCGGTTAGGGATGATTTCAAAAAAACTTCGACAGGAATGAGCTTTTGAAAATGTGAAGGCTTGACCGTCCTGATAACATCAGGACCTATATTTTTCGCTAAAAATCTGTAGGTTCGACTGCTAGTCGAACACGTAGGCTCTGCGGCGTACCGGGCCGTCACGCCCTACCGGATACAGGCACTTAAGTCCGTATGCTTAGCGATGCACCGCTGCCCCGTAGTCGGCTATCATGCTTTTCCAACTGGGATGCAGTCTATCGGGGTCTACCGTCCATAACATGCGATACAAGCTCTCAAGCATCGTTGGATCGCTGAGTACACTCTTACGCTCCTTATCATTGAGCGCTCCTGCCCCCATTTCAAGGAGCCTGTCGCTCAAGCCAGGATGCGGCTTTTCTCGGTTTTCCGAATCGACTTCTTGCGCCATATGAACACGTATCGCATTAACGTACGGATCCAACAGAGCTTTCATAAAACCTGGATATTCCCACTCTTCTTTTGTCTCACCTGACGGGGCGTTTGCAATCTTCTCACACTCCACGATCGATTGTTCTGGTTCGATTTCCTCAGGCGTAGCCAAAATTTGCGTACGTCTTAACCAGCCTCCGATAGATGGCTTACTTAAAAGGCAGGATGAAACAGGAGCCATCAGCAGTCCAAACCAAACTGGAGACAGCCACCAAAAGAAGTAGGGATTTATTTGCTTTGCTGCCACAACAGCGACTCCGCCCCAAAATACCATATCCCAATGCTGTAAAAATGCTTGGTAGAGTTTGAGTCCACTGCCAGCCCCACGATTTTGCGTTTTCCAAGTAATGCCCTTGCCCAATGCTGTCGAAACAACGAAGCGGCTGTGATAGAGCATAAACAAGGGGGCCACAAATATAGAAACGACACTTTCAATCACCACACTCATCACTGCTTTCAAACCACCGCCAAAACGTCTATTTCGCCCTTTGGTCAAAAATGAATCCAAGACCGCCAAGCCTTTGGAAAAGAAAAGCATAGTAAAGGTTATAGCGGCAACGAGTTCTCCATGCTCACGTATTGTGATATCAAGGACATTGGTAAATCCTTGCACTGGAAAAATTGTCAACTGACTTCGCTCTTGGTTGTAGGCAAGTATTCCTCCCAGTATCAAAAACGCTAACCAAAACAAAGAAGCCGCATAGGACATAATGCCGTTAGCAAGGTGCGTTCGACTCCCCGGCAATAGGCCTTTTGAGAACAAAAGCCAGATATGCTGCAAGTTCCCCTGGCACCAACGGCGATCGCGCACTACGTGCTCGACTAAATCCTGCGGTCCTTCTTCGTACGTTCCTCCCAGTTCACGTGCCAGCCATACTTCATAGCCTGCCTTTCGCATCAAGGCTGCCTCCACAAAATCATGACTCAGAATTTTTCCACCAAAGGGCTCCTTGCCAGGCAAGTCTGGCAAAGCGCAGTACTCCATAAAAGCTGCCATTCGGATAATCGCATTATGCCCCCAGTAATTGCCATTGCCCTGCTGCCAAAAATTTAAGCCATCCATGAATACTGGACCATAAAAGCGATTGGCAAATTGTTGAACACGGCCCCAGAGCGACTCTCCATAAACAACCCGTGGAGCTGTCTGTATCAACCCTGCCTGTGGATTGCGCTCCATCATAAGCGACAGCTTCACCAGATCGTCGCCCGACATGACTGAGTCCGCATCCAAGGTGACCATATAGCGATACCGCTTTCCCCAATCCTCGCAAAATTCGTGGATATTGCCTGCCTTGCGGTCCTTGTTAATCAATCGTCGACGATAGTTAATCCGCCCAAAAGCATCCAAATCGCGGCAGAGCGTGGCCCAGGCTTCTTCCTCTTCCACCCAACGTTCGCTGTTGGTAGAATCACTCAGAATAAAAAAATCGAAGTATTCACTTTTTCCCGTACGCTCCAAAGATTCATACATCGCTCGCACGCCGGCAAAAACACGTTTGGGATCTTCGTTATAGACCGGCAATGCGATCACGCAGCTCGCTAACTCTAACCCCTCATCCGTAATATCGATCCCATCGATTGTTGATTCGATGTTTCCTCTTCTCAAATTCAGCCGTCGCAATATAAATCCTGAAATCGCATGCGCAGATCCCCACCCCACATTGCACATCAAAATCACGAATAAGACCGTGAATACGATTTTCTCGAAGCTATATGCCGTACGATACATCAGGTCGATAAACAGTATTGACGGCAGACTGGTCAGTAGCAACGCGAGTAAGAAGAAGGAAATGCGATTAGCATTTAAAAAGCGTTCTTTGCGGACTTTTCCCATTTTCGTATCCAATTTCTAAACTTCTATCGAGTTAGGTAAAAGATCGTTCCCAAGATCCCCAGATAGATCGTCCATACCGCAACCGTCCCCAGAATCGGCCAACGGTCAATTGCCCTCCATGTTTCATCGGCAATCGCCGATACAGGTCCTAAATCGATTTCACGTGGACGCATCAATGATTTCTGAAAATCTGGCCCCGTATGGAGATAACTCTCACGAATCGCCTGCAAAAAATCGTCTGGCCAAGGACCAGGGTGCAGGAATTCACTTTGCCAGCGTGTGGGCAAATCAGACAGGAATAAAGCCAAGCGCCCCTGCCCTTCAACTGCAGTCGTATCAACCTCCGCTGCCCTCAAAACAGCCTCAAACCAATCGCTTACTTCTTTATGAGCCTCTTTCAACGCCAAGGCTGATGGTGTTTCCTCCGGCATGCTTTTCAAGGCCACCGCAGTTCGCATCAAGATCTTGGCGACAAGCTGAGAAAGCAAAAGTTTGTCCTTTATCTGCAAGGAAAAGAAATAATTCTCAACGCGTGAATATGCCTCGGACCAGTCGATATATCCCTCTGACCGAGGAGCAACGAATCTTACCGAGTCCATTGATAGTTCCAAAGTTCTGAAGAGACGCCGTCTCCAAAATTCAATTGGCAACTAAGCTCGACCGGAGCAGACGAGCCCCCTTCCGCATGCACACGCAGAGTCAACCTCCAGGCCCCTGCTTCTGCGTTCCAGGCGACATCTGCAAATACCAGACTGGCTCCACTGGATGCTCTCGCATCTACCTTAGGCCTATTTTCTGGCGAAAAGGTATACTCGTCTCCAGCAGCAAAATCCACAATATAAAGGATATCCCGCTGGTTTTCATCTGCATATCCCGCCCTGCTTGAAGTTGCATACGGAACCGATTTCCCAGATGGCGTCCGTTGCTTTGTCCAATGCAAGCTGTATTCATAAATTAAATTTTCGCCTTGTTTCGGAGTTTTCTCTGACTCCCAAAAAGCGACGACATTGTCGTCAAATTCACTATCCGTTGGGAGTTCCAGCAACCGTACGTGCCCTTTTCCCCAATCTCCCTTGGGTTCTACCCAAACAGATGGACGCTTGTGATATTCCGCCTCTAAGTCCTCATAGCTATCGAATGCTCGATCTCGCTGCAGAAGTCCAAATCCATTGAGTTGAGTTTGTTCGTAGTACGCATGCCGTGATTGTGGCCCCACGTCTAACGGGCGCCATATTTGTTGCCCATTGGAAGATTCGATTAACAGGCCATCGGAATCATGCACTTCAGGTCGATAATCGCTCGGCTTGATGGCTGAGTTTTCGCCAAACCAGAACATACTAGTTAACGGAGCAATTCCAAGGCTTTCAACGGCTTCACGCATATAGAGAGAGCATTTTACGTCTACCCGAGTCGTTTCTCCCGGAACAATCGTGAACTGATACGCCCCGGTAACGCTCTTACTATCAAGCAAAGCGTAAATCGTCATTGATTCCGAATTGCCAAGGGGCTTACCAAGCCAAAAGCGGGTAAAACGTGGAAACTCCTCAGCCCTCGAGAGTCCAGTATCCACGGCCAAGCCACGAGCAGACAAGCCGTAATGCATGTCTTTTCCAAGGGCTCGAAAATAGCTGGCTCCTAAAAACGAAACCACCTCGTCATAACGTTTCAAATCTGAATGCAAAGCATAGAGGATTTTCACACCTGCGTAATCGAGAGACGATGAGAGATCCCCTTGAATGGATGAGAGGTCACTCGTGTCGAAAAACTCGTTCACGTAGGGTACACGTTGCATATGAGTTTCCGTAAACTCATTCAACTCAACGGGTTCCTCGAACAAATAGCCGAGATGAAAAAACTGAGCTTGGAATGGCATTCCCTCCTTTCGCCACAAAGTCATATCCTCGATGAAGCGAATCCGACGGTAATCGTCGTAGTCCAATACTTTAAGAGATTCTGGAACCTCGTCCGATAGGCTTTCGAACGGATCTTCCGCCAGTTTCTTGGCAATTTGATCCACATAGCCGAAATCGACTTCCAGCCGTTTCATGGCTTGCGTCGAAACACAACCTACGAGAGCCACCCCGATAAAGATGGCGAATAAAAGACTACTATTGGATTTCACGATTTTAAACAAACGAAGAGAGATTGAAGAGTTGGATTGCGACACCCTGGTTGTTAAAAAAGTTTCAGCTTCTTTTGCAATGTTCGCATCCGCCGCGCCAGTCAATCATACATACGTAGGCAAATTCGATTTGAGCGCCCTTTATCAAGCAAAATAGGCATGCTTCGCTTGCATGCCTACTTTATTTCTAGGTCCTTTTTGTAAAAGGACCTCTAGGTTTTTATCGATTAATCGATTAGGGAATCAAAAATTCGCTTCTTCAGCCATTTTAACCACACCAACGGTGAGTATCAAATTGGCAAACCTTCGCTGCTCGCCCGTTTGAATGATCAGAGTCGTCGCCTGATCGCGAATCTTGTCATAAAATGCCCAACGCTCCATTTCGTCCCAGGTAACATCCCCGAGCAACGCTTTATATTGGTCGTGAATCTCCGCGTTCGCTTCCGCTGGCTTTTCCATGACAGTCGCCCCTTGAATTGGGCAAACTTCCAAAATCCCTTCGAGCACAGTCAATGCGTCCAGCAATCCAGGACGAAAATTGAGGTGCACTGTGGTAGAATTTGGACCTGTCATCGCCCCGACGGGCAAGTTGCCATCAGCGATGACAACCTGAGCGAAGTGACCGGAGCGCCCGAGGGCTTCCATGATTGTTGGGTGAATTACGGCTGTTTTAAGCATAATCTTATCCGAGCTTCACGCTCTTCTTCTTGATGTTCAAACCGCGAACAAGAGCTTTCGCTCCCTTCTTAAGGTCGCCTTCGATCTTGAGGTTAACCGTGACCGACTCGCCTGCATGCAAACCTGAAAGCGCGCCTTCATCGTAAACGAAACGCGCATCGCCTTCGCCTTCTACATCAAGAACGAGGAATGCTGCCGAACGCTTGCCTGTGTTCTTAACGGTGACCGCAAAGCCGCCCTTGGTCGCTTCTGTAGAGATCGCCACACGAGCGGGAGCTCCTTGGCTGATAGAGGCGAAGAACTCTTGTTTCTTATTATAAGAAAGAATCTTCTTTTGCGTCGCCTTCACGGTCGCCTCACGGATGTAAATCATCTCGGTCATGCCGAAACGCTTATCCGTTTGATCAGCGATGTTACGTCCAGTAAGCTTTACTTCCAACACGTTGCCAGTCTCCTTAATCACGTCCGCAGGAACCGCGTAGTGACGAACCGGCAATGTTGGCCAGATGAGAGGATCGGCTTCATAGTTACGATCCTTCTTAGGATCAAGCGTACCGCTACCAACAAGCTTTCCATTCACGTAAACGCTGTCTTCCGCAGAGAATCCTGGCAAGTAGAGCTCAAGGTTCTTTCCTACGAGAGAGGCCTCCAAGTCGAATGTCTTGCTGTAAACCGCATCCAACTGGCTGCCTTCAGCGCTCTTTGTCGCCTTATCATGCTCGGTTGGCTCATCAACAATCTCCGCCAAGGTGTAGTAATGCGGAGCAGACACTTTGTAAGTGTTTCCGATGTACTTAAGCGTAAGATCGTTTCCGATTTCCTGCCCCGTCTTGAATTGAGTATCAGGAGAAATCGCCACGTAGTATGTGTTACGGTGAACGATGTCCTTGCCCTGCGTTGTATTCACAGAGATATACAAAGCTTGCTCAGCCAAGTTCTCTGGAACAACTGCGCCCAAACGTCCGATCAATGTGCGATCATCTTCGCCAATCTTGGCAGTGTGGGACTCTGTATGCACAAGCTTGCCTTCAACTGTGATCACTTTGATATCGACTGATACCGACACCTTCTTGTGAGTATCGTTAACCGCGTAGATTTCAGGATTAAGTTTCTCACCTGGGTGGTACACGAATCGCTCGAGATCAACCATTGTGATAACGGGCTTACACGCATTCTTGTACCAGTAATAAACCGGCTTTGGATCGCCGTACCAATCAACGTGCTCACGGTGGAAAGATGGCCAAGATGCGTTGATCTGCCAAGTCCAGCATCCCGAACTTTCGTACTTGCTCGCACGAGCATGCTCCATGTTCAAGCGACTATCGATACAGTGGAAAACGGATGAATGAATCAACTCTTGCTCCCACTCCTGCGCCTTGCCGAATGGCTTTGTGATCGTCATCCACTCAGGCTTCTGAGCGTGGTGATTTTGATACACCTTCCAATCAATCGGCCAGAGGCTATCCTCAGGCATAAATTTCTTAATGTTTGACGGACGCGTTGGCGAGCGACCAACCGCGCACTCGGAACGAAGCAACACAAGGCGCTTACGACCAGGGAGTAAATCGCGGTACTTGTTCGTTGTACGGTAAGGAGTGGATACGAGACCTCCATGACGATCTCCTCTGTATGGAGATCCACGGCGGAATTCACGTGTACCGTCGAGTTCATCTACGAGATCATCGATCAAGTTGATGATCGGACGATTTTCGTGATTATCTGGGTTAAACTCGTTTCCTCCGCCCCAAAGGCCGATAGACGTACGCTCGCGCAAGCGCTTGATTTCGCTCGCTGCATTGTCCAAGAAAATTTTGTAGTCCATCGCTGGAGCGGATCCACAAGCGAACCAGAACTCCTGTAAACAAACGATTCCCATCTCATCACAGCAATCGTAGAAGTGGTCAGACTCCGTCAAACCGCCGCCCCAAACACGCATGAACACGTAATGAGCATCGCGTGACAATTCAAGCTGGCGACGCACGTGAGCGTCACGATTACGGTAAAGATTGTCCACGGGACACCAATTCGAGCCTTTAGAGAAAATTCGAACACCATTCACCACCATTGTCCATGGGTAAGGCTTACCTACGATGGACCACATACGGTTAGTTTGACCAGACTCCGCTTGAACCGCTTCCGCGTTGGTGTTCTGGATAAATTCGATCTTGCGGATACCTTGCTTGCGCTCGCGTGAATCGCATACCTTCCCATCAACGATGAGCTTAACGTCAACTTTGTAGAGAGGTTGCGATCCGAATCCATTCGGATACCAAAGGGCTGGGTTGCTTAGAGTAACCTTCGCGCTCAGCTTCTTGATACGGCCTTTCCCGATCGCCTTTACTGGAACGGTTTCGACGATCTTCGTTTTCTTAGGACCGGTTATCGTTACTTGAACTTCCGCATCCAGTTTCTTGGAAGTAAGATTCTTCACTTCTCCCTCGAAGGAAATCTCACCCGTCTTGAAATCGTCGCTAAGCTTGGAATCGATACGTGTTTCCTCGAAACGAGCAGATTCCATCCATTCCAAAATTACTGGACGCCAGATTCCTACCGCAATCATATGCGGAGACCAGTTCCAACCGTATGCGAATTGTGGAGTCGGACGCTGTGTGCGGATGTGAGCCGAGCTGTTTTGGAAACCACGTGGATCAGGTTGCGTCCCGTCTTCCCAAGCGCGCTCTTGAGCGCGAACGCGGATCGCTAGACGGTTCCCTTTCTCAAGAAGCAAAGCCGGATCGAGGTCGATCTTTTGGTTGATGAAGCTCCCTTCCCAAACGCCGATTTGTACGTCATTGAGCCATGCTTCCGCACGGTAGTTAACTCCTTGGAAACTGATACGGTATTGACCGTCGGTGCGTGGAAGATCGAAATCCTTCAGGTACCACCACTCCTTTTTTTCCATCCAAGTGATGTCGCGGCTGTTCATGCCGAAGTAAGGATCTTCGATTTTGCCCGCGCTCAAGTAGGCTGCTGGCGCAGTCACTGGAAGGCTCACTTCTATCGCGTCTTCTGGAACGTAATCGCGTTGGTAGGCACGGCCGAGATGGCCGAACAAGCCCATGTCCAAGTCTTGGGAGAAAAGACTCCAACCGGATGAGATATCGATTTGCTTATACATAATATGATCGAGGAAATGTTTTTTGTTAATTGATAAGATTGGGGATAATTAAACGAGAAAACCGCAGTCACGAAATAGCGACTGCGGCTTGATAAAATTTAAGCGATTGTCCAAGCGCCTTCGACGGCTGTCTCAATCGAGAAGTTCTTGCCATTGAAGCTTACCTTGTAAGTCGAACCTTCAATTGAAAATTCCGGAGCTTCAGTAACCGCCCCGTTTACTGGAGCAATCAAAGTATGAAATACTATCTCATCCTTCGCTTTTTGCTCGAAACGAAGTTCTGGCGCAGGACGAACCACATCGTAATAAGGGCAATGCCAACCAGCGATAAATGGCTCCTTTTGTCCTTCGTACGAATTCGCGCTCATTTCGCCCGAACCGATGGTCTTCACAATCAAATTGGAATCCTCAAATTGAGTCGACCACGCACTCTCCGCTCCTCCGACTGGAGCGATCGCCCCATCGTAGAAATGCCAAAGCTGCTCTGCTCGTTCCACATTTGGACCTGCGATTGTATCACGTACGATCCAGAAATCTGGCTTAACGAACAAGATCTGACGACGATGACTGACACCCGGCATACGATCTTCCATCAGGGTCGAAAGCCCACGTTCGCGGAAAAGTTTCTCATCGCGACCAGGAACGACTTCGCCGAATCCCGCATCGAAGGTACCATCGGCGTAGTCAAAGCTCTCGCCACTGATCATCGTACCGCGCGCATCGCCAAAAATCTGCTCGTATCCATTTACCAGGACACAGTTATAAGACGATGTGTTCTTGAAGTACTTCGCCAACGGCATCCAATCAGCATCTGGATCCGAGGTTGTGTAACGCCACTTACCGCCATTCACAAGAAAGTGACGCCCCTTGGCGTAAACCTCCAAGTTAAGCTGATCCTGGTTCATGTGATTATCTCCCCAGTCCCCCATGTCAAAGAACATGTAGTTCGCATCCGAAGACCATTCGTCACGCATAATTGCGACGCGAGAATTTGGATACAAGTACGAGGTTATCTCTGGCTTTGTTCCTTCTTTGCCATCTGTAAGGAAGTAATTGATATCAGGAAGGTCAAAGAGATTATGCATACGCTCTAGCTGCTCGCGACGTAGGATACGCGTGCTGGAGTCATTGCTAATAGGAGTCGAAAAATTCGGTTTGTCTTGATAGAACTCAGCGTAGCTATTGAGGATCAAACGATCACGGTAATTCTCAGGGAAGATATCCACGTAGCCATTGTTCAATGCCACTTCATAGAAAGTGAAAAAGCTACGCATCGCCACCCAATGGTAACTCCCGGACATTTCTTTAGAATAGCCATCGTCGTTGAAAAGTTCCGTCCACATACCGTCTAGGAACTCAACTGCATACTTCAGCCATGCTTCGCGTTCTTTAAATTCTTGATAGAACACAGCGATGATGCCCACTGCAGCTACTTCCAAAGTAGCGTGGTTGCCCGTCTGCCAATGCTCCTTGCGAAGGAATACCGCATGCTCGTGAACGGAAATCAAAATCTTCGCCCACGCCTCCGCGTTCATTGACTTCGAATTGATAATTTTAGCCAAGGCTTCAGGCCAAGTCTCTGCTGCCCGACCAGCCGCTTCGAACGGACGCCAAGTAGACTTCTTGTACTCTAAGTAGGGCTTTCCTTCAGGCTCAAACGGAGGAACGTTCTCAATGTAGTGAAGAATATGCTCAACGATAGTCGCCGCATACTTCTCATCCCCTGTCTTGCGATACTCTTCAGCAAGCAACATAAAGTAGCCTTGGCGCACAAGACCGCCATTCCACTCAAGATCGCCCGTTGCCGTACCATACCAGTTAAGCCCATCGGACATATCCATAGTACCTTCGCCCAAATGGAAAATTTTGTTTACGAACTTATCAGCTTCCCCTGGTAAATCGTGGTGATAGGTAGGCCCCACTTCTTCTTGATGGTAGGCACCCACGCGTTTCGGCAACACGTCACGATAAAAATCGAAGCAGGCGTCGAGCGATTCGAATGGCGTTTCTACAATCCCATTTACTTGAGATAATAAGTCAGAAGCTACTTGAGTCATAAATTCTGTAAGGTTTTTGGCTGAGTGAATTTCGACCCTTGCCCCACCCACTTCTCAAACTTCAAAAAAAGTTCTCACAGAAATTAGGACGCAAAAATCGCAAAGTTCATTTATATTTATAAATTTCCTTTCCTGTCTAGGAATTTCACAAAACTGCGGCCGAAAGATGCTTTTTTTAGGTATTAGGCCCTAAAACTAATCAAAAAATCAGGATTACGGATTCTCGGGTGTTAATATTTATAAATCCGCAAAATTGGGTTTTAAACACCCAAACACCCTCTAAATAGCACGAAAAAAACAGTTCATCCCCCGCTCTTCCGCAACAGTAGTGAGCGGACCGTGGCCAGAGGCTAATACAGTATCTCCAGACAAGGACAACAAACGCTCCAAACCCGCCATAGCATCGACTCGGGAAATCCTAACTTTTCCCATTGACCCAGGGAAAACAGCATCCCCAACCACTGCAACGCGACGAGACAAGCCTTCGACAAGGTAAGTGGTTCCTCCCGCAGTGTGCCCTGTTGTTTCGATTGTCTTTATTCGCAAAGAACCGTGGCTCGATTCATACCCTTCGCGCAAAGCATTCGATAACGGAACCGCATCTGCCTCCAACGCATTCACCCAAACGCGACATCCAGTGGACTCCACAATCTGTCTAACGCGCCCGCAATGATCTCTATCAGTATGCGTCAAATAAAGCGTGCTCAGTTTCAGATCCTTGGTAGCCAAAAGCTCAAGCAACGGCCCCTCATCCGTTCCCGTATCAAAGGCAATCGCTTCCTTTGTATCCAAATCCCAAAATACGTAGGAATTTACAAAATTTCCCCAAAACGGCGTCGGAACCAAAGAAAAGCCATCGATTTCCTCAACCTTCTCCGGATAGAGCTTCCCACCCGCAAGGGTAAGCAAGGCCTCTACATCCAGTTCTAACGCTTCTCCCAATTGTCGCAGTGAAGCCTCTTCGAACACTCCTTTACGAAGATCACGTACCTGGCTGACACTCAGCCCCGCCTTCAACGCCAGTTCCTCTGTAGAATATCCAAAACCCAACTGAGCTTTGCTTACAATATCGTTAAAATCATCTTCAATGGACAGCTTCATAAGTATCGCCTTTCTTTCATCTCAAATATCTACTAAGACACGAGCCCAATAAGTTCTTACTTATAATTTCCTACTACCTCCAGTTAACACGCTATGTTTTCCCAAATCGAAATTCGTCCTCTAAAACTCGAAGACCTATCAACAATCTACCAACTGGATCGTAGTGAAGAGGTAAGGCGAAGTTACCTGCACGAGGGCGGTGCATTGATCGCTAAGGAAGAAAACGTAACAATTATAAATGATGATGATTTTTGGGATGGACACATCGGGAATTGGCAAGAAGCAATAGAAAAGAACGCCGTCGCCTTTGCTGCATACGATAAAGACAAGCTCGCAGGCTTCGCAATTATGTCCATGGACGTCGAAGCCAGAGCCACTCAAATCCTTGCTCTTTATGTTGACACAGACCACCGATTAAGCGGCATCGCTAAATCGCTTTACTTGGAGATGTTTGATGCCAGCAAGTCTGCCAACAAGGAAACGCTCTACGTAGCCGCAACCCCAACCGAATCAGCTGTTCGATTTTATTTGAGCCAAGGCTTCGAAGTTCTCAAAGGCAAAAATCGCAACCTGCTGTATCTACAAGACGGCGACATCCACATGTCCAAGAGAATTTAGTTTTTTTGCCCACAGATAGCACAGATCCCCACGGATTAGATTTGAGAGTTATGAAAAACTTCGACTCCACTTTAGAAGATTTCTATTTATAGCTTTTTTTGAGATATTGCTCTCAGAATCAGATTCACAAATAAACATCTGTGGGGATCTGTGCTATCTGTGGGCAAAAAATCACTCGTCGACCCGAGCCTTGGCGAGCTGAATAATTTCCAAGTAAGCCTGCACTCCTGGCTCCAATTCCAAAGCCCTTTCAGCAGCAGTCACAGCCTTTTCAAATTGTCCGAATTGGTAATAGCTCACCGCTAAGTTGTACCACCAGCGCGGTTGCGTCGTATCCAATTTAACCGCATCTTCCAAAGATTTGATCGCACCACTCAAATCGCCCGATTCTGCCCGCAACAAACCTTGACCATACGCAAGTACGGCCACTGTCGCATCCTGCTCACGGCCTTCCTCCAACAATGCCAGAGCTCCTTTTAAATCACCCGCGCGTGATAAAATGATGGCAGCATCGTATTTGAGTAATGAGTTATTTCGATCAAATCCAACTGCTTGCAGAACTAATTGGCGGGCCAGGTCTACATTGCCTTGGCTCAAATTCAGCTCAGCTAATTGTAGAGCGCCTGCTGGCCGATCCGAATTCATTTCTAAGTACTCACGCCATTCACGGAACGCCAATTGATTACCGTTGTACATACTACGCAACGCCTCCGCAGAACGAATACGAACCATTCTCGAAGGATCACGTAACCCACTCTCCACATCTGCAAGTCTGTCCGGACGACGAGTCAAAAGCATCATCGCAGCATCGCGCTCAACAGGGTTCTTCGATTGCTTAGCTTGCAAGGCTACCTTTAGCGCGTCATCTTGCTCTGGGTAATTCGCCAACATTCGGACGTAAGTTGAACGCCAATACGGATTCTCCTCTGAGTTCACCAAGCGAATCAAATCCTGCCATGCATCGGCTTCATTCATGTGCCCTCGGTGCAATACCGCAGCCCGATCATGTAATTCTTTCACACGTTCACTATCGCCATACCAATTTTCAAAATGCTCCAAGGCCCACTCTGCGCTTTGATCATTATGGCACTGCGTGCACGCATTGGGTTCTCCTCTTTCAATCGTCGACAACGGACTTGGAATCGTAAACCCATGATCTCGCCTTGGATCACGTCCCATATAAACACGCTCCGGCATATGGCATTGCACACATTGAGCACCAGTTGTACCAACTGGATGATGACTGTGGGCACTTTCGTCAATTATTGTAGCCTCGTTCAAGCCGGTAGAGTGACACTGCATACAAAGCGAATTGTCCGTCGCAGGTACCTTCGTCTCCGCAGTGTGAGGATCGTGGCAGTCAAAACACGTCACCCCAGCATGCCCCATCTTACTTAGACGAAAGGAGGTCCAAACATAATCTTCTTCCAACGCTTGCCCATTTTCGAAATACAAGCCCGGCACATCCGGTAGAACCATCCGAAAATGCTCATCAAACGACTCGCCGGCATGGAAGTCGTTCTTCGTCAATTCTTCGCGGCGTGAATGGCACGAAGCACAGTTTTCCATAGTGATCGATTTATCCACAGACAAGTCTTTCGATTCATAGTCACCGCGTCGGGCAGATTCCACATGAGCTTCCATACCTTGGTGACATTGGATACATGAAATCGCTTCGATCTGCCATGTGCTAGCATAGCTGTCTGTATGGAAATCGTAGTTCTTTTTATAATCCGTCATGTGGCAAAAGGCACAATTTGAATTCCAATTCATCCCCTGCCCTGTCCAATGGCCCCAATCCCCAGGAGTACGTTCATCGGCTCCATAAACGCTATACCATTCCTCTTCAAGCGCGTCCCAGGTAAGTGATTGCGTTTGCAAGCGCCCACCAGGAAAAGGAACTAAGTATTGCCAGATTGGAGTCGTACCGATCACTGAATCGACTGGACTCTTGGCAACAGACTCTAGCGCATGTCCCTCCAACGATCGATCCTCAATGATAAATGTACCGTCTTCCGCCTTAAACTCATATACGTTACCTGCCTCATCCGTTACCTCGTCTGTCGCAAATGGCGTATCCTCAAAATCCATATCGATACGACGATTCGCTCGGGCATGGTGACTCCCCTTCCAATCTCTATGAGCTTCCGAATGACACTCGAAGCACGCCTGTGGGTGATTCCACGCTAAATCGTCCGTTGGCTCAGTTTGAGAAATAGCCTGCTCCCCCGCTCCTAAAGGCTGCGACTCTGGCTCCGAGCAAGACACCAAAATAATCGCACCAATGGCCAAAGAAAAAGCACAAACAGAAAATCGAGAAAAAGAGGTCACGCTTCAATTCATACGCAAAACCACAACACTGGCTAGCAAGAAACAATCCTCTGCTTTTTAACTTTTCCGACAACGACCACTCAAAATCTTCCTCTGAACAGACTCTTTACCCTGTTTTGGAAGAATGCGAGAGTTCAAACCCCAAGCATGATTTTATAAGTAGTATAAGCCGTACATCGTCCCCTTCACGACCTAGATCATATGTGTGTGGTGACGCATCGTGTTTTCTTAAGAATTTCTCAAATGCAATAGGAATTGTAGAAAGAGACTCGGGCAACACTCCAGGCGTTTTTGTATAAGCAACTCGTATCCGTACCACCTATATTGCTTGAAGTCACTCGCTCAAAAAAGATTGGAAACAGAAATCAGACTTGACCTAAATTTGCTATTTTGACTAATCAAAATAATGTTTTTGATTAATAGAATTAGTTTTTTAGGCCGGACTTTGCTGATTGTTGCTTTTCCACTAAACTTTCACACTGCTGCGTTCTGCGAAACAACAGAACATAAGCCTATCGGAGAAACCATAAAACTAGCCCCCTACAATTTAGTATCCACGGGCACTCGCACTGAACGCATCGCAAAGGAAGCCCCAATTCGCACGGAGCTACTTACAAGCGATACTTTCCGTTCAGCGGGAGCTCGAGATCTTTCCTCCGCTCTTGAATATCTTCCTGGAGTTCGCTCCGAAGCAAACTGTCAAAACTGCGGAACCGCGGAAATCAAAATGCTCGGACTTGGAGCAGGTTATAATCGCCTGCTCTTTGACGGTCAACCTCTCTTCTCCGGTCTCGCATCCGTATACGGTATTGAACAAATTCCCACAGCCTTCATCAGCCGCATAGAAGTCGTCAAAGGTGGAGCCTCTTCACTTTATGGACCGGGTGCTGTCGCAGGTGTAATCAATATACTACCCAACGAACCTGTCGTAAATAAACAAAGTTACGATATCGCTATCGAAAGCGTTAAAGGCCAGCCCTTTTCTAGTATGTCTTTTATCCAAGATTGGTCTCAGGCCGAAGGAGCGACAGCGTTGTCTGTGTACGGACAATTCAACGACAATACGGCTATCGACCTCAACGGCGATGGGTTCTCTGAGATCACAGAAAAGCAATTCGCAACGATCGGGATCAACGGGTGGATCTACCCTACAGAAAACGGTAAGCTTAGCCTCAACTATTCCTACAGCTGGGAAAAAAGGCGGGGGGGAAATGCCTTCGATCTCTTGCCACACGAAACTCAAATTACCGAACAACTTGAACACGATTGGCACCGCGGAGGCATCACTTGGGAGAGTCAAATCGGCGAGATCAATTACCAGCTTACTGGCTCTCTCTCCTATGTACAACGCGACAGCTATTATGGAGGCGTAGGCTCCGTAGAACTCCCCGGAGAAGAAAATTACGACGCTACAGAATACAAAACTGCTCTCGAAGACTCAAGTCTACTCTACGGGTATTCAGATACAACACGCCACTATTTCGATTCCCATTTTTCAAAACAACTCGGAAATCACTACCTGTCCTGGGGAGCACAATACCAAATCGATGATGTTTTCGACGAAAAACGCGACCAACACGGAAATGCTCTACGCAGCGACGGATCACTCGCCGACTATAAAGGCCAAGATCCAATTGCTAGCGGAGATTTCTCAAACCTCGGCATCTACGCCCAAAACGAATGGACCCCAACAACATCCACCACCTTCATCACTGGCGTCCGAGTCGATAAACACTCCGAGCTCGACGACTGGATTGTCTCCCCTCGGTTTGCTCTGCGCTACACCTCAAGCGATGCTTGGACATGGCGGGCTTCCATTGCTACAGGATTCAGAGCTCCCGAAATATTCGATGAAGACCTGCATATTGAAATTTTGGACGATCCAACACGCACACAAAACGCCAATGATCTTAACGAAGAAAGCTCTACTTCGTTTTCGGCGAGATTCGTCTGGACGCCAAAAAGCAATGGGAATCGGTGGCAAGTTGATGGTGACATCTATCGTACAGAAATACGTGATACATTCATCGTTCCCGACATCGTTTACATAGATCTCAACGGGAACCCATACAAAGAACGCACGAATACAGACGGGGCCGTCATTCAAGGATTTGAACTCAATACGATCTACCAGTTATCCAAACAATGGAGTACTCAAGTCGGCATAACCTACGTCGACGCTGCATTCGAAACTGCTCAAGAAGTATTACAAGGCGTATTTGAAAAACGTTATCTAGAAACACCTGAATGGGGCGGCGTTGCCCAACTCAAATACGAGAACGATAAGTTTGTCGATATATTCCTAGGGCTCATATACACAGGTCCCATGATCGCTGCGCGAGAAGCTGAAGGCTCCCTTAACCGCAACACATCTGAATTCTTCGTCTTTGACCTCACTTTCACCAAACATTTGCATTTAGACCTTAGGGGAAAAGAACTGCACATCGATCTGATGGCAGGAGTCAAAAACCTCCTCGACGAACGCCAACCTGACCTAACGATAGGCCCCGATCGAGACACCACTTATTTCTACGGCCCTCGTTTTCCGCGTAGCTACGTTATGCGGGCTGGAGTCAATTGGTGATAGACTGCCATGACCATTCCACGAATTTTATTTTACTGCGTCGCACTATACCTTGGGCAAGTCACAGCCGAGGCAAAATGGTTCGATAACTACAATTCAGCCCAACAAAAAGCTCTCGATGAGAACAAACTGATCCTTCTGTTCTTCACAGGATCAGATTGGTGCCACTGGTGCCACAAGCTCAAACGAGAAGTATTCGCTCAAAAGGACTTTGAAACGGAAATCGAAGAAATCGTCATTCCTACAAAAATCGACTTTCCTCAACGCAAAAAGCTTTCGCCCAAGCTCCTTCGCAAAAACCAAACGTTAAAAGCTAAGTTTGAAGTTACGTCATTCCCGACGGTTATTCTTTACGACCCATTTTCGGGAAAAGAACTCTGGCGCCACGGCTATTTCGAAACGACACCAGAAGACTATATTCGCCTGCTTGAGTTGCTCCACCAATCGAAGCATTCAACAAGGGCTCATTAAACGCCACGGACGCAAACCTTTTGAGCAGTTGGGAGCCCCCTCTAACAAGCACTTGTGGATTTGACTTAAAAACATCTTTTAGATATCGACTACAGCCATCGTTAACTCGTCAGAGTAGATTGTATTATCGATACTGTTTTCAACTTGCTCAGCAACAAACTAAGCGAAGCCGTAGAATCGACCAAGGATTCTAGGATCTCATAACAAGACTCAAAACGAGTTACAGATCGCGCAAGCGAAGCCTACTCAGATTTCGTTGGCCTCCTGAACAAAACCTGGAGAGAGCAACAGCTAAAAACATAGAACCGCAGATCCTGAACTTACAATGATTCGAATTTTAATTGTAACGTAAGTTAAATTACAAAAGGAGTAAATTCATTGAATTTACTCCTTCTGCCTTTAACAAATTTCTGTCTCTATCGAGAAACTTCTAATTGGTAGAACATCGATGGGTCGAAGGATTCGAAAGGCAGTACAATATTGAGTTCGCCTCCAGTTCCTTCCAAGGCCTCGCCAAGATATTCCCAAATTGATCCTTCCAGCGAATCAGCGGCCTGTAATCGATAGAAATGGCCCAGTTCCGTATTCGGGATAACCACCACTACATTATTATCCTCTTTATTTCGCAGGAGATAGATCGAAGCCTCATCTTGGTCAAGCTCACCAGAAGGAATAACTAGAAGTTCTTCTGAAGCCGCTCCTTCCAAATCATTGAAGACAGTGTTTACAACGTAATAATACCGAACACCTTCCTCGAGATTCGTATCCACAAAGCTTGTACCCACCGAATTCAATACTGCAATTTCCTCATAAGGACCTCCACTAGATTCCGAACGTTTCAGAGAATATCCAGTTGCCCCTTCCACAACTCCCCAGGAAATAGCCGTCTGGCTTTCAGACAAAGATTCAACAACTAAGCCGTCAGCTGCATCAAGAAAATCAAGTTCGAACCAATTAAGGTTAAACATGCCAGCTCGGGGTGAATTATCATTCTGCTCGTAAACCAAATAAATAGTGCTTCCTCCTTCCGTTGCATTAAGGAAGGTCTCAATGGTCTCCCATTGATCCCAACCTCCAGTAACTGGAACGTCAACCGATCCTACTAATTCGCCGCTTTGGCTGCCCAAGCGAACATCTATTCGACCAGAAGGTGTCCCGTCAGCTCGGGCAACTCGGAATTTCAATTTTGATCCTGTTCCTAGAAACAAGCTATTGTATTGAGACCAAGAACCAGCTTGAGCTGATTCAATCATGTCTCCTTCACCTTCGTCTGTACTCTCGGCTAAAGAGGTGCCTCGCTCCGTTTCAAAATCCTCCGCTTGAACTCTTGTCGTTAGTTCCGACTCCAATAGCTCAACAGTCATCGAATTCAAATCGTAGGCACTGGAACTTCCAGATACGTAAACACGCATCGCTTGAACTCCCTTACCAATCGAAACGTCTTCAGCTACAGTGTGAGTGGCCCAAGTGTCATCAGACCCTGTCGCTGGCAAAGATACATCTCCGGTTACGTCGCTACCGTTGAAAGCGAACCGAATAGCTCCGCCGCCTGAAGCAGAAGCATAACGAACGGAAACAGCATAAGTGCCAGATACCGGAACGTGAACCGTGTAAGTTAACCACTCCCCATCCTCAAGCTCGGTTAAGTTAAAGCCGCCTTCCGAACAAACTTCTATATCTACACCATTATTTAGCCGGTATTCACCACCTGAATTCACATCATCAGAGTCGTGATAAGTTAGCCCTTCACCCCCACCAGCTTCCTGCTGATAATAGTCATAGTTTTCCGCCTCAACTTTTCCAGGAAGAAATGGGGTTTCCAGTAGAGGAAAGTCACCATCAAATCCTCCAATTGGTTCTCCAGCCATACCTTCAAAACGAGTAAACATTGCCGTTCCATAGCTTGGTATCGCTAAATTTCCGGTCGATCTAGTCTCAAAATCGCCCCGCTCTTCTCTATCGAGGTCTCTCGCTCGCTCTAACCATTTATATTCTTCCGGGTCAAGATTCGCACGAACCATGTAATGGTTTAGTGGCATTTCCATATAGTGCCTATCAATGAGTGCACCTCCGCGAGATTGACGAGTAAGATCAGTAGCTACCCAAGGATTCGGAGCCAACCCGATAGATCTACCGGTCCGCGTCGGCATGATCTCATATTCCCCTGATTCAACTGTAGGTTCCCAAGGTGTAAGTTGATCTGGGTAAGACTTTAAAAAAGATGCATTATAGCGACAATGATACTCCCATCCTGCAAGTAAACGATTATCAGCAAAGCCATATAAGTCATCTCCTTGAACCCAGGCCATTTCTGACGCACGGCTAAGGAAGCCCATTCCTAATATGGAGTGAGATTGGTCTCGAGCAGTCTCCATACACTGGCCACTTGGAAGAATATAGTTCGTCAAAACACCGTCGAAACCATAATCTTCAATCGTATTCAGTTGTTCATTGCTGAATATCTGTTGATAGGGAGTCTCTTCCGTGAGGGCAACACGCCGAGAAGGCCCTGATGGATAAGGGAGATCATCAGCACGATGTGGTAAGCCCTTGAGATAGCGTAGACCACGATCGTAAATAATTTCATTATCCATGAAAATCCCTATTGCCATCAATGTCATGTAACAGGACATATCCTGATTTCCCGCTCGATTGCGGTCCCCTACATAACATTTCCAGTAGAAAGTAACTTCGCCTGTCGCAGGTTCCGTAGTCGAGTATCCTGGGTACACCAGCATATCCTTGAATTTCTGAATATCTTCTTCTTTCCAGCCAGCGTTAGTACTCTTGATGATTTCGGCTGACTGAAGCATACCCCACCCGTAGATTCCTGACCCCAAAGGGATACCATCAACATGTGTCAAATTGTTCCAAGTATTAAGAATTTCGATAGCCTTATCAGCATGTCGCTGGTCTTCAGTGAAATACCACATTAATGCGTTTTGGTACGCTGCAGTAAAATCGTTTTGGAACTGGTTCCTATTAACCGGTGGGTTTTCACGATTAAGATAAGTGATACTTTCGTTACCCTGCACTGAGTAATCATAGCTCGAAAACTCGTCGGCAGCTAAGGATGAAAATTGCGTAGCCCAAGGCTCGATTCCTGCCTGTATATTAAATTTAACTCGATCCAAGTCCGTTTTGTTGTGCATCAAACCTGGATGTTGAAATTTCCGATTAGTGCTAAGAATTTCAGGCTCAGAAAAACTCAATACAAGCGTATCCAAACCTTCACTATTAACTCCATTGTCTTCGTATGAAATTTTCCACCCTTCTTCTTCGTCCTCGGGCGACAAAGCCAATCCATTGTCTGACAAAGTCCCTTGCCAGTCAAAAATTGTCCAACTTCCTTCAACCAGCTCACCTGTATAACTCACATCCAGGATTGCTCCTTCTGCAAAAATAGCATTCCCCACAACCGAGCCTACTCCTTCGGTCCCATCAACTGTAATTACATCTGTGTCGCCAAAGGCTATGCTAACGTCTAAAGTCTCACCGTCTTGCTTAATTAGATGCTCTCCATCAACCAATGGTTCATAGTTGAGCACGAGTGTATCAGGGCCTTCAACATCGCCATTTACACCTCTGTCCTCAAAAGCAAAACTCCATCCTAAAATCGCATCATTCGCATCGAGCGTTAGTCCGAAATCCTCCAAAGAGCCTTCCCACTCCATCACGACCCAACTGCCGTCTGTTAAATCCCCCGAACCTATATATTCTACGTCCAACAAAGCCCCGCTTTCAAACGTAACGTTTCCTCCAACAGTTCCATCGTCGATGTCGTCAACGAAAATTTTGGTCAACCCTCCGTCATCAATAGCAACCTTCAAGGTTCCATTCCCACCTTGGATCCATCCTCCATCGACACTCCCTTGGCTGCCAATGCCAATCTCGGTTGCCGCCGAACCAACCACACTGAATACACCCGTACCGTTGTTCGGAGCTAATTGCAAAACTGACCGAGTCAATAATGAGCCTCCAGAAATTTCAAACGTTCCCTCTCCTATATTGCCCACAAAAAGACTCGCACCATTTTGACCTCGCGCTATAACACAATCTCCACCCGTAAGATTGTAGATCCCGACAGAATCCGCCTGGAACCCCATATACAGAGCATTTATGGTCACTGTTCCACCACTCTGATTTAAAGTTCCACTGCCTCCAGCTTCGCCAATTCGGGAAATATGATTGGAATTCGAAGTTGCAACAAAAGCCCCTCCCGTAACCTCCATTTCACCTTCTCCTCCTATACCGATGGAGATTGCACTTAGGTTTTGGTTGGATCCGTCACTGACAATAACCCGGTCTTCGCCTGTCTCGTTTACATGGGCAAAATTTCCAGTCCCTACTGGAACTACCCCTCCATCCCAATTATCAGCGTTCGTGAAATCATTGTCGCCTCCCGCATTATTCCAAACAAAGTCAACACCTAACAAAGAGGTAGTGCTAGCCGCCCCGATAAGGGCTGCAAAAGAAAACGTTTTCAAAAAAGACGATATATAAATCATAACGAGAATTTAAATTGGGGAACAGTAATACTAGGGCATCGAAATTTTCAATTTTGCTAGTGGCCCTCACTAACATACGAAAGCAGCAACCTAACGATTTCAAAAATTACCGTACTTAAACTGGTAAGTAAGCACTTAGATCAAAATGCTTCCAGAAAAAAGAACCTCGTGTAAATTTTTAACCCTTTTGGCAGGTCTGGATTATACTTTCTAGCGAGAAACCTCCAATTGGTAATACATCGATGGATCGAACGAATCGATAGGCAGTTCTATTTCTAACTCACCACCCGTTCCTTCTAAAGCTTCGCCGACATATTCCCAAACAGGTTCCTCTAATGAGCTTGTCTTTTGCAATGTGTAGACATGACCGATTTCTGTATTGGGAATCAAAATCGCAAGACTATTATTTTCCACTCTTCGCATGACATAGAGACTTGCCTCTTCCAAGTTAACAGCCTTCGAAGGAATCACAATTAATTCCTCTGAAGCCACTCCCTCTGTATCATTGTAGATAGAGTTAACAATGTAGAAATACTGAGTCCCTTCCTCAACGTTCGTATCCAAAAAGCTTCTTTCTGTAGAACTCAGAAATCCTATCTCATCATAAGGACCACCACTGAGATTCGAACGTTTTAGAGAATAGCCTGTCGCACCTTTCGCCGGCTCCCAAGAAATGGTTGCTTGATCCCCTTCCAAAGCCTCAACCTTAAGTCCTTTCGCCGTATCAAGAAAACCAAGTTCGAACCAATTGAAATTAAACAAGGGAGCACGGGCTGAGTTGTCGTTCTGTTCGTATACCAAAAAGACATTGTTCGCTCCATCAGCTGACCCAATGACAGTCTCAATAGTTGCCCATTGATCCCAACCACCAGTGACTGGAACTTCAACTGAACCAACGATTTCACCGCCTTGGTCTCCTAATCGAATATCTATTCGTCCAGAAGGTGTGCCTTCCGGGCGAGCAACACGAAATTTCATTTTAGAAGCTGTCCCTAAGAAAATGCTGTCATATTGAGACCAGGATCCACTTTGGGCCGATTCGATAATGCTCCCTCCACCTTCATCTGTAGACTCTCCAATGGATACACCTCGACCCGTTCCAAAATCCTCCGCTTGGAATCTGGTCGTCAAATCAGAAGTCACAAGCTCAAGAATCATCGAATTTAAAAGATAAGCATTAGAGTCTCCGGATACGAATAGACGCATCGCTTGTACGCCCTTTTCAATCGAAACGTTTTCCGCAACTGTATGCGTACTCCAGTTAGTCTCTGAACCTGTCGCGGGTAATGATTCATCTCCGGTCACATCACTTCCGGCGAAGGCAAATCGAATGCTACCTTCACCTGAAACAGACGCATAGCGCACAGATATATTGTAGTCTCCTGATACAGGAACATGAACAGTGTAAGTAATCCACTCTCCATTTTCCATATTAGTTAAATTAAAACCACCTTCCGAGCATACCTCAATATCAACAGCTTCCTCTATTCGGTATTCTCCGCCAGTATTCGTATCATCAGAATCATGGTAAGTAATTCCTTCACCACCTCCCGCTTCTTGAATGTAGAAATCGAAATTTTCTGCTTCAACGATTCCTGGGATAAATGGAATATTGAACTCCGGAACATTTCCATTGAATTCTCCAACTGGATCTCCAGCCATTCCCACTCCTCGCCTATGACTCATTGCCCCGAAACCAGTTGCATCTAATGTAGTTGCAGACATCCCTTCGAAACCGCCTTTTTCTTCAATGCTAATATCGACTATACGTTGGAGCCACTTGTAGTCTTCTTCATCGAGATTCGTTCTATATTTATAATGACTAAGAGGCATTTCAAAAAACGGCCGACCAATAAAGGCACTATTCCCACGAGAAGGGCGCGTCAGGTCTGCTCCGACCCAAGGGTTCGGTGCCAGTGAAGTCGTTCGTCCTGTACGCGATTCAATTTGCTCGAATTCTCCTGACTCAACTGAAGGTTCCCACGGCTCAGGCTGATCTTCATATGACCGCAAAAAGGAAGCATTGTAACGTCCGTTGTATTCATACCCCGACAACAGGCGATCATCAGCCCAACCATAGAGATCGTCTCCTTGGTTCCAGGCAATTTCCGCTGCACGAGTCAAAAAACTTATCCCTAAAAAAGTGTGAGACTGATCCCTAGATGTTTCCTGTGTTTGCCCACTAGGAATGATGTAATTAGTCAATACACCATCGAACCCATAGTCTTCAATAGAGTCGTCTTTTACGAAATTCCAAGAAATTTGATAAGGAGTCTCTAAAGAAACTGTAGTTGAAATGTGAGGACCTGACGGATAAGGTAAATCAAAGTCATTGTGCGGCTGATCTCTAAAATACCGAAGTCCACGCTCGTATATTATCGCATTGTCTAAAAAGACCCCAATCGCCATCAAAGTGAGGTAGCACGACGCATCTTGATTCCCCGCCCTACTAGAATCACCCACATAGCATTTCCAATAGAACGAAACTCGATCATTCGCTAGGTCAGTAACCGGGGCTTGTTCGTTTGAGTAACCCGGATACAAGAGCATCGCTTCAAATTTCTTTATATCCTCTTCTTTCCAACCGGCATTTGTATTTCTTATAATTTCGGCGGATTGCAACATTTGATGCCCGTAGATACCTGCCCCCAACGGGATACCCGTTACATACTTCAAATTGCTCCACGTATTCAAAATTTCTATCGCCTTATCCGCGTGTCGTTGGTCGCCCGTAAAATACCACATGAGAGAATTTTGATAGGCTGCCTCAAAATCCGACTGAAATTCATTTCCACGAATTCTTGGGTTCTCTCGATTCAAAAGCTCCCAACTAGGGTCACCCGCGACATCGTAATCATAACTGGAAAATGGGTTTGCTGCCAACTCAGCAAAAGAAGAAGCCCAGGGCTCTAGCCCCGCTTCAATATTGTATTTGGCTCGATCCAAGTCGCTCCGTTTATGTACGAGCCCTGGGTGTTGAAACGTCCGCCCTAAACTTACATCAATTGGAGTTTTGTATGTAAGGATTAAGGTATCTAAGCCATTCTCGCTTATACCATTGTCTTCGTACGAAAAGCTCCACCCCGCAGCCACATCGTCTGCACTAAGCTGCAGTCCGTTATCATTTAAACTGCCTTCCCATTGGAAAACGATCCAGCTCCCCTCTTCAACTTCGCCCCTGTTCAAGCTAATATCGAGGATCGATCCTTCGGCGAATATAACGTCTCCTGGAATTGATCTCGGTCCATCAATTGTATCAATCGTAAAACGGAATGGATCGCTAAACGAGAATTCAATTTTCAAACTTTCTTCGGCATCTTTTATGAGATGGTCCGCTGGGTCAAACGGTTCGAACGAAACAATCAGAGTGTCATCTCCAACAACCGCGCTATCTCGGTCCTCAAAAGAAAAACTCCAGCCCTCAATAGCGTCATCCGCAACCACAGACAAACCAAGGTCTTCAAGTCCACCAACCCATTGCATAGCCACCCAACTCCCCTCAATGGCATCGCCAGTAAAACTCAAATCGAGAAGAGCTCCTTCTTCGAAACGAGCACCCGAACTTGGCCCATCAAGGATAATTGGAGTAAGGCCCCCTTGATCTATAGCCAACTGCAAAATTGCTCCAGGTTGCTGCAACCAAGCTCCATCGTAATTCATGTCATCGCGCGTACCAGGATGCGTATTTTCCAAATCGATGCTACCCAACGCGATTGATTCAGGTCCGGACCCAACAACGCTGAACACAGAACCAGCAGAAATAATTTCCACTCCCCCTCTGGTGGCTATCGAGCCACCTCGAATTTCATACATACCTATTCCTCCAGTTCCACCGTCATTTCCTCCGATAAAGAAATTGTAAGGATTCTTACGCGATTCAGAGGGAAGTTTTAATGCCCCGCCACTTTGGTAGAAAGCACCTTCAGAGCCAGCTCCACGAGCGATTTCGATGAAATTCATCGTAACATCTCCACCTGACATATTCACAACGCCACGCTGCCCGGCAGCATTGCCACCCACCCAGGTATCCCAAACATTATCAAGAGTTTGCCCTTCGAGAATCCCCCCTGAAATATTCAAGGTAGCATTGTTAACCCGAAAAGAGTACCAAAAGGGGTTTTCGTGCCCCTCGGAAAACTCATACTCTGCTCCGTCATTGAACTCTTGTAAAGTATCGGAGTTATTCCCCACACCGTCTCGGTCAAAGTCACTCCATTCAAGTGGGTCATTAGGAAACAAGTCGAAGTCATCATCTATTCCGTCATTGTCCGTATCAACAGCTGACAATGTAGCTGAAAATCCCCCAATTAGGGCACTTTTAAATATTAGAGCAAATGCAATTTCTAAAGAACGTCTCATTATGAGCAAGGGTACTAATTGTTTGGGTGACAGTCTGGTGACTTAACTATTTTCGTAAAAACATGAGGTGGCCTATCAACCTAGACCAAGTACATAAGCATAGGCGGCCAGCCATTCGGATGACGATTCCTGAGATAAGTTACACAGGTAAACTCGCTCCAAACCCTTGTCATAAAATATTTAACACTAACAAATAGTGTACATCTCCCACTAAGGTACACAAGGGCAAATACTTAGAAAAATAACCCAAGCTAAGTTCAAACAAAAATCAATGAGTACTTTTTTGCTCAATCACTGGCTTAAGTCTACGAATTCGTAGCCGATTACTCATTTGCCCAAGATCGGGTATCCCTTTATTCCATTCTTCCCAGAACCTCTCAAATCTACTACCAGACATGAAATTTATAAATAATATGACAATCGGCCGCCAAATCCTTCTTGGATTTAGCCTTTTGGCTATTTGCACGGCAGTCATCGCTGCAGTGTCGTTAAGAAGCCTCAACACCGTTGTAAACGAATCAAAAACCCTCGCCTCCGAGTACATCCCGGTTTCTTCCGCGTCTGAGGAAATGGCGAGCAACGCGTCCGAAATGATGGCTGAACTTGAGTATTTCATCCATAACGGGGACGAAAAGGCGATGAACATTTTCTACAAAAAATCTGCTTCTTTCACAAAAAACGCAGACTCGACGAAGTCGCTAATCCATGAATTCCAAGACCTTCATCAATTTAAAACACCCATCAGGGATATCGAAAATGAGAAAGACAAGATTGACAGTCTTGCAAAGCGTATCGAAAAAGACGCAGTCGAGATCGAAAAAGTCAGTGTCGCAATGAGAGAGTCTTCAGACATATTCGAAAAAGACCTACACGCTATAATCAAATCCCGCCGAAATAAATTTCATTCGATTCTTTCAAATTCCTCTCTCACGCCAAGCACAGTAAAAGAATTCGAAATCATCGAGCGACTGCACGATATCCTCGAGACTTTCGAGGAAGCTCAAATTGCAACGCTTCGAGCACAGACGTATCGTGACTCCAAATACATTGATCAAGCTCTCAAAGGCCTAGATACCACAAATGGCATTTTGGAAAGCTTGTTTAAAGAATTTTCAGGCACAGAAGCGGAGGAAAAAATGCTCAAAGAAGCAGATCAATCCCGAGAAATATACCACCAAGCTCTAAGCTCATTGGGTAGCCATTGGACCGAGCTCATGACCTTAGAAAAGGAAGTAGTAAAATCTCTTCACAGCGTAATCTACACGAGTCAAAAAATTGCCCATCACAGCATAGATGCTTGTCTCGAGATTGGAAAGCTCACCGCTGCCGACGGAGCCCGCACATTTAATATAACCTTGTGGGGAAGCCTCGGAAGCTTAGTACTCTCACTTATAATAGCCTTCTTTGTGAAAAGCAGAGTGATGAAAAGTCTTTTGTCGGTTGTAACATCGCTTCAACGTGCCGCCGACCATTCTAGCCAGTCATCGGCCCAAGTATCCAATAATTCCGAAAAGCTAGCGACAAGCTCAAGCCAACAGGCATCAACCCTAGAAGAAACCAGCGCCTCATTAGAGGAAATCGCCTCGATGGTCGGAAAGTCGACTGACAACGCGATTAAGGCTCAACAAGTCGCTGCAGAAACAAAGGTTCAGGCAGAATCCGGGTGCACCGAAATGGAAGCGATGGAAAACGCAATGACAGCTATCGGGGAATCGAGCAAAGATATTTCCGAAATCATCAACACAATCGATGAAATCGCTTTCCAAACGAATATCCTAGCGCTGAACGCAGCAGTCGAAGCCGCTCGAGCAGGCGAAGCTGGGTCTGGATTTGCTGTGGTAGCCGACGAGGTTCGTAGCCTTGCCCAAAGAAGTGCGTCTGCAGCCAAGCAAACTTCTGAACGTATCTCCGATGCAACCCAAAAGAGCGAAGGTGGCGAAGCCATCTGCAAACAACTCTCAGAGCGGTTCAATACTATTTTGGGAAAAACCAAAGAAGTTACCACTATTATCGAAGAAGTCTCTCAATCCGCTCAAGAGCAAAAAGTTGGTATTGATCAAATTAATACTGCAGTGACAGACATGGACCGCACAACGCAAGAAAATGCGGCTTCATCTGAAGAAACTGCAAGCACCGCCGCCGAGTTAAATGCCGAAGCACGCAATTTGGAAGGCTGCGTTAGACAACTTGAAGCGCTTGTTGGAAACACCCACGGAACCACAAATAAGATTGCCGCCTCTTTTGACGACGATACATTCGACGTCAAATCACGTGGCCAATCACCACAGCTCCTCGACTTCAATCACAATTAGTCGTCCGACATTAGCAAAATATGGTCTTCACGCACATCCGGTATTCTGATGCAAAACAGATAAACTGAAAATACATCGGTTACCGCGATTGCAAACGAATCTTGCTCAGTCCATTCAGACGGCAGGCGTCCATCACATCCGTAATCGTCTGCAGTGGAGTTGTGTTGTGTGCCTTTATTAAAACCGGTATGTCATTACTGATCCCTGACAGTTCAGAGATTACCTCTTTGAGCTGCTCAACATCTATTACCTTATTTTCCAAATACACGATTCCTTCCTCGTCGATGCCGATTTGAATTTTATCAGGAAACTCATTCTTGCCTGCTGATTCGATCGTCGGCAAAGTTAGATTCAAGGTTGTCATTTCTTTGAACTGCATACTAACTAAAAAGAAGAATATCAAAATAGTTAATACATCCATCAAAGGAATGATATCTATGGCTGCCTTGCGGCGTTTTCTCACAAGTAAACTCATATGTCCTTGAGTCCCATTTGCTCGAGGAGCGATTCCATCTGTACTGCATAGGTCTCAACTCGACGCTGCAAGTAACCATTGGCGATCAAACATGGAATGGCCACTGCAAGACCAATGACCGTCGTTGTGAGTGCGAGGGCGATTCCTTGAGTGAACGCCGCTGGATCTGGTAAACCAGTATCTGCAGAAACATTGCCAAAAACAGTTACCAAACCGGTCACAGTTCCAAGAAGCCCTAGTAGCGGAGCTGCCCCAATGATAATTTCCAAAAAGACAAGGCCGCGTTCCATTCTGTTTACTTCCAAACGAGCATAGGCTTTCACAGCTCCATCATCCTTTTTGTGTTGATGCCAATAATCGATAATTCGGCCGAGAGACGAATGCCGATCACCTTTCAGGTCCTTCGCAGAAACCACGTTTTCGACCAGATAAGTTGGCAAGATCGCCCCCCGTCGGAGGGAAAACAGGCGTTCGAAGATAATGAAGCCACCTAAAAGGGAGCATACAGTTAAGGGATAAACAAAAATACCTGCGTCTTTTAAAATATCAATCATGGGGAGCTAAGTCCTAACGTTATCATTAATTTAGATAATCCGGTGACACTGACCGTCAACACTTGAGCTTGTTCACAAAAAATTCGGTGCCGATCTGGTTTATTTGGGGGCACCTATTCATTTGATGATAGTATTGCCGTTCGTCCCCAATTTCCCAAATATGGGAACCGATAGAAAGGGCTGCCATTAAGCTAAAACACTATCGAACAACATCGATTTGATGTGATTTTTCAGTATACCAAGTAGTACTATTTTTACTACATATTTTTCTTATAAGTGAGAACCATCCCATTTTTGCCTGCAAAAATTGTCTACAAGCGACAAATTTCCGCTGAGACGGCCCTGCCTAGAACACACTCCAAGACACTCCTCTCTCCAAATTTCAACATCTCTTTTGCAACTGCGTCTCAATTTCAAATTGACATAACTATCGAGAGATTTCACCAATTCGAGTTTCAGACGCGATCCAAATGGAACTCGAACAACAGACAGGAGGCTATCCGCCAATTTTTTGCCCGTTTAAGGCTCCCCTTAAGCGTGTACAAACTATTGGCGAGTCTGCAGTCGAAACTCTTCGTTTCGAGCAACGCCCTGGTATGACGCTGGTCAACGCCACCATACCTGCTTTCAAGCACAAAGAGTTGCTTACGTTCCCCATCCAAAACCATTTGATGATCCTTTTTCTAGAAAAAGGTCACTTCGAATTCGTGGAACCCAAAGGCCAGACTCATCTTCTCAACAACGGAGATTGGTTCCTCGCTAAACCGGCAGGAGCTTCATTCAAGTTTCGAGCCTTCAAGGAATGCAGCCTTCACTGGATAGAATTCGATTCATTGGCGAGCCAAAGCTTAATGGGATTCTCCAGCCAAATTCACGCCAAGTTGCAAGACTCTGACATTCCCTACTGCGCTGTTGGACAATCGGATACCAGGCTGCGAAACTTAGGCAACGACCTCTCCAATCTAGACGGTAAAGATTCTCGCGAACGCATGATCGCCGAAGCCAAGACTCTCGAGTGGCTCGCCCTACTACTAGATCACCCAGTCTTTTCACCATGCAAGATAGTCGTTCCAGCGACCCTCAATCGAGACGAGCTCGCACTCAACGCCGCCAAACAAATTCTCGAAAACAGACTGAGCGAACCTCATTCCTTGTCGGCTCTTAGCCGCGAAGTTCACCTAAACGAGTTCAAGCTTAAAAAGGGTTTCCGAGAACGCTTCAACAACACCGTATTCGGCTACCTAAGACAAAAACGAATGGAACGAGCCCGCGAATTGTTAGACAATGGGGCATCTTCGATTATTGAAGTGGCCAACGCCGTAGGCTACAGTAACGCCAGCCACTTTGCTCGAGCCTTCAAAGAAGCTTTTGGCTCAAACCCTAGCAGGCTGATCCGCTCCGCAAGCTAAAAGGCCACAAAGACCACAACTTTGATCAATTAGCCCTAACTAAACATGAGGCTTTGACAGGGTTCGAACGAACTCTATTCTCCACCCCTTAATTACTCATGGAGAATCTTCACGCCTACTGGAGAATGGAATACGTCACTCAGGAAAAATCGCCTGAAGAACGTCGCCCATTCGCTGAACTGCCCCAGCAAACCGACGACAAAGCTAATTTGATCATCTCTCGGGAAGAACATAGCTTTATCATCATGAACCGCTATCCTTATAATGCGGGCCATTTGCTGATCTTGCCCTATCGCGAAATTCCAGACCTCGAAGATCTCAGCGAATCCGAGCGCCTTTGCTTCATTAACACAACGGTCAAGGGAAAGCGTATCCTGAAAAAAGCTCTCAACCCAGACGGATTCAACATTGGACTAAACTTGGGCACCGCGGCGGGTGCTGGCATCCCAAAACACTTGCACCAGCATATCGTACCACGTTGGAGCGGCGATACCAATTTTATGCCAGTGCTCGGTTCCACTCGAGTATTGCCGCAGTCTTTAGCAGCCATGTGGGACCATCTAAAGGCGACTTGCGACACTCTTGATTCGCAATAGAGCCCTCTAACAATTTCCCTAGAAAACATATAAAGAAGTATGTCGGATACCCAACAATCCACCCATCTGAGCAAAAAACTCCATTTCGCAAACGCGCGCTATCTCGCCCAACTGTACGCGAACAAGGAGTCCAACCTCAGTGTCATCGAAAAATGCTTTGATGTTCGTTTGGTTACCCGCGACGAATGGCTGCAAATTGATGGAAGCTCAGATCAAGTAGCTGCTGTTGAAACGATTTTCGAAATTCTCAATCACGGACGCGAGCAAGGCCTAAACATCAAAAGCCCTGACTTCAACAACGTCGTTAAAGGAATCGCAGACGGACAAGAGGAAGAGATTCGCTCCCTTTTCGAAGAAAGCACCGTCATCAAGACGAAGCGAAAAAGCATCATCCCCAAAACGATCGGGCAAAAGCAGTACCTCAAGGATATCGAGAAAAACGATATTGTTTTTGGCATCGGGCCCGCAGGTACAGGAAAAACTTACCTAGCCATGGCGGCAGCTGTTTCAAATCTACTAAACGGCAAGGTTAAGAGAATTATCCTCAGTCGACCGGCCGTAGAAGCTGGAGAAACACTGGGGTTTCTTCCCGGCGACTTGCAGGAAAAGATCCTTCCTTATCTTCGCCCCCTTTACGACGCCCTTTACGATATGCTTGATAGGGAGGATGTTGCGAAATTTATCGACAGAGGAATCATCGAGATAGCCCCCCTCGCCTACATGCGAGGGCGAACGCTCAGCGATGCCTTTGTAATCTTAGACGAAGCCCAAAACACCACTCCCGAGCAAATGATGATGTTCCTCACCCGACTTGGAAATGAAAGTAAAATGGTGATAACCGGAGACATCACACAAATCGACATTCCCCGCTCTAAAACCTCAGGGCTGCTAGAGGTACAAAAAATCCTTAAACGACTGAAGGGCATACAGTTCCATTTCTTCAAGAAAGGCGATGTCGTACGCCACCACCTGGTCCAACAAATCATAGAAGCCTATGATGTGTACCAGAATAGGCACTAATGCCAAGGAGCAGAACAAGGTTTGGCTTGCTCTCTGCTGTATTTTGAATCTTTTCCACTAGCGATAGTCAAAGAACGATATGCCCGTATCAGAGCAGATAAGAGCGTTTTTTCAGAAACATTTTCAGAAAAAACGCATGCGGAAGACCGAGACCTCTTCCTCCTTTCTCATGTTTCTAGAAGAGAGCCGGGCAATCTCTTTCCTCGTCTTTGTGTTAACCGTTCTCGCGATTGTACTCACGAGTTTTGTGGGAATCCGCCCTTCCGCAATTCAGGTACTTCCCAACCAAGTCGCTTCGATTCGAATTATCGCTTCCGATGGGTTTTCTTATCCAAGTAAAATCCTAACCGCCCAGCGCAAAGAACAGCTCTTAAACGAAGTTCCCCATGTCTACCGCATAGACCTCGAACCTTACGAAACATTCAACGAGCACGTCAGACAGCTTCTATCCGAAATGCGGCGCTACTCGGAGATCGAACGCGATATTTCCGCAGAGGGGGCTGAGCGCTTTATTCGGAGATCAGTCGAAGACTTCAATTTACTCGGAAATTACAGACTGTCGCAAACAGACTTAACTACGATCTTAGACTACGCCGACCATCAAACCCGCCGTGATTTGATCAATACCGGACTCATCAGCCTACGTGAAAGTTACAAACTTGGGATTTACGATCAGAACAAATCCAGTTTCACTTTTGGGGAAGATTCCGTAGCCCTCTTCCACATAGCCGGCCAAGAAGGCGGCATAGGGCAACGCCGCATCGAAACGATCCAAGAAGCGCTCACATCCTTGCAAATTGTACTCAACGCTCAGAACGTTCCTCCAAGCGTATCTGCATCCGTAATACGACTTTTTCGTGATGGCTTAAAGCCCAACCTCGTCAAAGACGAGAGCGAAATGGAGACGCTTCGCCAAGAGATGTTAAACAGTCTCGAACCAGTGATCGTACAAGTGCAAAAAGGTGCAAGCATCATAGAACCGGATACAAAAGTCACCGCTGAGCAACACGAGCAGTACGTCGAATACAGACGTTACCTTCATGGTGCCGATATCAACGAAATTGATTCCCAGCTAACAGGTCGCGTTCTTCTTGTTCTGGCAATGCTTATCGCTGCAACGTTTTACTTCCGGATGGAAGATCGAGCCACACTCCAAAGTAATGGAAGACTCGGGCTCCTCTCTCTAGTTGTTGTCTGCAACCTGGCTTTTATCCGCTTTTGCTTCGAGCTAAGCAACTTGGAGTTCTTCATCTACGACGGAGCCTTTTCTTCCATTGTGCCTTACATCACGCCTACGATGCTCGCGCCAGTTATCGTAGCGATCTTGATTGGTACCGGTCCCGGATTCTTCACAGCGTTGATGATAAGCCTTTTCACAGCAGTCATGTTCGGAAACCGACTCGATCTGCTCGTCATGTATTTCCTCTCTTCAGCAATCGCGATCTTCCTCAGCCGCAAGATTCGCAAGCGTGGAAGAGTTGTCGCAAGCTGCTTCTGGGCCGGTACCGCAATCGCCCTTTTTACAATGCTCTTCAATTGGGTAGCTCAGTTGCCTTGGTCAACCATAACGAATCAAATGCTCGGCGGATTAATAACTGGCTTAGCAGAAGGCGTAGTTATTGTAGGACTACTTCCTATTCTAGAAGGCCTTTTTAAACGTACCACGGACATCACCCTTTTAGAGCTGAGCGATTACAATCACCCTCTCTTGAGTCGAATGCAACTCGAAGCCCCAGGGACTTGGCATCATAGCCTAATGGTTGCCAACCTAGCAGAAAACGCCTGCAACGCCATAAACACTAACGGGCTAATGGCACGCGTAGCCTGCATGTTTCACGACATCGGAAAACTCGTAAAGCCAGGTTATTTCACAGAAAACCAACGAGATGGCAACAATCCACACGATGAAAAGAGCCCGTCCTTCAGTGCCTTGGTCATAAAGAGCCACGTTAAAGAAGGCGTGAATATTGGGCTAACTTACAAATTACCGCGACCAGTTATCGACGTAATTCGCCAACACCATGGAACCAACCTTATTCGGTTCTTTTACCACAAAGCAATACAGCAAGCGGAAGCGGAAGGCGGAACCTCTACCGATGTCCATGAATCGACCTACCGCTACGACGGCCCCAAGCCTCAAACCAAAGAAAACGCAGTAATCCTAATCGCCGATTCCCTTGAAGCTGCCAGTCGCTCCCTTCACAAAGTTACGCCAAATAATGTCGAAGAACTCGTCGATCGCATCATGAGCGTAAACATCGAAGACGGACAACTAGACGAAAGTCCAATCACGCTATCAGATTTGTCAAAAATCCGAGAGAGCTTCATCTTCACTATTCTAAATTCGTTGCACTCACGAATCGCTTACCCAGGAGGAAAGGAAAACAAAGTGATTTCCGAGACTTCTAAACCCTCTAGCACTCAACCTACTAAGCGTGAGCCGCTGGCACAAAAATAGCCAAGTCAACCGTAAATGGAATCCGAATACGCGGAACACACTCAAGTAAGCAATCTTTGCTCGAAGCTTAGCTTCGAAGAAAAGGAAGTTATCCAACTTTACCAAACGCTCAGCCAAAAGAGCCCTTTTCAAGCTCCCCCTGGTCAGCTTTCAATTGCCTTCGTCAGCATAGACGAAATATCTCGCTTGCACGGCCAATTTATGGACGACCCAACACCAACCGACGTAATTACGTTTCCTGGAGACTCCGATTTTAATGAGGCTGGCGAAATCTGCGTGTGTCCCGAAGTCGCCTACGAATATGCCAAGGCAAACAATGGCGATTTTTCGCGAGAACTCACTTTGTATCTCGCTCATGGGTACCTCCACCTCGCAGGCTTAGATGACATCGAGGACAACGATCGAGAAAAAATGAGGGAAGCGGAATCAATCGTGATGGCAATTATTATTGAATCCAGAAGCATTCCAAACTTCAAATTTCCTACTTAGAAAAGCATCTTGGCAACTGCTAGCTTGCATCTCAGTGGTCTCGCGTTGTTATCTTTCGACATGCCAAACCTAGGAGCTCTCAGAGAGGAGTATTTACGCGGGGGGCTTTCTCGCGAAAATCTAAACGAAAATCCGATCGAACAATTCAGTACGTGGTTTCAACAAGCGCTTGATGCCGAGATTGCAGAACCGAACGCAATGACCCTGGCTACCGTTGACCCTGAGAATCGCCCGTGGCAACGCACTGTTCTTCTAAAGGCCTATGACGAACATGGCTTCGTCTTCTACACCAACTACGAAAGCCGTAAAGCTAAGCATTTGCTAACCAATCCCCACGCCAGTATCTTATTCCCTTGGGTCACGCTCGAACGCCAAGTAATTATAAATGGCATTGTCGAAAAAGTTTCGACGGCTGAATCTCTCAAATACTTTGTCAGTCGCCCGTTCTCCAGCCGTCTGGGTGCATGGGTATCACAACAAAGTTCGGTAATATCTTCGCGCTCATTACTTGAAGCCAAGCTTCAAGAACTCAAAAACAAATTTAAGGATGGAGACGTTCCCCTTCCATCATTTTGGGGAGGCTATCGAATCAAGCCTACAGACATTGAATTTTGGCAAGGTGGAGCAGGCAGAGTACATGATCGTTTCTTGTACTCAAAGGCAAGCAACGGCAATTGGGAAATCGACCGTCTAGCACCATAAAACAACTACGCTTGCCAAGAAGGCGACCAGCACGTCGTTCGACCTCCAATCGTTTCTCGAGCAAGCGGATCTCCCGTTTGAGGACAGTTACCTCCCGGTTTCCAACGATGGCGAAACAACCAACTTTCTGGTGGATCCGAATAGTCGACCCCAACTGTATCCATAGCTCCTCGGCACACGGCTTTTAACGAATTAAACAACTGCAGCCGTTCCTCAGAACTTAGTGCCGAAACAAGCCGGTTTGGTTTAAGACGAGATTGCCACAAAATTTCATCGGCCATCCAATTGCCAACTCCCGGAAAGCACTCTTGCAAAAGCAAAAATGCTTTCAACGGTCGTCGCTTTCGGCGCTCGCAATAAGATTCGAACAACTCAAAATTAAACATAAGGTCCAGCACTTCTGGAGGCAATAACCGCCACCATTCTGGAATCTCCTCCCCTACAAACAATTCGACTTTGCCGAATTGCCGAGGATCACGAAAAATGAAGCCGCCCTCTTTAGTGCAAAAAGTGAAATGATCGAACTTGGATCGACTCAAAGGAAGACTAGAGCAATGCAGGCTCCCCGTCATCCCCAAGTGCACACTCAAGCAGCATTGTCCACTAAACTTGAAGAGCATACGCTTTCCGTGTGTATGTAGCTCCTCAAGAGACTCTCCCACCAAATCACTTTGAATTCTCTCAGCGACAAGAGATTTACAACACCTCTTATCCGCATTAAACAAAACTTCCTCAATGACATCCCCAATGGCGGGAAGCCAAGCTTTCGAATGAAAAGCAACTTCCGCAAGCTCAGGCATTAGGCGATGACCCAATTGTAGTGATACGAACTAAGCTTGATCGGTTTCTCTTTGCCTACCGCCACCACGTCTTCGATACGGCAGCCACCAATTTCCGGATAATACAGTCCTGGCTCAATTGTAATCACCGCATTTTCTTTTAGGCGGTTATCAGCTATAGAAACTCGAGGCGCTTCATGAACTTCCAAGCCAAGCCCATGTCCCGTTCCATGAATAAAGCCAACTGCTCCGCTCTTGTCTCGCCTAGTTTCATACCCAAGGCTAATAAAACGATTCATCACGTGCTGGTGAATAGAGTTCGCTTTCACACCTACCTTAACCGCTTTAATCGCTTCTTTCTGCACTTTATTTACAGAAGAGACGAGACGGCTTTGATCGTCACTTGGCGTACCTTTTAAGAAAGTTCGGGTCATATCTCCGAAGTATCCAGATTTCGATACTCGTGGAAAGACATCGACGATAATTAATTCGTTGGCTCTAATTGGGCCATGCCCAGCACAATGAGGATCGCACGCTTGTGCTCCAGCTGCTGCAATTGTATCCATCGACAATGAACCCTTTCGGAGGCATGCAATTTCGATAACTTCGCGTAAGCGTTCCGACGTGAGCGCTTTACCCTCAAGATAAAGCTTTCCCTTCTTAATCACCGAATCTTTGAGAGCTTGCTCCGCCGCCCTAATACCCGCTGCACTGCAACCGTTTCCTTCCTTGATGAGTTGAAGCTCTTTTTCGGATTTTATTTCTCGTTCTGGAAACAGTGACCCTTCAGACACATTAACCGCTAAGCCTTTTTCGATTAATCCCAATGCGATCCCTGCCGGAAAGTCAGAAGCTACTTTAAACGCTTCGAATTTGAACGCCTGTGCTAATGTTGCGATTATCTCAACGTAACCAACTTTACCGGACGGAAAGCATCCAGTTGCTTTTTTCAGCCAGTCTTCTAAGGGTAATACTTCGTCGAATGCCGATTCTTTAAGAGCACGGGCATACTCTAGCTGGTTTAATACCGCATACCATTTCCGTCCTTTCTTGAAAGATATAAATGGGTCCGGTACTGAAAATTTTCCGACATAGAGTTGGTCAGCGCTTTTATGAGTGTCCGCAAATACGAGTGGAACACTGCGTTTTCTATTTTTAGATTTTGGCATATGCAATTATTTTCTAACTACGGCTATTTCTGATCGTTTGCAAATGCCTCCATAGACTCACGACTCACTCGGTATTTCGCTGCACATCTAGGGCAGTTGACCTCGATCAACTCTTCTCCCAAGAAAAGCTCATCCTTATCTTGATGCCAAACAGGCAGGAGCGTACGCAAGATTCGAGCATGATTGCAGCCGCAATTCCAGCGCACAGGTCGAACTTCAAGTGTATTCAATTCTTCCTTCTCATCGAATAACTTTATATCGTCGGTAGTCAAAGACTCAAACCACTCCTCGTCATAGTCAGGGTGCGCTGTGACGATCGCATATTTCTCTCCGCCCAGCCTAAACAAACGAGCTGGGCGCTGCTCGCTCTGGCGGTAGTACTCTTCGACCGCAAAGAATATGTCGCCCTCCTTGAAAGATACAATACTTCTGTGAACGGGTTTAGTCCCTCTTATCAGATCTTGATAAAAAACATTATCGTCCGCCTTCTTAATGTTCTCTGTAAAAATTCTTCCGACTACAGACCCATCACGATTTTCCCCTGCCAAAAACAAATTCAACAATGGATCCTGAAAATTCACTGTCCAAGCAACGATTTCATTATGTGGACGCGAGACGCAGTGCAACGAAAACGCCGCTAATGCGTCCTTTAGCATCGCATCATGCTCGGGCGAAATTTCGATACGGTTATCTTTCAAATGGAGATAATAATCGACATACAGCGGTCCAAAATCAGCTACAGCAAACAGCGAATTTCGCTGGCGTACGAATTGTGTTGGAATAGTTAGGATGTCTTGAGGCAATTCTTCTGACATAGAATCAGACCTTGAGCTCTCTTTGTATCCTTGTCCAGAATCGGATCCAAAAACTCGCTTACCGCATTCAATTTGAAGCCAATTGCCCAACAAGCTCAACCAATTCAGGGACTCTCGGGTCGTGCTCGTATTTCTCTATAAACTCCCGATAATAAGCAAGAGCATCACTCTTTTCATTAAGCTCCTCGGCAAGCTTGCCCAACGAAAACACGAGGTCCGACTGGGTTTGTGGAATCGTGAAACCAATCTCGTATGCTTTCTTTAGATGCTCGAATGCTTTAAAGTTCGAAAGCCCGCTAGTTCGGTACACTTCTCCTAGAACCTTGTGGTAACTTCTGCGGATATCTGGGTTGGTCAAACGATCTTCGTATCCTTCAGCCATTGCGATTCGAGAAAACATTTGCCGCTCTTCGTCGTGGTTGAGCACGATCACCACCCATTTCAGCAATGCCATTTGCCCGAAGAACCGATTTTGATGAGAATCGAACAACTCGCGAAACTCTGTTTTTGCATTTTCTAAATCTGATTTGGGAAGGAAATCCTGCAAAATCAGTGCTCCATAAAATTTAGAGGCGATAGCTATCTGATCCTCCCCATCTGCTTCAATAAGCTTTCGAAATTCCTTCTGCGACAATTCTATGCTATCGTCGTCACGTGGCTCTTGATACATTTTCGACAAAGCTTCGACGTAATCTCTGAGCCTGTCGTTATTCTGACTCTCCGCTCTAAGCAGGTTCATCTCTACCGCGCCCTTGTTGTACACAAGCAGCATCTCCTTCTGCCAGCTACTCTCATCCTCTGAATAAACAGATAATAGCGTAACCAAAATCAGAAGATTAAACGCAACGAACCTAATAATCAAACGAGCCATAAGCTAGGAAAGTTCTTCCTATGGCAGAAGTTAGTAGCAATTTTCGTTTTCGCAAGCCCAAGCCCTAGACATTTACGTGTTTGAGAAACGCGGTTTCCAAAGCCTTGCCGAGCGTGTCAGGCTTTATCGGCTTACTCAAATAATCGTCCATTCCCGCGTCCAAAGCCTTTTCTCGATCACCCTCCATAGCGTTAGCCGTAAGCGCAATAATGTACGGTTGATTGTCCTGAGACACACGCGTGCGAATTTCATGTGTCGCTTGATAACCATCCATTTCTGGCATTTGAATATCCATCAAAATAACATCGTAGTCTTGGCGTTCAATCGACTCCAAGACCTCTAACCCATTGTTTGCGATGTCCGCTTGGTACGCATGCTTCTTTAGGAGCAATGTAGCGACTTTTTGGTTCACGGTATTGTCCTCCGCGAGGAGAATTCTAAGTGGACAGCATTTTCCAAGCTTCTCAATCGAGCTCTTCTCTTTCTTGCGGTTCACGTTTTTACCGTCAGCTCCACTCGCAACTTTACCGAGCATCTCCAGTAAAGACATCGGCTTGGTTGGTTTTACCGAGGAATGCGTCCATACTTCCGAATGCTTACTCTTGCCGACTGGGCAGAGCACAATCGATTTTTGGTTCGCGCAATTAGGGAAGGCCTGCGTTTCCTTGATAAACTGCTCTGAACGTATCGATTGAATATCGAAATCGACGACTAGAATATCATAGGCCTTTTTCTTAATCGATTCCAACGCATTCAGTCCGTTATCGAAGAAGGTCGCATCGAGATTCCAATCAGAAAATTGTTGTGACAAGATTCTCCGTAGGACCGAGTGTTCTTCTACAACTGCAATGGAAACGTCCTTCGATTTCAAGAGCTTCGAAAGCACTTCAATTCGTCTAGGATCATACGTAATGGGCACAGCCTCGAGAGCTTGAATTGTGAACTGGAATTGCGAGCCTTTACCTTCGTCGCTTTCTACCCACATTTCACCTCCCATTAGTTCAGAGAGTTTTTTCGAAATGGCCAGCCCGAGCCCAGTCCCACCGTATTTTCGAGTGGTGGAAGAATCAACCTGAGAAAACGATTGGAAGAGTTTATTCTGTTTGTCCTTGGGAATTCCGATACCTGAATCCTGAACATTGAACTTCAAGACATGCTTGCCACTTTCATTCGCATCGCAATCAACGTAGACGATAATTTCTCCGTCATTAGTGAACTTTACAGCATTTCCAATAAGGTTGACCAAAATCTGCCTAAGCCGTGTCACATCACCAATAATTGTATACGGAACTGTAGGAGACGCATAATAGGCTATCTCTAACCCCTTTGCTCTAACTTTATCAGCAAGCAAATCAATGGCTTCCTCAAGGCAACAGCGGACGTCAAACGGAGATTCCTCCATATCCATGCGACCCGACTCAATCTTGGAAAAATCTAGTATATCATTAATCAATACAAGAAGAGCATCTCCACTATTTCTAATGGTATTCAAATAATCCTCTTGCTCATCTGATAAATCAGTATCCAGAAGAATACTAGTCATTCCAATAACTGCATTCATAGGGGTGCGAATTTCATGACTCATCGAAGCGAGAAACTCACTCTTAGCCATGTTAGCTAATTCAGCCTCTAGAGCAGCTTGATTCGCTTTTGCAATAGCGATACTCAGCTGTTCATTCAGTTCTTCTGCCTCTTCCTTGGCATGTAGGAACTCCGCCTCTGCCTGCAATCGAACTGAAATGTCTCGACAAGCCCAAATAATCCCTTGGTCGGGCATTCTCGTTAATGAAATTTCTTGAGGACAGATCGACCGATCTTTTCGAATCGCCTCAATTTGTCCACGCCAGGATCCACTTTCTTCTAATGCTGGGACAATTTCCTCATTGAAGTATTCGAACTTGCTTTCCGGATACATATCCCGCCAATGCTTACCCATAACGTCGTCGACAGATTCGTACCCATGCATCTTCGCATAAGATTCATTTAGAAAGGTGAAGTTACCTAGAGGATTGACGACCGCTATTCCATCACTTGAAAGCTCCATCGCCTGTCGAAGATATTGCATCCTCAAGTCCGAGGATTTACGGTCAGTTATATTTCGAGCTAGAAATAAAACTAACGGTTCCTTTTCGTCTTCAATCAAAGATGATCGACCTTCGAACCAAAAACGACTTCCCATAGACCGAATATCATACTCGATCTGCTTTGATCTTCCAGATGCAATCGTCTCATCGATCATCTTTCGAAACAAGTTGGCCTTAATTTCTCCAAACGATTTTTGTATGGTAGATCCTTTGTGCTTCAGCTGTTGAGCGTGCAAGACATTGTCATTTCCAGTCATGACATCCCTAATCGTTCCATCTTTGCCAAAGACGAACGCGATATCTGGCAATGCTTTAGCAAATGCACGGAATCGTTCTTCACTCGCTCGAAGAGCTTGGTCCGCTTGCTTTCTCTCATCGATTACATCAATAGATCCCGCCATTCGATATGGACGGCCATCCATACTCCAGAGAGCTTGCCCACGCAAATTAACCCACAAATAATCCCCGTTCTCGCAGCGAAATCTGAATTCAAAATTACACTCTTTTCGGTATTCAAGATGCATACTTAATTGGAAACCAAAACTCTGATAGTCGTCTGGATGTACTCTACTTTTGAATTCATCCATTTCACTATGAAAGGATCCATTACCGAGTCCCAAAGACTCTGCCAATCGAGCGGAACAATAAACTTGATCTTCAGCAATATTCCAATCCCAAATCCCAGAATTGGCTCCTTCAATAGCAAGCTCATAGCGCTCCTCGCTATCCTTTAGGGCTAACTCAGTCTCTTTGTATTCAGTGACATTCAAGCCGGCACCTCGATATCCTACAAACGAACCATCTTTCAAGAATATTGGTCTTGCATTAATCGCATGCCAAACAACTCGCCCATCTTTGGATACAGACTTGTACTCTTCGTTTTCAATCAACTCCGAATTCATCGCCTTTTGATTGAAAATATTCATCATCCGTAGAGACTCCTCTCTTTCCATGAACTCGTAGAATGGGCGCCCTAAAATTCGCGTCAGACCACACCCTAAAAGGGATTCAATTCGAGGGCTAACAAATGTATATCGCCCTTCAACATCCACTTCGAAAATATATTCTCCAGCAGTATCCAAAAGATCGTTAAATCGCTTCTGGTTATAAACGTTCTCATCGATCATTCGCCTAATTCGACTTATATCCTGCAGAGACCCTTGGAAAACCGCATTTTTTGCAGTGTGCTTTATCACGCACACATTCAGGCTCATGTGTCGAACACCCCCATTTTGTGTAATGACGCGAAACTCCAAATTCAGATCCGTCGGACTAGACAAAAGATCTTTCAACGCATTTTTCAAAGACCTACGGTCCTTAGGGTGAATTTTTCGAGCCAAGTCCAAAATCGAAGGATCCATTCGATTTGGATGCATATCGAACAAGCGATACATCTGCTTCGACCAAGTAACGCGCTTGCTCAATACATCAAATGACCAATTGCCTACTTTTGATAGTTTCTCAGAATTCTCAAATTGCTTTATTTCTTCATTAAACGCTTCAATTTCCGGAGTTTCAGCCAGCACTGCCATAACATGACTGGAGTCCAATTGTAGGTAATAGACCTCTCCCAAGGATCGCTCTTCCGGGTCAAAAACGTAGAGATCTTCTTTTAGAAAACCGATGTCATCGTTTTTAGCAAATTTTAAAGCCCTTCTCGAAACAGCATCCTCAATACAAGGTATTTTTGAACAAATTTCAGAAAATTCCTCATTAATAAATTCATATAATCCATATTCTTTAACAACAGAAACCGGTCGATTGAAGAACTCGGCTGCTTCTTTAAACGAATCCAGGTTCTTTTTAAACAGCTCACATAACCTATCAAATTTCTTGATAAGCTTTTCCTCGCTTTGGACATATGGATTCGAGTTTTGGCGTAGGGAATCGTGCATACTCCCCCATTTAATCGGACCCGCAGTTCAGGCATTAATCAACTAAGCACTCCATCGCTCACTTTACATGCGATTGACACACGTGATGCCTCAAACCGTATGAGCCTTACCTTAATATTAATAATTAACCCTCAAAAACAAGCCAATAGAAGCACCCAAACTAATACCACCTTTGCTAAGACAAAGAGAATCAAAGATCATGGCTGAAGGACGTGATATTTGCCAATCTCGGGAGCTTCAAGTGTTTCCGTCGCTCCATCAGGCCAAACAATATCTATTTTCTTTACTGAGTTAGATCTTCCGATCCCGAAGTGCATTTGGCTAGAGTCAGTGCCTGAATACACATTCCCGAGAGTATAGACTTTCTCGAAAACTCCCAATTCCGACTCCACACGAACTCGGGTCCCCATAATCGATTTTCCTTTAGATTCTTTAAGGCGGATCCCTATCCAATTATTACGAGAAGCCACTTTGTTTTCATATAAAGAAACTTTTTGCGTTCGATCAACTTGATCTAAGCTGACCACTAGGAAATCGACTCGGCCATCCAAATTAAAATCTTCTGAAATCAAAGCACGCCCATCTCCGCTATCTGCCACGCCCATAAAATAAGAAATATCGATAAATTCTTCTCCTTTGACATTCAAAAACATGCGATTTGCCTCAAACCCATTCCAGCTCATTCCCTCTTGAAATATTTTAACTTTTGGTCCGAAAAAATCAAATACCACATCAAGTACTCTCCGATCAGAGGTCATGCCATCATAAATATCATAGGTCCAAAATTCTGAATCATAATTTGCAACAGTCGCTCTTGAAATATTTCCGTTCGCTACCATTAAGTCATCGAACCCATCATTGTTAAAATCCATTCCGGCACAACCCCAGCTCCATCCTGAACTAGCGATGCCCTCGCTAGCTCCGGTCATCGCAAACCTTCCAGTACCATCGCCAAAGTACAAACGGTTGCCTGAGGCCATGATTTCTCGCATTTTATTGTATTCATCTTCGCCTTCCCGGCTCAAGCCAAGGTTAAGCAAACGATCTAGAGAATTTGACGTTCGCCCAGAAACAAATAGATCCAAATGGCCATCACCATTAAAATCATTCAGCACATGCCCCCCAGCAGACAAGCGTGGCTCGTCAAAAACCGAATCTGCGATTTCTAAATCGCTGCTCGAATTCGATAAATACGCATCCAAGCCAGCATACTGGCTGGCAGTCAAAAGGTCCATACGTCCGTCAGCATTCAAATCAAATATTGAGCTTGAAAAAACATTTCTGTTTCTGCGCTCCTTAATAGCTGTTTTCGCCGCCTCTTCCTCAAAACGGCCATCGCCTTTATTAATTAATAGGTAACTCGGACGCCCGTTGTTTGCATTGAAATATGGGTCAGGAAAATACCCATTTAAATGCGATAATCGAGACTGCGCCAAAAATATGTCAGGTAACATGTCTCCATTCAAATCACCTACAGCTATAGATTCTACTCGAAATTCCTTCTTCGCTTTAAACAGACGCTTAGGCTTTTTATCATATTTTCCCGTTTTCGAGTTTCTATAATAAACAAATAACCCTCCCTTACTGTCCGCTACTATGTTCTCTCGCGTTCCGTCCAAATCAATGTCTGCGAAGGCACTTGCTTGAAGGAAATTTTCAACAAAGACTTCGTAAAAAGGCTCTACTCGAAAATCAAAGTCCCCATTATTAACCATTAGCTTATTTGAACGTGGAAAAAGAATATCGGAATCGCCGTCATTGTCCACATCATCAACAAGTACTAGGCCATACCCGGACTCCCTATTTTCGCCTTCGATAAGCACAGATTTTTCAAAGCTTTGTACACTCGAACGCTTTCTCATCGTTAAAGTTTTATAAGCAATCGTATCTGGAAGATAAATACCTTTTTCACTAACCTCAGCTTGCCACACAATTTCTAATTCACCATTAAACACCCGTTTGAACAATGTGTGCTCAGGACCATCTACATGGATCTCAAACCTAACAATCGATTGCGCATTACCGGAATCATCAGCAATATGATCGATTAAAAACCACTCACTAAACTCTACCTTGTACCCCTTCTGCGCAAAATTTTCAATTGCCCCAAGAGCAGCCTCAAAACTAATAAAATTCGGAGACTTACCAGTCCTACGGTGTGCGCTTTCTAAGATTCGATTAGGAAGTTTCTCTGGCGTCGAAAACGCAGGCAATTCGATTTTGTTAAACGGAAAGTCCTCCAAAATTGAAAAACCTGATTCGGACTCTCTCAGGCTGTCCCAGAAGGAAATAATACTCCTTTCGTATCTCCGTGCCTCTATTTCTGTTTTATAAACGCCTTTAGCCAACTCGATTCTACTGTCCAGCAAATCACCAGGTTTATCAAAATCAGCAGCAATTAATTCAGTCGAGGTAAAGCCTACAAATAACAGCCAAAATTGGGCAACTAAGTTTTTACGCATGAGTAACACCTACGTGACCAATTACATAACTCAAAACTTTAAATAGGAAATTTTATCCGCTCTGCTCGTCGCTCATTCTCGTACAAGCTGCCGGCATAATCACTCCCGCAAAGCTTCTTTAAGCGATTCCGCTGTCAGCAAATAATAAACTTGCTCAGCGATATTTTTAGCATGGTCAGCGATACGCTCAAATGACTTGGAGATAAAAATCATTTCCGTACACGCATGAAGACTATCAGGCGAGGCTTTCATTTCCTCTATGTAATATGCGAAATTCTCACGGTTCAAAGTATCCACTTGCTTGTCGCGTAAGATGATTCCGTAGGCTCGCTCTTCTTCTTCTTCAACAAAGCAAAAAAGAGCATCCTGTAGCATACCAATCGCATGTTCACACATTCGCGGAATGTTTGCTAAACTGTCTACGTTCCCGCCGCTGCTCGCAAATACCTTGCGAGCTCGTTTACAAATACTAGTCGCCTCATCCCCCACACGCTCCAAATCGTGGCTAACTTTGATGGCAACAAACAATAGCCTTAAATCTCTCGCAACGGGCGATCTTAAACTAACATAGCGTGCGACTTCCTCATCGATTAGAGTTTCAAGCTCGTCGATTTCATCGTCACCTTTGATAACTTGCTCTGCTCGGTCAATATCGCACTCCAAGAGAGCTCGCATAGTCGTATTGACGTTTTCGACAGCCTTCTCCCCCATCAACATCAGATGAGATCGTACATTCTCTAACTCTTCATGGAAATAGCGCTTCACAGATTTTTAGTTAAAAAGTATTCAGTGGTTAAAAACAATCTATTTCCGTAAATACACCTAAACTTCTATTACCCGAATCTTCCCGAGATGTAAGCTTCGGTCTGCTCATTGTTCGGGCTCATAAAAATCTGGTCGGTTTCGCCCATCTCAATCAATTTCCCCAAATAAAAGAAAGCAGTTTTATCCGAGACTCGCGCTGCTTGTTGCATGCTGTGCGTGACAATCACAATTGTGTATTTAGATTTCAATTCGTGGATAAGTTCCTCGATCTTGGCCGTAGCAATCGGGTCTAACGCAGAACATGGTTCATCCATCAACAAAACATCTGGCTCAACCGCTAATGAGCGGGCAATGCATAATCGTTGCTGCTGACCACCGGACAAACCAAGACCACTGGAGTCGAGCCGATCCTTAACTTCATCCCATAAAGCAGCTCCCTTTAAACAACGCTCAACCGCCTCATCCAATACCGACTTTTTCTTAACTCCCTGTATTCGGAGGCCATATACAATATTTTCGTAGATGGATTTAGGAAATGGATTCGATTTTTGAAAGACCATTCCTACTCGCTTCCGGAGTTGAATAGTATCAACTCTCGGATCATAGATATTAACGCCATTGAGGTCAATTTGCCCCTTACCAATACGCGCAATATCGATCATATCGTTCATTCGATTGATACAGCGAAGCAAAGTGCTCTTACCGCACCCAGATGGTCCGATAAATGCCGTAACTTCATTCTCCTTAATATCCATATCGATATTGAAGAGCGCTTGTTTTTCACCATAGAAAAAGTCGAAGTCGGAAATTTTGATCAGAGTCCGCGCACTATCGGGTGCATTCGAACCAGCCGCTCCTGCATTAGACTTCGTTTCTGTATCTATCGTTTTAGCCATCTTGGACGAACTTATCTGAGTTTTTTCAGTGACCGAAATTGTGTTAACCATTACCAGCGATATTTTTTGCGCATCCGCTCTCTCAAAACAATCGAGAATAAAGCGATTGATGCTACGATTACCAGAAAAACAAACGCAGTTCCGTATTGCATGCGTTCCGTATATTCATTTTGAGGAATTTTAGCGCTTACGACGTAAATATGATAAGGAAGTGCCATAACCCCCTGAAAGAAGAAATCATACCAATGTTCTAATCCTTCCCAAGGAAGTTGGTCGCGCTTTGCATAAGCTGCGGTAAACATGATCGGAGCCGTTTCCCCTGCGACACGTGCGACGCCTATAATTGAAGAAGTCAAAATACCAGGCATAGCATAGGGGAGCACGTTAGTTCTGATCGCAGTCCACTTACTGGCGCCCAAGGCCAGAGATGCATCTCGAAGTCCTTGCGGTATCGCTCGCAATGATTCCTCACTCGCAGAAATCACGATCGGCAAAACCATAAACGCCAACGTAAACCACCCAGCAATCAACGAGACACCGAAGTCCAAAAATAAAACGAATAATCCAACGCCAAATATACCAAAAACAATAGAAGGCACCCCTGCCAGGTTTAAGATCGACAAACGAATCGTGTTTAAAACCTTTCCGGGCCGCGAGTATTCGCTCAAAAAGATCGCCGACAAAACCCCAAGAGTCAGTGCAATGGCCATCGCACCCAACACAAGAAACACAGTCCCAACGATACAGGGCCAAATACCACCGCCAGAATAAGCGTAGGTTGTCGTCGTCAACTCAGTATTGTTTTCTTCCTGAAACGCACGGAAATTGTTGTCGCTCATTTCATATTTCTCCCCCTCGTGCTCAAAGACATGCAGCGTCTGAGGAGCCTCCGTCAAGAATTCGAAATTTATAAACGGAAACGATGCCTGGAATACCGTTTGGCTTCCCTTGTAAAAGATTGTGAGGAAGATTATGGAAGCGCAAAAAACGATAAAGTAGGTTCCCATACCCATGAACGCAAAAGCAACTTTCTCATTTCGCTTCGCCTTCGATGGCTTGGCAAAAAGGTCACTCTCTTCCGGTGTGTAATTGTTTTCTAATGTCTGAGAGTCCATTTATTTTAACCTCTAGAAATTTGATACTTCATTACTATTTTTTGAGCCGCGTAATTAATTAACAATGACAAAGCAAACAAGACCAAGCCTATCATAAATAATGCTCTGTAATGAATGCTCCCATATTCAACCTCGCCAAGTTCCTGAGCGATAATCCCCGTCATCGTATGAACTGGCTCAAAAACAGTCCCCACTCCTTTTGAAAAATCAGGAATGGAAATTCGATTTCCTGCACAAAGGAGAACAACCATCGTTTCACCAATCACTCGCCCAAATCCAAGCAAGACAGCTGAGATCATTCCAGAAAGAGCTGTGGGTACGATGATTCGAACGATTGTTTGAATCCGATTAGCTCCCATCGCAAAGGACGCCTCTTTATAAGCTCTTGGAACATTGTTCAATGAGTCTTCCGCCAAAGTAAAAATCGTCGGTACCGCCATTAAAGCCAACAGACAGCCCGCTGTAAATGCATTCAAACGCTCACTGAGTGGGAAGAAGCTTATCCAATTGAGGGCATCGCTATTAGAGACTTCACGCACAAACTCTCCAAAAATCGCAATTCCAAAAAAGCCAATAACAACAGACGGTATCGCGGAGATAAACTCGATGTAAGGCTTTACAAAAGCTTGTTCTTTAGGCCTCGCAACCTGGTTTATATAAATCGCGGCTCCAACTCCAAGCGGAGTAGCAATTGCCATAGCAATCATAGCAACAGTAAGAGACCCTGTTAATAAGGGCATCAAACCATACCAATCTTGAAGAGCGCCCCCTGTGACCCAGTCCTTGCCGAAAACAAATGAAGTAAAGGCCGTACCCAAGCTAACACTTTTTTCCGAATCCCATTTCTTGAGTCGTTCGTCAAAAGTGGGCAACTCGTTCACGAACCGAATCGTGACTTCTTTGAATCTTTCCAGCCTCTTTTGATACTCAGGGTCTTCTAAAACCGGAACATCTTGAAGTAACTCTGTGAGCTTAGCCGCCAAAGATTGATTCAGTTGAGCTAACTCTGGCTCTCTGCTTCTTAAAGTCGCTACAATTTGCCCTAAGTCGACTTCTTCGATAATGACTTCATTCGCTTTCTCAACATCCCCTTGATCAATGAGATTCTGCTTAAAATCCTTATAATCCTCGTTCGCCTCGTATTGATCGCGAGCTGAGGTCGCAAACTCTGTAATCTCATATACGAAGTCGCCCAACTCATAGCCCGCATCTTCAAAATCATACGCAAAGTCATCCAATGACGAAAGAGTCTTCTTCACCTCTCGAAACGGGACACCTTGCTCGGTCAACTCCCTACTTCGATCAGCCTGAATTTTATTGAGATACTGAGTAAGTGCCGCAAACGAGTTTTGCTCGTCGCGAACAATTTCAATGTACTCTAGACCTGCACTTCTGTAAAGAGCTAGGCTTGTGCGATATTGTCCAAAAAAACCAGCTCCTTCTTTAAACAGAAAAAGAGTGATCAGTCCCAAAACCAAGATAGATACAAACGCATTGCCTCCAAAAAGCCCTTTCAAAGCATTCTCTCTGGTCAGGCCCATAAAGCGCTTTTGCTTTGAACTTAAATCATATCGGTTTGGTGCAGACATAGTATAAAGATTTCAAGGTCTAGAACAAGAGAGCGCTCTCCTTTAATTCAAGAAAGAACGCTCTCGAAATGATTCCAATACTAGAATATGTCTTTTACTTGATTGTAATAAAATGTACTGACTTCACGATCTTTTGGCCTGCATCACTCAATGTGAAATCAATGAATTCCTGAGCAATCGAGCTTAGCTCCTTATTTCCATCGACATAGTAGTACAATGGACGTGAGAACTTATAATCAGCCTTTTCCGGCGTGACCCCATCAACTGGAAGAACCTTTGTTCCTTTTGTACCCAAGTAAGCAAGGCCAACATAACCGATTCCGTTTTCGTTAGTGCCAACTTCAGAAGCGATTTGCTCATTGCCAGCCATTTTTTGAGAAGACGGAGCATAGTCACGATTACGCATAGCCATCTTTTGGAACGCGCCATAAGTTCCAGACGATGTATTGCGCGTATAGATTGAAATATCTCCTGAAGTGCCATTGACAGAACTCCAGCTTACCACAGCCCCAGTGAAAATCTTTTCAACTTCGCGAGCTGAGATCTCTTCCATTGGATTGCCTTCATTTACGATAATAGCAATCCCATCCTTAGCGACAGTGATTGGCTCCATTTTAACACCTTTCACCAATCCACGAGAAACTTCTGTAGTTTTAGCTTCACGGCTCGCCATTCCGATGTCTGCTGTTCCATCGATCACAGCTGCGATCCCAGTAGACGATCCTTCTGCTGCAATCTCGAAAATAACTTCAACGCCATCTTTTGCTTTCATGGCCTTGAACTCTTCCGCCAACTGAGGAACGAGCTTAGCTCCCAAAGTATCTGACCCCTTAACGACGATCTTTTCGGCAGCGAAAACGCTTGTTGATAGAGCTATGGCGCAAAGCGCTGTTCCCTTTAGGATTTTTGATAGTTTTGTCATAATGATTTGGTGTTAATTTAAAAAATTAGACGTTTTAAAACGTGCTGAATAAATTTTACTGAGCCAAGTCCTTTACTGTCACTTTAGTGTTACAGCCATCCTGTCCTCAGTAAATCGATCCCCATTCATGTGTTTTCGGTATTGATACAAATTTAGTATGTACGCGGTTTGGCGGTCAGCTAATCGCTGAGCGAGTAAAATTTAACTGGGGAGGCCAATTGTAACGCGCGTGTAACACATCCGTTACAATATCCGCTTACTAACTAACTTTTTCCTTAAAAGATTCAGGCAAAACTCGCCTAAAATGAGCGATGTTAACGAACATGATTAAGGAGCGAGAGAGCAGAGGAGCCGGCCCCAATTCTCCCTCGCCGAGACTCAATATATGCGATAATAGACTTAGAAATACGTACGAAGCGCAGTCCAGAATGTAAGACCGTCAAGATCGCTCCCAGACGCTCCGTCAATCGACTCGTATTCGACTCCAGTCATTACCTTGAGGTTGTCACCCGCAATATAGTAGTTCAGACCAGCGTAAAGCGTGTGGTTTTCGTCGCCCGATCCAGTCCCGACACCATCGTTGCGGGCCACGCGACGAATCCCTCGGCTGCCGCTGCTCTTTGGCACACCTGTCGTATCGCTAGCATTACCGTATTGATAGCGGAAAGCAGCTTCTAGCTTTTCTGTAATCATGTAGGATGGGAGAACCACAAACCCGAATATATCATTACTGCCATCCTTACCGATAGTTACGCTCGTCAGAACATTCCACTCGCTGTATTGACGCGTATGAGTAGCCGAAGCTGCCCAATCGAAATCAAAGACGTCACCTTCATTGGCAGAATCGTCTGCGTAAATGAAATCTAGAGTTATTTCGCCCTCGTTCGCCGCAAACGTTGTACTCCCTTGGAAAGCAACTCCCCCGTCCCAATTCGCCCAAGTCTCGCTATCAGCTTCCGTTGAGTAAATCCCAGCAACGAAATCAACTTCATTCTTTTCACCTTTCAAAACAATCCCAGTTGGGCGAAGGCTCCCAAAGCGATTGTTGATATTGCTTCGCTCAACGGTCTTGATTCGCTTAGAAGACACGTGCTCTTCTCCGCCAAACGCTACTTTGTAACGGCCGTAACCAATCGACGCCTTGTCGAAACCAAGAAAACCGCTCTTTCCATAATCAACGTAGAGTTCGTCAAAACTGTGGTAACCTATCGAAGTGTCGCGGAAGCCACCCTTCTCTAGATTCAAACGGCCTAGCGCTTTGAAACCGTCTAGGAATTTAACCGACGCTCCGGCACGGAGGCGACGCAACTCTTCACCATTTCCGCTAAAATCGGAACCAGCGCTATCCCCATCAGAGTAATTCCATTGGTAATGAGCACGACCGAAGACTTTAACTTCTTGGATAATTTTGTTCTCTTTGTCAGAGTAAAGCTTGCCCATGGACTTGTAGGCATCAATCCAGCTTGAGGTTTCGTCAGCCGCGAGTGACTGCGATGACGATAGGACGAGCCCGGCAACAAACGCCGAGGCCGCAATGGTTTTGATAGTTTTCATAATAAGCTTTGTGTTACGGGAGATGCGAACTGATCTGTCGCACCTTATGTCGTTCTTTTTACACGTGCATGTAAGGGATCAACATAATCTTGAGGCTTCATGTTGAAAGTAACACGTTCGTAACATTTAAAACAAATCTTGTGGTTTGCGGATCGTCAGAGGTAAATTTCCCGCAACAAAGATAGTCCGCTTGTTGCTCCAAAGACCATGCTCTAGACAAAATGGATCCTGGCCGAGTCGACCGTTTTCTACATCTCGCCAAGTAAATGAACGGCGTCTTCAGGGTACAAATTTTTGATCCGATCAAGCGTTGCACTCGAACGCTCCAACAAACCCATTTCAATTTCAGAACTCACCCGCTCTACTAAGTCCGAGTACGAGTATTGAAACTCGGATAAATAATCCTCAAACCGATCCTCTCGGTAAACCGAACTCAGTCGAGCCACACTCTTCGATTCCAATGCCCCTCCAGAATCGGACCTAAAATCTCCGTATGCGTCAAACAAACGGTTCTCAAAAATGGGATCTCCTTCAGATGCCTCAATCAACTGCTTCGCTTCTAAGGCACGGCCACTAGCTAAAAGCACGTTAACCAAATCATATTTGGCACTCACAACATCAGGCCATTTTTCAAGAGAACGCCTAGCAAACGAGTGTGCCTCTTCTAAACGGCCATCTAAGCACAAAGCCTCCACAAGCATCGATTGTGCTTTCGAATATTCCGTCGCGATACTCGTCAGCTCATACAATAATCGGAACCGCTCTTCACTTAGACGCTCACCAAAACTCTTCGCCTTACAATAAAGCCAAAGCTCATTTTCGGGATCGATGGCCAACAAGGTTTCAAAAACGACTCGAGATTCTACCAGAAAACCATTCTCAAGATAAAGGCCGCCGATCTTTTCATACGCTCCAACATAGTCCCCATCGAGCTCCCCCACGCCCAAATAGGCCAACTTCAAAGCGTCATAATACGCCGTTGGCCAATTCTGCATTTCAGGTATATCCGGAAGGTTTTGGGCGATTGCTAAGTAATCATCAAACTTCCCTTCGTCGGACTCCCAATTTGTCGCAAAACGAGAAAGCACGAAAATGCCAATAAACAAAATTACTAAAACAATGAGGCGTTTAGGAATATGACTTCTCTTCTGCGGCATTTCTAAAATTCAAGAGACTAATCAACTGCCAACGTTTAGACCAACCATAAAAAGAGCCGACTATAATAGTCGGCTCCCAAAGTTATCAGTTAATAAATTCGAAATCTAGCGACGAACTCGAGCATTGCCTTTCCAAATACTCCAAACCTGCTCTTCGTCTGCCGGCTGGCCGTAATCTGTTAGCAATGTCGCAGCCAACGCTCCGGTAGCCCAACCAAATTGAGGCCATTTTTCGGTCTCCCAACCTCTGATGATCGCGTAGAGCACCCCACCAACAAATCCATCGCCGCCGCCAATTCTGTCGATAACGCCAATTTCGCGAGGCTTGATAACATGCCATTCGTCACCGATTGCCATGATCGCTCCCCACAAGTGACTGTTAGTACTAACGACCTCCCGCAACGTAGTAGCAAAAACAGATGTATCTGGATAGGCCACTTTCACGCGGTTGATCATCTCCTTAAAGCTATCAATCTTCCCATCCAAGTCCGAACCTCCTTCTTCAGGTCCTTCGATTCCTAAGCAAAGCTGAAAGTCCTCTTCATTACCGACCAAAATATCTGATAAAGAAGCGATCTCACTAAATATACCACGCAACTCTTCTTCACGACCCTTCCAAAAAGAGGCTCGGAAATTCAAATCGAAAGAAATGCGAGTGCCGTGCTTTTTGGCAGCGCGGGCAATATCCAAGCAGAATTGGCTAGTTTCTGGAGAGAGAGCCGCAATCAAGCCAGACAAGTGAACGATTTGAGCACCTTCTTCACCAAAAATTCGTTCTAGATCAAAATCCTTTACATTCAACTTGCACCCAACTTCACCCGCGCGGTCATTATGAACTCGGGGTCCTCGTGATCCCCAACCGCTATCAGCTAGGTTAATCTGGTGTCTCGCACCCCATGGGTCTTCTTGTTCGAACTCAGGACCTTCATAGTCCATTCGACGGCTACGAAGGTTATCTTTGATGAAATGAGAAACCGGGCTTCCTTTGACAAAAGCAGTCAAAATTTTAACAGGCAAACCTAGGAATGAAGAGACACTTCCTACATTCGACTCAGCACTTGTCGCCTGCATCTTCAAAGTATCCGAGCAATGAAACGGCTGGCCATTCACCGGCGTTAGTCGAATTCCCATACTCGTTGGAATCACGAGGGAGTACTTAAAATCTTTTTTTAGTTCGATCATCGATATGAATTTATAATTATAAGGTTTGCCGGAGTATTTACAGGTTTGTTCGCCTGGTACAACGAGAATCTTTTGACAGACTAAAAAATTCTAAGTGGATATATAATCACGGAACACCAAGGTATTCTCGAGGGGCTAACCAACTTACAGTGACATTTATCACAAACTCGGGCATTCAAAATTTCCAACCAGACGTATTCTTCAACAATATGAAACGAATTCTATCAACACTCACATTCGCAATCGCATTTATCGCCGCCAGTGTATCAGCTTCGGAATGGACAGAAGACGCGGCAGCCGCAATTAACGAGTCTAAGACGGAAGACAAAGTCTTACTTATGAATTTCACAGGATCTGACTGGTGCCACTGGTGTAAGAAGATCGAAGGCGAAATTTTCTCAGATAAAATGTTCAAAGACTACGCGGACGAAAACCTCGTTCTCCTTAAGTTGGACTTTCCGAGCAAAATCCCACAGTCTGCGGAATTGAAGGAACAAAACAAAAAGCTTCTCGACAAACACGGAGTAAGAGGATTTCCGACCATTCTAGCGCTCAACTCAGAAGGAGAAGTAATCGGCAAGTTAGGTTACACTCATGGTGGAGCTGCTGAATTTCTAAGCCAACTGAAGGCTCTCTAGGACCACTTTCTTACTTACAAAATGCAAATCCTCTCGTCATTGAACGTGAGGATTTTTTGTGGCTCAACTAGAGGGCTCGCTCCCTTTGTTCGCTTCTTCTGATGGCACTTGCGTCAAAAAGTCTAGCTTCTCTTGGTTCGCCATAAAAAACTCTGGATCCAAATCCACAGCCTTTACCGAGTATTCATTTTTCGTTGGTCGGTGAACGTACAAAGTCTCAGTTTCTGTCTTCTCCTTAACCCTCAAGACACGGCGCCTTTCGAGCATTAAGGCCAAAAACAATTTCAATTTTTCATTTTCAGGATTCGGATCTTCCTCTCCCTCGAATAGGCTAATAAAGAGATTGTCAGCAGTAAACTTTACGGCTTCTGCCTCTTCCTTACCGTCTGCTGGCTTCGGCTTAAAAACATGAGTCCATCGACATACGCCCTCTCCGGACTCTTCAAGCTCATCCTCTTCCGATGCCAAATAATCGAGACGCTCTACGATCCCTTCCCCAGTCCTTACCAAGAAGCTAGCGATTCGATCACCTTCCTCGAAAAATTTACCCGATACATATGACTTCTTCGCCAGTGGAGTAATATTCCAATCCATAACAGGCTGTCAGGAAAGTCACATAGCCCCGGGGTGGCTAGAAAAATCGCATTTAAGCCTGCGAAAGTGCCCTAGTATCATCACCTAAATCATCCATAATTCCTTGCCTCATCAGAGCTTTGCCTGAAAATTTTACCTCGATCATCTTATTTGCATTTAAGTGCTAAGCCTAAATTGACTCCCTACAATCACCCCGTGAATATTTTTTCAAAACTCCGCTTTCACCACTGGGTAGTATTCATTAGCATTTCCCTTTTCACTACACTTAGGGCAGACCCCACTTCTAATGAGTTTGATCTCTCCGGTCTGTCCTTGGACGAACTGATGCAGGTAGAGATTAGTACTTCCGCAAAACTTCCAGAAACTATTCAAAATACGCCTGCTAGTGTTTACCTGATTGATCGTAAAGATATAGAGAGACAGGGGTACAGCTCCATTACCGAAGTTCTAGAAAACGTTCCCGGCTTATATAATATAAACAATTACAACGGCATAAGCGGTAATTTTGGTATGCGAGGTTACTGGAATGGTAGATCTCAGAACGGCAGCGTCGCGTTTCTTGTAAATGGAGTACCACAAGCAAGGTTAGACAATCGTTCAACTCCAACTAGTTCTATATTTCTTCCAGTCGAATCGATTGATCGCATCGAAATCATTAAAGGACCAAATTCCGTGATGTACGGCAACGGAGCATTCTTCGGTGCCATCAATATTATAACCAACGATTTTTTTCATCAAGATCAAGTGGTAGCAAGCTACGGCTCAAATTCCACCACGCGGGCCGCATTACGCTGGTCTACGCAGATAAAAGATTTCAATCTCGTCGTTAATGCTGGTCACTATCGCACCGGTGGACTCAGCCCAACCTTATCGGATCTTATAACACTAGAAAACGTTCCAGAATCGCTTCGACCCACCATTCCAGAGCTAGACACAGACTTGGATGATAAGCTTGAAATAGAGACTACCAATCTACAAATAGCGGGAGAATGGAAGAATTTTCATTTCGACTATAGTTACAACAATTCCGATACAGAAATTTTTTATGTGCTACCTCCATTGGTGGACGGAAGTATAGACAGATCTACGAACTCACGATTAACATTGGGCTATAAGTTCCAAATAAATCCAGAGACTACTGTGGATACCTGGATTAGCCGAAACTCCTTTGAATCAGATCGAGACTATGATGCAATTATCCCAGGCATTATAGCTATAAGCGATCTCGACTTCGTAAGCTGGGAGATCGAATCGGTTTTAGCGCACGCCCCATCTGATGAGTTTCACTTAACTCTAGGCTTCAATGGTAAACGACTAGAAGACCTCCACGAGTACACACATATTCCCAGAGTTCAAGTTTCCAACGAAACAGTAGACATTGATCAACGAGATACCCAATCAGCCTTCGCCCAAATAAACTACGAGATCGCTCCTAAGGTGAGAATGATTGGCGGAGTCAGAGTCGAAAGAATAAAGACCTATGCGCGTATCGTTGCAAGTGATACAACTGAAGACGTTGTTCGCATGCCTGCAGAAATCACGAATACAACTCCAAGGATTTCTTTAATATATCAAGTTTCTGAAAGCCAACAATTTAAACTAATGGCGGGTGATGCCACCAAAGTAGCTTCAACTCTTAGAGGCAACGGCACAGAAGATGTAAGAACGTTGGAAGCGATGTACACGTTAGCAGTTGAAAATACACTGCTCAGCATTAGTTTGTTTCAGAACTCCCTTTCCAACCTATTGATCGAATACCTACAAGTAGAACCAACCGGTTCATTGGCAACCAAGACAAACGTAGGAAACAAACTTGATACAATTGGAGCTGAAGTAATCTTGCAGCAACGCATCGGAGAAAAATTTCGTAGCGAATTGTCAATTACATTACAGGATTCTAAAGACGAGACCTTTCCAGAACGCGAGGTGACCTACTCACCCAAGACTGTCGCACACGGAAAGCTCATTTACGAAGACGAAAAGCTTTCATCAGCTTTAATTGGTCGATACGTTAGCGGAATGACTCCATTTTATAACTTAGAAAGCCTGGAGCCAGCCGGCGATACATCCGGGGGCTATGCCGTTTTTGACGCCTCTATCCGAATGGATAATATTTGGAAACAAATGTACGTCGCACTGAAGGTGAACAATATTTTTGATAAGACAATACGTTATCCTCTTAACCCTATCAACTCTTCACTTCTTGATAAAGGTACATTGGGTGACGGACGGGCGTTCCAAATAACTGCGGGATGTAAATTTTAGGCGAATTTAAAAGAGAGCTCAATCGTCCCTTCCCGTAACCATACTTAGCAAGTATAGAAGATAAGCCAAAGAGGACACAAACGCAGCCACGTAAGTCCAAGCTGCTGCATCTAGAGTCTTGTTGACACCTACCATCTCGTCCTGACCAAGAATTCCCAACGATACCAGCTCCTGCTTAGCACGCTTACTCGCATCGAACTCAACCGGCAACGTAATCAAATTGAATGCCGTCAAAACAAGGTAGCACGCAATACCGATATTCAGGAAAAGTCCACCACCAGCTGATCCAAACAGAAAAAACGGACCAAACATTACCCAAGGCAAAACGCTCGATGCAATGTTGGTAACTGGAACGAGTGCCATACGAGCCTTAAGGGCATTGTATCCAACTTTATGTTGTACCGCATGTCCCGCTTCGTGAGCAGCCACGCCCAAAGCAGCCAAACTTGTACCGCGATAGTTTTCCGAACTCAAAGCCAATCGCTTCTTTATTGGATCGTAATGATCCGTTAGATGCCCACGAATTTCCACGATTTCAACGTCATTGATCCCAGATTTTCGGATCACCGCTGCCGCGGCTTCTGCACCGGTAATTCTTCCACGAGACGGAATTTGTACGAACTTATTATACGTTGAGGAAACCTTAGATTGGGCCCACAGCCCAAGAATGAATGTTGGTACGATTAATATTAAAAATTCCATAGCGTTTTAATTCCCTTTGTAAGCAACCACTATTCCATGTTCCCAGGACTTAGCTTAAAATTCTCCAAACCTTTGCCAAACAGTAACATAGTGAAAATAGGTTACGGTAGTCGCTCGAATATGAATGCAGAATTCGAGTCAAACTGACCCGACTTCCCCACTCAACACATTGCATTGTCACAATGGCGGTAAATCTCAATTCTAGCGATAAGTTTCGCGAAACTTAATCTTCAAAACATGTGCATACTCGCCAATCTTTTGGTTAGGAAAATACACCGTCAACTCTTCATCATTTTGCCGGTAAGCCATCTTCCCCCTAAAGCCGAGTAGCTTTATTGAACGTACTCTTTTCTCGTCAAGGGCATCCAAACCGAGAGCCTTGATCTCTATCCTGCCATCCTCGGGCCAATCCATTACAAACGCATAAACGGTATCACCCTTACGAGTGAAACGAAAGTCATCCACTGAAAGTTCCGGATTCGCATGCTCAGACTGACTTCCACTTATAATTTGCGTAGGTCCTTCGCCAAAGCGTGTCCAAGGCCGCGTACCGTAGATCGCCTCCCCATTCACATTCAGCCACGAACCGATTTCCATCAATACGTTCTTCTGGTCGTCCGGAATACTACCATCCGCTCTAGGGCCAACACTCAGTAGCAAACTACCATTTTTGCTCACAACATCGACCAAGTTATCTATCAACGAATTAGGCGACTTACTTTCCCAATCTTCAACATAACCCCAGGAGTTTTTTCCAATCGATGTGTCACATTGCCAAGGGTATTCATGAACCTCCGCCATACTCCCACGCTCTAAACCTAATACATTCACCCCAGCAGGAAAGGAATCAAAACCATTGAAATTCTTCGATTGGATCGCTACTTTTTGCTTCAATTCATGAGCCTGGCTAAAGTAGTGCGCTGCTAGTTTTTTGTGGTATGGACCGAATTCTTCGCGATCCATAAAGAAGTCCAACCAGAGAAGGTCGGGAGAGTAATTATCAATCAAATCCTGAAGACGTGACCACCAAAGTTCCAGAAACTCGTCGTCTACTGGAGCAAGCGGATCAGCATTCCAGCCATACAAGTCTTCATTATCGAGGTTCGTTGTATCAAAATCCTCACCCTTATGAAAATAAGCCCAATTAAATGCAAAGTGAGAAGCCGCTCCAACTTTCAACCCCTTCTCTCGTCCCGCTACGATTAGTTCACCTAAAATATCTCGTTGCGGGCCCATGCCAACCGCATTCCAGCGCGTCACATTTGATCCATACATCGCAAAGCCATCGTGAAATTCAGCCATCGGTACAACATACTGAGCCCCTGCAGCAGCGAATAAATCTGTCCATTCATATGGGTCGAAATTCATTCCGGTGAACATCGGGATAAAATCCTTGTAGCCAAAAGTTGATGGTGAACCATAAGTCGCGACATGGTGACGATACACATGATTCGCCGGTAAGTCGCCTCCTTCTGGCATAACCTCCCCATCTGCATTCCAAACTTGATCATTCATGTACATGTGCCGAGGATACCATTCGGAATCATAGGCTGGGACGCTATAAGGTCCCCAATGAACAAAGATACCAAACTTAGCATCTTGAAACCACTTCGGTATTTTATGCTCACCAATCGACTCCCATGTTTCCTTATATCGAGGTTCCGGCTCTGGGTCATTTTGCTCATCTGAAATCTCTGCTTCTTCAGATACATTCTCTTTTTCCAGCATTTGGTCGTCTTCAATGACAGCAGACTCGTCAGCGGTTTCGGGTTCTTCTTCGCCGATAAGGTTGATGGCTAAGCACGGACTCAACAGGCAGACGAAAAATGCAAGCAACGAAGATTTACTCATAAAAAGAATGATTAATGGTTAACTATCTCTTTGCAAATGGACAACTCTCTTTACCTCAGACCGTTATAGGCTAAGCCGCATACTGCAATTATAACCATCTAGGATATGCAAAAAAGCGCTTACCAGCCAGCGGCTCGCACATCTGAACATCGTCAAATACGAAAACGCATTGCAAATCTCCCCTCCTTCGTTACATAGATAAGATAATTAGCTATGGAAATTGCCTTCACAAAAATGCACGGAGCTGGAAACGACTTCGTAATGATCGAAAACTTAGACGGAAGCATTGAGCTCACTCAAGAGCAGGTTGCCTTTCTGTGCGATCGTCGCTTTGGAATCGGAGGAGATGGCTTGATTCTACTCAATCCTAAGACTCTAGAGGATCAAGACGCCACCATGGTCTATTACAATGCAGATGGATCACGAGCAGAAATGTGTGGGAACGGAGCTCGTTGCTTCACTTCGTTTGCCCTCATTAACAAGGTTGGCGACGGATCAACAGTTTCCTTCCAGACAGACGCTGGTCCAATGTCTTCAAAAGCGGAAAACGGGGAATTCACTATCAACATGACTCCTGTGTTTGATATTCGCATGAACCAAGAAGCGGAAACCGAACATGGAACATACGCCTATCATTTTATGAATACGGGAGTTCCCCACGTCATATCTTTTTCCGAAAATATTGGTGCAATTGATATCAAGCCAGAAGGAAGAGCATTACGCCTGCACGGACATTTCCAACCAAACGGGGCAAATATCAATTTCGCCGAAATTCAAGATAGCGGAGTTGTAAAGATTCGTACCTACGAACGCGGTGTTGAAGACGAGACCCTCGCCTGTGGCACTGGTGTAACAGCCGTCGCCCTATCAGCAAACCTCACCAACAGCCTCCCCACCCCAATTTCAGTATTGGTAAAAGGAGGCGACATACTGAAAGTAGACTTCGATAAGCAAGGAGACACGATTTCCAACATAACCTTAACCGGTCCAGCCAAAGTAATCTATCAGGGCAAAATTACACTGTAGTCAAAAAACAGAGACGCTTTAAAGATCGCCTGCTTTCTTCGCTAGAGAGCGGGCTATTTTTTTTCCCAAGAACGGACCTTGATAGATCATACCAGAGTAGATCTGGACTAAACTCGCCCCCGCATCCAGTTTTCGAAGAGCCGTGTCCGGCGAGTCGATGCCACCAACTCCAATAATCGGCAGCTTCCCCTCTGTTTTTTCTGCAATGTAGCGGACAACATTGGTAGACATTTCCTCAACGACTTTCCCGCTGAGGCCACCGGCTTGATTTATGTCGGCAAATGGACCGGTGCGGGCCATAGTAGTGTTCGTCGCGATGATTCCTGCGTATTCAAAATCAAACAGAATCTGCAAAATATCGTCGATAGCTCCTTCGGTTAAGTCAGGAGCGATTTTCAATAAAATCGGCAATTTGGCCCCACCGACACGTTCACTACGCTCCTTATTTCGTTCCTGCAAAGCACCGAGAAGCTCACGCAAGCGAGCTCCCTCTTGTAATTGACGTAAGTTCGGCGTATTCGGGCTACTCACATTTATCACCAAATAATCTGCCAAATCTGCTAAAAGATCAAAAGACCCCAGGTAATCCGCTACTGCTTCATCAATCGGAGCCACCTTCGATTTCCCGATATTGATCCCCAAAGGAATGCCTCGCTCCCCAGGCCCGTCCAATTTGCGCAAGCGCTCGGCTACCGCATGCGCTCCCTGGTTATTGAAACCCATTCGGTTCAGCAACGTCTCTTCTTCTGGGTAACGAAACATCCGAGGCTTAGGATTCCCTGGCTGCTCGTGAAAAGTCACCGTTCCGATCTCAACGTGGCCAAACCCGAGAGCCTCAAACGCTCGCCAACAAACCGCGTTCTTATCGAAACCAGCTGCCAACCCCACTCGATTAGGGAACTCCAACCCAAAAAGCTCAACCGGCTCCGCTTCAATGCTTAGCTGATTAGCCCAAGCCATGCCGTCACGAACAACAGGAAGGTTTGAAAGGACTTTTAAAAGGTTAACCGCCAATTCGTGAGCAGACTCAGGGTCCAATTGAAAAAAAAGTGGTTTGATGCAAGACTTGTAGAGTACGCTCATAGAAGATATTCGCAGAGCACCACAATACTTCGTGGTAGAATTGCAAAATCAAATTGATGGATCCCTCAAAAGCATTCAATTATGCAATCGAGGCAATCCACCACGTTCCAAGAATTTGAGAATTTTCGCCCGTTTTTACATATTCCGAGTAGCTATTTGCCATCTCGATTTTTTATAGCCGCATTTATTGAATCCAATTCTTAAGGAGATCGCTAATAAGTCGATGTCCGCTATGGAAAAAGCTCATATCCAAAAAGCCGCGACAATCCCAAATTTAGCAACCTCTCAAATGTCAGCTTTTTATGAAAAAACTGCCGAAAAAAAACAAAAACGCATTTTTAACCCAAAAAGACTCTTGATAGGTTGACTTACTCAGTTCAGTCAGTTTTTCGTCAACTTCAAATTGCAAATATGGCAGCCTCAAACAACAAGATCGAATGGTGTACCGTAAAACTCGGTGAAGACTATAACTGGTGGGTTATGGAAGTCAGCGATGACATCCATTGGGACGTGGACGGACTCAGCGTAGTCGACCCACGCCAAATCGCCCACATAGCGGATCTCGTTGAGCCGCTACAAGAATACCACTTCGACCAAGATATTTTCGAACAAGCCTTTATCCCCTTCCGTATAGATAAAGATCTGGGAGACGGTTACATACGCCTCGTCCGTAGTAAGGAATCCATCTTGGACTCCGACGAGCCTCTCTTTGGCTTACCCGATATCGTAGACGAAGAAAACGGTCCCTTCGCAGACTTCATAACGCATATCACAAAAATGCGTGTGAGCATGCTCAACGACATTATCGAATTCGAGCAAAAGCTCACAATCGACGAAGTAGAAGAGCACATTCGCGAAGAGGAGAACAACAACTTCATCGAAGGCAAGTCCACTCATATGTTTGAGGAGATTACCACAATCCTCGACTACGTTCCTGCTGGATTCGAACTAGACGAAGACGGCGACGGCGATTCCGAAGAAATCGAGGAAGGCCTAGAAGACATTCCAGATTTCACCGAGGACGAAGAAGAGGCAAAGAAGATCAGCCAAGAAGAAAGCCTCAAATGGGAAGACGACGATGAGGACGAATCCGATAAGGACGACACCTACGAAGGCCCTCCTCCAGGTGATGATGAAGAGGAAAAACCTCTCTAATTAGCACAGATTTTTTTAAAGCCGCTTATCCGTTTAGGAGAGCGGCTTTTTCTTTGGCAAAATAAGTCAAAATCAAGTCCGCACCCGCTCGCTTAATCGCCAACAATGATTCGTCTCTAGATTTTTCATAATCCAACCAACCCATTTTCGCAGCAGCGTGGATTTGAGCATATTCGCCCGACACCTGATACGCTGCCAAAGGCAGTGCAGTATCATTCCTCAAATCGCGAATTATATCTAAATACGCACCCGCTGGTTTCACCATTAAAAAATCAGCACCCTCATCTTCATCCAATCGAGCGTCTACCAGAGCTTCCCGACGATTCGATGGATTCAACTGGTAGGTCTTCTTATCCAGCAAAGTCGTCCCCGCTGCTTTAGAACTCCCGACAGCTTCGCGGAATGGTCCATAGTAAGCCGAGTTGAATTTTGCCGAGTACGCCATTATCGCTGTATCAATAAAGCCCTCACCATCCAAAACGGTACGAATTGCCCCAATGCGACCATCCATCATATCGGACGGAGCCACGATATCCACTCCTGCTTTCGCTTGCAACAATGCCATCGAGCACAAACGCTCCACACTCGCATCATTAACGACATAATCGCCCGCCGCATTTAACACACCATCATGGCCATGGGTTGTGTACGGATCCAAAGCAACGTCTGTTATCACAACCATTTCCGGCAAAGCATCTTTGATCGCCTTCACAGTTCTAAGTATCAGACCATCCGGGTTTTTCGCTTCGCTTCCAACCGCATCCTTCAGCGAAGGATCAATATAAGGAAACAAAGCCACTGCTCGAACGCCAACGCCAATGAGTTCTTTGCACTCTGAAATCAAATCCTTGAGGTTATAACGAAAAATTCCAGGCATGCTCCCTACCGGCTCTTTCTCCCCTGTGCCTTCCATCACGAAAAGCGGGGCAATAAAATCTTCTGCCCTCACCTGTATCTCTTCCACCATTGCTCGTAAAGAAGCAGTGCGACGCAAACGCCTTGGGCGTCTAACCAAATCTAGCTTGAAATCTTCTAGGTTATCCGAATTCTTCATAAAAATTGTAGCCAACATGCAGCTTTCTCAAACAACACGCAATTCAGAAGAACTCTTCCAATCAAGAGTTTGTCGTTGTTGTACCTTCACGACCACCTGCTAAGACAACAGACGCCGAATCACGCTCTAAGAGCTCTACTTCGACCACTGTTCCCCTTCTACTAACTGTGGTAAGCCGCACAATTTTTTCACCAATGACTCCAGTCACATTTCACAATACACTTTCCAGACAAAACGAAGCGATCCAGCCAACCAAAGGCAATGTAATCGGAATGTACTGCTGCGGACCTACCGTTTACGCTCAAGCTCATATCGGCAATTTCCGCACATTCTTGGCGCAAGACGTTATGCGGCGCACGATTCAAACCGCTGGATACAAAGTCATCCACGTTCGAAACCTCACCGATGTAGACGACAAGACTATCGCCAAATCTGTTGCCGAGGCAAAACCATTGCGCGAAGTGACCGAACATTGGACTGAAGTTTTTCACGACGATTGTGAACGACTCAACCTGCTCAAACCGCAGATCGAACCCAAAGCGACCGAGCACATTCCTGAGCAAACCTCTATGATAGAATCGCTCATCGAAAAAGAAAACGCCTACGCGACGGAAGATGGTTCGGTCTACTTTCGAGTGTCCTCATTCCCAGAATACGGGGCTCTATCCCGCGTAAAGGATCGTGAACTCACCACCGATGCTGCAAGCGATACTCCAAACGATAGTGACGAGTACGAACGCGATTCCATGGCAGACTTCGTTCTCTGGAAAAGCCGCAAGCCAACTGATGGTGATGTCTATTGGGATAGCCCATGGGGACAAGGTCGCCCCGGTTGGCACCTCGAGTGTTCAGCAATGAGCATGAAGTACCTCTCAAATAACCTCGATATTCACTCCGGAGGAGTCGACCTCACATTCCCCCATCACGATAACGAGATCGCCCAAAGTGAATGCAGTTGCGGCCACAAATTTTTCAAGCATTGGATCCATTGTGCTCACCTCCTGGTTGACGGCGGCAAAATGTCGAAGAGTCTCAACAATTTCTACACAGTAGATGATATTCTCAAAAAAGGCTATCAACCAGTCGTTCTTCGCTACGCTCTCACCAGCGGGCACTATCGGCAAACAATCAACTTCACTCTCGATTCCCTAAATGCCGCCCAAAGTGCACTCACACGACTAAAGAAATTTTCCGACGACATACTCGCAGCCACGAGCCTGAAACGCAGCACCCTCCTCAAGTCTATCGACAAAGGGAAGCAAACCAAAGCACCATGGGCTAAATTCCAAAAAGCCTGGGATCAGCTCTCCAACGACCTCAACATAGCAGGGGCGCTTGGAGCCATCTTCACAGCTATTAAGGAAATCAATTCCACTGAGCTCTCTAACGAAGAAGCTGCCGAAAACGCCATTGCTTTCCACAAACTCGTCTACGCTCTTGGCTATGACCTCGATTCTGTAGTCATCGAAAAGCCAAAAATCGAAGCCCCCGAAGAAATTAAAGCCCTCGCTCAGCAACGATGGGAAGCCAAACAAGCCAAAGATTGGACCGCCGCTGATCAATTCAGAGCTCAGCTCCAAGAAAAAGGCTGGCTCGTAAAGGACACCAAAGACAGCTACGAAATCGAAACAATATAAGCCCCCTAGCAAAAACTCCATTTCTCACTAAATTCTTCGTGCAACTTTGTGTCCTTCGTGGGCAATATAGCACTTTCCAAAAATGAATGAACAAATGACTCCACTCGAAGAGATACGCCACTCGTCATCTCACGTACTCGCAACTGCCGTACTCCGACTTTTTCCGGAAGCGCAGCTAGACATCGGACCGCCAACCGCAACCGGATTCTACTACGACTTCGACTTGGATCACAAGTTCACCGCCGAGGACCTCCAAAACATCGAGGCCGAGATGAAAAAAATCATCAAGGAAAACCAACGTTTTCAGCGCAAAGAAGTCTCTCGCGAAGAAGCCGTTCAAATCATCAAGGACTTTGGCCAAGAAACTTATAAGCTCGGTCGTCTCGATGACGTACCCGAAGGCGATACAATCTCATTCTATCAAAACGGTGATTTCATCGACCTCTGTGCCGGTTCGCACGTCAACTACACCAAAAAAATCAAAGCCTTTAAGCTCCTTAGCATAGCCGGTGCTTACCACCGAGGCGACGAGAACAACAAACAACTCCAGCGAATCTACGGAACAGCCTTTGCTACTAAAGACGAACTCGAGCAGTACCTCACTCAACTCGAAGAAGCCCGCAAGCGCGACCACCGCCGCATCGGCAAAGACATGGGGCTCTTCCACATCGACGAAGCTGTCGGTCAAGGTCTCATTCTCTGGAAACCCAAAGGAGCCGTCATTCGCGAGCAACTCCAAAGTTTCATTACCGGTGAGCTCAACAAACAAGACTACAAACAAGTCTTTACACCACATATTGGTAAGCTCGATTTGTATCGAACGTCTGGACACTTCCCCTACTACCAGGATTCCCAATATCCGCCCGTGATCGACCGTGATTGCCTGGCTGAGTTTGTATCCGAGGGATGCACCTGCTCAGACCTCTCAAACAAAATGGACGACGGGGAGATAGACGGCTACCTTCTCAAACCGATGAACTGCCCAATGCATATCAAGATTTTCGATTCGGAGCCACACTCCTACCGAGATCTCCCCGTGCGTTTAGCTGAGTTTGGCACTGTTTATCGCTGGGAACAATCCGGTGAACTTAATGGTATGACGCGCGTACGCGGTTTCACCCAAGACGATGCGCACCTCTTTTGTACTGAAGACCAACTACAAGACGAAATCAAAGGTTGCCTCGATCTCGTTAAAACAGTCCTCGGTACACTCGGTATGGAAGACTACAAAGTACGCGTAAGCCTACGCGACCCCAACTCCGATAAATACGTCGGCGATGCCGAAAATTGGGAAAAAGCGGAGAACGCCCTTCGTAATGCTGCTAAAGGACTCGGCGTACCATTCGCAGAAGTAGAAGGCGAAGCCGCATTTTACGGTCCAAAAATCGATTTTATAGTTAACGACGTAATTGGCCGCGAGTGGCAACTCGGCACCGTCCAAGTCGACTACAATCTTCCTGTTCGCTTCGACCTAAATTACACTGGAGCCGACAACAAGCCACACCGTCCAGTCATGGTCCACCGGGCTCCGTTTGGCTCTATGGAACGTTTCTGTGGACTACTCATCGAACATTTCGGCGGAGATTTCCCAACTTGGCTTGCGCCTGAACAACTTCGTATTTTGCCAATAAGCGAAAAAGTATACGAGTATTCAGATAAACTCTACGCAGACCTGAAAGCAGCCGGAATTCGAGTAACCCTCGATAACGCTTCAGAAAAGCTAGGAGCTAAAATACGCCGAGCCGAATTGGACAAAGTTCCGAACACGATAATTGTAGGGGCCAAGGAAGCGGAAGAAGGAAACGTATCCGTACGCTCGCGCTTCGATGGCGACCGAGGCACTATGAAGTTCGAAGACTTCAAAACCGAGTTCCTAGAGCTAATTGCCTCTCGTAAGCTACAACTTAAGAAATAGTTTAAAGCGATTTTCTCTTAGAGGGCTCTGATAACGATACTTCTGGTCAAGAGTCCAAATGTGGCGAGGTGAATAGCACTCACCGGTAGCTTCACGATGCCTGGAGATTTCGGCACCTTTTCTCTAATGCATCAAGCGTACCTGACCTCGGGCAGATTCTCTCGATCCAGCCGAAGCCGTATTTCCGTCTGCTCAGAACGTAAGCGTCCGGCGTAGAGCATGTTGTTTTTGAATCTTTGATTTGATATTCTGTGTGGATGTCTCGAATCGAAACGGATCGCTGCTACGTCTA
>JAKYXN010000279.1 GCA_022538095.1 Puniceicoccaceae bacterium K14 | reverse complement strand
GGCCAAGGCTGGGCGCGTATCAATCACCTCAAGCCAGATGGAATGGGGCGTTTATTCGTGAATGATTTGCGCGGTTACATGTATTTGGTTTCGGAAGGGGAGTCTAGCTTGTATCTTGACCTGAAAGCCACTGTTGGCGGTTTTTTCACTGACACTCCTGGTTTGGGAACAGGTTTCACTTCCTTTGCTTTTCATCCAGAATTTGCAACTAACGGTAAGTTTTACACGTCTCATGCCGAGACTCCAAACGCCCAGGAAGATTTTCCTTTAGCAGACGAGAGTGTGTCAGTCGCGTTGCAGGGCGTTATTACTGAATGGACTGCGACTGACCCAACAGCGAGCGCGTTTGCTGGTTCCAGTCGAGAGTTGATGCGGGTGAATCTTCGAGGAACCATTCACGGGATGCAGGAAATTTCATTCAATACAGCAGCTAGTTTTGATAGCGACGATTATGGAAATCTGTATATTTGCATTGGGGATGCTCAAACAACAATTCA
>JAKYXN010000278.1 GCA_022538095.1 Puniceicoccaceae bacterium K14 | reverse complement strand
ACCAGCGTATCCGTTATTCGATGAGAAAGTAGTAGTTAGCAAACCAGCGCTAGCTGTGCTAGCTAGAGCGGAAAGGATTCCCGCAGTTACGATTGTTTTGAGAGCTTTGATTCCTGATGTTTTCATGTTTTTTATAATTTAACTTTTAAATTGGGGCGGTTTTGATCCCCGCGTTGAATATATTGTTAAATTATCATGAAAGCTTATAGTTGTATATAGGGTATGGCTACGAACGACAAGTAATGTAATCCTTTGGGTAATTATACTTTGAGTACATTAACTCAAGATCCCTTGAGCTCTTATTCGGGGTAAAATTCTATGACAAAAAAGGCGGATACTCCTTGAGTATCCGCCTTTTATTTAATGGTAGTTGTTTAGGGATGCTTTAGCGACGAATTTTACGTTTTAGTCCTACCAGGGAGAGAAGTCCAAATCCGAAGAGTGCTAGAGTTGATGTTGTATCCGGAACTTTAGTTGCGGATGTGTTAGATGCCACTTCGTAGTGGATGGATCCGTTCCAGGTACGTGG
>JAKYXN010000277.1 GCA_022538095.1 Puniceicoccaceae bacterium K14 | reverse complement strand
TTGTTCTTTATCATCGAAAACTTGATATAATTTTTGCATCCTATTGCAAATCAATTACTTGAGAACTTACACATTTTGTCCACACGGCCTAGAGAGGTTGATAGTCGAATCTCAGCCAATTGGTAGGCAATTAGATGATGGCCGATATTTTGTCTTAAACGATTTGATATTATCGACAACATTTTCAACTGAGGATTCTAACAGCTATTTGGGTCTGTTTGAATCTCTATTATCCGGCGATAATCTTGATTTAATTAAAGAGCTTTTTCCAAAAGAGGAATAAAGGCATTTGTATAATAAGAAGCGAATGTGATTTTCGAAAAGAGCAAGAAATTAGGATTGGATATCCAATCTTGTTTACTCTCGCTTTCTTTTTTTTTCAGATGTGTATGGTATCTAAAAGTAAGCGACACAGAATCTGCCCCTAGGATAGCCTGTAACCGTCCGTTCTAGAGCGTATTGACTTGGCTTTGCTTCCAGTTCTTTGGAGTCAGGTGTTCCGCTTCGAAGTTAGTAATTTTTGGCAGTTT
>JAKYXN010000276.1 GCA_022538095.1 Puniceicoccaceae bacterium K14 | reverse complement strand
TGAGCACGGCTAGCAGTTCTTACAGACCCTCTTTCGAATCTTCGCTGGAGCATGGCTTGGCGGGATTGCGCTTTGACGGGGGCAACGACGAGCTGATTAGCGATTACGTGCACCATGACTCGAGCGAGCCTCTGACTGTTTCGGTGGTGTACGCGTTGCGCGAGCTCAATGGCGGTTACAATTCTGATGTGCTGGGTTCTTTCGGTGGCGACGCGACGCTGCTTCTTGGCGTCGCTGGCTACCAGAGCGTTTACGGCGCCTATTCTTACGACGATTGGCTTTCGAGTTCCGCGCATTACGATCCGGACCGCTACGTGGTGCATACGTTTCGCTACGATCCTTCCTCTGGGGGCTTGCACGAGCATTGGGTCGACGGGGTTGCGGGCGGCACTCGCGCAGGGGCCTTTAGCTTTGGCACGTTCCATCTTGGCAACAGATCGAGCTATACTTCTCCCAATGCCAACGTGAGCGAGGTGTTGATCTACGAGCGTGCGTTGGGGGAGCAGGAGCGAGTGGACTTGGAAGCGAGC
>JAKYXN010000275.1 GCA_022538095.1 Puniceicoccaceae bacterium K14 | reverse complement strand
TCGATCGGAGAACGCCGTTGGACCGGTATTCAGTAAAACAATAAACCCTATAAAAATCGCCTTCTGCTAAGAGGATTTTTGACACAGACTCACGTCGAGTGGTGGTATGCCGATCAAGCAGGAGCTTGAGCGTGGCTTGAAGTTGAACCTGGAGTAGATGTCGAACGAGGGCGAGCGTTTATCGGCATTGCCACACACGATTTGTTAGCATAATCTTTCATCTAATTTCTTTTGATTTTTGATATCCTATTATCATGCCAATCACGGCGAGCACTCCCGTGGTTATCCACGTCATTGGGAGTACGTTTTCTTTGGGGTGATCGAAAAGCCACACGAATGAATACAACATCGCAAACATCGCTACGAATCCTATCGATGCGAAAATCAGAGGACCCACAAGCAATGTCATTAAAATTCGGAAAGTTTTAATTTTCATCTGCTAACGCCGAGTGGTGGAACGCCGACTCAGGACGTGTGTTGGACGAGGGTTGAGGTTAGATTGCGTGAGGGTGTCGAGGGATCCGCGAGCTTCTCGGCG
>JAKYXN010000274.1 GCA_022538095.1 Puniceicoccaceae bacterium K14 | reverse complement strand
TGGAGCGTGTGGCTGCTTACGAGGTAAAACGCCAAGAAAACATGCAAAACTTGCTTAAGGCGGCAGCGGAGGCTCGCAAGAAACTCGATCGCAAGGGCAAGGATGATTCGTCGCAATTCGAAGGCAGAGCTAACAAGGGAGACGACATAGATGAATAAGTTGCATTCCGTTTTCCTGATAGTGTTGTGGCTGCTTTCTGTCGCAGTTGCGCGAGCTGAAGTGCAAACAGTTATCGATGCTGTAAGCATTGAAGCGCGAGTGAGCGGAGCTACAGCTTCGACTACGATCAACCTGTCGATGTATCAGGAAGGTTATCAGTCCTATAATCATAACGAGCCGGGAGGTCAGGTTGACTGGAGCAAAACCGGAACTGGGAGCTTCGCTGTGGATCCGGAGGAGCTTCGCTTGAAGACAGGAAAGACTTATACCTTGGAAGTAGACGGAAATTTTTCATCCGGGACGCCAAAATTCGATATTAAAGTCGTTGCTGGGGGAGGTCTGATTGTTCACATGAGTGAGGCAGATAGCAGCGACCAACTAT
>JAKYXN010000273.1 GCA_022538095.1 Puniceicoccaceae bacterium K14 | reverse complement strand
TGGAGCGTGTGGCTGCTTACGAGGTAAAACGCCAAGAAAACATGCAAAACTTGCTTAAGGCGGCAGCGGAGGCTCGCAAGAAACTCGATCGCAAGAGCAAGGATGATTCGTCGCAATTCGAAGGCAGAGCTAACAAGGGAGACGACATAGATGAATAAGTTGCATTCCGTTTTCCTGATAGTGTTGGGGCTGCTTTCCGTCGCAGTTGCGCGAGCTGAAGTGCAAACAGTCATCGATGCTGTAAGCATTGAAGCTCGAGTGAGCGGAGCTACAGCTTCGACTACGATCAACCTGTCGATGTATCAGGAAGGTTATCAGTCCTATAATCATAACATGCCGGGAGGTCAGGTTGACTGGAGCAAAACCGGAACTGGGAGCTTCGATGTGGATCCGGAGGAGCTTCGCTTGAAGACAGGGAAGACTTATACCTTGGAAGTAGACGGAAGTTTTTCATCCGGGACGCCAAAATTCGATATTAAAGTCGTTGCTGGGGGAGGTCTGATTGTTCACATGAGTGAGGCAGATAGCAGCGACCAACTAT
>JAKYXN010000272.1 GCA_022538095.1 Puniceicoccaceae bacterium K14 | reverse complement strand
ATCTCCCTGGCGTACCGCGAGCAAGGCACCGATGCCGTTGGTGGCATCCAAGGATTGAGCAATGTCCAATCCTCTCGTATACGTTGTGACTTCGACTTCTCCACTGGAAATGGTTTCCTCGAACTCAGCCAACACTTGAAGTCCATCGAAAAGATAAAAATGTGAAGGGTGAAGAGTGAAAGGGAGGAATCCCAGGTGGAGACGTCTTTCCTAACACGGCGGCCAAGGCCATCGTAGTGGAAGGACACTTGCGTATGATCGCCGACTTCTACAGAGACCAGGCGGTTCAATTCGTCCCATGTGTACTGTGAAACCTCACCGCTGCCTCGGCTACGCGATTGCAGTTGTGAGCCATTCAAATCGTAGCTTGGTTCAAACGGCACAGCCTCGCCGTCCAGCTCTATAGAAGTGTATTGATTCAAGCCATTTGGCTCGTAGACGAGGTTTGTCGCGCCAATGTCCGCTGTCAGACGATTGCCGCTGAGATCGTAAAGGTAGGCTTCTGCAAGGTTACCATTTACAGAGCTCAATTGACGTAGCTCGTCATAAGC
>JAKYXN010000271.1 GCA_022538095.1 Puniceicoccaceae bacterium K14 | reverse complement strand
TTCTCGCTGGCCGGCGAGCCGAAGAGCTTGCGCTTGAGAGCCTCCATCTGACGGCGAACGTAGGCTAGCTCCCCTTGAAGATCGGAGACGTCCTTTTCCAACTCCTCTATACGCCTGTCTTTTTGTTCCGATGTAAGCATCTTTTGGATGCATACAAGTAGAAGAGTTAATTACGCTTCGTCAAAAGCTTTTTCAATCGCAGCTTTTTTAAACTTCCTCCGGCAAGAAGGCAGGAGAGTTCCTCGGTGGTGAGCTTTTGCTTTCCAAGATGGCTTTCAGGCCAATCGAAAGAGCAATGATGCAGACGACGCGTTCCGCAATACACGCCAGTCGAATCCACCGAGAGGAACTTCAACAGTGTTCGAGTCCTGTTGGAAAATAGGTAGAGAACGCCGGGCTCGGTTTTGCCAAGCAAGGCCCGCAAGCTGTCGGCTCCCTTTCGCAAGTCCACTACGCCAGAGTAAACGTAGCAACGTTCCGTTTCGATTTGAGACATTCATAAAACATACCAAATCACAGCTCTAAAAAATAGACGCTCTACGACGGACGGTTAC
>JAKYXN010000270.1 GCA_022538095.1 Puniceicoccaceae bacterium K14 | reverse complement strand
GCTTATGACGAGCTACGTCAATTGAGCTCTGTAAATGGTAACCTTGCAGAAGCCTACCTTTACGATCTCAGCGGCAATCGTCTGACAGCGGACATCGGAGCGACAAACCTCGTCTACGAGCCAAATGGCTTGAATCAATACACTTCTATAGAGCTGGATGGGGAAGTAACGCCCTTTGAACCAAGCTACGATTTGAATGGTTCCCAACTGCAATCGCGTAGCCGAGGCAGCGGTGAGGTTTCACAGTACACATGGGACGAATCGAATCGTCTGGCCTCCGTAGAAGTCGGCGATCATACGCAGGTGTCCTTCCACTACGATGGCCTTGGCCGTCGCGTTAGGAAAGACGTCTCCACCTGGGATTCCTCCCTTTCACTCTTTACCCTTCAGACTTCACATTTTTATCTTTTCGATGGGCTTCAAGTGTTGGCTGAGTTCGAGGAAACCGTTTCCAGTGGAGAAATCGAAGTCACAACGTATACGAGAGGATTGGACATTGCTCAATCCTTGGATGCCACCAACGGCATCGGTGCCTTGCTCGCGGTACGCCAGGGAGAT
>JAKYXN010000026.1 GCA_022538095.1 Puniceicoccaceae bacterium K14 | reverse complement strand
TGTTCTTTATCATCGAAAACTTGATATAACTTTTGCATCCTATTGCAAATCAATTACTTGAGAACTTACACATTTTGTCCACACGGCCTAGTATTTGGTAAATCGATATCATCGCTTTGCCTCGCATATTTTAAAGCAGAGTCTACGATATTAGAAAAAGAAGACAATGCATCCAAGAAGGTTTCTTTCTTGGTCGAGCGAAAAGCAGCCAACTGCAAACCATACGGTACTCTAATTACTAATACATCATACCCCTCAGCATTCAAATACCTTTTATGCCTCGAATAATACCAATCGTTCTCAAATGAAAACATTGGCTCTATCCATACGATAGTACTACCATTTGCGTCCTCCAATGCAGGGAGAAACAAGAATTCACCTGTCGTCTCCTCATCAATGTTAAATGAAAAAGTTTCTCCTTTCGCCAATGCCTCTACCGGAATCTCCGAAAACGAGTCTATAACCTTCACTAGTCGATTAGCATTGGCGTCAAAATAATACCAAGTCCCAGGTTTATTGACCGTAGTCACATTCACCAGCATGCGTGTAGGCTCTTCATCCGCTTGAAAAATTCTGCATGAGCCCAGTGGAAAACCTTTCTTCAATTTCTTGTAAGTGCTCAACACAAGTGGATCGCAAACCTCAGACAATAACTTCGATTCACTCGATGCTTTGAGTGCATCGACAACACTTAGTGTAACTAATGTATCCAGAGCATCCAATTCGCTGCGATTCACGAACACACTCCCTTCCAACAACTCATTGGTCTCATAGTTAAATAACTTCAATTCACAGGCCTGTTCTTTGCCACCCAAGATACGGCAAACAAGGACAATATTCTCTTCCTCATGCTCCAAAACGGAGTCATCAAATAATTGCCATTCGGAACCTAAATTGAATGGAAACTTGCGCCACTGACCGTTATCTTCCAATTGAAAGGTGAAGCCAATTTGGTCGCTTTTATTAGTCGATGAGACAGTCAACACGTTCCCTTTCTCATGATAATAATTCCTTATTACGATATCTTTTATAAGCTCGTCCGAGGGCAATTTCTTAACTTTGCCCGACTTCGTGAAGCTAGACCAGAATGCCATGGCCCGCCCCCTAGACCAACTTCCCTCAGTGAATAATATTGGCTTGTCCAAACGACTCGGCAGAGAAACTATCGACGCATCCTGCACGTATCCATGAATCCGCTTTTCGTACACAACATCTCCTGTTTGAGGTGATACCTCCATTAGGTCCTCTGTTAATTCCAAAATTAAATTACCATTCTCCATCCATCGGTAATTAAGCACGTTTTTCTTAAAATCCTGTCCCTTTTTGGGATCATCGGCCGGTCCCGCTAAGACCATTTTTCCACTCTCAAGATTCAAAACATAAACGCGGTACATAAACTCAGGCAGTGAAACGTACCTCTCCTCTCTAGCTCGCCGCTCTTCTTTGGCGGAATAAAAAGGGATGCGTCTCTTTATTGAGACATATTTTCCATCATTGGATATCTTGCAGTCGATGTAATCTCGCTGCTTAAACCAATTCCATTTTTCCTCGGAATCCGCGCCTGACAAACTGTAGGTTAAAACGGACCCTACCGCCAGTAGAGTCGCTAATTTCGGGAATAGTCGGTAAAAATATGAGAGGACATCCATTCAAATATTCGAGCATCTCCCGTGCCGAATTCACAAGAGCTCGATATTGATCCGGCCAATTTTCCCAAACTATGTTCGTGACTCATTCCCGGCATTGTTCACATTGACTTTCGCTATTCTACTCGATGTCTGAACACCAATTCTACCTGCACACCTCCAACCGCACGGAGCGCCTAACTGATACGCTCCTTGATGTTGTGCGGCAGAGGCCGTTGCCTTCTTTGATTGCCCAGGAAACTGTCATGGTACTCAACCCCGGAGTTGCTCGTTGGCTGCAATTCGACATCGCAAAAAAACTAGGAGTCGCAGCGGGCTGGAATTTTCCGTTCACAGGCAAAGTTTTCCAAACAATCATAGAAGGCTTTTTCCCGGACTTCGAGGACTCCGGCGCCTTTAATGAGGCCTCCGCCCGATGGCAGCTCTATCAGCTCCTAAAGACTCCTGAAACCCTCGCCTTTCTCGACTTTGCAAAGGACTATTGCAAAGGGGCAAACGGAGTCCGAGTGTATCCGCTGGCGGCAAAGCTAGCGGCCCTCTTCGACGAATACCTTGTCTATCGACCCGACATAATTCTCGAGTGGGAAACCAAGCCGAAAGAGTATACTCATTGGCTTCCAAAATTGTGGCGCCGCTTGGTCAAGCAATTGTATTCAAGCACTAACGCTTCCCCGATGCACATTGCACGCTGCTGGAGCCTTTTACCCGAGACCAAGGCTCACACAAATCACGCAGAAATCTGGCCACAGCGATTACATATTTTCGGAGTCTCATCGCTTCCGCCGCTTTATCTCGATTACCTCAAAGCATTCTCTCGCCATCGTCCGGTGCACCTTTACCTGATGCAGCCCAGTGAACTGTATTGGGGAGATCTAAGAACAGGAAGACAACTACGCAAGGCCAGCCAGAGGAAGCGAAGTGCGCAACCAATTGATGACTTGTCCGCAATTGCGAGCCCCTCGCTTCTTCCAAAATGGGGACGACAAGGACAGGCCTTTCTCGATCTCTTATTCGACCGAGATCCTCTACACGACGATTCATCCTTCTCCGTACCGTCCACGAACTCGCAACTACAAGCGCTTCACAGCGATCTATTCCATGTTTTAGAACGCAATAAGCACCCTCAGGAAGATGATCTACTTCCCGGCATGGAGGAAGAGTTCTCTTTTCCAGAATACGATAAAAGTATTCAAATACATGCGACTTGTAGCAAACAAAGGGAATGCCAAGTTCTCACCGATTTTTTAATCGATCAATTTCATAGAAACCCGGAACTGAGACCTGATGATATTCTGGTCATGGCTCCCAATATACAGGATTACGTTGCCCAGATCAAATCCACCTTCGAACGAGTAGATTCATCCAAGAAGCAAATTCCCTTTTCCATCGCTGATCGCTCGATTACCGCGTCTTCCAGGATGGCGGCCGCTTTGGCAAAACTCTTGGAGCTACCTAAACTACGAATCAGCAGCCTGGAACTATTAGAATTCATCGAACAACCCGCTATTTCGGAAAGCTTCGATTTTTCTCTCAATGACCTCACAACCATTGAGATTTGGATCCGAGAAATGGGTACACGCTGGGGTTGGAACACCAGCCACCGCAAACAGTTCCAGTCTCAAGAGACTGAACGCGATACCTGGAAAGAATTCCGCAGACGTTTAAGCCTAGGCATCGCCCTCAGCGGTCAAGATGACCAAATCATACACGGACAACTTCCCTTCCCTCACGTTGAAGGCTCAAACGCAGAACTAGCCGGAAGACTACTAAATCTCTTAAACGCAATCGACTCCGTCGTAGAACTTTATCAACAAACCAAAGAAACCTCTGAGTGGTCCGATGAAATTGGGCGAATCGTAAAACGAATATTTCGCCCACTACAGACGAGCGTTCAAGAAATTCAACCTCTCTTGGAATCGCTGCAATCGCTATTCCCCAACGACTCCTACGCCTCCATTTTGGGTAGAGACGCCTACCGTTGCGTCATTGACGACTTGTTACGCGAGTCTCCACGCAGCGGATTCCTCAATGGAGCCGTCACCTTCTGCTCACTCAAACCAATGCGATCCGTTCCCGCAAAAGTCATTTGCCTCATTGGAATGAATAGCGGCGCATTTCCGAGAAGCCAAACTCGAAGTAATTTCGACATCATCTCAAAGAGCCCCCGCCCTGGAGACCGAAACGCCCGAGATGAAGACAAACAAATCTTTCTCGAAAGCGCACTTTCGGCAAGAGAAACCCTCTTTATCAGCTACCAAAACATAAGCGCTACGAGTGACGACCCACTACAGCCTAGTCCGCTCGTTTCTCAACTAATAGATTACATCCAAAGCGCATCGATTTCTAAAGAATTAATAACGATTCATAAACGCCAAGCTCACGATCAACACTATTTCAATACAGAGTCGTCACTCTTCACCTACAATGAAAACCAGGCGTCTATCGCAAATGCATTTTCAACCCCTAAACGTCACACTCAAGACGACAAGAAACAGATAGCAGCCCCCGCGAGCTTTTCGCGAATCACAATCGATTCCCTCAGTGGTTTTCTAACGGCTCCATGCAAGTACTTTCAACAGAACATCTGTGGAGCTCGCAATACCTACGATTACGATCCCATTCCCGAATTTGAATCGATAACCTTAGACGGCCTAGAAAATTACAAATTGCATCAGGTTTACCTCGATGAATTAATGAACTCCGGTTCAAGCAAACATATCAATCCCGAAGCCCTTTCGCTCAAAAAACTGCTCCCAAGTGGCCAAGTATCCACTATTCTCGATAACGACCTACAAGAAGAACTCTCTTCTCTCATTGAAAGCCACCCTGCATTAGCCAGCTTGGCTTCAACCCCAATTCTTCAAAGCATTTTAGAAATCGGCGGATTCACACTTCAGGGATCATATTCATTGATCGAAGGAGAAACGCAAATTCTGCTTACTCCGAGCAAAATAAACCAAAAGGGAAAGCATATCCTACGCGCTTGGATACACCACTTGTTTGCCAATGCCTCACACTCTTCCCACACACAAACTCTTCTCATATCAACACAAGAGCCGGATAAACCTATAACCTTCTCACGCCCTGCTGATCCACTCATACCTCTGGAGTCCCTATTGGAACTTTTTGAAATAGGAAATTTCTCCCCCCTCCCACACTTTCCAGACCAATCCTACAAGTATGCGAAACTGGAATTGAGCGACATTGAAAAGCAGGGAGCTCCACTAGACACCGAACAGCAAATTTCAATCTGGAACAAAATTCGCAAGGACTTAAAGACGCCTCCCCCCGCAGGTAAAGATTTCTACAGCTCCAATGCGTGGGATTCCTACGCTGAGGCCTGTTTCGGAGACGAGCTAACTCACTTCCAGGATTTTCGCCAAGCCGCGCTCACCATCTGGCAGCCCATATTGGAGAATCTAAACGGATGAGACTTCAAAAAGGCACAACTCTTATTGAAGCTAGCGCTGGGTCGGGAAAAACCTATACACTTTGTCGCATCGTCCTGCGACTGATCGTCCTTAAAAACATCCCCATCGATCGGATACTCGCAGTCACATTCACAAATGCAGCTACGTCCGAATTACAAGGCCGTATCCAGTCTCTCCTCAAGGAGGTTCTTATTCAGTGCGACAATGGCAAACTCGAAGAAGAATCCCTATTCAACCTTGAGGAAGAGATCGATCTTCAAACCATCAAACAACGTTTACAGCTTAGTTTAGATGCATTTGACGAAGCTCAAATATCTACCATTCACGGCTTTTGCAAACGAGCGCTCGATTTCATTCCACTAGAAAGTGGCATTCCCTTCGATGCCTCATTCGAGCAAGTAGAAGATTCCCTTTTTGAACGCCTTCGCAATGAATACATCGTAAGCCATCTATACCACGGTAGCCCATTTCTCGCATCAATCGGCTATTCAAATGCTAGTAAGCTGAAAACCACCTTAGAAAGTATCGGGAAAAAGACTGCAACTTATCCACATGCTGAGTTGTTGCCAAAACCTGATTCACACTTGATCGAATCATTGGAAGAGGAATTCAAATCGATAATCGATAAGCTCCCGTCGCTTGAGGACTACAAAGAGGCCTTTCTACCAAAGCTCAAAAAAAATGCCAGCCTTCGCACTGCACTAGCAAAACCGACTCTCAGCTCCGAATTAGAACGAATGGCTGCACGCGGCTATCCGAACAAGGATGATCTTGCGCTTATCGAAAAGCTCAGCGCTTCTTCGGCGAAGAGAGCTCTCCTCAAAGCACATACCCAAACGGAAATCCCCTCCTTGTTTGAAGCCTGCGAAGAGTTCTCCAACCGCTTAAACAAGCTCAGTTCACTCTTTGCACACGACTATCGCACGTGGTTACAAGATCGCCTCAAAGCCTTAAAGGAATCAAGCGGAACGGTTTCTTTCGACGATCTTCTTCATATTCTTAATCGAGCGATCGGAGACAAAAGCTCTTCCAGTATCCAAAACGAAATTGCATCCTTATACGACGCAGTCTTAGTCGACGAGTTTCAAGACACCGATCCTGTACAATACAATATTCTGAATACTCTATTCGGAAAAAACGAACACTATCTCTTTTACATTGGTGATCCCAAACAAGCGATTTATAGCTTTCGCGGAGCCGATATACAAACTTACTTCGAAGCCACCCAGGACGAGTCTGTTAACAAAGAAAGCCTTGGCACCAATTACCGTTCCACACCAGAAATGGTATCCGGTTCCAATACTTTCTTTTCCGAAGCCGAAGAAGGTTTTGTACTGGATAGCGTCCAATTTCAACCAGCGGTGGCAAGCAATAAAAAGCCACTTACTAAGAACAGTCCAAGTCCAATATCACCCGGTCTACGATTCGAATTGATCGATAGCGGCAAAGGCACTGAAAAATTGGATCTCGTCGAACTCTGCCATCATGATGTTCGACTACTCTTATCCGAAGGCGTTCCCGCTGGGAAAATGGCTGTTTTGGTAAACAACAGGTTTGAAGCGAATTTGATCTACGATGCCTTAAGTAAATCAAATATTCCCTCTGAAATCCGAAGTGACAGCAATATATTCAAAACTAAAGAATTGGATACAATCCTCCTATTACTATCGTGTTTAGCTCGTCCTTCTCAATCTTCTTTGCAACGCTCGCTCATCGGAACATCGCTTTTCAATTTACCTTGGTCGAAAATCAACCTTCCTGAATACAAAGCGACACTCGAAAAATTGAGTGAACATCTCTACAATTGGAGCAAAACCTGGGATCAACAGCTTTTCGCAGGCGGATTTAATGGGCTTCTCCATTCTTTCTCCTGTATAGAAGCGCTTTCACATTCCTCCACCTTTGAACGCTCCTACACCAATCTTCTACAGATAGCCGAACTGGCAAGTGAAGCCCAACTCGACGAAAAACTTTCTCCCAAAGGATTGCTTAATTGGTTGGAACGACGAAGCAAGCAAGAGGGTTCAAGTGAAGACTCTTGGCAAACGAGACTGCAATCCGATTCAGGAAAACTTCAGATAACAACCATCTTCGGCAGCAAGGGACTCGAATATGGATACGTATTCCTTCCATTTATGAGCCAAATGAAGAAATTTGGTAGTCAGGACATAATCACATACCACAACCAGGATTCTTCCTCTAGCAAAGTAGTCATAGAACTGAGTCAGCAAAAAGACTCGGACGGACACAAGATCGCGGAACGTGAGTTCCTCGCCGAACAAGCGAGATTAATCTACGTCGCCCTCACTCGAGCAGTGAACCAAACTCGCGTTTACCTTTCACTCCCAACGAATTCATCCAGAAGCAAGAAACCGCTTTCGCTCTCACCCATCATTAATCTGATGATCGGTATTGATGAAGACAACTCGAACCCGGCGTCAGAACACGATCAGCTCAAAGCAAAGCTTGACCAGATGCAATCTCAAGGCAATGGCGGTGTAAGCTGGGAGCTACGCGCATTTGAAAAGACCGATTTGACGGATCCCCTAGCGTCAGAAAGCGAGCCGACGGGGAAGAGTATCTCACATCCAAAATTTGAAGCTCGCCCCTTTAAAATCTCTCAAATCCCACAAGGCCGACTTATAAGCAGTTTCTCTGCCTTAAGTCATCAAGTAGTCACTGCTCGGAGCGAAGTCACCGAAGCCGAAGCGAAGGACAAAGACCTCGCAGTTCCAGGTGAACCTCTTGTCGATGAACCCTCAGAACCCGGCATTTCGATTCACACGTTTCCCAAAGGCGCTAAAACTGGAGACCTCTTCCATGCCATCTTGGAAAATCTCGATTTCTCGGACGGCGCTTCAATTAACAATACCGTTGACCAGTTTTTCGAGTCACACCAGTTCGGTTTTTTTGAATACAAAGAATGTGTATCGAATCAAATTCGAACATTGGTAGAGATAGTCCTTCCATCACCTACAACACAGCCCTTCTCTTTAAAACAAATCCATCCGAGCAAATTTATCGCTGAATTGGAGTTTATCTACCCAGTGGACGAATCTTTTATGTCACGCTTGGTAGTCGTTTTAGAAGAAAACTTGGGAGCGCACAATTTCCCCAAAGAATGGATCGAAAAACTCAAAAACACTTCTTTCTTCGAATTAGAGTCTATGCTTCGGGGATTTATCGATCTCATCGTAGAATATGAAAATAGGTTATTTATAATTGATTGGAAATCTAACTACCTTGGCCCAAGCACCGCAAGTTATAGCTCAAACGAACTCGAAAGTGCGATGGCTCATCACGACTACTATCTCCAGTACTGTTTGTACTCCGTCGCATTAAAACGTTTTCTCCTCTCGCGCCATCCACAGTTAGACTTCGAAGAAGTGTTCGGCGGCGTATACTATATTTTCCTAAGGGGACTTGAAACTGAAACCGACAATGGCATCTACTTCGACCGCCCCTCTACCGAATTGATAAACGCTTTTGACGCAGCTCTCGGAGGAACCCCACAGCACTGAACATTCACCTATGATTTCTCTACAATCCAGTGATTTAAAGATCATCCTGACCTCTATAGAATTCCAAGCTGTTGATACGATTCTTGCAGAAACCCTTGAGTCCGAATTCGGTGAAACAAATTCATGGATACATTTGGCCGGCGCTATGGTTTCCATGCTCGTGCGTCAAGGTCATGCATATCTAGACTTGGCAAGCCCAGAGCATTATTTGAGGTTGAGTAACGCTCTTCCCCTTGCCTGGCCAAGTTCAGATGAGTGGAAGCAATTTTTGGCCAATAGCAATTGCTGCACCTCCAATAGCGAATACCTCCCACTAGTCCTCGAACAAGGTAATCGACTCTACTTGCAACGCTACTTCGATCACGAGGAATCCGTAGCCAAATCAATTTCTGCCCTCACAGCAAAGACACTTGCTACCGAAACGAGCTCGGCCTTCTCAGAAGACGCCCCCAAAGACCTTCACCCTAAACAAATTGAAGCAATCGAGGGAGCTCTCAAAAATCGCTTCTTCGTTCTTACAGGTGGCCCTGGCACAGGAAAAACAACCACTGTATTGCATTATCTAGTAGCTCAACTCTTACAAACACCCAACCCCAACCTTGTCCGTATCGCCATAGCTGCCCCTACTGGTAAAGCTGCTGCTCGCCTTTCGGAATCGATACTATCAAGTATCCATAAATTAGATCTCCCTAAAAACATCCAAGAAACCATTTTAGAAATCCCCTGCCAAACAATCCACCGTCTACTCGGAACACGCTCGGGGCTAAACTCCTTTCGCCACTCAAAGCAGAACCCACTCGCGTTCGATATTCTCATAATCGACGAAGCATCCATGATCGATCTCCCACTTATGAGGCGTCTCCTAGACGCGTTGAGCCCGGATACCAATTTGCTTCTATTGGGCGATCAGCACCAGCTCAATTCTGTCAGCGTGGGTTCGGTCTTCAAGGATCTTTTGGATGCTAGTCAACTACCCTCCTCGCCCCTAGCAAACAGCATTTGCCAACTGACTAAGACCTACCGCTTTGACGAAAGTAGCGGGATTTTTCACCTCTGTAACACGATTCGTTCAGGCAAAACGAATACGTTTCTCGAAACAATTAATAATAACCCGTACCACGATCTTACGATTCATCTTAGCGATGAGAGTGATTCCCACTTTATTAGCCTTGTTAACTCAGGATTCGATCATTGGAAGCACATCTGCAAATCAGACTCTCTCGAAACCGCTCTCAGTAGGTTGACCGACAAGATCACTCTGCTTCCGCTTAGGCGAGGTCGACAAGGAACTGAAGACCTAAACCAATCAATAAAGCGCAAGATACTCGATGGAGGGGGCGCAAGTGAAAGCGACGAACTTTTTCACGGTCTTCCAATCATCGTATTGGAAAACAATTACGACTCGGAACTCTACAATGGCGACCTCGGTCTCATTTGGGAAATCGACGGCAAGCTAAAAGCTTGCTTCTCCAACACTGATGGAGTCGACATCCGTCAGTTTCCCATATCTAGCCTTCCTCGCCACGAAGCCGCATTTGCACTAAGCATTCACAAAAGCCAAGGATCCGAATTTTCCCATGTTTCCATCTTCCTAAGCGAACGCCATGAAGCTCACCTCAGCAAAGAACTCATCTACACAGCATTCAGCCGCGCCCGCGATACACTAGAAATTCGAGGCGATAAGTTAGCCTTGATCAAAGGCCTCTCAACTCAAGTCAAACGAGCCACTGGGTTGAACGACAAGTTGGGAAATCCAAACTAAAACACATAAATGCCCTAATTAGATAACTCCCCAAATGTCTCCAACTATCAAAACATTAGCCCTTGCATTGGGAATACTGTTTTTGCCAGAAGCCAGGTCGCATCGAGTACGACAACCAATTCTTTTCAAATTGGACGAGCATTAGCTGCCATTTTAACTTTTTTTTGGTATGAGTGTCCAAAAAAGCTTCCTTTACGCATCACACAATCGAACAAGCTAATAAACCATCATTAATCTAAACAAAAATCATTACTAATTATGTCTCAAAAGAAATTCCTATGCGTTCAAAGAAGTGAATCAGGCAAATGCGACGATCAAGCTCCGTCTCCTTCACAGATGGAGGAAATGTACGCTAAATTCCATGCCTGGAAAGAAAAGTTCCAAGACAACCTAGTTGACCTCGGTGGCAAACTCGAAAGCGGTGGCAAAATCGTAACATCAGAAGGAGTCGTTGACGGTCCTTTCGTTGAATCAAAAGAAATCATCGGCGGCTACATGATCGTACAAGCCGATAGCCTAGAGGAAGCGGCTAACATCGCTTTGGAGAGCCCAGGAATCGGAATGCCAGGCTCTAGTGTCGAAATTCGAGAGATTGGTTAATTCTTGCCTAACTCAACACGTATTGACCACTTCTTCCGACACGAATATGGCAGACTCGTTTCTGCCTTATCGCGTCGTGTAGGAGTGCAATACCTCGCAGATATTGAAGATGCGGTTCAAACCGCATTGGCAACTGCCATTGAATCTTGGCCGGTCTCAGGAGAACCAGATACCCCCTCTGCCTGGCTTTACAGAGTAGCCAGCAACAATCTGTTCGGCGAATTCCGAAAGCGAGCCAATCGCGACCGTATTCTAGAAGAAAACACACTAAGTATCTATTCAGAGAATGAGAGCCTCGACCCAAATGTATTTCTCGAAGAGGAAATCAAAGACGACCTTCTTCGAATGTTGTTCGTCTGCTGCGATGACATAATTCCTATTGAATCTCAGCTCGTCCTCGCATTGAAAACGCTTTGCGGATTCGACGTCCGAGAGATTTCTCTGAGGCTATTTATCAGCGAAGCGAATACATACAAACGACTCACTCGAGCCCGTAAAAAGCTACGGGAAAATTCAAGTCGGCTAACGAATCTGACTGAAAGAGACTTCACAGCGCGACTTTCATCGGTCAGAAAGACGCTCTATATTTTATTCACAGAAGGTTATCTCTCCTCCCACACAGAAACAGCTATTCGTCGAGAACTGTGTAACGAAGCGATTCGCTTAACGACCCTGCTTGCAGAACACCCAATCGGTCGAGGACCAGAAACCTACGCTCTCCTCGCTCTTATGCATCTGCATTACTCTCGCATCGGAGCCCGCCAAGATTCCTCTTCAGGAAGCCTCATACTGCTCGAAGAACAAGATCGAGAGCTTTGGGATCAGTTATCGATCAAACACGGATTGCACTGGCTTGCTCGGTCTGCTGAGGGGAATCTCTTTTCTCGCTACCACGCTGAAGCGGGAATCGCGGCCGAACACTGTCTCGCTCCTAGTTTTAACACAACACGTTGGTGCAAAATCGAAGAATGTTATGCGTTGCTAGACAAGATTAGTCCGTCCGCAATTCATACCTTGAATCGGGCCGTCGCGGTTGCTGAGTTCAAAGGTCCCCAAGCGGCTCTCGATTTGCTCGAGGACCTCGAGCCGCCCTCTTGGCTCATTGGATCTTATCAGTGGGCAGCAGTGTTGAGTGATTTACACAAACGAAACGGAAACACAGAGCTAGCAACAACTTATCGCACCAAAGCCTTAAAGACTGCACCTACTCCAGCCATCCGAAGTCTCTTAAAGCGCCGTTTGCAAAACGGAAATTAGCGATTAAAGGCGTTTCCTAGCTGATTTCCTTACCATAAAGTGGGAACGCATACTAATGCCGCATCCCTGCCTTCCTCCATTCGCAATTCAGCTAGTGATTAAGGGCATAGAGATCTTAGTTCAATGTATTAGAAAAGTGTATCCAAATCACTTTTATCTTCGTAGAGAAAACGAGAATCCAATTCTAATCTCTACTTATAACCGTTGTGAAAACTGATAATTCATACAATCCCAGAATGCGTAAGCATTTTGCTATTCTATTGGCTCAAGTGCTTGTCTACGTTCTGATGGTAATCTTCATCTTCGCGAATGCAGAGTACCAATTTATTGGTCTGTATCTAAAGGCCGATTCAGAATACGCTAAAAGCACCGCCTACCTGGGCGCTTGTCTAATCGCCTTAGTAGGCACTATCAGTATCTGGCTCACTTGGTATTATATCAACAAGTCAAACTCCATGCGAGACATGCTTGTAATCTGCGCTTGGACACACCGAGTCAAAACGCATGGAAAATGGGTCTCTCTAGAGGATTTTTTCACAGAACAACTCGGGTACGTTATTTCTCATGGACTTTCGGATAAAAAGCTAGCCGAACTCCGCCAGGAGGTCGATACGGACTTCCCCAAGCTAAAGCTGGACACGAAAAAACGGGAGATGTAGCTTCGTCAAAAGTCAACTCGACTTTCGATGATCTATGAATCTCCACCAAATACTGATCGACGCTAAAGTAATGCTGCACTTTGCCGCCGCCGGCGCAGGTCCTGCCTTTGCCACTCGTTTATGGCAGACACCTGGTAGCAGCCAGTACTTGACAGGCAGTACGCTCATCCAAGCTCGGAATAAACTAGACAGGTTTATCGGTTTCGAGCCCGATGATCATAAATATTGCAATCGAGATGTCGCCATAGATATGGCCATCACCGCCTACATCCGTGCCTGCCAAACAATCGCGGCCGATGCGACGGAAGCAAGAAAACCGATTGGAGCTGCGGTGACGGCTGCTGTAGCCACGTCACAACTACCAAGAGGTAAACAACGAGCCCACATTGCGATCATTTGCGAAGGCGGCGTCTTCCACCACGAAATTGTGTTCGAAAAAAATACCGGCCAAGACGCGCGTCAAGCGCACGACAATTTGATCGCCGATACCATGGAGCAATTGCTGACAGACATCATCAGTGAAGAAATTCAGAGCGAATCGGATGAAACGGCCCTCAAACGTATCGCCCATCATTCAACATTCATGCCCGACGGCAGTCGGCTAAAAGAGTCCCCTTCCACTGGTTTGTATTTTCCTGCAAATTTCAATCCAATGCACGATGGTCATCGGCATGCCTGCCTTGAAGCCGAACGCATCACAGGTTTGAAGGCAGTTTTTCATATCGAAGCCACTCCACCCAACAAACAAGCGCTATCGATTGCAGACCTCCTGCGACGAATCGCATCATTGCAAGACAAAGAGCCAGTCGAAACGCAACGCCCTATCACAGTAACCCAAGGTGAACCTAACTATATCGACAAAGCTCGCAAGCGTCCGGGTAGTCACTTCATTGCTGGGGCCGACGCAGTCTCTCGTCTTCTCGAACCCAATTGGGGCTACGTCGTAGACCACATGCTAGCAGAACTCGACGATTTGAATACAAAATTCTTTGTGCTTGGACGTCACGATGGAGCCAACTTCGTAACTGTACACGACTTAGAAATTAATAGTCGCTTCCGCCATCTTTTCATTCACCTGGACGGGCAACACGACATAAGTAGCACCCAACTCCGAGCCGAGATTGGAAAATAAGGACTTCCTAAGTTAACTCTCGGTACCTGGTAGTTTTATTCAGCGTGCGTAACCAGTCTTCCGCTTCAACAAGCGATTGAAACACTTCGTAATTGATAGGAACCAAGCTTCCGAACAGCACATTTACCATGCAGGCCAAGCGATAGTCCTCTAGGTTGCGGAACAACCAAGCCGAATTGCACTTTCCACGCAATGAGCTCGTTTTCTTAACGTGCTCAGTGATCTCTTTAAACTCAGATAACGGCATACGAAAAATATGCGCTCGAGTCGCATCCCAAATCATGTGGATTCCTTTGTGAAACTCTGGGTGCTCTAATGTTCGATAGAATATAGGAATAAAGCGCTCTGCGGTCATATCACCACGAAGCGTTACAATCAAAGCATCCAAATCTTCGTTGTAAGCAATCCAGTCCGCCTCTCTAACGCCCACCATACACATTTAGAAGGAATCCCGTATCCAAAGAGAGTCAAGCCGCAGACTAATACGTATTATTAACAATGCTTGAGCCATAATTCTCCTTTTGAAACTTAATAATCAGGGTTCAACGAATCATTTTATTAGTTGCGCTCTCCTCCCCGTCCAATCAGTTGATCTCCAATGGATTTTTATTTCGATAGCTACAGCGAAGTTTCACTACAACGTATCATGGTCTCCGACCGACCACGCACAGGAGCTTTCGCCGAAGCGATTCGAGAAGTGGTTAAATCAGGCGACAAGGTTCTTGACCTCGGAACTGGAACTGGACTTTTAGCAATGCTATCTGCCAAAGCAGGAGCTCAAAAAGTATTTGCAGTAGACCAAGCTGGCATTGCAGGAGCCGCCGAGAAGTTAGTAGCGGCAAACAAACTGAATGACCGAATCAAGGTTATTAACAGCAATGCAAACCAACTAAAACTCGACGAACCAGTCGATCTGCTTGTGAGTGAATGGCTGGGGCACTTTGCTTTTGCTGAGACCATGCTAGACGACGTGATTACTTGCCGTGATGTAAACCTAAAACCAGGAGGCACTATGCTTCCCTCCGGCGTCGAAATTTCACTCGCCCCAATTGACTCGGAAATATTGTACGATGAGCAAGGCCCAGGATTTTGGTCCGAGCCCGTTCAAAGCATAGATTTTTCACTCCTCGAAAAAGTTGAGCTAGATCAATCAATCGCCGTTAAAACAATGGTTTTGCCGGATGACCTTCTCGATGATGGTAAGCCAATCATTGCTCTCGATCTCGCAACGGCGACAAAGGAATCTCCTTGGCAGTCTGGCGAAGTCGAATTCGTGATGAAGCGAGATGGCCAACTCAACGGCTTTGCTGGGTGGTTCTCAGCCCAACTCTCTCCTTCGGTTGTTTTGGATACGGGCCCACATAATCCACGTACTCATTGGGAACAAACCTACTTCCCTATGCCTACAGTGGTTGTTGAAGAGGGACAGCGAATTAAGGTAAAATATAGCCTGACGCGACACCCTGTTGAACCCCGTGGTTTATTGTTCGATATTGAATTCAACGATATTCGTCACGTGTTTACGATAGGCTAGCCCCCTTCCCCTAGCTCAAGAATAAAGAACAAGCTGATTCTTCAAAAAAGCGAGTTTTCGAATTTTGATGTTTACACTGTTCTCATTGGATGTTTTCAGTGTTTACATGAGAACGATACAATTTGTACGCTACTGGACAAGACTGCCTGCTTTTCAACGAATCGCTTACGCATCGGGCTTTGTGATTATGCTCACAGGGATTGCCCACCTTATGGCTTTTCCGCTTATTAACGATGCCACCTGGAGCGGCCCTACAGGGTTTCGCAAGTCAATCGTCTTTGGACTATCAGGAGGATTCACCCTCGTAACACTATCTTGGTTACTCAGCTATTTCCCTGCGAAACCCAAGCTCCATACATCAATGATGGTAGGAATGAGTGCCACAATGATAATCGAGATAATTATCATCGACTTACAACGTCATCGAGGCGTGTACTCACACTTCAATATGGCGACTCCCCTCGACTCAGTCCTTTGGAGTATAATGGGAATTTCAATTCTTTCCTTTGCCCTACTAGCCACAATCCAAACAATTCTCTCATTCGGAAAACTAAAGGCATCACCTGCCATGAAAATTGCGATACGCTTAAGCATGCTTGTGTTTTTTCTTAGTCAAATTTCAGGCCAACTGATAGTGATCCACGGTCTTAGTGTAGTATTTCAAGAGGGTCAGTTCATCTACGAAAACATTGCCAAGAGCACAACCTTTGGTGAAGGAGGCAATTTAAAGCTTCCCCACGCTCTCTCACTTCACGCAATCCAGGTGATTCCCCTCCTAGGACTAACCTTAAATCGTATCGAATTAAAAAACACGCCTTCCAAGTTACTTATATGGATCAATGCAGTAGGATTTTTGGGGTTAGTCGTTCTAGCGCAAGTTCAAGCTTACAAAGGAAAACTCATCCATCAATTAGATACATTTAGCGCCGTAATCGCTTGGGGCTGTCTATTTCTGCTCTTAGTCCCGAATATCTACGCAAGTGTTACTTTCGTAACCGGAAAAATACTCAACCAAGGCCCCGCAAAAAATCGAATTGAAATCTAAAGAACGCAAAATTCGCATTTGATCTATAGGAGAAGAGTCTATTTACCTAAAAATGAAGACACCCCTCAGATGCCGAAAACCAGCAAAACGTCCTATCACCATGGCGACCTTCGCCAAGCCCTTCTCACTGCAGGCTATCGAGTGCTCAAGGAAGATGGTCTAGACGCTCTTTCTCTTAGACGCGTTGCACGCGAAGCATCAGTCAGTCCCGCTGCACCTTACCGCCATTTTAAGGACAAACAAGCTCTACTAGCTGCGATATCAGAACAGGGGTTTCGTCAATTGCGCTCTATGCTTGATGAATCGAACGAAGCTTCGCCGGGAGATCTCAATGCATCCGGTTTGGCTTATGTCCAATTCGCCATCAAGAACCCGGAAGTCTACCGACTTATGTTCACTCACAATGTCATGTGCGATGAAAACTTGGACGAGAGCCTTAAGGATGCTGGCTCAAACGCTTTTCTAGCCTTGGCAAACACAATCGATTCAGGCATCGCCAAAAAAGAAATCGCAAAAACAGACTCACACGCGCTCGCGCTCTCGTCGTGGGCACTAGTACACGGTGTAGCGATGTTGATCATTGACGGTGTACTTGCAGGAGGACCTTTCTCCGAACTCTCCCATGAGCAAATTCTTAAAACCGCTCTGTCATATTTTAAAGCAGGTTGGCAGCCCATAAAATAGCCTTCCCACACATCTTTAAGGATTCAATCACAAGAATCGGAGTTTTTCTCGAATGGAAAACTGCTATGCTCGCCCCAATCACATGAGAAAAGATATAGCATCGATTTCAAACGACGAGAAATGGAAAGCCGTCTTGGAGCGAAATTCAAAGTACGATAACCTCTTCTTCTATGGCGTTTTAACGACTGGTGTTTTTTGTAAGCCGTCTTGCTCATCTAGAGAGCCTCTACGCAAGAACGTCCGTTTCTACGATTCGCCACAAAAGGCCATAGTTGCTAAACTACGCCCCTGTAAGCGATGTCGCCCGACCGATCAAAAACAAAACGAAAGTATAGAATCCCTTGCGCTTTACATCGCAAGAAACGCCCCAAAGCCACTCCCACTCAAAGAACTCGCCCAGTTAGCAAAACTAAATCCTCATCACTTCCAGAAGAAATTCAAAGCTACCATCGGTCTGACACCAAAACAGTTTCAAAGCGCCTGTCGAGAAGTCATCCTCAAACGACAAATCAAGGACGCTAAAAGCATTACCGAGGCGATCTACGCAGCGGGATATGGCTCTTCATCGCGAGCGTATGAAAAATTTGATACGACCCTTGCAATGAATCCTAAGAATTTTAGGAAAGGCGGTTCGAGTGAAGAAATTTCTTATGCCACTGCCGTTACGAAATTAGGCTACGCTCTCATAGCAGCCACCAATAAAGGAATCTGCTTCCTTCAATTTGATGATAACGAATCCAAACTAATTCAAGCGTTGTCACTTGAATTCCCTAAGGCCCAAATTCTTCGTTCTCCCAACCAAAAATCCGACTCATTTAGATTATGGATACAAAGCTTAAACCACTACCTCGAAGGAAAGGACAACTTGCGCAGTTTACCATTGGATATTCGGGGAACTGTTTTTCAAAGGCTCGTTTGGAACTACTTGCAATCCATCCCATCAGGGAAAACATATTCTTATTCTGAAGTGGCTCAAGCAATCGGAAAACCGCAAGGTCATAGAGCAGTCGCCACGGCTTGCGCAGCTAACACAATCGCGATCGCGATACCGTGTCATCGAGTTATTCGAGGAGATGGCTCACTTTCTGGATATCGCTGGGGAATCGAACGCAAAGCAAAACTGCTAGAGTTGGAACTCAAAAAGTGATCATGTCCTCAATTGAGTACATAGAAAAAGTTATAGAGCCATTTCCTTGGGCTCCCTTACTAAGCTATTTGAATTCCCGGCTAATCCCTCACTGCGAATTCGTCGACGGCCTTGTCTATCGAAGAATCACAGAAGAAGGAAACGTCACGGTAAGATACATACACTCTGAGAAACACCTAATAGTCTCCACGCCCGATAGCCCAAACAGCAAAGATTACTTGGACCGCATCCGCTTCCTCTTCCAGTATACTCTTGATTGGAAACCGGCTCCTCAATTGAAGGACGACCCAATTCTTTGTTCAAAAGTCGAATCAATTCCAGGATTTCGCCCTCTAGGCGCTTGGGACAGATTCGAACTCTCTGTCCGAACGATTATCGGACAACAAGTCACTGTCGCCGCCGCTCAAACGATTATGCAACGGGTAGTCGACCGCTGTCACGGCGAGATAACAGCCGACAATCTGGTTAAAGCAAATCTAGAAGGTGTTGGAATGCCTGGAGGCCGAGTGCGGACACTTCAGTGCCTTGCCGAAAACGTAGCCAACGGAGAAATCAACCTTAGCTCCGATTGGGATACGCTACGACCTCGTCTGTTAATGCAAAAAGGAATCGGCCCTTGGACAGTCAATTACCTCGGCATCCGAATGGGGCGCGACCCAGATGCATTTCCGTCAAGTGATATAGGGCTCCTCCGAGCCACAAACGCGCAAAACAAATACGAGCTCGAACAACTAGCGGAAAAATGGAAGCCTCACCGAGCCCTAGCCGCTGTTTATCTCTGGGCTTGAACGCATCATCAAGCCATTTCACGAATTGACAGCTATCTTCCCAGATTTTTAACATGACTAGATGCCCTTCAACCCTTGTATTCTCCTGATTAGCGTTCTCCTGATGTTGCAGCTTGCTCACGCCGACAGCGTCACACTGAAAGACGTTAATGGACGTATTATAAACGTGGAAATTATTGGAGCTAGCCGAACAATGGTCGCTATTCAACAAGAAGACGGGAGTAAATTTGATATCGAGCTTGATCGCCTAGCTACCGAATCAAAACTATTAGTCGAACTGTGGGCTAAACAAAAGGAGATCGAAATACGTCTAACGAATAAAACACTCCCACTCCTGTCTACCGTAGATTTTTCCCCTGCAAACGCAAGCAATGCGGGCGACAGCCAATCTCCCCCAATTTACGTACCAACAATAAAGATACAAAATCCAGACCCGAAACACAGCCTCCAAGAGGCAAAAGGCTATCTCACAATTATCGGAATCAGCAATGGCTCCAAAAAGTTACTGCGAGTTCTGAATAAACAGAAATTTTCAATAAGCCTCCCAAGTAAACAAACAACCATCTACGGAGGCGATTCGTTTACGATCCCTAGGAATGCCACAAATCGGGATTTGGGATTCACTCTCTTCGGCTATATTCTTACGATCCAAAACAGTGACGGGAAAACAATCCACGCCTACGCTAGCAGTCCGCTTTGGATAGATCCGATTGATAAATACATGAACCTAATCGAACTGGCAGACTACGATCGCAGCCTGTCTGATCTGCAATGATCAGTAAACTCACATTTTAAAAAAATTCTGTAACCTCTTTCATGCGGTTTGTGTATACCATTTCGAACCAGGGCAAAACGCATGAAGGCAATCAAAACACTTTCTCTAAGCATCCTACTTTCCATATTCGCAACCAGCCAGATAACGGCTAGCGAGTACACTGAAGTCACTGAAAAGTCTTTCGACGCTGCAGCGATTCGAAACCTCGAAATCAAAACAATTGCGGGCTATATCAAAGTATTTGGAGAAGAACGCGAAGACATTTCGATCACAAGGAAAGCGACTGTTAGAAACGTTCGCGAATCAAGAGCGAAAGCATACCTCGAAAATATCGAAACCGAAACAACCATAGACGGCGAAACTCTCGCTATAAGCTACCAATTAGAAGACAAGCCTTCCTCCATATCAATCTCCCTTGAGCTTCGTCTCCCCCAAAATATTGTTACACATCTAAAGACTTCTGGCGGATCGATCAGAGTTGAGGATATGGACGCTGATGTTACGGCAAAAACTTCAGGCGGAAACATGACCTTCAATCAAATAAAAGCGAACCTCACCGCTCGAACCAGTGGTGGAGATATCAAAGTCGATAACGTTTCCATGGATGCAAACATCCACACCTCAGGTGGGAACCTATCTCTCAAAAACTTAAATGGAAACGTAACCGCAAAGACAAGTGGCGGTTACATAGAGGCAGAAATACTCAACCCTATAACAAAGAACTCTAGTTTTAAAACATCCGGCGGGAATATTAAGCTAAAATTGGTTGAAGACAGTGCCTTTCATTTAGCCGCCCAAGCGACCGGTGGTAGAATTCACTCCGATTTCAAAGTAGATTCTCAAGTCGATGATAAAAGTCGCTCCATTGAGGGAAACGTTAATGGCGGAGGGCCGGACCTCGAATTAAAGACATCTGGTGGGAACATACACATCATCGCTCTCTAAGCTAGAAAATAACTTTCATATAAATATTAGTATTGGTAAGGGTAATAAAATGGCCCCGGTTTTCACCGGGGCCATTTTTGTATCTGAATTCAACAAACCAATACCTATCGCGGAGGGCCACCGCCTCCACCGCCCCCTTTGCCACCTCGACCGCCACCGCCGCCTCTTTTACCTGATCCACCACCAGCACCCGGACGCCCGCCACCCATCATTGAGTGATCTTCTTTATAATCTTCTGGAATAGTGAGCAAAGAATCATCTATGGGCTCAGTCAAAATCGACTTCGCCACCATAGAAAAGGATTTTTTCTCATTGCCCGATTCCACAATTTTCAAGGGAATATCTGAATACGTTCTAAAAAACTGCCCAAGTAACGGACCTTTCTCTTGAGTCGCTTTAAAGTTAGGCACCGCATACGGCGAAAACATCCCTATGCCTTCACTCGGGTAAAGGCTAAAAGCTTTGCCACTCCCCTTCAATACTACGAGATTCGAAGTAAACCCATCCACCGCAAATACCTCATCCTTCGTCTGTACCCATTTTTCGAATTTTTCAGGATCTATCTTTCCGGGCTTCTTCTTATCCCCTCCTTTTGAAGGTTTCTGTCCTCCAGATTTACCACCTCCTTCAGGACCTCCCTCACCACGTGGACCACTATCGCTCCAAGGTCCCCGTCTTGCAAGTGAACGATAATTTTTCCCGCCATCATTGACGAGGTATCCCGAGCGATCTTCCAAGTCGCCCATACGCAATTCATAGAGCGTGTCACCCAATTTTAATTCTGTGCGCCAGCGGGTATCCTTTAGCCAAAGCGTATAAGACCACTTAGCGCCTGCGTTGATGATCTCGTACTCTACTCGGCCTTCAAATGATTCTTCGGCTTCAGAAGCCGATAACTGCAGCGAACTCAACCCCCACCCAACAAGAAAAAACAACAAATTTCGAATAAACATAGTATCGCAAAATCAGGTGAGTATCGTCGATTTCGCAATCCCTTTAAAATTACAATCTTGTAATGCAACTGATGGCCAATCGGTTAGTCTTTAGTGCTAAGCTAGAGCATAAACTAATAAAGCCATGAATATAAAAAAATACTCAATCATCGCCGCCTCAGCCATCGCAATCGCCACGTTTTCACCCTCCATGCTACCCAGCGCCGAAGCCAGGCCTAGATCAGACATAGATGTTAGCATCGGAACCGTCCTCCGTCTGCCCAAAACTGCCGTCCGAATAAACGTGGGCAAAAATCGCTATTACCACCACGGAGGAAAGTACTATAGTAAAGGCAAGCAAGGCTACTCTGTCGTCAGAGCTCCGCGAGGAGCTAGAATCCGATCTCTGCCACGTGGTTATTCAAGATTAGTTCTCAGCGGAGCCGTGTACTACCGTTATGACGACGTGTATTATCGAAAAATCTCCAATGGCTATGTAGTCGTAGAAACGCCGGCCGTGGCTGAAAAAGAAACCATAGAAGACGCAGAAGAGGCCTACGAAACCGTTTGGGTCGGTGAGCGTAAACTCCTCTTTAAGGATGGACAGTTTTTTAGAGAAAGCCCGGAAGGACTCGTGTGGGTTGAAACGCCAATAGGCGTCACTATAAACAGTCTTCCAAGCGGTTTCACTACGATCTGGCACAACGAAATCGAATATTTCGAATCTGACGGTGCTATCTACCGCAAAACACCTAACGGATACAAAATCGTCGAAAAACCTTGGGATGGAAACGATCTACCAGAAAGTAATCCAGAAGAAGAATTCGTCGAGTAATTCTATTTTCTCAAAAGCAATCAAATACTCAAAGCGTTGCCTAAATCATTAGGCAGCGGTTTTCATTTTATGTACACATTGCATATACATAAAATGAACTTACAAAAACTTATTTTCAAATTCAGAAATCTTATCTTTTTGATATTCAGTAAATTACAATCTTTTAGAGACGCCTGGCATTAAGCATGCGATAGAGAGCTCAACATCTATCGTTATGGAAAATAAAAATCTATTATCTTCATTATTTCGCGTTTCAAAAAACGCTTTTAACACGATCGCTCTTTGCTCAATAGCAGCGGCATCGTCCTATGCATCCGGTATTCTTACTCCTGTTGGGTCGCCCGATATTCCGCTCAAACTAGACGAACACCATGTACGAGTCGTCATAAATAATGGCTTTGCCCATACGGAGGTCGAACAAGTATTTCGTAATCCGAATACAGTCGATCTAGAAGCGATCTACCAAACACCAATACCAGAACAAGCCGCCTTATCTGAGCTACGCATCGAATTGGACGAAAAAACGATTCATGGCGAAGTCATCCGCAAAGAAGACGCCGATCGCATCTACGAAGAAGAAAAAAAACAAGGCAACGACGCGGGAAAAGCTACCCAAAACTCCTACCAAAATTTTGAGTTCAATGTGTCTCGCGTCCCAGCCAACGGCACCGTTCGAATGTTCTATTCTTACTACGAAGCACTCAAACTGGATACAGGCATCGGTCGTTATGCTTACCGTATAGAAGAAGGTGGCACCGACGAACAAGCATCGGCATTCTGGTCGACAAACGAGCTTGTTGAATCTCAATTCTCGCTAGACGTCACACTCAACAGCGTATGGCCAGTCACTCATGTACGTACGCCTCACTTCAATGGAAATATTCAACACATTAATGAAAAAAACGTTCGCTACAGTTACACGAAATCAGGCGGACAAAATCTAAACCAAGACTTCGTATTTTACTATAAACTACAAGAAAATCTACCAGGCCGCTTAGAAATGATAACTTACCGCCCCATAGAAGAAAAGCCTGGCACATTCATGCTTTTAATGACGCCGGGTGACGACCTCGAACCGCTCAAGAATGGATCCGATTACGTTTTCGTAGTCGACGTCTCTGGTAGCATGAATGGAAAACTTCACACACTCGCAAACGGCGTATCTAAAGCGATCGAAAAACTTCGCCCAGAGGATCGCTATCGGATCATTCCCTTCAACAACCGAGCTTGGGACATCCACAAGGGGTGGCTAAACGCGACCCCCGAAAACATCCATAGATCGCTCGAAAAAATTCATCAACTTCAAGCCAACAATGGTACCAATCTCTACAATGCTATCTCAGCGGGAATTCGAAACCTTGATAGCGACCGAGTATCCAGCCTCATTCTCGTTACCGATGGTGTCGCCAATCAAGGCATCGTGAACGACAAAGAATTCTACAAACTACTTCACGCAAAAGACGTACGCTTCTTTGGCTTTCTCCTTGGCAATAGCAGTAATTGGCCACTCATGCGTTTGATGTGCGAAGCCAGTGGTGGATACTACAAATCTGTATCCAATAGCAATGACATTATCGGCGAAATTCTTTTGGCAAAAAACAAGGTAGCTTACCAAAGTATGCACGAAGCCTCATTAAAGATTAAAGGAGTCGACACCTTCGATGTATCCGACTTTAGGATCGGAAAAATTCACCGTGGAGAACAACTGATTTTCTTCGGAAAATATAACGAGGCGGGCCAGGCAAATATCGAACTAAAAGCCAAAATAAGCGGACACGAAAAAACCTACACCACTCAGGTCGAATTTCCCAGTGCCGCGGCAGACTATCCAGAAATCGAACGTATGTGGGCATTAGACCAAGTTCAGAAAATCCAGGTCGCTAAAATGGCAGGACTCGTAGAGGTCTCCGAATCGGAACAGGCAATCGCAGATATTGGTATCGCCTATCAAATCGTAACCGAGGGTACATCTATGATAGCCTTAGACGATGAAGGGTTTATGCGTCATGGCATCGAGCGAAAAAACCAACAACGCCTGAACACAGAGCGGATGGCCCAAACTCAAAGAGTCCAAAATTCAGGAGCTCAGCGAGTTGATTCACAACGCCCCATGTACACCAACAACACACCTAGCCATAGCGGAGGAGGAGCAATCGAACCTTGGCTCGCCCTTCTAATTGCTTCATCCGTAGCCATCTATTTGTCAGTTAACCGAAAAAAATGGATACTATCGAAAATTGGGCTCTGCACGGTCGCATTGGCACTATCGCATCAAAGCTCATCTCACGCCAGTGTCCATGATTCCATTTCAAATTTCTGGGAAGTGAGCGAATCAGAAGCGAATCTCTACCGAAAACCAGGTCCAAAAGAACCTCAAAACGAACAAACTGGCCGATCACAAGCCCCTCTACAGCCTTTGCCAGATAAACACACAGTAAAGCAGAATGAGACCGCTAATAAGAATAATGGACACTTCGGCTTCAACTTATTTGGGTCATTCTCTTTATTCGAATTCGTATGGGGAGACCAGGCAGAGTCCCAAGAAAACAAATACGAAGGCACAGTAAAACGATAGATAAAAAGGAGACTGGTTCCTATCGAGCCAGTCTTCCAATTTGCATTTGCGCTAAACCTTTCGCTAAGCGTAGGGCCTCAGCTAGCTGAGTACCATAGTACAAACCCATGAAAAAACTGCCTTACTTCACTCTCGGACTCGCAGGCCTATCAACGTTGATCCAAATATTTCCAGCGTTCCAACACCTTTTCCAGTGGGATCGAACAGCAATAGCAGAAGGTGAAATCTGGCGAATCGTCACCGGCCACCTATCACACTGGACCCCATCTCATTTCGCATGGGATCTAATCGTATTCATAATTCTAGGATTAATTCTCGAGCAACGATCTCGAAAAACACTCATTCTTTCCACCCTAACAACTATCGCTCTATCGCATATAGCTCTCTCCTACTTTTCTGAGTATATCCACTACCGTGGTCTGTCTGCCATTGACACCGCCTTTTTCGCTCACGGACTTTTACTTTGGGCAAGCCATTCATTCCGAAGCAGAAATATCGCGAGCGGAACCCTTTCTCTAATTGCTTTTATAGGAATGATCTTAAAAACAATAATTGAGCTCCGTCACCCTGATCCCATTTTTTCGAGCAGCTTAGGGCAAGGCATCAACGTCGCAACAATAACGCATATTGCAGGTCTATCGAGTGCCATACTAATCCAATTTAGAAAAACCCCGACACTTTTTCTGAATAAACGATTCCAACCTTTCGTCTAGAAGAGAAAAGAAACTATGAGATCCAAATTTTTGCTATTCTTACTACTCGCTATTCAGTCCCAAACCATCTCGTTTGCTATTCAACACGAACTAACGGACACTGAAGGGAAAACCATCCATGCAGAGCTCGTCTACTTAAAAGGCGAAAACCTTTACTTAATCCGCGAAGACGGAAAACATTTCACCGTCCCAATCGATCGATTTTCGAATGAAAGCCAAGAAATCATTCGTACCTGGCAGGAGAAACGTTCTCGACTGGGCCCACTCATCACAAATGGAGAAAAACTTCGTGTGTCCGTATCCTACAATAAAGAGATCGAAGAAAGTGAATCGATCACCCTCTTTAATCCAAGCGTTCAAATTCTGAATCAAGACATACAACAGAGCTATCAGGAGGTAAAAGGAACCTTAATATTCATTGGCAAACGCTTAGACACTCCTTCTTTTCGCCAAGTCCTCAATCGCCAAGAATTTACTCTAGACCTTCCTCGAAAATCATCGGAAAAATGGGAAGGCGATCCATTTCAGATACACAACAATTCCGATAATGATCCCTACGGGTATTCTGTCGATGGATACATCCTTATCCTCCAAAACTACGAAGGCGAAATCATCTACGAACACGCTTCAAAAGCGGAGTGGACACGTCTCTCGGAAAAAGCCCTTTCACTCGAAGAATTCTACGATTACGACAAAACGTTATCAAAGAAAATGGAGCCAGTCATTTACTAAGCATTCACAGATAGGGTCCATCGCCAGCAAAACTAGCCTCCTCATCTAATAAATGAGTCAATTTCGCATAAAAAAGGCCGAACTCCTTAGAATTCGGCCTTTTTTTTGAAGTGGTGTCAAGGGGCAGATTTGAACTGCCGACCAAGAGCTTATGAGTCTCCTGCTCTACCACTGAGCTACCCTGACACTCCTCAAAAAAGATGTGTGAATGTGTATCTGCTCCAATCCAAGTCAAGTCTGGAATCGCAATGATTTTGCTAAATTTTGAGAAAAATTATCATCTCTAAAATGCCAACTCTCCTTGCTGGTACCGCTTTCGTGCCTCTTCAAGGTGAGTCTTCATTTCCATTTCTTCTAAAATTCCCAATAGCCCTCCTATATCCAATTGCCCTTTCTCAATCATTTCAGGAGAACATTCATTATCGAAGGTAATGATTTGTTGGTTGATCTTTAGGCGATCCACCAAGGTCGGTACGATTTCGCGAAAACGAGGAGGTTTTAGAGTCTCCGCATTTTCCACGATCGTCTCAATATCACCATGTTCAACTAACCATTTCACCGCAGTTTTCGGTCCTACTCCTGGAATCCCGGGGATATTATCCGATGTGTCACCAATAAGAGAGAGGTAGTCAGAAATTTTATCCGGCCCTATGCCAAATTTTTTAGCTACCCCCTCTGGGTCGAGCTCACGCCAGCCGAGTCTTGGATTAGCTGTTGGCGGAGGTAAAAGCATATGAATTTGATCAGTCACGCTTTGGGCAAAGTCTTTGTCAGCAGACACGATATAAATCAACGCATCCTCCTCCCTTCCGACTATCCGATTAGCGTACGAAGCAAGCAAGTCATCTGACTCCACACCATCCTCTTCATAAACACCAAAGCCCATAGCTCGGGTCAGCTTCTTAATTATGGGAATCTGCTTTTCAAATTCCTCAGGAGTTTCACCTCGATTCGCCTTATAATCTGGCAACAGAGCTAGTTTATTCTGAGCGCCACCAAGATCAAAAAAGACGATCGTCTCATTTGGTTGATGTTCGTCCGCCAGCTTCCACATTGAGCGAACCCAACCATATAAGGCATTGGTGGGAAAACCATCAGACCGTGTCAGCTCACGAACAGCGTAAAAGGCACGGAATGCCATATTGAATCCATCTACTAGCAGATATTTGGGCATAAAAAGAACCCTCACGCATTGCATGAGGGTTCTCAAATATTAAATAGCTATTTTAATACAATTAGTTCACTTCATAAGCTTCAAAAATTACTTCTCCAGGAGGACCAGAAATAATCACAGTGTACGCTCCAGGTTGAAGTGTCATCACAACGGCACAATCATTGCTTCCATTCGAAAGCGAAAATGCACCTGAACTAGCACTCGCTGCTATAATTTCCGAAGAAGAGGAATAACTACCTGTTCCCCATTTAGTATTTGTAACAAGATTTGTGCTCCCGCTGTAAACAGCCATTGTAGGATTGCTAGACCCAGCCACTCCAAACTGTGAAAGCCCAGGACCAACTCCCCTTAATAAGACCTTCAGAGGTTCATCTCCTACTACCACAATCCCCCCTATAATTGGGCTATTTGTAACATCTCCTCTAGTTGAAACGTTAAACAATCTTGGAATTTCAGATATTCCAAAAATCACTTTATAATTGTTTCCAGCATCAAACACAGAAAAAATATTAGCAATGGATGGGTTCGCTGCTATAACATTGTTCCAGATGCCAGTGCTAACAACAGGCACCCCAAAATAACTTGTGCCAGGAACTGGACCAACATTACTCGTCGTTCCAAGATCCTTAAATGATGTAGTAAAGGACCCATTAGAATTAAGTGTTCCATACTCAATTGTATAGGTTTTTCCTCCAACATCATGACCAAGGTGAGTCACTCTTTTGACAAGAACGGGGAAATCAATGTCAGGTCCAGCAAAGGCACCGACAGCAATAAGAGATAAACATAAGAGAGTTAGTATTTTTTTCATACGACTTACTGAAGTAAATGCTACAAATACCTAGTCAATAATAATTACACTTAGTTTATTTTACCTAAATACAAAACAGTACTTTAAAACCCCATAACATTGTTTTAATACCCCCACGCAAGCTTGCACGAGGGCACTCAAATTAATTAGCTAATAATCAAATCCCTACTGGCTACGCGACTCACTGCCACCTGGAGTCACGATCGTTGGATTTTGGAACATTGAACCAGGGCTCACTCCTCTTAAAGTTTGGCGCTTCGGCGAACCACCAGGACTGACGAGGTTTGCTGTAACAAAAATTAGCAAATTGCGCTTCGCCGAGCTTTCTCCTTCCGAACGGAAGAAACGGCCAAACAAAGGAATGTCGCCAAGAAATGGTACCTTATCAGAAACGGTCACGACTTCTTCTCGAGTCAAGCCACCCATGACAACAGTCGCGCCATCCCAAATCGTTACCTTTGTGGAGACTTCCCGTACAGAGAAAATTGGCTGATAGAAACCAGACGGAGCTGTTACCGTTCGACCTCCTGCTATCGCAACGCTCGCTCCTCCGTATTCAACAAATCCTTCAAATTCGGTTACCTTCGGGTTCATCTCCAAAGTGATACTGTAATCATCTTCTTCGACAATCGGCGTAACCGACAACTCAACACCGACGTTTCGCGTTTCGAAATCTTCAGGCGTACCAGGTGTGATTGTTACACCTGCTCCAGACGTATTCTCACTCGAACTGCCAACATTGCTTTCTGTGTCACTGTAACTTGTCGGATAGCGAAACTCTTGGCCTACGCTAATTTCAGCTTGGTTTCCCGAAAGCACAGTCACTTTAGGGGCACTCAGCAGATCAGAACCTGATTTTTGCGAAAGGGCCCGAATGGTTACATTCAATGCAACATCATCTATCCTGCCAAAAACCTCAGTGAATGGATTAGTTCCAACTCCAAGCTGAAGTCCACCTGGCAACGAAGGAGCAGTAAGTGGAGACTCAATTTTACCACCATCTTCATTAGTGATCACAATAGCCCCTGAAAGGGCCTGCGGAGCAGTATCAGCTAATGTTCTCATCGAAGATTGGTAAATTTCATCGTCTCCAGTTGCCACTCCATCACCCCCTAGGGCACCATCTTCTGAAACAAACCAATCAAAGCCAAGCTCATCAAGAGCTCCTTCTTCCACTTCCAAAAACTTCGCTTCGATTTCCACCTGTTTTACGTCTGTATAGCGATTCAGAATATTTCGGATACGCTCTAGGTTTCTAGACGACTGAGTCACTATCATCGCGGATCCATCGTAAGCCATTGTACTGCCTTCAACACCCGTGAAATCGACACCCGCTTGTTGCAAGAAAGTACGAATCGTATTCGCGTCATCTGCAAAGCCCCTAGCGGGCGATGTCGCCCCATTCGCAAACGGATCGTTCTCATAGTCGGATTGACCACTGCCACTAAGACCTGTCATGCGAATCACAGTTGATCGAGATACAGGGAATACTTCTGTATTCAGATTTCTACGCTCTCCACCCGGGCGTAGAACGACGGCGTCCTGCTGTACTTCATATTGAAAGCCAACAGAATCAACGATAAAGTCCAAGATACGCTTAATTGATAGATTTCTAAGTGTGATATTAACCAAGGGATTCGTACGGTCTGGGTCTATTAACACGAGATTCACTCCGCGAGTTCCTACATCCGTATTATCAAATTCCTCCGAAATTGCACTCAATGTATTCACAACACGAGTAAGGTCCACATTAGTAAAATTAACCGTTGGGATTATTATATTATTCAGCTTCTGCTGCAAAGGCGCCGGTCCCATCACAGTCGGACTCAAATCGGGACGCTCTTCATAAATACCAGGGCGTTGCCAAGCGCTGGATACTTCTTCTAAAAGTTGCTCACGCGTCTTAAGCTTGTTTAGGAAAGCCATCGATTCACGCTCACGGGAAATCCGAATAAGGAAGCTCTTTGCTTTATCATTATTTGGATCCAAAACTTCGATTTGCTTGAAAGTCGCTTCAGCGCCATCGATATCTCCTGCAAAAAACTGAGATCGAGCACGAAGCTCTAGAGCAGAGATCTCCTCCTGTAAACTTACGTAATCTGGGCTAATTTGATCAATTGGGAGTTTCGCATTTTTACCTCGCCCCTTTTTGCCACTACTAGCGGTTGACGTTGAACTCGCACCGTATTGCGATTTATCGCGCATTATTTCTCGTTGATCCCGCTTTAGTTCGTCTACCAACGTTTTCGTTAGCGGGTTCAATTCTACCGTATTCAACGCCTTTTCAATATTGATTAACGCCGTATCGTAATCGCCTCGCTTTGCTTGTCTCAACGCTACATCCCGAATTTCACGCGCATCGGACATGCTTTTATCAATACGCTCTGCTTCGAGCTCGGCCATATATTTTGCCTCATTTAACAAGGCTGCTCTTCTTTCCGGTGTATCTTGGGAAACTGGATCTGAATTAGGACGACGCTTCTTCTCTGCAATCATCGTCTCCACATCCTGCAAAATCCGCTTCACCGAAGCATCATTAGGCACGATCTTGAGAAGTTCTTCAAGCCTTGTGCGTGATGTTTCCAAATCACCATCGTCTCTCGCTTGAAGAGCTTCTGACATGAGCTTAATTTTTGTTTCAGTGTCGCTTTGAGCGTATGTAAAGCTACACGTCGCCAAGAGAGCCAACACAACGCTAGCTCGTAATAAGCGATGTATAAGTTGTAGTGGATTTTTCATAGGTTGGGGTGTTGTTTAGAGATTTGAGCCGTGGTTAACTATTAGGACGAGAATTAAGTGAAGGTCGAATTGAAAAAGGACTATTTTCAATCTCTTCTGTAAAATCGCTTGAAGTATCTCGTTGAGAAGAAATCGGCATTAGCAACTTTGATTGACGTCGATCACCTTCCTCAGAGATACGAGTGATCATCGCCTCTTCCGGATCTGAAGAAAGGTCCCCCACAATGTAGTAACCGTTGTTGTGTTCAATCTGCCCTCCTTCGCGAACAACAAAGGTCTCGCCATTTACAGTCGAGCGTACTTTTGCTTCTAAATCAGAAAAAATCTTAGTTTCCATGTTGGTTAAGAATATTTCCTCGCCGCTATCATAATCTAATACACGAGCTACCCCGACATTCTGATACACAGGCGTAAGGCCTTCTTGGTCAACTTGCATGCGTTGCACCCCAATCGAAAGGACTTTAACCCCTGCTTCAACAATCAATTCATCCGCTCGGGCTAGCAGCATATCGCCCGTCGGCTCGTACTCGAAATATGCAACATAATCCCCCTCGTCACCTGCATACCCCAAAAGCTGCAACCGATATGGACGTTGCCTGACTTCGAGCAATTCAAGATCAAATCTCAATTTTGGCGCTTCAACGATCGTCTTCGCCTCAAAACTGGGCGGCGTCACGGTAAACTCAGCGGTCACTGGATTATAATAAATCACGGGTGGAGTGAAAACATCGAAGACCCAGTCTTCCCCTTTGCTTTGACCTCTCGGCCGCTTCCATTCGAGTAATTCAGGGCGTTCTAATTTTGCTTCATAATATTCGCAATCCACTTTGCTGTCAGACAACATTTGGCGCGACTGCGAAGACATTGCAGTTAAGTTCCTTGCTTGGCGTATCCCAAAGAAACCTACAAAAAGAAATATTCCCATTGCCAAAAGCAAAAGAAGCTTATCCAAAAAATCGAATAGTTTGAACTTAAGCACCCGTTTCCCCCTTCCAACTCTCAGGCAATTCGAACGTCTTAGCGTTTTTCAAAAATTCAATCGTGATCGTAAATTCCGACTCATTTTCCGCAATAATCGGGATCTGAGCAGCTTCCATAACGCGACTCCCCTCATCGGGGTTCAAGAATGGGCTATCAATTATGACATCGCGCTTAGCGCTTTCGTCTGGAGTCACTGTTGTCCCCACCTCAATCTTACAAACCACAAATGGCAGCGACGAATTCACAACCTGGTTGAGAAAATTGCGCAAACCATAAGATTGGCTGCTAAACTTTATTCGAAAAGCATCTGAATCGATTACGCCATCGATGCGCGTAGCATCCATCGCATCCAATTTAAACAAATCGCTAACAGAATAATGATCCACTACAGATGCATTTCCTCCCTCTTGAGGCAGCTCCCTCTGGATTGAAACAAACTCACGAATTCCCGCCTTCAAAGCTGAGTGCACAAGAAACTCCATGATCTTTACTTGGTGATGCACCGTTTCGATGTCTTCCAAATCCGGTCCAAAATTTGTATAGGTATCAAACCCAAAACGCTCGCCTTCAAAAACTTCAACTTCTTCTTTCCCCGCTAAACTTCTAGCGCTTTCCACATACCTCGCAATTTCGAAAAACGAGTCAGTCTTCGAACTTGGAACTTCACCAAAAAATAATTCCTTGTCGAATGTGTTCAAATTGAGAGCCACTTGCGTGCGCTCATAAAGTGAATACAATTCAGCATAATTACCCTCAAGAGCTTCCAAATTCGCTCTAGTCGGAGCGGGACTTCGCTTAAGATAAAGCTCGAACGCTCGACTTTTTGTTTCATATTCAGATTCCAGATTTGCCAGCAATGCTGCTTGCTTAGACATGTACCAGAGACTCACTAAAATAGTTGCCAATATAACAATCAAGGCACCGTAGAATAATGGATTTTTCTTCATCCAATCCATACTATAAGGGTAGCTCAGGGTTGATTGTTAAAGTAAAACTAAACTTCAGGATTCCAGGTACACTATTATCAAACCGTTCACCATCCAAGGATTGAACAAAGCCAGACGCTTCAATATTTTCCAAGAGAGATTTCACCCGAGCGTAAGAATCTTCACTCACCGTTGATAACGGATTCTTCGCATCGATCAAACGTCCTTCCAACTCCAGTTTAAGCGGAGCGTCTTCGCTTTTTTCCGCCGATTCGTTTTTGCGAGCGAGGCGAGATCCCGCCAAACGTGAAGTCACGTCCGACTCCCTACTAAATTCTAGCTTATCGAGCCAAACATCTTCGACGCCTAGCAATCGTTGCTGCATATCTGATAAAAAACGAACCCAATTCAAACGCGACGACACAATCGTGGAGGATTTTTCAATCGCGGACTGAAGCTCTTCAATCTCCTCAATTTTGTTTAGAATCCTGCTATTCACATTTTTTATTGGAGCAATTTGCGCATCCAAATTCTGGATCTCTTGCTCGTGAGCATGAATAGCGACAGTCGAATTTATTAGAGGCAACGCAACTGCAGCGCAGGCGAAAAGCGCAGCAGCAATAAAGTAAGGCTGTTGCCTGCTAAACTTTCTCTGCCAGACAATGCTCTTAGGAACCAAGTCTACTTCCACAGCGTCCGGAACAAAATGCCCTATTGCCGCCCCAACGCAGTTAGCCAACAATGCGACCTCCGTTTCGAGGTTTGGCTTATCCTGCACCCAATCCAACTTGATTTTTCGCAGGGGATTGTACTCTTGAACCTTAATAGACAGGGATTCACTTAAGACACTTAACAAATCAGGAAGCAAAGCCCCTCCGCCTGTTACAAAACAAACACTTGGGTCCTTTTCCAATCCTTGCATCTTACAAATCGCTTTGGTTCTCACCACTTCTGTTGCGATTCGTTGACGAAACTCTGCACTAGCCGCCGCAAAGGCATCTTTTTCCATGTCTGGAATAGCTGTACCATCAATCGCAGCAAGCTTGACGGCTTCCGCATTATCAAAGTCCGTATCTAACCGCTCCTCAATGTCATGCGTTACCGAGTCACCGCCTATGGAGATATTTCTCGAGAAAAAACCAGTGCCATCGAGATAAATCAAATCAGTCGATTTTGCACCAATCGACATAATCAAAACTGGCTCTGTTTGTTCCGGATAATTGTAACGAAAGCCGTTTAACAAGGCGACAAAAGCCGGACCGATCGAGTCCGGATCCATCTTAGCCTCTTTTCCATAGCGTGAAAGCGCTTCCACGAAGTCAGTCTTACATGCGGCTATCACACTTTCGAAATCGAGGTCGTCCTCGCCGATCACATGGCTTCCCCAAGTGACTTCCCCGAGTGGATACGGAATATTCTGCTTTGCCTCGTACGCTATGATTTTCGCACGTCTAGCAGCCGGTACTTGAGGAATCTTTAGATACTTACTTAATATCAAATGCCCCGGCACGACAAAGCCGACAGGTAATTCGGAAGAAAATTTTCTCCTAACATCACGAAAACAGCGCGAAGCAGCCTTCAGCCAGAGAAGAGGGTCCGTCGTATTAAACGAAACGTCTTCTACATGGTATTCGATCAGACTACAACGACCATTTGGGTTCATCTCAAGATGAGCGGCGACCAGATGGCAGGAACCACAGCTAATAACTAGATATCTTGAGGAACTCATTCAGTTTACCAATTTTTGAAAACCTGACCCTTACGACAAGGAAAAACGATAAATGCCTAAGAGATTCCACCAAAAGGCGATACAAAATTCATTATCGGTTGTCTAAGGAGCGAATTTGTTTCAGCAATCTAATTAGAAAAAGGGGCACCCTTCCCTGTTGTTGAAGCACCCGAATACTCGTTGAAAAACGGGGTGCCCTTCTGAGGAAGTAATATCCCATCGTTGGCTGCGATATTTTCAGCAAGGCGCTTTTCGAAATTAGCCAGAACCGACTCTCGATTGAGCGAACGAGAAAGTGACTGATTCAATAATTCTTCACCGCGATACACACGCACTATAAAGGAGTGTGGCTCCCCTCGCACTCGATCACGCTTAACAATCTCCGGCGGCAAATAAAATCGGACAAATGTCCTGCCTTGTTCAATCGAAACCAACTCGACCCCTGATCTATAGAACTCAAACGGTTTTTTTCGCCCAGTCGCTCGAATTTCAGTAGCCACGAAAACCTCGACTCGAATATTGTCTATGAAACTTGGATCACGTCGCTCTTCATCCTGACTATCGCGAAACGCTTCTAATTCGATACTCAGCTCATACCATTCATCGCTCGATTCATATTTGATCAGTGAATACTCTAATTCCCGCACTTCGATGGATTCAGCGACAACGATGCATGAACCAATAAAAAAAAGGGAAACAGCAGTGCAAATTCGATTCAAAGTCGCATTCATGGGTGCAATAAAAGGCCGAAGGTTAAACGTGAGTTGGGAGTTTGGCAAATAACGATGGGAAATTGTCTCTCGAATACTCTTGACGAGAAACCCCGCTTAAAGTGCCTAATTCCAACCACGATGCAATACAAGATTAGCGTATTGATTTTTCTCAAAAACTCGCAAGGAAAGTTCCTCCTTTTGCAACGCAAGAAAGTGCCCAACAAAGGCCTCTGGAGCCCAATCGGCGGCAAACTAGAAATGACTACCGGGGAATCCCCCTTCGAATGCGCCATCAGAGAAACACACGAAGAAGTCGGTATTCATATATCCAATAAGGATTTACACCTCTTTTGCATGGCTGCCGAGAAAGCCTACGAAGGAAGCGGACATTGGCTCATGTTTCTCTTCACTTGCGATAAACCAATCAACGATATTCCGCCGGAAATTGACGAAGGGAATTTCGAGTTCTTCTCCCGTGAGGAAATCAACACCCTGCCGATTCCCGAAACAGACAAAACCGGACTTTGGGAAATTTACGATAAATACCACAAAGATTTCGTCGCTTTGAAAGCCGACTGCACCCCCGGGAAACCGCTCGAATTTGAAATCGAGCAGGTCATAAAGAGCTCTTAACCTTTACAGTTGAGCCGCTTTAAGCCTTTTTGCTAGCAAAGATCAGGCTATCGACTTGATCTTTAGTGAATTCTATAAATTCTTCGGAGTTCCTTATCCGAAACGTTGAATCAGAAGAAGTGAGCAGTACAAAAAAAACAACTCCTCGTAAAACGAAGAATCCGAACAAGGCAGATCTTGTTAAGGAAGCTAAGCTTCCTATTAACAAGAACCTCACCGACGAAGAAAAAATTGGCTTTCTTCGCCAAATGGTGCGCATACGCCGCTTTGAAGAGCGTTCTCTTCGCGTTTACCAACAAGGAAAAATTGGAGGATTTCTCCACCTTTATATTGGCCAAGAATCGCTAGCAACCGGTTGTGTATCTCTCATGGGAGAGAACGATCATGTCATCACGGCTTACCGCGACCACGCGCACGGTTTAGGCGTTGGTATGACTATGAACGAGTGTATGGCTGAACTCCTCGGAAAAGCGACTGGCTGTTCCAAAGGAAAAGGCGGTTCTATGCACTACTTCGCACCAGACAAAAATTACTGGGGTGGACACGGAATTGTAGGCGGTCAAACACCACTTGGAGCCGGCATCGCCTATGCTCTGAAATATAAGGGACTCAAAGGTTGCTGTATGTGTTTCCTTGGTGATGGAGCGATCAATCAAGGCGCCTTCCACGAATCTCTCAATTTGGCTGCTCTTTGGGATCTGCCAGTCATCTACATCATTGAGAACAACGGTTACTCAATGGGAACCTCCCAAGAACGTTCAAGCTCTCACCCCGCAGAAGGCCTCGCAGCCCGGGCAGAAGGCTACAACATGGATTGGGAAGTCATCAATGGCGAATCTCTCTTTGCAGTTCGCGACGGTGTACATCGTGCTATGGAACGAGCTCACAACGAGTCCAAGCCAACTCTTCTCGAAATTCACACTTACCGCTATCAAGGTCACTCAATAGCGGATGCGAACCACAAGAAGTATCGCACGAAAGAAGAAATCGAGGACTACCGCCAAAACCGAGATCCTATTAACCTGTACCGACAGTACCTTCTCGACCAAGGCATCATAACCGAGGAGCTAAATAAGCAAATCGATCAAGAAGCGCGCGACGAAGCGGAAGCCTCAGCTAAGTTTGCTGACGAAAGCCCCTTCCCTCAGCCTTCCGAAATAATGGATGACATTTACTGGTCTACGGACAACAACGACGAATCCACCTCGACCGGTCGCCACTTCTTTAACGACTAGGCCATAGCAAACACACAAAAAATAGGAAAATTTGCAAGATGCCTGAAATCACCTACAGACAAGCAGTCAAAGAAGCGCTCAGCGAAGAAATCGAGCGCGACGAAAACGTAGTCATCATCGGCGAAGAAGTCGCCCAATACAATGGTGCCTATAAAGTAACAGAGGGACTCCTCGCTAAGCACGGCCCAAAACGCGTCGTCGATGCACCCATCAGTGAAGCTGGGTTTATCGGCATGGGTGTCGGAGCATCAATGCTCGGCATTCGCCCAGTAATGGAACTCATGTTCTGGAGCTTCGCCTACGTTGCTTGGGATCAAATGATTAACAACGCCGCTAGCCTTCGCTACATGTCTGGCGGTCTCATCAACGTACCAATCGTTATTCGCGGCCCCGCTAATGGCGGAACTAGCGTTGGAGCGACTCACTCGCACACGCCAGAAAATTTCATAGCAAACACACCAGGTTTAAAGGTTGTGTGCCCAGCAACTCCATACGACGCCAAGGGTCTTATGAAAGCCGCTATTCGCGACAATGACCCAGTATACGTTATGGAGAGCACCGTTCTCTACGGCAACAAAGGCGAAGTACCCGAAGAAGACTACATCGTCCCAATCGGAAAAGCAGACGTCAAACGCACCGGAGCCGACGTTTCTCTCATCGCCCATGGACGCTCTGTTATTATGAGCCTTCAAGCTGCAGAGATTCTTGAGAACGAACACGGCATCGACTGCGAAGTCATCGACCTGCGCTCTATCCGCCCACTCGATGAAGAAACGATCATCGAGTCAGTAAAGAAAACTGGTCGTGCGGTACTTGTTGAAGAAAACAAACCTTTCTGCGGAGTCGATGCCCAGATCGCTTACCTGATACAAAACCGAGCCTTTGATTATCTCGATGCTCCAGTGCAACGTATTTCAGCAATCGATGCACCCGCGATTTACTCTCCTCCGTTGGAAAAACTCCAGCTTCCAGAAGCAGACGTGATCGTAAAAAAGGTATTGAAAATTTGCTAACAAACCAGTCCCGATCTAACCCGAAAACAATCCAAATATTTAATACACAGACATGGCGACAATTATAGATATGCCAAAACTTAGCGACACGATGACGGAAGGCACGGTCGCAAACTGGTTGAAGAACGAAGGCGATGCCGTTGCTTCTGGTGACGTTATTGCGGAAATCGAAACAGACAAGGCGACCATGGAATTGGAAGCCTTCGAAGATGGCGTTCTCCTAAAACAAATCATTGGCGTTGGTGGTTCCGCACCAGTCGGATCTCCTATCGCCGCGATCGGTGAAGCAGGTGAAACAGTAGACATCCCTGCTGCTGCCGCTCCAGCAACAGAGGCTCCCGCAAAAGAAGAACCTGCTCCTGCAGCACCCACAGCACCAGCTCCTACACCTGCTGTATCTGAGCCAGCTGCACCTGCAGCAGCACCCGTAACAGCAAGTGGCCCAGTAAAAGCCTCCCCATTGGCCAAGAAACTCGCTCAAGAAGCTGGAATTGATTTATCTACAATCAAAGGATCTGGCCCAAATGGTCGCGTCGTAAAAAAGGACGTCCTGGAAGCGCAAAAAGCAGGTCCAGCCCCTGCAGCAGCTGCAGCCGCACCGGCAGTAGCAGCTCCAGTCCTTCCTGGGCAACAAATCGCAGTAGACGAAGAAATCCCAGTTTCGAAGATGCGTTCTGTCATCGCTCAACGATTGACCGAAAGCAAGACAACCGCTCCCCACTTCTACTTGGAAATCGAGATGGATTCCGCTCCACTTCTCAAGCTCCGTGCTAACTTGAACAAAGAACTCGCCGAGCTCCCACCAGAAAAAGGTGGCATTAAGTTTACAGTTAACGACTTTATTCTAAAGGCCACAACCGAAGCGATTCGCCGCGTCCCGGCAATCAATCGTTCTTGGAACGGAACCACGATCAAGCAAAACGGATCCGTTCACCTCGCGTTTGGTGTAGCCATTGAAGACGGACTCCTCACGCCAGTCGTACGCGACGCAGAGTCGAAGAGTTTGAAACAAGTGGCTTTAGAAGCAAAGTCCCTTATTGGCAAAGCCCGTAGCAAGAAACTTACGCCAAATGAAATGTCAGGCAGCACCTTCACGGTCACTAACCTCGGTATGTTCGGCGTCTCAAGCTTCTACGGAATTATCAATACGCCAAACGCTGGCATTCTTTCTGTTGGCGCTACGATCGACAAACCTGTGGTAAACAAGGCAGGCGAAATCGTTCCAGGTAAAGTAATGAAAATTGGACTTAGCTGCGACCACAGAGCAATCGACGGAGCTGTAGGAGCCCAGTTCCTCGCCGAACTCAAAAAGATCATCGAAACACCATCGCTGATCCTGGTGTAATTTTAGACACAATTCTCCTCTTAGCGCACTCCTGACCAGAGTGCGTTTTTCATAAACAACCACAAAAAAAGAGACACCCCCTAAAGGGTGCCTCTGAAATCCCTCTTAAGGTTATTGGTCAGAAACTACGCTTCAACTGTAGCGTTCTTGCGGCGCTTGTAAGTCAAGAACCCAAGAGCCAAAACACCGATTCCAATTCCTGCAATCGTCGACGGTTCTGGAACCGCAGTCAAAACACGAATTTGGTCGATGCGGGTATTCTTCACTGTCAAGCTATCGATAGTGAATGTATCGCCTGAGAAAGAATAGTAATCGAAATCTGAATCGAAGCTATCCCACTCGTTGCCGAAACCTGCATTACGCTGTGCAACACCTGTATCGTAGATTGTACCAGCATTCCCAAGATAATCAGTAGCATCTAGACCTGACCCAGAAGCTACCAAACCGAGAATGTTATTTTCGAACGTAGCTGAACCTCCAGAAAACTCCACTACACTTCCACCATTGTCCCTAGGGTCAAAGTGGAATATATACGAGTTAACCAAAGTGCCTTCCGCGAGGAAGGTTGTAGTGCTACTGCCAACATCCGTAAACACTTCCAACCCACCTGGGCCGATCATTGAAGTTCCTTCAAACATCAAAAATGTGATGTCATCAGACTCCAATGAACCGCTTTCAGATAGATCCGGAAGTATAGGATCTAACTCAAATATACCACCAGAGACACTATCAATGCCGTCTGCTGATACATTCAAGGTTGCTGCAACTGACGCGATCAACGCCAAGCTGCTTAGTATTTGTTTTTTCATTGTATTTTGTTTTCTAGAAAACACATTTTTCAATGTGTAAGTATTTGATCAGCATGCATTTTTGTTCTGCAAAACCGTCCTAAATTTAATAGTAAAATCTTTCCACAAAGACCAATTCTCAATATAATCTAGATCATAGCGAATTCGTTCTGAAATGCTAGTGTCCCCTCGCAAACCGTGTACCTGTGCCCAACCCGTCATGCCAGGTTTCACAGAATGTCGACTTTGATAGTATGGAATTTCCAATACGAAATTTTCGATAAGTTCTGGACGTTCTGGACGAGGACCTACTAGGCTCATCTCTCCCTTAACGACGTTCCAAAACTGAGGAAGTTCATCTAAATTATACTTCCTCATAAAGGTGCCAATCTTCGTACGACGCGGATCCTCCAGCGTACTCCATCCAGCTTTCCCATTTGCTTCAGCATCGGTCTTCATAGAACGAAGCTTGAGTATATAAAATTCCTTACCGTGTTGTCCTGTTCTAATTTGGCGGTACAGAATCGGGCCGCGGCTTTCCATTTTTATCAATGGAATTAAAACAGCAAATATTGGGAGCGATATAAACAAGCCGAACATACCGCCGGCAAAATCGACAGCACGCTTAAGTATCCGATTAAACATTTGCGTTTGCGGCAACTGATTGAGCCCCATAACAGGGAACCCACCAAACTGCTGCAGCTGAAGGCAAGAAGTAAACACTTCGAAATAGCCCGACATCATTTTGAAATCGATGTAGTTACGCTCACAGATTCGTGCCACCCTCAAAACTTCATCTTTTGATAGAAACATATCTGCGACTGCGACTGCATCGAAGTGTCCTTCGTTTACCAACGATTCAAAATCTTTTAAATCTCCGATATGCGATGACTCAAATGAGCTTTCGTTCGCTGTCGACGTCGTGATAATTCCGGCCACTTGGTACGGACCACTTTCTCCCTTACTGATCCGACTCACAAGCTGCTCCGCGTTTTTATTCGCTCCTATAACAGCCACACGCTGGTAAGCGCCTTGCATCCACTTTGAATTCATCAAAGCTCCATAGAGAAAAATCCGCCAAGCCGTTAACAGCACAATCATCATCAAAGCAGAGCAGCCAACGAACAGTCTTGATATGCCGGGCGATAGTTTGAGCACTAAAGACGCCCCCAGAAAAATAAAAGACCAAGCAATCACCACTTTAACTGCATGAAAAACTGATCGGTGTCTAATCACGACTACCCGATTGTAATCGTAAAGGATCTGATTCTTGGCGATCAGAAGAAAAAGTAGTAAACCAAAAGCTATTTGAATCGAGTACGAATTTAATGAGGACGCTTCGCTAAATTGGCCAAATTCCCGCAAATACTGAAACCTCAGCACGTGACCTAGAACCATAGAAAGGACCACTAGCGTAATATCGCCCAAGAATTGGACTGTCACTAACTTGTCCTGTGTAGCCTTCCGATTGAGTGTGGATTCATTCATTTCGATTTTTGGTAGGTACTAGCACTTACGTTGCCAAATATTCAACTCATACAACTCATCAAATTATTTTTTACGAATTTATGAAAACAAATTCATCATTTGGTTAATATTTAACAGCAAGTTAGGTATAAAACCACAACATGCAGCCGCTAGACTAGTATCATTTCGATACAACGGATGTTAAAAAAGCTCACCGAGTTCAAGGATAGAAACCCCAAACCCTCGGAAAATTCACCTAGCTGTCAAAATTGAACAGCACCCTTAGGAATTCGACACTAGCTTCCGCCCCCATGCAAAAGACTTGAAGTCTAAGACGATAGGAGGCCTTCAAAGTGATACCGAACCTCGCGGAAATTGCGGGATATGGTCAACGCGAGCCGGCTAAAAATCAGTAACTCGGCCTCCAAAGACTTGGCCTGAAGCAAGTTACTGCATACTATACGCACTTCCCCATTCTCACTCGCTTGGCATCTCCAGTGATTCGAAACTGAAGTGTCAACGGGCGACGTATTAGTATTCGATTTGAGTCAAACACTCTCTTTGCTCACAATATGCACATCGCGTTGTGGGAAAGGAATCTCGATCTTAGATGCTGCAAGCTTCTTAAAAATCGCCAGGTTAACCGCGTATTGAATCTTGTAATAATTCTGCGTCGGCACCCAATAACGATAACCGATGTCAATTGAAGAATCGCCAAAGCCTTGGATCCCCACCTGCGGTTCTTTTTCCTGGGCAACCGCCTCAACCGAGAGCACTGCGACTGTCACGGCTTCAATCGCTTTTTCCGGGTCCGAATTGTAGCTAATTCCTACGACTCCCTCAACCACCATGTAGCTAAAAGAGTTCGTCAAAATCTCCCCTAGGACTTTGCGATTTGGAATAGTGATTTCCTCGCCATCCTCGGTCACTAATTGCGTCGTACCGAGATTAACTTCCTGCACGATTCCTGTGCGCCCTTGAACATTTAAGGTGTCGTCAACCTTGAATGGCCGAGTAATGATTAGAACGATACCTGCCCCGTAATTTGAAATAGGACCTTGAACAGCCAAACTAACACCGAAGGCACTCGCACCCAGAAGAGCGATAAATGGGGTTATCTCAATCCCGACTCGGTTTATTGCTATAACGCCAAACATTATTACAACGACAACCTTAGCAGTACTCGTGAAAAAACGAGACAGCGTTACATCAATCTTACGCGCCTCACAGACCTTGGCGATAAGCTTAGAGAGGATCCGAGACAGAAAAACTCCAACACACATAATCACAAGAGCTCCAATCAAATTAGGAGCGTTGGAAATCATGAATTCTGTGATACGTTCTCCCATGGAACGTAGCTTTTCTACATCTTCGTCTAATATATTAATCACTCAATTACAGCCATTAAAGCTTCAAAATCAAGACACTTTAAGCACTAATATTGAAAGGGCCTCTAGCCGTTAAAGCGTAAAGATACTCAAGGGAGAATTCCATTTCCCAAACGGGCCTCACTTAAATGCATTGCTCTTGATAACTGCGCTCAGGCTGTAATCTTTGTTAATCACTCATGAACATCGCTCATATAGGATTATACGACGAACAAACAGTCAACGGCGTCAATGCGACGACTTGCTGCACAGCCAACGAAGTCGCTAAGCAAGGCCATAATGTATGTTTCTACGGATTTGGGACTAAGAACGCTTCTTACAAGCAAGGGCGCGTCACAGTTCGTGAATTCCAGTCGGGGTTCTTCGGAGCTGGAACCAAAGCCTTCATAAAGTTGTTACGCGAAAATCCAGACAACATAGATGTGTTTCACATTCGTAGCGTTTTTCGCCCAGAAAACTGGTTCGCTTCTTATTACTTAAAGAAGTACAAACATAAATACGCTATAAGCATTCATGGAGGCTACGATCCACAAATTTTTCAACGAGGACGCTTAAAGAAATTTATTTGTTACCACCTCTTTGACAAGCCTTGCCTCCACGGTGCCACCGCCGCCCTAACCTGTGGCGGACAAAGCGAGATACGCGACCTCAGAAGGCTTAAATATAAGGGTCCCATTTATCCGGTCTGGGACCCTATTAAACCAGCCAAACGAGTAGAGGTGCCCAACAACAAAAAGCTTCTTTACTTAGGACGCTACGATATTGAATGCAAAGGCCTCGATATATTATTTAAAATCTTTAAGGAAGTCCAAGAAATCGACCCTGAAGTCTCATTAAACCTTCACGGTGATGCCGCCCGAAAAGGCGACTTGTTTGAACTCAAAGAAGAACTCGGACTCAAAAATGTATCCATTAAGCAACCTGTTTACGGAACCGAAAAAATGGATGTGATACGCGATACGAACCTATACATCCAAACTTCGCGCTGGGATTCCTTTGGACGCTCTATTGCCGAGGCGATGGTACTCGGAATTCCAGTAGTAACAAATGAGATAATGAACATCTCCAGTTTAGTCGAAGAGGAGGATTTAGGAATAACAGTCAACACAGACTATGCCGTCTCTGCTCGGAAAATCGTCGATTTTCTAAACAACCCACGAGCCATTAAAGAAACATCTGACCGTTGTCACAAAATAGCCATTCGCGAATTCAGTCCCGAATCCGTAGCGAAAAGTAATTTGACGTTCTACCAAAAATACTTCGCTCCGACCTTTGCTGAGCTAGAAAAAACGGGTTCTAGCAAAAACCAGCTAACAGTCGAAATATAGAATTGCCACGTGGAGAACAAAGAAATGACCACAGCCATACAAAACGTTGTATTTGCCATTCCAAACCGTTTTGAAAAGTGGCAACTCTCTGTATTGAAAAAATGTATTCAATGCGAAGAAATCGAAGTCAAAGCCGTAATTAGCTGCCACCGGCCTCGCAAAATTTATTTCAATTTAATCAAAAAAACTCACATCACACTTGATAAGATTTTCTACAAACGCCACCAAGAGGCGAACCAAGTAATTTGCTTTGATGGGCTGATGGATAAAAGCTCCCCCGCATCTTTCTTACACAAAACAGCATTTTCGGAGGAAGGACTCATTCAGGAACTAAAAAACCTCGAACCCAGTGATGGCACCCTACTTATCGACTTCACTCACTCAGTAGCTATCGAGTCAGCCCTAAAGGAACTCCCGTCCTTAACTCTAATCCGCCTCGAATTCGGCAATTCTTCCCCCAAAACGAGCGACCTTGTCGGCTATAACGAAATCGTCAAACACGATTCAGAGATAGAAGTTTTTGTTACTGAAAGTAACTCTAGCTCCAAAAACAAAATACGAAGTAAAGCGTGTTATAAACTTTTTCCAGCTTCACTCAGCAAAACACGCAACTATCTTCTTTGGCGTTCCGTTGGCCTTCTTTTCGATACCATCCCTAGGTCAAGCTTAGCTACCAACGGTATGTATAAATCATCCCGACCGGCTTCAATATTCTCGATTTTTGGATACGCATTCGAAATCGCTCGGTTAGCTTGGAAAAAGAAATTTTTGACCTCTCATTGGAGTTTGGCTCTAGAAAGAACAGACATACTTCCCGACTCCATGGCAAACTATGCGGAACTCGAACAGCCCATGGATCGATTTTGGGCCGATCCCTTTATAATTCGAGACGGAAGCAAAGTTCACGTTTTTTTGGAGGAACTCGAATACTCAAAAGCGAAAGGTGACCTCGCGCATTTCATTGTTGAAAAGGATGGACGCATCGGTCCCTGCCAGAAAATCTTGGAGAAGGATTATCACCTGTCGTACCCTTTTATATTCAAAGTAAACGAAACGTACTTCATGGTTCCTGAGACGAGCGAAAACAAGACGATCGATCTTTACCGCTGCGAATCGTTTCCTGAAAAATGGGTCTTTCAGAAAACCTTAATGAAGGATGTTGTAGCAGCCGATACCACACTTTTTTTCCACGACTCAAAATGGTGGATGTTCACAACAATGGATACTGGCTCTAGGGGGTCAAACGACGACGAACTTTTCTTATTTTATGCCGATAGTCACGACAGTCATGTTTGGACGCCTCACCCTTTAAATCCGATCATTCGCGACGTTCGCTGCGCTCGACCGGCCGGGAAAATTTTTATTGATCCACGCAATCGGATTATCCGCCCATCGCAAGATTGCTCTGCTTACTACGGGCGAGGATTGAATCTAAACGAAATTGTGACACTTTCGACAACTGAGTTCGAAGAAAGAAGACTGAAGCGTATCGACGCGGCAGATCACCCAATCGCAGATGGAATCCATACTTATAATAACGATGTCGGGATATCAATCATTGACCAATTTCGATGGACTCGGTAGTAATAAAAACACTACACTACATCCAAAAATCGAGAAAAAATCATCCTCCCACCATTGATTGGTACGATGCTAGTAATTTCTGCCATTACCTTAGAATCCAGATAGTTGGCACCCGATGCCACAACCACCATCGAACCGTCGGACAGGTAACCAATTGCCTGGCCATCTTCTCTTCCCTCTTTTACTAGGCTCACCTTTAGCGATTCGCCAACCGCGATATCGCTTACCAGCAACTTCTGAAGATAGTTTACATCTACGTACGAAACATTAGCGTGTCTTGCTTTATTTAAGAGCAATTCATTAGCGGAAAAAAGCCGACCCTTTAGCGAAGTCACAATATACAAAAGTTTGTCATCGCGTGAATCCCTGCTGGGCAATTCACTATCGTGAATAGAAATATAAAGCCCCTCTATACTCTGCAAGCGATCGAAAATTTCCAGGCCACGCTTGCCGCGATGCATCAACTCCTCGTTATGCGACGCTGATTGCTCAAACAACTCATTCATCACGAAACGAGGCACAATCAATTCATCGCGTACCAGTTTTGCCTCACAGAGTTTAGCAATTCGCCCGTCTACCAACGCGCTTGAGTCCAACACCATAAGCTGCTTCTCGATATTTTGCTGTTCAAATTTCACATACGGAATCACCAAATTGAATTCGTCCCGACCTCGCAAAGCGATGACAGTCGCTAAATAGGTTCCGGTCACAAACACCGCCAACCTCGAAATATAAACAACCTCAGGATCACCGCCTTCAAACAGCGGAGAGTTCGCTATAAAGTTCGCCCCCAACATCCCCATAAAAAGGCCAAAAACCAAGGCTGATAGAGCCCGAAGCGAAAACCCCTTCATCAAAAGATCGATCAAAACGAGAAGCGACCCCAGCAAAGCACCGATCAACATAGCTATCCAAAGCGGTTGACTCACATGAAAAATGTACGACACCAATGCCCCTCCGGCGACACACAGGAGCATCAAAAAGATCCGGACAAAGAGGATAGATTGGTTCATCGAAAATCGCTGCTGGAAGTTTAAAAAACGTCTTGTACACATACAGTAGCGGATCAACCGCCACCTACCCTTTAATCGTCTGCCAGACCAAAATCGCTACTGGAAAAATAATAAAAATCGCCATAACGGTGAATAATATTCGTTTGGCACGTCTGCTTGCTTGTATTTCTTCGGGAGATTCGTCCATTGTTGCCTCGGATTTTACACTAACAAATCAATCAAACACTATGCTGCATTCTACCGTAAAGAACGAATCGCTTATTCTCAGCCTCTACCAGAGATTGACTACATATCATTTCCAACCAATTACATAAGTATTTAAGGTAGATAGAGTTCCACTGTGATCAAAAATTTGACAATACTCGCCCCCGGCCTCTTAGGTGCTTCCATAGCAATGGCTACGAAAGACACAGCCGCTGCTGAGAACATTCGAATCTGGGCTAGAAGGCACGAAGCAGTTGATGCCCTGAATCAAAAGGACTGGTGTAATCAAGCGAGCATCGACTTGAAAACGGTTTGTGAAGGAGCGGATTTAGTGATCATTTGTGCTCCGGTTAATCGCATAATCGAGTTAACCAGCACAATAAGCCCCTTCCTTTCCACCGAAACGATTGTCACCGATGTTGGTAGCGCTAAGACCAATATTGTTAAAGAATGCACTGCGATACTCAGTGACCAAGCCTGCTTCATCGGATCCCACCCAATGGCAGGCTCGGAAAAAACAGGAATGGAAAATGCCCAATCTACACTTTTCAACGGGAAAGTATGTTTCGTAACCCCCAGCGAAAAATCTTCAGTAGAAAATGTGCAGAAGGTGAGCAAGTTTTGGGAGGACCTTGGGTCCAAAGTGATTGTCGAGACTCCTGAAAAGCATGATGAACTCACTGCCAAAGGAAGCCACAGCCCTCATATTATCTCCGCGGCACTCGCGAGTTACCTCGACGAAAGCTGTCCCAACGCAGTGGATTTTTGCGGCAATGGGCTCCGCGACACCACTCGTATAGCCGCAGGTGATCCTGGCCTCTGGACAGAAATCATTTTTCAGAATCGAGAAGAAATTCTTAAAAGCTTGTCCGATTTCCAAATTGAAATCGAAAAATACCGTGAAGCGATCGCCAAGAACGACCCAGAAATGACGAAATCACTCCTCGCGAAAGGTAAAAAATTTAGAGATTCACTCTAACTTCCATCGAGATATTTTCCATGATAGATCCACTTCCAATCAAACCATTCACGCATCCAGTAAACGCTCGTGTAAGCCTTCCTGGTTCGAAGAGCATCACAAACCGCGCTCTGATTGTCGCTGCCTTAGCCGATGGTAAAACAATCCTCGAAAATTGTCTTTTCAGCGAGGATACGGAAATAATGGTGAACGCACTCACCGCGCTCGGCTTCGAAATCGACGCCAACGCAAATGAAAAGAGAATCACCGTTTTGGGACTAGGAGGAAAAATCCCTAACAAAGAAGCATCCCTCTTCGTTGGCAACTCTGGTACCTCCGCTCGCTTTCTAACCGCTTTTTGCTGTCTCCAAGAAGGTGGCGAGTACACTCTCGATGGCGTTCCGCAAATGAGAAAACGCCCGATCAAAAGCCTCGTTGATTGCCTCATTCAACAAGGAGCAGAAATCGAAACGACTGGCGACTTCATGCCGATCACCATAAAGCCACATGGGCTTAAAGGAGGAATCGTCTCCATAAACTCCATGAGCAGTTCTCAATTCATCTCAGCCATTGTTATGGCTGCGCCTTATGGCAAAGAAGCGTTAACGCTCCAGCTAGAAGACACAAGCTTGCGTCGTAGTTACATCGATATGACAATCGAGATGTTAAAACAATTTGGTATCCAAAGTAAAAACATCATTGCGAGCGACTCCAACTACGTCATCCAGCCACAAAAGCCCTACTCTTCAAAACCAGAAGGATACAAAGTCGAAGGAGACGCCTCTGCCGCAAGTTACTTCTTTGCCCTTCCGCTCGTAGTGGGAGGATCCATTGAGATTGATGGCGTTACCCAAAACTCCTTACAAGGCGACACAGAATTCACCACTCAAATAATTGCAGCCGGTGCCCAAATTGAATGGAAAGATAACTCAGCAATTTGCCGCTATGAGAAAGGCGAAAAACCAACTGCACTCAATTCTAGTTTCTACAAGTTTTCGGATACTTTTTTAACTGGTGCCGCAATCACTCCTTTACTCAATGGTCCAAGCAAGATCGAGGGAATCGCTCATACAAGACACCAAGAGTGCGATCGAATAGAAGCCATGGCAAACGGCTTGGACCGTGTCGGCCAATCAATTAGCCAAGAGGAAGGTTCCCTTTCAGTAAGCCCCCAACCCCTACAAAATGCATCAATTGCCACCTACCACGACCATCGTGTCGCTATGAGCTTTGGCATCCTTGGGTGCTTCAACAAAAACGGCGACGGGTCTCCTTGGCTGAATATTGAAGATCCCACCTGCTGCAAAAAGACCTTTCCCGATTTCTTTGAAGTCTTAGAAAACGCCAGAATCGAGAGCGAATCAGCAGCCACCACATATCATGGGTAATACACCTTTCATCATCATCGCGATCGACGGCGGTGCCGCCGCAGGCAAGTCTTCAACTTCAAACGGATTAAGCAAACGATTCAATTTGATGCACGTTGACACAGGCTCTTTTTATCGAGCCGTAACGCTGAAACTACTCGATACTCAGGTGCCAGCAATCGAAGGATCGCAATTAGAGATCGGTCTCGAATCGCTCAAATTGGGCACTGCCATCGAAGACAAAAAGGCATCTATTTCCATTAATGATTGGATACCTGATCAATCAATTCGTAGCGAGCGAGTGAACAAAAATGTCTCACAATACGCCGCTCTGCCTACGCTAAGAAAATTCCTCCTCGATTACCAAAGAGAGCAAGCGATAGTTGCTAAAAAATATGATTTCGACGGGCTTGTCATGGAAGGTCGCGATATTGGGTCCATTATTTTCCCTGATGCTCACTTAAAGCTATTTCTCTTTGCGGACCCGGAAAAACGGGCTGCACGACGGGCCAAAGAAGGTATCGTGGACAGTATTGAAAAACGTGATGCGCAAGATTCTCAAAGAAAGAGCGCTCCACTCACTCGACCGGATGGGTCCATATTAATTGATAGTTCGGAAATGACGCTCGAAGAAGTAATCCAACACGCATCTACGTTGGTAGAAAAAACGATCAAAACAATCGATTAATGAAACTATCCGATCTGATTTACTGGACATCCCACAGTTTAATTCAAACAACCTACCAACAACTCATTAGTGGTGAGATAAGCGGAACAAAGAACATTCCTCAAGAAGGCGCATGCATTTTAGCTGCAAACCACGCAAGCCACCTAGATCCCCCGCTCATCGGCTCACAGCTTAAGCGCAAAGTCACATTCTTTGCTCGCAAAACCCTGTGGAAGCCTGGCATCGCTTCTTGGTGGCTCGATACTGTCGGAGCAATACCCGTTGACAGGGACGGTGAATCCGACGTCAATGCGCTCAAGAATACTCTCAAAACGCTTAAAAGTGGTGGCCTTCTAACTCTATTTCCAGAGGGCACTCGCTCCCCGGACGGTAATTTGCAAACGGCTAAACCAGGAATCGGGTTGATCGCCGCAAAGTCAAAAGCTCGAATCGTCCCATGCCGAATTTTCAATTCACACCCAGTTCTATCAAAGGAATCCAAACTACCGAACTTAAACAATCGGATACACATAAACTACGGAAAACCGCTTGATATTCACGAACTGGACCCTGGCAAAGCCGCCGGCAAAGCACGCTACCAAATAATCGCTGATAAGATTATGGAAGCGATCGCTAAAATCCCCAAACCCAAAGCCGTTATCATTTAGTGATCTTCTTGGGCCAGGACTAACAACGCTTCCAGCGACTTCATCTGCGAGGAGAATTCCGCTCCTTCGGTTTTAGAATCGCTAATTAGGCTATTAAACAGCTCCATTTTTTCGCCTTGAAGGTTTTGGATACGCTCTTCGATCGAGCGTTTTGCGATAAAGCGATAAACAAACACGGTCTTCTTCTGACCAATACGGTGCACACGGTCTATCGCTTGATTCTCAACCGCAGGGTTCCACCAAGGATCCAGAACAAAGACATAGTCAGCCGAGTGCAAGGTGATCCCAGTTCCCGCAGCTTTCAAACTCACGAGCATCGCAGCAGTCTCTTCGCACTGCTGAAAACCGTTAACGGGCACCTCCCGATCTTTGGTAGAACCGGTAAGCTGAAAAATCGGCAACCCAGGGAAAGACTCTCGAATCATTTCATTCACTCGAGCTAAGAACCCTGTAAATTGACTAAAAATCACAACCTTATGACCTGTACCCAAAACTTCGATAAGTTTCTCCAGCAGCATCATGAGCTTACCACTGTCCTCCAACTTGGCCTCCATCCAAGGCAATAAATCCGGATCGCAACTGACTTGTCTCAATCGAGTAAGAAGACTGAAGATAGCGAAGCGATTTTTATTCATAGCCTTACCCTTATCGTTTGAAAGCCTTTCCATTCCCTCCGAGCACAATCGAGAATACTCATCGACCTGCTTTTTCGTTAAGTCGCAGTGATGATCTATAATGATTTTTTCAGGTAAATCTTTCGCAACCTCAGCTTTCGTCCTTCTGAGCATAAAGGGTTCAATCTGAGTCTTCAAACGTGCCTTAAACGCTCCTGGATTCTCTGCAAAGCGACTTTCAAAATCTTTCTTTGTCCCCAACAAACCTGGCATCAAGAATCGAAATGCTGGCCAGATATCCAATGGTTTATTTTCGATTGGCGTACCCGTTAAAGCAATACGCTTGGGAGCCTTAATCCTAAAAGTTGATTGAGTAATTTTGGCGGTTGGGTTCTTGATAAATTGAGCCTCATCAATAATAGCGAGTTCAAATGGGTGCACTTCCAGCTTATCGATATGGTTTCTCATCTGGGAGAAGCTCGTAACCATAACGTCCCAGTCTTCACCTAATTTTTTGATTGGTCCACCTTCGTATTTCACCGCTTTTTTCTGCGGAGCGAATTTCTTAAACTCTGAAATCCAAACCGGAACCACGCTCGCCGGGCAAAGGATAACCACCGAACATTTCTCAAGAATCCGCTCCTTCACATAGGCGATTACCTGAACCGTCTTACCCAAACCCATTTCATCTGCGAGCAAGCAATTACATTCGTTGTCTAACAAACGAGCCATCCACTTAACCCCATATCGTTGATACGGTCGCAAGCACTCCAACAAATCAATTTTCTCTTGGTCCGGAGACAGAAGCCGATTTCGCCATTTTTCAATTTCTTCAGATAGGATCAAATTTTGACTATCTGCAGGAAAAAGGGAGAACAAATGGTATGGCTCGAATGCTAGTACTTCTTCGCTCTCCTCTTTTTGCCTCCACTCCTCCATCATCTTGCGGGATTCAGCATCAACTTGCACAATCCCGAGCTCCGGAACCAAAGATGGCTTCCCTCCGGACTCCAACAAGCGATTCGTCGCTTCTTCTCCCAATAGTCCTTGCCCCGTCCGAAAGACCCAATCCAGATCGAGTTTCCCGGTGTCAGTGACGTCCGCGCGGGCCTGCACCTTCAGCATCGTTACTGTCTCACGAATATTGGATACATTTTCTCTTTCCTCCCACGAAAAAACGGCTTTCCACGAAGGCCAGACACGGTGGATAAAAAATGGTATTTCATGCAAATTCTCTAGAAGGTACCCGTTGAATTCAGCAGAATATTTAAAGTGTGATTTGCGGGCCTTGGTAGCCAATGCAATCAGACGCCCACGCTCTTCAGCGCTTTCCGCATTCGGGGCTCCTGTATCGATTCGCAAAGCTGGATTTCGAATGCCATCCTCAGAAACCCAATAAGCCTCGCATATCAGCCCCTTATAGTGCGTATCCAATACTAGGTGGAGTATTCTAGATGGAGTCTTGATTCTGTTTTTCTTCTTAAAATGCGTCGGAGATTCCTTTGGCTGCTGCACCTCCATTTTGAAATCTTCAAGCAACGCTAAGTCTTCATCAGCGATCAATTCCTCAATTTCCAACAAACCGGCAACCGCCATAGCTCCAGCGCAGATATCGTCATTCGTAGAAGATCGTACACTCAAATCGCCTTCTTCCCATTCGACCACGGAATAACGCTCTTCTTTGCCAAAACGACAAGTCGTAATCGCATCACTCTCCCCTATAGATATTTCTTTAACAGTGCCTTTCTTATAATACCGCCTCCCTAGAGACAAAGCCTCTGAACAAAAATTTGCCTCCCAAGACAATTCAAGCCGTTTACTCCACAACTCGAGTGACGTCTTTGAATAGAGCCGATTAGCGTTCTTCCACTGCATAAAAGATTGATACTAAAAATCCTAACTTTGAATCGGCAAACCTTTTTAACGCCCAATGAAACCTTTCCCAATATCGTTGTCTCAATCTAAAAAATGTCCAATATCGCCATTGCAAACGGCTAATAGGCTGAATTAGTTATAGACACAAATAATGTTCAACTCTCTTAGAAAAGCTTTTTTAGCAGGGATCGTTCTCTTAGCTCCACTCGGAATCACGCTATTTGTTTTCAACTGGCTCGTCATTCGAATTGGGGGAAGCTTCAAAGGCAAAGTTCTCTTTTTCATCCCAACAGAACTGATTAACCAGCAAAACCTAGAGATGTTTTGGAATGTGACAGCTACCTTCATGGTTCTCATTCTCATCACCTTGTTGGGTTTCCTGTCACGCTACTTTGTCGCAAAATACCTTTGGACATTGGGTGAGAAATTCCTCAACCGTTTGCCACTCATCAACACAGTCTATAAGTCGGTAAAGCAAATCGTTGATACCTTCAGCTCACAGAAAAAAGCGGTCTTCGAAAAAGTCGTCTTAATTGAATTTCCGCGTAAAGGTTGCAAAGCTCTTGGCTTTTACACCGGAATGACCAAAGGGGAAGCTCAGGCACGCACTGAGGCCGAGCTCTGGAATATATTCGTTCCGACAACTCCAAACCCTACCAGCGGCTTCCTCGTAATGCTGCCTAGAAGCGAAATCAAAGTTTTGGACATGACTGTTGGCGACGGAATGAAACTTATTATTTCAGGTGGAGCGGTAGCGCCAAATTGGGTAAACCAAAGCGAATTGAAAGAACAACAAGCCCAAGAACTTGGCTAAAGAAATCTACAAAGCCCGAGTCATTGTTCTAAACAAAAAGCTTTCCGGCGAAAATTTCATACACCTCACATTGCTGAGTCTAGACCGAGGCATGGTCCACGCCATGCAACGGAAAAGTAAACGAAGAGACTCCCTGTCCCCGCTCGATCTCTATGACGAAGCCGATTGTAATTTAGAAAAAACAGATGGAAATGATCTGTCCTTTTTAAAAGACTACGAGCTAATAAAGCGTCGCACAAAAATTGGCACTCACTATAGATCCCTGGAGATAGCCGCTCGAATAAGCTTCTTCCTCCAATCCAACCCTATACATGAGCTAAACAACCATTCCGTTTATAGCTTATCCAATACCAGCCTCGACTCCCTCATTTCGCATCCAACGAATGCGATATGCATTCTTATAAAAGTCCTCTATCGGTATAGCCGAGACGAAGGCTTTCCTGTGAAAGAAGATTGGTATTCTACATTACCAACCGACGACTCTCGCTGGGCAAAGACAATTATAAACACACCCTTAGCCGAAATCAAAATCGATACGACTTGCCAAACATGCGTACTTGAATCTCTAGAGATCTACTTGGATCGCTTCACGGAAATATCACTCGATTCCCGCTAGATTTCACTTATCGCCTAAGCCAAACTTCGCATCGAGCGCTCGAGATCCACAAAAGCTGCGGTTAACAAATTGAGCCAATGTTCAGGCTTGAAATGAACATTACTCTTTCTTGCGGTCATTTCCAAACCGAGAGCTAAATCCTGCATATTGTTAGCGCCGACTAACCCCAAGTTCCCTTTGAGTGAATGGGCGTGTCTCTGAATCTCTTCGAATCCTGAATCTTGCAGAGCTGCCAATTTTATTTGATCAAGCAACAATCGAATTTCGGCTAAATAGCGATCGATCAGGTCCTTTCGTGAATTCTCGGCACTTTCCATCCTTCCGAGGTAATTCTCTGCCGTTCTCCAATCGAACATCTTTTCTACACTGGAGTCATTCGAGACTGACTCAGTTTTCTCTACCTTCGCTTCTTCTCCCCCAAACACCTTATCCAGGGATTTCTTCAGTCTAGTGAAGTCAATCGGCTTGTTGATCACTTCCAACATACCACACTCGAGACAGAGGTCTTTATCATCTCGAAAAACCTTTGCTGTTACCCCAATTATGGGAGGCACATTCTTCCCTTTTTCTAAGATTTTTTCCGTGGCCTCGTACCCATTCATTACGGGCAACATTATATCCATCAAAATCAAATCGTATTTGCCGTCCTCATACATATCAACAGCAAGCTTGCCATTTTTAACGACGTCGTATGGGCTACCATAATCTCTCAAGAAATGGGTTAAGATATCAATGTTTAGCTGATTATCTTCAACAACCAGAATCCGTTTCATAGACTGATTTCGCTCCTCAATTTCCTCTTTAGTCTTCTCCACCGGCACACCGACGATAAACGAAAAATTGTTACCTTCATCAGGACGGAAGCGAAGACTTCCACCAAGCGAATCGACTAAAGACGAGCCGATAGTCTTGCGTGTATCGAAATATTTATAATCCTTAGAAAGCGTATTTAATTCTCTCGCTCCAGACCCCTCCTCAAAACTCAGAGTAAAGGAAATAGCTTCGGAGTCATCTACTTCATCGCTAGTAGCCTTAATAATAATTTTACCAATTTCACGTCCACTAAGCGCCGTCGCCAATAGAGCAGCTAAAGCCCTCGACACACGCGCTCCACACATACCCACAACCTCATCCAAGACCTCAACCTCATACGTGTATTCAATTTTTTTTGACGTAAAATATGGCTCATAGAGACCGAAAACACTTTCAATCAAGACAGCTATATTCGTCGACTTCGCATTGAATTCCTCGGGCTCATTTCCAATGTCTAAATCGTTGATTATCTCACAGGCTGTTTCGCCTAGTTCACTTATAAAAGCAATCCCCTCCTGCACTACCCCTTCTGGGGTATGATCATATAATTCTTTGGAAAAGCGAGACTGCTCTTTGAACAAAAACCGAAACTCCGAGAGTCCGGTAACTTTTCCACTCTTTGAAGACTTAGCCAAAATCGAATCGCCATTAAAGCGGCTAATGCTTGCTAATTGTAGCCCCCTGCCAGCCTCATCATTCGATTCCAAATTTTGGATATTCACCTCAACCGGTCCTAAACTTGGGTCTACCCCATTCACACGTCCCCATACAATTCCCTCTTTGAGGAAGTTTGGTAAATGCTTCTCGTCAAATAAATCTTGGATATTTTCGCTACATAAGCTTCCAGGTTCAAATCCGAGCCTACGCTCGGTGCCCTTAGAAACAAAGTTGATTTGCCCCGTCGTATCGAAGATTATGTAGCCAAGCATATATTTGAGTAAGCTAACTATAAAAAAGCCGCCTGAGTAAGCGGCTTATGGAAAAAATAGAGATTTAAATAGCTCTACGTTTAGAGAGAGACTAGCCCTGTCCTGACTGCAAACAACGTCACACCCGCAATATCGAAAATCTTAAGTTTCTTTGAAATATTACTTCTGTGTGATTCCACTGTTTTAATACTTAAACCGAGATTAGCAGCGATTTCCTTGTTAGTCATTCCAGACGCGACGAAAGTCACAACCTGCTTTTCACGCTCACTCAAAGTCGCGAGAAGCTCCTTTTGATCTAGAACGTCTGGAGTCTCAGAATTGCTTTGCGCAGCAGCCTTCACAAAAATTTGCCCGTTTGCTACCGCTTCAATCGCTTGCTCGAAGATCGAAAACTCCTCTTTCTTATTCAAGAACCCTGCCACCCCCATGGAAAGTAAAGATCCAATACGTTTCGGATCTTCTACCGCTGAGATAATCAGAATCCGAGTTTCAGGTTGCTCCTCAATCAAACGTTGAGCGAGTTCCTGGCCAGAAATTCCAGGTAGCCTCAGGTCTAAAAAGGCGAGCTGAGGACGATGCTTCTTACAAAGCTCGTAAGCTTCCTCACCAGTTGAAACTTCGCCAATGATTTCAAACCCAAATCGCTGACGTATTATGCGAACTAAAAAATCACGAAACAGAGTTTCATCTTCCGCGACTACAATCTTTATATTTTCCTTCACGACCATTCGTAATCTTATTTTTTGAGAAACTATTCAGAGATTTACACTACCAATACATATACTGATTCGGAAAATTTTCATCCAATCCAATCAGTAGATATACTGAAATTGATTTATGTTAGGGATTTTTGAGGATGCATTAACTATCGTATCACACTGAATACGTGCAAGATAAGTATTAATCTTATTTCATCTATTAAGATACAATATTTATACCTAAGCATAAAACACCACTGAAATAGGTTTATTTATCCAAAATTTAAAAAGGGTAAACAACCAACAGTTAGTAGACCGAATTCACTTAAAATCCGGAATTTTAGAATACCTCAAAGCTATATTTTTAGCCTCGACGAATAACCGAACCTTTGAAGCGGATCTGCAGTCGCCACACTTTTTTCATCTTACAGGTGATTTTCCCAGTATTCAGATCAACGCTGTCAGGCACTTGAATCTTATGTAAGTCAATATTCGCCTGATAGCCACGCTCCGAAAAGATATCGATGAACATGTGCATCGCTAGCGGATCTTCTAAAACCTTATTCTCCGTATTGATTTGCGCGATTCCCGAAATCGCATGGTTCATCACGATCGGCATAATGCTGTCCTGAATGAACTGCACCACTTTGCCAAACAAGTACGGATTATTGATAACATAACCATCTAAGCGGTTTACAAGGTCCTGACGGGCATGCTCCAAAATTCGACTAGCGATAGGTATTTCGCGTAATGCATCAAAAGTAATCGGATCGAGTTCAAGCGTACTCTGGTATTCAAGCTCATTCACGATGTTTTGCCTTACCTCTCGCAAAGGACCACCTGCATCAATGAAATGGTAGTGGAAGATTTCTCTAAGCGATTGGAGAGCATCGTATGTAAGTTCTTTAAACACTCGGTAACGCCCACGAGCCGAACTTTCACTCAAATCCGTGCTACGGGCATCGCCTTCCACCGCTTTCCCTGCAGCCTTGTCATCCTCCAACTGCTTCAGAGCTTCTTGACCACGCTTTAATTGACGTGCCACGCTCTCCTTCTCATCGATGAAAAGCATCATGATGTGAACGATTGGCTGGCGGAAGTATTTACGGTACTCTGTATTATAAAAATCGCGGCGTTGTTGAAGCATTTTATCATGCAGTCGCTTCATACATTCGACCTGTACAAAAGTTCGCGGGAATCCATCAAGAATTGCTCCATCCTTGAATTGTGGCTCAAGTAGTTTCTCCAACAGGATTTGGATAACTTCTTTGTCACCAACAAGGCCGCCCGATTCTTTAATTTTCCTCATCTCCGGCGTATTCAGTAATGAGCTAACTACAATCGGCTCGCACGTGAGGCCGCGAGCTTCCATTATAAACGGCGTGTTTGTGCCTTTACCTGCACCAGGAGCTCCTCCCAGCAAGATAAGCTCTTTCGGGAAACGGAGATTTTCCAATCCGTATTTATCCACCAACTCGCCCCAAACAGCGTTGAATATCAACTGGGCATCTTTGACTTCTAAGTCCTGATGGTTTTTCGCCTCTTCTGTAGGCTCAGTTTTCTCGGATTTTGGATTTGTTTGACTGCTCATAACTGGACGGAAACGCCATTGCGACATGTACCCACCAATGGCTCTTAGTAGAATAAAACGGGGAAATTTACAAACGAAGCAACTGAATGCCAGTTTAAAATTTGTCTACAACCTCAGGTTTCTACCCTCATAATGCCAGTTCACCTCGGTCTCCCTAACGGGAAATATCCCTTTGGCTTAGCATCTTAACATTTCGCGTATTCAAAATATGCGTCGCTATATCCATATCTTCAATACTCATAGCCAAAGCGCATTGCCCGTTAGGACGGCTGATAAAAGAGTACATATAATGTACATTCACTTCGACTTCCAACAGCGTCGTCAATACTCGCTCAACATCATATTCGCCTGCTATTTCAACTGCCATAATCGGGCTTTCAGAAAACGCATATCCGTGCTCTTCCAGCATCATCCGAGCCTTATCCGGATCATCCACAACTGTGCGGACAATCGCGCTATCAGTAGTGTCCAAGGTCGTCAAAGCCATCACATGGATTTCTGAGCGACCAAAAAATTTCACCAAGCTGCTAAGTTGGCCAACCTTATTTTCTGTAAATATTGAGAACTGCCTGACCGGGTCCGGCACGGTATATTCGGTTGATGGGCTATCCATAAATTAGCTTAGAACGTTGATGACAAAGCGGCTTATCTAGACAGGCAGAAAGAGTTAACATTCGGCGAAACCTTCAAAAACGCAAATTCGATAAAACGTTTTACTAAATCGTCCAAACCTACCGAACAGTGAAGCAAAATCGTTTGTGAATTTGCGAATCAAGTACCGCCACTACTTCCCTTTAAAAGGCAAAAAGTGGTGCTCCCGAGGAGATTCGAACTCCTATTTCCGGCTTCGGAGACCAGCGCTCTATCCATTGAACTACGGGAACCTTGCAACCTAACCAGCTCTTACTGGCAAAATCGAACCGCATTCTCACCCCAAGACCAACGATGTCCAGCATTTATAAAACAAAAAAGGCGAAGCAACCCTCAGGTCGCTTCGCCAAGAAATTTAGAATCTAACGCAAGCTGTTAAATATGAATCGCCTCGTTGTGTGTCGCAGCCGCAGCCTCAGCCAAAGCTTCGCTCAAAGTTGGGTGAGCATGAATGGTACCATGAATTTCATCAATTGTACCTTCCATTTCCATCGCTAGGCAGTACTCGGTAATCAACTCCGTCGCATCAGCCCCAATAATGTGAGCTCCTAAAATTTCGCCAGTCTTCGCGTCACTTATAAGCTTAACGAAACCATCCGAGGCATTTGAAGCGACTGCCTTGCCCGAAGCGATGAATGGGAATTTGCCGACCTTAAAGTCGATTCCGTCCTCTTTCGCTTTCTTTTCAGTAATTCCAGTACTAGCAATTTGCGGCTGACAGTAAGTACACCCTGGGAAATTTGTCACACGCTTTGGCTTGCTGTGACCGAACATTCCGTTGACCGCTTGAATTGCTTCGAAAGTAGCAACGTGAGCCAAGGTCGGCGGGCCGATAATGTCTCCTGCTGCATAAATGCTCTGCACGCTTGATTCGTAATTTTCGTCTACTGTGATGTAACCACGGTCCGTCTTAACATTCACGCGATCAGAAACGACGCCGTCAAGGTTCGCGACTACGCCGATAGCCTGGATAATCGCATCAACCTCAAGCTCGATCTCCTTACCCTTACTCACATAAGTAATCTTCGCCTTCGTTTTGAGTTGCTTGATTTGCTTTATCTCAATCCCAGTCTCGCAATTGATGCCTTGTTTCTTGAAAGTACGCTCCAACAAAGTAGCAACTTCACCATCCTCAACTGGGACGATTTGAGGCATCATCTCCAGGATAGTCACCTCGCTCCCAAAGGAATTTAGGAAATAGGCAAACTCTACACCGATCGCGCCTGAACCGATGATCGCAACGCGCTTGGGCTGCTTTTTCATCACCAAGGCTTCACGTGAAGTCATAACCACTTCGCCATCTACGTCCAAATCAGGCAAACGACGCGCTTTACAACCCGTCGCAATCAAGACCTTGTCTGCCTTCAGGAACTCACCCTTCTTATCGCCTTCGACGATCTCTACCATTCCAGCCGCGATAACAGTCGCCTTACCCACAACGTAATCAACCTTGTTCTTTTTGAACAAAAATTCGATTCCCTTGGCCATCTGATCTGCCACGCCACGCGAGCGACCGATGATCTTATCAAAATCATAGCCTAGCTCGCCTACACTCAAGCCAAAATCGCCCGCCTTCTTAGTCATCGAAGCGTACAATTCAGCACTTTTTAAAAGGGCCTTACTTGGGATACATCCCCAATTCAAACATGTCCCACCCGCGCGTTCCATTTCCACACAAGCCACCTTTTTACCAAGCTGACCAGCTCGAATTGCAGCAGCATACCCAGCAGGGCCGCCACCAATAACAATCAAATCGTATTTCGTTTCAGACATAGTATCGAATTAGAGATTAATATTGCTCTACCCGATATGATGAGGATCGCAATCTGTCTAGGACAAATGCAAAGGAATAGGCTTTTATGACCTAACTAGGAGTCTTCCCTATTTTGCAAAAAGAGCTCGTTCAATTGCAAAATTGCAATCAAACGAGCTCTGAAAATCTTTTAGTGAAGTCTTCGACTAATTAGGGAATTCTAATCGCGACATACCCAACCTGGCCACGATCATAGACATAGAATCGATTCACGCCTGAACGAAGGGCGTCTCTCGCAGCTTCTTCTGATTCGACTGGTCGACCATTAATTTCAATTATGACCATGCCTTCGCGCAATTTGCGAGCATAGCCCACACCTGGATCAACATCGGTGATAACTATCCCCTCAACATTCTTCGAAATTCCATATTCATCGCGGAGTTCATCATTAACAAGCTGAGTCGATACACCTTCCATAATCTTGCCGCTAACAGTTGATCCTGCCTCTGCCATGTCTCCTACGTTCACCAATACCGTGTGTTTCTCTCCATCTCGAATGTAACCAATTTCTACCTCTGTTCCTGGAACGATTTGACCAATCTTGATGCGTAATTGGTTGCGTGATTTAACTTTCTTTCCATTTACCGAGATAATAACATCTCCATTCAAAATACCGGCAGCCTCTGCAGGTAAGCCTTCTATCACTTTATCGACTACTGCTCCATCCGTTGAATCTAACTCAAACGACTCGGCTAACTCCGGGCTTAGGTCACTAATCTGAACACCTAAGAAGCCGCGACGCACTTCGCCAAACTTCGTCAACTGTCCAGTGATCGCTACCGCCAAATTACTCGGAATCGCAAACCCTATCCCGACACTGCCTCCAGTTTGTGAGAGAATCGCTGAATTGATTCCGATCAAACGACCATCAACGTCTATCAAAGCTCCCCCCGAATTCCCTCGATTAATCGATGCATCCGTTTGAATGAAATTCTCGTATCCGCCCGGCCCATAGATACCAATCGATCTCTCCGTCGCCGACACAATTCCCTGAGTCACAGTTTGCCCGACTCCCATAGGATTTCCAATGGCAAACACAATGTCACCAATCTCAATATTGTCGCTATCTGCAATAGAAAGATAGGGAAGATCCGTCGCATCTACCTTTAAAATCGCAACGTCGGTCCTGTCATCTTTCGCAATGACCTCTGCTTGCAATTCACGACCGTCGTTAAGCATTACCAAAACCTCATCAGCAATCTCATTATTCTGACTAGTAATCACGTGGCTATTAGTAAGAACGTATCCATCTTCTCTGACAATCACGCCAGAACCAATTCCCTGTGGAACACGTTGCTCCTTGTAGTCCTCGTCGTCTGATGGCTGTTGTTGCCTAGGCGAAGGCATTCCAAAAAATCGGCGCAACATTTCTTCTTCCCGAGAAGATGCAGAATTAACCACCTTAACTACGTTTGCAGTGTAGACCGAAACAACCGCTTTCTGTGCATCGCCAATAATCGGCGCAAAACTGCGTGGCTGCGGCGCCAAGCGATCAATGATCTCCTCGTCTACTGGGAGATCAATCTGCGTCATCTCTTTTTCATCAGCAACTGGCTTGGCACACGCGTTGGTAGCAGCCAGTACTGCAATGACTAGAAATCTAGAACTCTTCAAAATATCGAATTTGGATAGGAGTTTAATGTTCATTAAGTAACGATTTTTATTTTTTTAAATTAGATTTATCTCAGATGCGAATAATCTCCATTCGTTCATAACAAACGGATCAATTGAAAATTTAATTTCATCCATCAAAAAAGAACACTACCTGGGTATAACAAAATTCGCAAATGTTCCAATTTCTTCGCAAACAAAGACATACTAGAAATCACATTCACTACATCACGTAACTCGTAGGGCTTCAGCTCGCTGAATGCCGCAACCTAAATATCAATCACATCGTCCTTCGCCTTTCGAGAACGCAGCGGGGCACTTCTTCGCTTTGCTCGAGTATCCGGTTTGCTCGAACTCTTGGTTTGCGGCTCACTGCTCATCCATCCACTAAAGAGCACATTCAAAATCGATATCACCAATGCCCCCCCGAATGCTGGCCAAAAGCCAGCCACCTCAAAGCCACCAACAAGATTCCCCACTAACAGGTACAAAAACGCGTTTATCACCAAAAGCCCCATGCCCAATGTCAACACAACGAAAGGCAAAGCGAACAGAACCAGCACTGGCCTCACAAAAGCCGAAATTAAAGACAAAACCAACACCGCCCAAAACAGCGTCGCAGGCTCGTCGTAGCTAATCCCAGAAATCAAGCTGCTCCCTAAAAACACACCTAAAGCCGTCACAGCCGCCCGCTTCAAGATCGATCCATTTTCCATACGTGTCATTATTGTTCTAATCAGTACGCTTCCTCACCATTCAACTCAATGAGTAAACACGCAACATCACGCATATGTTGCGCCTAAACTATCTTCCGGCGACGAAAACCGAAAGAACACATTTGCCTCGCAGAAAATCCCTGTCATTCAATCTGCCCTTCATGCGGGTCGCCTTTATACAAGATCATCTCAGAAATGGAGGTACAGAAAACCAAACCATCCACACTGCCGAAAGTCTAGCAAAGGCCGGCATCGATACTCACTTAATCGTCTTTCGCCGCGGTGGCGTCTTAGATGATAAAGCGACCAATAGTTCGTTCACACTCCACTTCCTCAAACAAGGCCTCCTCAAAACCGACTGGCACGCTCCCCGACTGGCAAAGACGATAGACGACATCGCCCCAGATATCGTCATCGCAATGGGAAAAATGGCTAATTGCCGGCTCGGTCTCATCTCTAGCAAATCACGCCCATACAAACTCATCTCCACATTCCGCACAGGAAAAAAAATCCCCTTTCTCTATCTCAAGGCTCTCCGCCAATGTGACCACATTTTAGCCAATAGTAACGAAGCCCTACGACGCATCCATAGCACCCACAAAATCAACCGCCCCCAAAACGTCAGCGTCATCTACAACGGTTGTATTCGCGACTTTGAGACCACGATCCCAACACTACAACCGAGTTCATCTGTCCCGACTTTTCACATGGTGTGCGTCAGTATGTTCCGCCCCGAGAAGAAACAAATCAACCTCATCCGCATTTGCAGCCAACTCCCACCAGAGATCGAATGGAAACTTACCCTGGCCGGAAACGGCCCATGCCTAGTCAACTGCCAACGCGAAGCTCAAACCCTTGGCATTGCTGATCGAATCGAATTCCCTGGACTCCTCAAAGACCCTCGATCCCTCTACGCTCAAGCAGACATCGCTGTTCACACCTCGGAACGCGAATCCCTACCCAATTTCTTAGTCGAAGCTCAAATGGCAGGCCTCCCAATCGTCGCCTACGATACCGGCGGCGTTGGCGAATGCTTCATCCAAGCCGGCTCCGGGTTTCTTATTCAAATGGGCGACCAATTGAGCTTCCTCAACCGAATCAAAGAACTTGCTCAAAACGAGCCCATGAGACTGCAAATGTCCCAGGCCGCGCAGGAATATGCCCACCTACATTTTACATTGCAGGCTCAACTGCAGTCCTATCAAAAACTTTTTTCCAAGCTAGTCACTTAACGATGGTTAGCCATTTACAAATTTCGCTATGTCCCAACCAAACGCCATTCGCCTACGCGGTGTTCGCCAAAACAATCTCAAAAATATCGATGTCGACATTCCTCTCGGAAAATATATCGCCGTCACCGGACTAAGCGGGGCAGGCAAGTCATCTCTTGTATTCGAAACGCTGCACGCCGAAGGCCAACGCCGTTACGTCGAAACCTTTAGCAGCTATACCCGCCAATTTCTCGATCTGCTCGAGAAGCCCGATCTCGATTCCGCGGAAAACATCCGCCCGTCCATCGCCATCGAGCAAAAAAACACTATCAAGACTTCCCGCTCCACCGTGGGCACGATGACTGAACTCTGCGATTTCTTTAAAGTGTGGTTCAGCCATATCGCCGAACTCCACGATCCGGATACAGGTGAAATCATCCGCGACGATAATCCCCAAACAATTTGGCTCAAAGCCAGCCACTCTTGGCCTGAGCAAACCGCAATCATCGCCTTCCAAGTAAAACGTCCCGAAAAGCTCAAATGGGACGACATCCTCAAGAACGTCAAAGCCCAGGGCTACTCCCGCTTCATAGACTCGACCGGGACAATCACAAAGCTCGAAGAAGCCACTCTCGACGAAAATTCAGACGACTCAATTTTCATAATCCAAGACAGAGTAAAGCTAGCAGACGCTTCCAAAGCGCGCTTCCTCGAAGCCACCGAAACCGCCTTCGAATTCGGCCAAGGAAAACTCACCCTCTTCGATCGCGAAGGCAAGGTTCTCCATCAATACTCCCGAGGTTTATGTTCCTCAGACGGAAGTAAACACTACCGTCCAGCGAGCCCTGCGATGTTTTCCTTCAACTCACCCATCGGAGCCTGCCCCAAATGCCGCGGCTTCGGGAGAGTCATAGAAATCGACTACCGTCTCGCAATTCCCGATACAAATTTATCCATCGAACAAGGTCTTATAAAACCATTCGACGGCCAAGTCTACGGCGAAAGCAAGCGCGATCTAATGCGTGCCTGCCGCAGGCTAAAAATTTCAATAAAAAAACCCTTCAACCAACTAAGCGCCAAGCAACAAGAAATCATTCTCGAAGGGGAAGACGCTTACCGCCATAAAACACCCGAAGACGATTGGGATGGCAAGGCCTGGTACGGCGTCAAAGGCTTCTTTCGTTGGTTAGAAAAAAACACCTACAAGATGCACGTGCGCATCTTCCTCTCTCGCTACCGAGCCTACATTCCCTGCCCCGATTGCGGTGCCAGCCGTCTCCAACCCGAATCACTCTGCTGGAAATGGAACGACTACCGCCTCCCAGACCTTTACCAACTCCCCATCAGTAAACTCCTCCCGCTAATCGAGTCAGCCTCCCAAAAAACTCACAACTCACAACTCACTCCTCACAACTCCGATCGCAGGTCGTCCATCGCCTACGACTCCATAATTTCGCGACTACGTTATCTCAGCTACGTGGGACTCGGCTACCTTACTCTCGATCGCCCAGCCAGAACACTCAGCGGCGGCGAAGTAGAACGCGTCAACCTCACCTCTTGTCTCGGCTCCGCCTTGGTCGATACTCTATTTGTCTTGGACGAACCCTCCGTTGGACTCCATGCCCGCGACATTGATCGCTTAATACACATAGTGCGCACACTCACCGAAGCCGGCAACACCGTCGTGGTCGTCGAACACGACGACGCCATGATCCAAGCGGCCGACGAAGTTATCGAAATTGGCCCCGAACCTGGAGCTAAAGGTGGTTATTTACAATTTCAAGGCAGCGTCGCTCAACTACGCCGCAGCTCCAAAAGCATCACCGGACAATACCTCAAAGGAAAACTCGCACTCGATCCCCCAAACAAGACCCGATCAATCAACGCCAAGACTCCCAAAATCGAGCTTCGTGGCATCTGCAAGCACAACATCGATAACCTCGATGTATCCATTCCATTAGGAAAATTTGTCTGTTTCAGCGGCGTGTCCGGTTCCGGCAAAAGCACAATCCTCAACAACGCGCTCTATCAAAATGTAATCGCTGACAGCGGAAAAATAGCTGAAGAACCCGCCAAACTCGAATCAATGAATTGCCCTGTCGAATTCGAGGAAATCGTCATGGTAGACCAAAGCCCGGTCAGTCGAACGCCTCGCTCTAATCCCGCTGTATTCATCAACGCATGGGATCAAATTCGAAAACTCTACGGTACCCTCCCAGAAGCTCAGGCCTCCGGCTATACCCCTTCAAGTTTTTCATTCAACGCCGGCGATGGCCGCTGTAACCACTGCAACGGATTGGGCTACGAAAAAGTCGAAATGCAGTTTTTGAGCGATGTATTCGTTCCCTGCCCACACTGCGACAGTAAACGATTCAAAAGCGAACTCTTAGAGATTCAGTACAAAACGCTCAATGTCTCGCAAATCCTCGATCTCACTATCGAGCAAGCGATCCACCATTTCGACGACCAGCCCAAAATAACAGACAAGCTCAAATCCCTCGAAACCATAGGACTCGGCTACTTGAAAATGGGCCAACCCCTCAATACCCTCTCGGGCGGCGAATCCCAACGACTCAAACTCGTCAAATACCTCTCAAATTCGCCCACTCTTCGCTCGTCACCACTCACTCCGAACTCCTCAACAAGATCTTTGATCTTGTTGGACGAACCCACGACAGGGCTTCATAAGCACGATGTAAAACGCCTCCTCGCCGCCCTCCAATCCATCGTAGATCAAGGACACAGTTTGATAGTCATCGAGCACAATATGGATGTTCTGAAGTCTGCCGATTGGATCATCGAAATCGGCCCTGAAGCCGGACAGGATGGCGGTAAGCTCGTTTTCCAAGGAACACCACGCGAATGCAGTCAAGAAACCAAACTCACGGAAACAGGACGCTACCTCGCTGGAGAATTCGCCAAGCAAACACCAACTTCAAAATACGAATCTGACCTTTCAGATTCCAGTAAGCTGCTCGCCGCCGAAAAACCGGCTGCTTACCACTCATCCTCTGAACTAACGACTGATTCTCTCACAGTCATCGGAGCCCGGGAAAATAATCTACAAAACATAAATGTATCCATCCCTCACTATCAGTTTTCCGTAGTGACAGGTGTATCCGGCTCTGGAAAATCAACCCTTGCGTTTGATATTGTGTTTGGGGAAGGACAGCGACGATTCATGGAATCCATGTCTCCCTATGCACGACAATTCGTGGAACAACTTCCGCGCCCAGACCTCGATCACATTTCCGGGATTCAGCCTACCGTGGCAATCGAGCAACGCATCACTCGAGGAAGTCGCAAATCCACCGTCGCCACCATCACCGAAGTCGCTCAATACCTGCGACTCCTCTATTCGCGACTGGGTGTCCCCCATAGTATCACCTCAGGCAACCCCTTGGTAGCGCAAAGCGAAAGGCAGCTCCTAAAACGCCTGCAATCACTACTCGAATCCTCAAGTGCCCAAAAATCAAAGACACTCTATCTATGTGCCCCATTAATTCGTAATCGCAAAGGACACCACCAACCAATCGCAACTTGGATCGAGAACCACGGCTATGAGAGGATGCGTGTCGATGGCAAATTGATTAAAACGGAAAACTTCGAAAAATTGGACCGCTACTCTGAGCACAATATCGAAGTCGTTATAGCCGACCTAAAACAGTGCGATAGCCCAAGCACAGCCCTCAAAGAAGCTCTTCAACGAGGCAAAGGAGCATGCTTCCTTCTAGAAAACAAAAAACTCTCTTGGTTCTCAACCCGAAGCATGGACCCAGAAACGGGAGAATCTTTGCCCGAGCTCGACCCTAAGGATTTCTCTTTCAACTCCAGCAAAGGTTGGTGCCCCACCTGTCGCGGCCACGGACGTATCTATCCATGGATGCGCGAACGCCTTGAAGATGAAGAGGAACTTGCAAAAGCCATCGGGGCGAATGATGAGGACGACGATGAAGTGACCGTCATTTGCCACGACTGCCAGGGCGAACGACTCAATCCCGTCAGTCGTAATGTGAGGTTGTATTTGAAGAACGGTGACTCACCCAATCTCCCCCAGTTGCTCAACAGCGAACCCAAAGCCCTCTTAGAAAAACTAGACAAGCTCAAGCTCGACAAACGCGGTGCAATCATCGCTCGCGATATTATTTCCCAAATCCAAGAACGTCTCAAGTTTATGGATAAGGTGGGCCTTGAGTATCTCACTCTCGATCGCCCAACCCAGACTCTATCTGGAGGCGAAGCACAGCGCATTAGACTCGCTTCTCAGTTAGGATCGAATCTCGCAGGTGTCCTCTACGTTCTGGACGAACCCAGCATTGGACTGCACGCCCGCGATGGCGATCGTCTCATCGAGACCTTGAAAAGCCTGAAAGACAAAGGCAATACTCTCCTAGTAGTCGAACACGACGATGCCACCATGGAACACGCCGATTATATCATTGACCTGGGTCCCGGAGCGGGCATCAAAGGCGGTCAACTGATTGGAGAAGGTACTCTTAAAGACCTTAAAAACAAAGATACCTCGTTAACTGGAGCCTACCTTAAGAACGGCATTACCCATCCACTCAATGGATCCTATCGCACACTTCCTAAAGCAACTCAGTGGATTGAGCTAACCGGCGTAAATTTCCGGAATTTAAAGAAGCAAAGCGTCAAACTCCCCCACCAAAAGCTAAGCATGATCTGTGGTGCCTCAGGAGCTGGAAAGTCATCTTTGATCCGCGATCTCCTTAGTCCCGCCGCTTCCTATTCTATCAACAAGAAAAAGGAGTCTGTTACTGGAAAAGATTTTTGCAAAAACGGTCAAAATATTGAAGGTGAAGAAGGCAACGTACTTTTCGAAAAACTAACGGGGGCAAGTACCTTCCGATCTGTAATCGAAGTAGACCAATCGCCCATCGGAAAAACACCTCGTTCCACGCCAGCAACTTATCTCGGAGCATTTGATATTATCCGAACATTTTTCGCTAATCTACCAGAGTCGAAAATCCGTGGATACAAACCTGGTCGTTTTTCTTTCAACACCCCTCACGGACGTTGTGATACGTGCTCTGGAGCCGGACGTGTGAAGCTCGAAATGAGTTTTATGCCAGATACCTACGTAACCTGCGAAGATTGCAACGGCACTCGGTACAGCCAAGAACTTCTCGATCTCCATTGGAAAGGTAAAAACATAGCCGACGTCCTGCAGATGTCATTCGAGGAAGCAGTCGATTTTTTCGATTTCCATTCGCAGCTCAGTCAAATCATGCAACTCATGGTCGAAACAGGTCTCGGCTACCTCAGCCTGGGCCAAAGTAGTCCGACTCTATCAGGTGGCGAGGCCCAACGTATGAAGCTCGTGTCCGAACTCACCAAAGGACTACAAAGCTACACCGAACGCAGCCGCAATATCCAAAGACAGAATCTATACATTCTAGAAGAACCCACAATCGGTCTCCACCTGAGCGACTGTGAAAAACTGATACGTCTGTTACACAAACTCGTCGACCAAGGTCACACTGTAGTTGTCATAGAACACCATCTCGATTTACTTGCTGAAGCAGACTACATCGTAGAAGTCGGCCCCGACGGCGGCCCCAAAGGAGGGAAAATTCTATCCCAAGGAAACCTCACGAAACTTCTAAAAAGCAAACGCAGTATCACCGCTCCTTACTTAAACCCAAAACTGAAAATGCAAGGTATCAGACTAGCTCAGTAGTAACGCGGAGTACACACCTCCTCCCCTCAAATCCACGAATGCATCACTATTCAATATCACCCATACAGGCTTCATTCTTGAAATCGATCCAGTAACGCTTACTCTTTATCACGCATTTGCTCTCTCTCACAGAGCAATCTGCTGTCCATTTTCCGAAGTGCATCAAGAAAACAAACTAACGCTCAAACTTATAATAATGAAATACTCTATTTACCTAATAGTTGCTCTAATACTCGCAGAACTATCTCCTTTGCACGCAGCTGATTTCACTACAGAAGGCACTTACGTGCTTAAATCAAACCGTCGCCCATCTGCAAAACCTTTCATTGGAAATATTCAAACTAACACGACATTCAAAGGAGCTCCAAACAAAGGAATTCAAGCTATCGGGGTAGGAGAAAGACTCCTCTACCGCCCTTATAATCGCAGACCAACCTACGTTGGTATCGAGCGAGTAGAAGGCTTTGTTGATGGAAGAAAAGGGTCTTTTAGTCTTTATTATGTGCACGTTGAGAAAGAGACAGAAGTTGAGCGTACAATATCTGTTGTTCCTGGCTCGGGTACAGGCGAACTTACAGGCCTTGAGGGCACATTATTTCTAGAAACTAAAAATGGTAAAAAAACTTACAGATTCAACTACACCCTACCAGATCAAGAAGATACCTCTAAAGAGTGAATTTCAAAGTAAACGGAGCTCTGCCAAATCATAAAATCAGCAACCTCGCATCCCAATTTCCCTCAATTTTTTTCAGACAACAATGCCTCCAGCTCCTGAATTCGATCTCGATATTCCTTCAATGCTTCTTCAATATCTTCTTGCACATATCGAGGAGTTATATGCTTCGGACAATTCCAATCGAAAGCAATGACGTCGATAACAAATACCTTATGAGTTGATTTTTCCGCGTCCGCAAAATCAAACTCCGCATCAACTTCCGGCTCTTCTCCCCAATTAATAACTCGTGCTTTGCCCAAAATTTTAAGGCGTTCGCGAGCCACATAATCCATCAGGAATAGGGAAACTTTTTCAGAAGACTCTATATTTCCAATACTAAAAAGTTGCCGGTTCCCAGGTCTGTCCAGAAAGCAAAGTTTCTTATTTCCAACTACTTTTAAAAACCCAGCTGGTCCACCACGATGTTGCACGTAAGGCCAGCCACTCTCCGAAACAGTTGCGAGGTAGAAACTATCACGAGCTCTTATATACTCGATTTCGGACCGTCCCATCGGAGTCACCATGCCAAACATATCTGGTATTTTTCCAATCCTACCGAAAACGTTCTTTTGAGCATTTTCAACAGCCGGAGTTTGCAATATTTGGCGATACAGTGATCTCATGGGAATAGGTTTTCAATCTACTTAGAAAAATCGATACAGGCTAAAACTGAAGCACATTCCAGCCCTCAGCCAAGTAACGCCTTATGCTCAAAATTCCAATAGTTCCTTCAACCTTATTGTCGTCAATTAAATCCACCCCGATCTCTTTCAAACCTTCAGTCGCTTCATTGCGTTTAGCGCATGCTCTTGACGCTCCCACGACAAACTCTCGAAGCTCATTGAACAGTCCATTAGCCGGATGCGATAACTTCGCGAGTTCAGCAGGCCAGCGCGTTCCAGTTCCCATGAAACCTATGGCAAGCTCATCCCCCTCTCGACGACATTCATCGGCAACCGCCAATGCATTAAGCATTCGAGTCAAAGCTTCGTTTGATCCGGACAACGGATCTGAATATATAATAATCGCTGTTTTCATAATCTATTAATTTTTGAATAGGATTCAAAATAGACAGATCTGTATATATTTGCATTTTCAATAAAATGCGTTCCAATCGGCACTATGTCAGAATCTAGCCAAGCAAAACCACGCTCCTCCCCTAAAAGAGAACTACTCCTAGATACTGCATTTCGCCTTTTCTACGCTCACGGCTACCATGCGGTAGGAATAGACACTATTCTTGCTGAGGCGGGCGTCGCCAAAATGACGCTCTACAATCACTTCAAATCAAAAGATGAACTCATCGTTGCAGCCCTTGAACGTCGTTCCTCTGAAATCTCAGACGACAAACTTAAGGCACTCGCCAAGGTATCCTCCGAGCCACTATCGCAAATAGAGGCGCTCTTTGATTGGATGGATGTCTGGTTTCGAATGCCAGACTTCAACGGCTGTGCATTTTTGAAAGCAATTGCTGAATACACCGACGACGATTCACCGATCAATCAAACCGTAAAAAAGCACAAAGCCGCATCCATTGCCAGCCTCATAGACCTTTGCCAAGAACTCGATGTGCCGGACCCTAAAAATCTCGCACAACAAATATTTCTGTTGCTCGAAGGCTCTATCATCCAGGCCCACACCTTCGGCAATGCTGATGCAGCGAAGTTGGGCAAAAATGCAGCCACTACATTGATTCAAGCCGCAAAGGCTTCACCTAGCTGATTAAAAATACTTCGGGAGTTAGTTTCCAGTTTTCGCATATCGCCGATTTACTTCGAAGTCTCAAAAACGATCGAAACTATACATTTCCCCGAACGTTCATTACCTCCCCTACGATGACCAAGCTACTCAAATTAGTCTCGTAAGAGCTTGGCTTATCGAAATGAGCAGCCCTGCTACTCCTTTGCTTTGGTAAACACGAATGAAACAATGAAGAATCTCAATCTAATGAAAATTTAACTAGCATCTCACCAGATTTCTTATAGGGTATTATCGTCAATAACCCCACCCTCTCTTAATAGCCAGCTAGGCCGTGTGGACAAAATGTGTAAGTTCTCAAGTAATTGATTTGCAATAGGATGCAAAAGTTATATCAAGTTTTCGATGATAAAGAACAAAG
>JAKYXN010000269.1 GCA_022538095.1 Puniceicoccaceae bacterium K14 | reverse complement strand
AGCGCCCGTTCGCTTGAGGATGAGGCGATCAAGCAGCGGATAGCTTTTTATCATGATAAATCTCTCGGGAGCTTCGGCTACCGCATGATCCATGACTACCTTGAAGACGAACAAGTGGACTGCGGCCGAGATCGGACATTGCGACTGATGCGAGAGATGGACATACGAGGCTGCCAGGGCAAAGCCTTCAAGCCCGTTGGCACCGATAGTTATCACCTCTACGGATATGCAGCGAATCTGCTTTCGCAACTAGGCGGTACCGAGAAACTGGATCAAGTGTGGGTCACGGATACAACCTACCTAAAAATCCGTTCAGGATGGATGTACCTTGCGACGGTAATGGACCTTCACTCCAGGCGGATCGTGGGTTGGAGCGTTTCCGATCGCAATGATTTGGAGCTGATATGCGAGGCAATGCGCAATGCCGCGTTAACGCGTGGCGTGCTTCGAAGCGGAGTGATTGCCCACAGCGACAGAGGGTCGACCTATGCGAGCGCTAAGTATCGAAAACTACTTGATAGCTATGGGATGACTCAGAGTATGAGTGGCAAGGGCAACTGCTA
>JAKYXN010000268.1 GCA_022538095.1 Puniceicoccaceae bacterium K14 | reverse complement strand
CAAGTCTCTGAGGGTCAAGGAGACGACGATTTCGACGGAGGCGAAGGAGACGACACGATAGTTTCAATGGATGGATCAGACATCCGTATTGATTCGAATCTCACTAAAGATAATTCCATTGAAACAATCTCATCTGGAGGAAACGAAGGTGTCAACATTGTCGGTGATGGAAGTAGTCAAACGCTAGACTTCTCTGAAACCAAACTCGACGGTATCGAATCCATTGATGGTGGTGCTGGAAATGACAACATCACTGGCTCAACTGGCGATGACAACATCATCGCAGGCGAAGGAAACGATAACCTTTATGGGGGCGAAGGGAACGACACATTTCAAGTCTCTAAGGGTCAAGGAGACGACGATTTCGACGGAGGCGAAGGAGACGATACGATTGTTTCAATGGACGGTTCAGACATCCGTATTGATTCGAATCTCACTAAAGATAATTCCATTGAAACAATCTCATCTGGAGGAAACGAAGGCGTCAACATTGTCGGTGATGGAAGTAGTCAAACGCTAGACTTCTCTGAAACAAAGCTCGACGGTATCGAATCCATTGATGG
>JAKYXN010000267.1 GCA_022538095.1 Puniceicoccaceae bacterium K14 | reverse complement strand
AGCGCCCGTTCGCTTGAGGATGAGGCGATCAAGCAGCGGATAGCTTTTTATCATGATAAATCTCTCGGGAGCTTCGGCTACCGCATGATCCATGATTACCTAGAAGACGAACAAGTCGACTGTGGCCGAGATCGGACATTGCGACTGATGCGAGAGATGGACATACGAGGCTGCCAGGGCAAAGCCTTCAAGCCCGTTGGCACCGATAGTTCCCACCTCTACGGATATGCAGCGAACCTGCTTTCGCAACTAGGCGGTACCCAGAAACTGGATCAAGTGTGGGTAGCCGATACAACCTACCTGAAAATCCGTTCGGGATGGATGTACCTTGCGACGGTTATGGACCTTCACTCCAGGCGGATCGTGGGTTGGAGCGTTTCCGATCGCAATGACTCGGAGCTGATATGCGAGGCAATGCGCAATGCCGCGTTAACGCGTGGCGTGCTTCGAAGCGGAGTGATTGCCCATAGCGACAGAGGGTCGACCTATGCGAGCGCTAAGTATCGAAAACTACTTGATAGCTATGGGATGACTCAGAGTATGAGTGGCAAGGGCAACTGCTA
>JAKYXN010000266.1 GCA_022538095.1 Puniceicoccaceae bacterium K14 | reverse complement strand
TTTTCTCAAACAGAACTCGCGCCTTGCTTAAGTTTCTTTCCGTGGATTCGACGGGCGTGTATTGCGGAACGCGTCGCTTGCATCACTGTGCATTCAATTGGCCGGAAAGCCATCTTGGAAAGCAAAGTCTCACAGCAGAAGAGCTTTCCTGTCTTCTTACTGGAGGAAACTTAAAGAAGCTACAATTGAAAAAGCTTTTGACGAAGCGTCAGTAAATGCTCTACTTGTATGCATCCAAAAGATGCTTACATCGGAGCAGAAAGACAGGCGGATAGAGGATTTGGAAAAGGACGTTTTCGACCTTCAAGGCGAACTAGCCTACGTCCGCCGTCAGATGGAAGCGCTCAAGCGCAAGCTGTTCGACTCGCCGGCGAGCGAGAAGGTGTCCGACGAGCAATTGCAGCTCGCCCTCTCCGATTTGGAGAAGGAACAGGTCGAAAGCGAAAAGGAAGTCATCGGCTACTGCCGCCGCAAGCCAAAGGCCAAGGAGGCGATCTCCAAGCTGCCCGAAGACATCGAAACGATCGTCGAGGAAATTGTTCCCGACGAAGTAAAGCAATCGCC
>JAKYXN010000265.1 GCA_022538095.1 Puniceicoccaceae bacterium K14 | reverse complement strand
TGACCGCGGCTTGCATGCGGGCCGTAGTCTCGACGAAGGCTTGTTCAACCATGGATTCATGCGAACCTACTGTTCGAAGAATCCTTTATTGTTCTGTGATATTTTTTGTAGATTAATTTCAATAGATGGAATGTGCCAAAAACAATTCCAGTCCAGATGAATGTAATTGGAATTCCAGTGAATGGTGCGAACTGTCTTCCCGTATCAGATACGACTCTCTCCATCGCTTCTTTCGCTTCTGGAGTCATTTCTTCGGAAGAAAATGTGCCATCACCATTCGTGTCATGCAGATATAATTCTTTTTGAATTTCTAGGTCTAGCATCCAAACGCTGGCAACCAAAGCGAAATAGCCAAAAACTAAGGAGCAAAGGAAAATGGAAACAGGATTTAGTCTTAGTTTTAGGTTAAGGGCTAAAGCTAGGAATGGCGCTGAAACGAAGCCTACAAATGCTACCTGGGAATTCATTTTCTACAGAACGTCTGCATGAGTCGGAGCGGTTTACCGCGATTGACTCAATGCAATGGTTGGCACTGGTTAGTGTATTTAAAGGTTACTGTTGAGGCTGAGAAAT
>JAKYXN010000264.1 GCA_022538095.1 Puniceicoccaceae bacterium K14 | reverse complement strand
TTATTTACTTAAACATAATTAGTTAAGTATTTTGTTGATAAAAACTAAATTATGTATTCATAGTGAAAATAGCTCCAAGAAGAGAAGGTTTTCTCACTTAATCCAACCCCCGGTTATATATGAATCTGTATCGTAGCTTTGCTGTGTCGGTATGTCTGCTGTTGGCAGCCGTAAACTTGTCAGCCCAAGGAAAGAGCCTACTGCGCGAGAGTTCTTCTCCAGAAATTAAAAGGCTGCGAACGGAGCTCGAACAGAGCATCGAGCGGGTCCATGAAAAATCCCCTAATCGTTCTGAACTGGTGGCGGCGTTTGCTTCCCAGCTTTCTGCGAGTAAGGTTCCCGAGAATGTGGAGCAGAGAAAGGACCTTTCTCGAGTCTGGGTACGATTTACCCGTTTAATACGTGAAACAGAGGGCACTTCCCCAAGGTTCGCCGAGGCTCTCGTAGAGGCAGCTAAGCTCGATCCCGACAACGAGGAATTGGAGCGTGTGGCTGCTTACGAGGTAAAACGCCAAGAAAACATGCAAAACTTGCTTAAGGCGGCAGCGGAGGCTCGCAAGAAACTCGATCGCAAG
>JAKYXN010000263.1 GCA_022538095.1 Puniceicoccaceae bacterium K14 | reverse complement strand
CCGAAGAGTGCTAGAGTTGATGTTGTATCCGGAACTTTAGTTGCGGATGTGTTAGATGCCACTTCGTAGTGGATGGATCCGTTCCAGGTACGTGGGCTAAAAATACTTGAAGAAAATCCAGTTCCACGTCCAATGCCTGTATCTATTTGAAGGTCTGCGTTTGAATATGTGTTGCTACCGTTTGTGTATACCAAGCGATTCGTATTTCGGTTGTAGCTGGATAAGTCCACATAGAAACCATAAGTTGTGTTACTAGATAAAACGAAGTCGGACACATCGAAGAAGCTTTCATTGTCTTCTCCAGCGCTTGCGAATGTTTTCGTGTCGATGAGGGTCCAGTCTGAGGCGTTTGTTTCGCTTCCTGAGTAAGACCCTATTTTTGTGTATAGAGAGAATGTAACATTCGAACCGATGTTTGCATCTGTGTTAACGCCTAGCCCTGTGATGTTGAGGTCGTTTCCAAAAGTCGTAACATCGAACATGTTACCAGCGTATCCGTTATTCGATGAGAAAGTAGTAGTTAGCAAACCAGCGCTAGCTGTGCTAGCTAGAGCGGAAAGGATTCCCGCAGTTACGATTG
>JAKYXN010000262.1 GCA_022538095.1 Puniceicoccaceae bacterium K14 | reverse complement strand
AGTAAAAGATCCCCGGAGCAAGCTCTCGACCTGTCGGTCGACTGACGCTTCGCGTCAGCGAGGCATTTGACTACATTTCTAAATCCATTTGCGACTTATGCAGAGCTACATAATTAGATTCCTCCCCCTGCCTCCTAACATAAGCGGCAATGACATCCTCGCTACCGTGCTGCCCAACTGAATTCACAAAATAGCCCTTTCCCCAAAATTCACCGCCCCAAAGTTGCTTTTTCACATTTGGCACTCTCGCAAAAACCTCCCGAGCTGTCACACTCTTCACTCGTTGCACAACGCTTGAAGGGCTATAAGTCGGCACAGACTGAATTAGAAAATGAGCATGATCACCATCAAAGCCAATCTCAAGAAAACGAATCTCCCAACGTTTCTCTATATCCAAACAAACATCACGAAGAACAGCGTCGACATCATCGCTAATCACAACTCGACGATACTTCGCAGCGCAAACCAAATGGTACATCAAAACTGAAACATTATGCCTCTTGTGAACGTAACGACTTTCCATCACTCAATATCCAAACAAAAAAAGCCGAAGCAAGCTTCGAGGTATTAGACCCAAGGGGAATAA
>JAKYXN010000261.1 GCA_022538095.1 Puniceicoccaceae bacterium K14 | reverse complement strand
CCATCGATGCCGCCCAATACGATTCCTGAAAGCGGAATCAAAGTCTCGTCAGAAGAAGCCTTTCCTAAAGTAAGGCCACTGGCCAAAGTCTCAGCATCGCCTATCGTAAAGGACAAGTCGCCAGTGCTTCCGTCCTCAGCTATTGTCTGAGCCTCAATCGAGGTAATCGTCGGAGCGTCGTTCACATCTGTCACTGTCACTACAAAGTCAGTGGAAACTGTATTCACTCCATCACTCACACTGACCGTTATCGTTGCCGAACCACTCAAACCAGCTGCAGGCGTCACGCTCACTGTGCGATTCCCATCGCTGCCACCCAATACGATTCCTGAAAGCGGAATCAAAGTCTCGTCAGAAGAAGCCTTTCCTAAAGTAAGGCCACTGGCCAAATTCTCTGCATCGCCCACAGTGAAAGCGAGCGAGCCTGTACTCGAATTCTCGGAAATCGACACATCGGCAATGGCGCTAATCGAAGGAGAGGCATTCGAAGCACCACTCCCATCGCCGATTTCCAATTCGAGCGTCGCAGGCTCGGAACCATCCCAGCCATCGATATCCCAAAACGTGTAGTTCCCGTAATTCAGCGAAGG
>JAKYXN010000260.1 GCA_022538095.1 Puniceicoccaceae bacterium K14 | reverse complement strand
TCCCCTGTCGAAGCGTCTTCAGCTATCGTCTGAGCATCAATCGAGGTAATTGTCGGAGCATCATTCACATCTGTCACTGTAACTACAAAGTCAGTAGAAACCGTATTCACTCCATCGCTTACGCTGATCGTTACAGTAGCAGAACCACTCAAACCAGCCGCAGGCGTCACACTCACTGTGCGATTCCCATCGCTGCCGCCGAACACTATCCCAGAAACCGGGATCAAGGTTTCATCCGAAGAAGCCTTTCCTAAAGTAAGATCGCTGGCCAAAGTCTCAGCATCGCCTATCGTAAAGGACAAGTCGCCAGTGCTTCCGTCCTCGGCTATCGTCTGAGCCTCAATCGAAGTAATCGTTGGAGCGTCGTTCACATCTGTCACTGTCACGACAAAGTCAGTGGAAACTGTATTCACTCCATCACTCACACTGACCGTTATCGTTGCCAAACCACTCAAACCAGCAGCAGGCGTCACGCTCACTGTGCGACTCCCATCGATACCGCCCAATACGATTCCTGAAAGCGGAATCAAAGTCTCGTCAGAAGAAGCCTTTCCTAAAGTAAGGCCACTGGCCAAAGTCTCAGCGTCACCAAT
>JAKYXN010000025.1 GCA_022538095.1 Puniceicoccaceae bacterium K14 | reverse complement strand
GAAACTGCCAAAAATTACTAACTTCGAAGCGGAACACCTGACTCCAAAGAACTGGAAGCAAAGCCAAGTCAATACGCTCTAGAACGGACGGTTACTATGATACTTATGATTTGTTTCGGACCAGCGAATCGCTCCGATCAATCAAGCAAAATCAGACGGCGCTTGGCATCACGCTTACAAAAAGCTCCTCTATTCATCCGAACATTCCGACGCCATGCTCATTCGGCACGCTCATGACAGGCCTCCATCAGTCTTCGCTTTTCAGCTACACCTGGGGCTTGGACGCTTCCGGCAGTCTGCAAGGAGCCGGCGGAGGAGGGGGGGCTGTTTGGGTCCGTTTGCTTCTAATTAATTTCTATGTCGTAGCCGGCTGGGTACTCTTTGGTTTTGCCTTTCTTGAGGGTGATCTTGATTGGCTTGTTAGATGAGTAGTAGAGTTTGCCATCGACTTGTCGGAGCTCTGCGGATACGGGCCCGTCGACTGACTCAATTTGGTATTTGCCGCTTTTGATCAGCGTGCCGCTACCGAGATAAAGGTATTCGAAGGTTTTTCCGTTTTGTGAGGCGATGCCAAATGTGCCTTGGAAAGCGACTTTCTTACCCGTGTTGTGGAGCTCGGTATCGATCGCATTTAGAATCGTTTGCTGGCTACCTGAAGTAGATTCAACAGAGAGGGCGACGAAGGTTTCTGTGTTGGCGATCTTGTTGATTGATTCGATGGCTTTTTCTCCCTCGTTGTAGACTTCGAATACGCCGACAAATGGGTTTGCTTGGGCGTTGTTCTCATTCTGGCGAACGATCATCACAGGAGTTGTTTGTGGGCTCTTGTTCACCATGCCTGGCGTAACGTCAGGACGGAGAGTCATTGGCGGCGCGTCGACGAAGTAGAGCTCGCGTCCTTCTTGCCCCATCATCCACAGGTCAGTGGTGAGAGTTGGCGAAGCATCTGTGATATCCCAAGTGGCGACGAAATCTTCGGTGTATTCAAGAACCTGTGGATTCGTGAAGAATGAGTAGGCTTCGTTGTGGAGGGTGCCGAGGCTATTGACGCTTTCCAATTCTAAGGCAGAACCGGATGCACTTGCCAGGCTGACGCTGTTTCCGAGTACGTGTTGAATGTAGTCGTTGTCTTCTTGGTCGGAGCGGAAGATGTCGACGTAGTAACCCGTGGTAGGCGAGGTGCGTATCATTGCGACAAGACGACGTTTTTCATCGGCTGATATGTCTGCGAAGGAGCAAGTGGGCGAGGTTTCTACTGTGTTGTACAGTCTTTCGGGATCCGGCATTGGATCCATGGCATTAACCGTGATTTCTCCGCGCGTGTAGCCCGGGGCAATGGTATTGGAACCGGTAACTCCACTATGGTATTTGAAATCCTTTGACCAATAGGATTCGTAGGAAGCTGATTTTGCTCCGATCGCGTAGCCTTTGGCGTAGAATTGCATCGCAAGTCCGTTAGGAGACAGGTGGCTGCGGTGTCTGCCACCATATAAAGTGAACATCATTCCATCCTCTTCGCTGTTGCCATTTTTCATGATCAGGTGGCGATGAAATTCCGAGTAGGCTGTACGGTGGAAAGGTATTTCGCTGCCAGATTCTGGGAGTGGTTGGTAGAGGCAGAGGCCTTTCCAATCGATTGAGCTACGGTCGTACTGCCCTGAGTTTATTCCTTTGCGAATGACTGTAGCCATGGCGCGTGCGTTTTCAGTGTCTCCCTCTTGGGTGTAGTAAGTGAGCATGCGTTCGAAGACGGCGAAACTTGCTGGGCCCCCTCGCATGTCTCCGAATACAACATAGTTGCCGCGAGCATCTAACCAGCCGAAATTTGCCATTGCTGCTTTTTGCACGAGTGGCGTGGTTGCTACAGTGTCGACTCCGTGACGATAGAGGGGCATAGCCATCTCTAGTACTGAAGAAATGATTCCTGAAGCGTAACCAGGAGACTCGGGCCAGAGACCGGTCTTCTCGTCGAACATTTTTATTAAGTCTGGAAGTGCTTCGTGGTAGTCAGTGGTGATCTCTGTGTAGTAAGGAATGTAATACTCGCTGCCTTTCCCGTCTTCATAGAACTCATTGGATTCGAGAGCGAGCATTACAGGGACGATGTTAGTAAATCCATTTACGTTCCAATTGCCGTGCTTGCCTCCCCGGATAAGGCCGAGATCGATGAAGCGTTTGAAAACCGTACCGGCTACTTCGGTGATGTTTTTGTCGAGGACTGCGAGGTGTTCGTGAGGATTTTCGATGAGGTAGTCGTGCACGAAATCGTAAGCGATCGCTGCAGGGACTGGGTGATTGTCGTGGATTTGCTCGTAGTCGTAGTAGCCCATGATTCCGCCTGGAGCATAGCCACCGGGACCACTTGTAGATTCTTTTGGATCGAGGGGCGGCTCCATGTAGTAGATGCCTAGCAGCCATGTATTCAAAATGTCACCCGCGAATTTGGCGTACTTTTCTTCTTCGGTAAGCCAGTAAGCAAAGGCAGCGATTTCTGCTAGGTTGAGGATTTCTTCATTGTTAAAGCGGATCATGTGCCCTGACTCTTTGTAGGGAACGAGTACGTGTGTTTTATCGTCGCTGGAGCGGTCGATGCCGAGCATATCGCCTGATTCGTTGTACGGGATGCGGTCTTCGAGTGGGACGTTTATGTAGTTGTTCCATTTACGCATTCCCGGTAGTCTGACTGTGGGCACGGGAGCATTGCCTTCGCCGTAGTCCCAGTCTTGCTTCTTGATGTAGCACTGGGTGTAGCGTTCGCCATCTTTCCAATACATCGCTAAACGTGAAACGATCCATTTGGGATCTTTCATGTGGCGATCGGCGTGCGGTTCTATCTTTGTTTTTATTTTTTTCCACGCGTCTTTCGCCCATTGCTCGTTTTCTATTTTTTCGAGAATGGCTTCGCGCTCAGCGTCGCGAGCGTAAAGGGACGGGTATTGCGAGGCATGGAGGTTGATGCTTCCGCAAAGGAGAGCGAGGAGGAGAAATAAGGACGGGAAGGTCATGCCTCGCAGTAGTGTTAGGTTTTTTCTAGGGATGTTTGTACTCATTTTAGATTTTAAAGAGATCGTTTGGTTTTGGAGCGAATTGAGCAATCGTAAGGATTATTGGGAAACTCGTTTTGAGTAAAGCGCGCTTAACAAGTAACCTGTTACCTTCAGTTGTTCGCTAGTCGCCTATAAGTTCGTCATAAGTGGAGCAATGTTGCTTGCGTTGGCAACTGTGACAGGGGTCGCCTATCCATAGGGTGTCGAATTGAGCCATGATCGGTCGAACGAGCTCGGGGTCGTCGGTGAGGATGCCCCCTTCGAAATTACGTCGGTCTTTGCTTTTTACGCCTAGTCCAGCTCCAGTGAGGTTGGCGCTTCCGGAATAGGCGACCTTGCCGTCGACGATGACAGATTTGAAGTGGGTGCGGGGGCAAAGGATCATTTCCATGCCATCGATAAGGTTGGGAAAACGGTCGAAATCCTTGCGAAAGGCTGGGCCGGGCTCTTTTGCATGAATGAGGCGAATGGAAACCCCGTCATCAACTAATTCCGAAAGCCGCTGGAGAAACGGAATAGAGCGTTTGCCCCGGAGGATATGCATATCCTTGATGTCAGCCGTGGCTATCCAGAGAAACTCTTGGCATTCATTTACTGCTTCAACGATGACCTCTTGGTGAATTTGCAGATCTTGTATGAAGCGAGTGGGCATGTGTTTATTTGCCCACGAAGGGCACGAAGATTCACAAAGTGAGAGTTGCTTAGGTGAAATGTGTTCGGAGGCGTAGCCGACAATTGAGGAGCCAAGTGACGATACAATCTGAAGGATGAAATATTATGAGCGAGAAGTAGGTGGTGGTGGGATCAGGAGATGCCTAATTATTTGGAATAAAATGGGAGAGTATTGTCGAAGGTTCTTTTTGAGGACTATCTTTAGTAAGTAATTTCACGGTCGTTATAGAGAGAGGACTCTAGTTAACCTCCGTTTATTATGGCTCGTACATTCATTGGAATCGTTTTTGCCCTGTTTGGCTTCATCTTGTTTTTTACGATGATAGGAGCTCAGTGGGGTTTGTTTGTTCATATCTCAGAGATTGTCGGGGTTTTGATTATTTCTATCGCTTTGTTGATTGCGACTGTTGGGATCAAAGCTTTTATCAAAGCTTTGAACTGTGTGGCGGGGTTGAGGCTAGCGGAGGACTCCGATAGAGCTGTATTGAAACGTTGGATTACAGCGACTTATGGAGCCGGGCTGGTGGTCTTCTTGGCTGGAATTATTTCAACGCTTTCGGTCATAGACCAAGGAACAATGGTGTTGGCCTATAAGACAGCCGCTGCGATTAGCAGTTTGTTAATTGCGGGTATTGTCTCCGAGTTCTTTTTAAGGACCGCATTGAGCCGGACAAGTTAGGTTATTATGCCTTGCCCAAGAGGATGGTCCAGTGGTGAGTGTGTGAACTTTGGTTGTGGGAAGGTTTATTGAGTAAATGGATACGAATTTTTCCTGTCGGAGAATGGGGTATGGTTAACCGATGAGGTGCCCGCTCGCTATATCGGTCTATCGGAGTCTTGATGTTGCTGTACTTTCTGTTTTATTTTTAATCCCACTTGCCTCTTGCGAGCAACTCAGTAACAGCCGAACCTTTCTCCAAAGAGGCGCGAAGTCACTTCGGCCTAGTTCTAATAATCATTCTTTGAGGCTCAAATGGAGGCACTTGCACGAGGCTTTGTACACAATCTTGCCAAAATCAATCCGGACATGCCTATCATCAACAAGAAGAAGGAGGAAGCATGCGAATTGACTGCGACTATTCCATCATCATAAAAATAGCTTCCGCCTATACTCAACGTAGCAAATCCTGGAGGATTAAGCGTATCGGAGAAAGCGAGCTCAAGTGCCACAGTATTGCTATCAAAAGTGAGATTAAAAGTATCTCTAGGGATGACTAGGGATTGAAAAAACGTCTCTCCTGAATCCAACAAAGGACTTAATGGGTCTAGGTCGGCATTAGTAGCAAAGACAGTTCCTAAAACGTTCCCCGTAAAAGAAGAAACAGTGATAAACTCTGACGGATCGGACAAATCAAGCGGGTCAAAAAAGGTGGTTATAGTCGCATCAGTTGCTGAACCAAAAATGTTGCCATCGCCGTCCACTAAAGATGGGGTCAAGAAAAACTGGATCGTTGAACCAGGAAATGCGGCAAACGTTATCCTTTGCTTCGATAATGCGACTTCAACTAACGCTGCTTGAGCAAAAGCAGGCAAACATAGTAGCAAAAATATTATTTTTTTCATTTGGAGGATTCCTAATCAGGAAGGTAGAGATTTTTATCAAAAATACTTTATCAACCAACAAGCAAGACATGCGCCGATCTTAGCTATAAGTCTTTCTTTAGGTAACCTAAAGGAGCAGCTCCCACCCCATCGAGTCAATCACTTTGACCTGCCACAGATTCAGAACGGGGTTTCCCCTACAAGTCTCCACAAGTAAACTAGGCTTCAGAGGGTTCATTGAAAAAGGGATCAAACGTTGAGGGCGTGTTGCACAAATGCGCTTATGAGTTGGATACGTTATAGGATTCTTTCAGTATTTGTTCATCATGATGGGAAAGCACGATTCTAAGAAGGGCCTTTCAGCTACAGCGTTGATCTGGACAAGCGCGTTCGACGCGACCATCCGCTTAGAAAAGTAGCTAGGATGGTGGACTTTTCATTCGTTCGCGACGAAGTCGCGGACAAGTACGGCAGCAATGGAAACGTTTCGGTGGATCCAAAGGTCGTCTTCAAGCTTATGTACCTTCTGTTTTGGGACGATGTGAAGAGCGTCTTTAAATCAATGTATAATTAATAAGCACAGTCTGACCCTTTTGGGGCGAGCGTAGCGAGATTCTCTGTTTGATTTAATCTGAGTTATTTTAATGCATCTCTCGTTTGGTTACTTACTTTCTTTGCGGTAAACATTCGTCCGCCAGGGGGTGCATACGTGAATTCGTTTTCGGTAAGTTCGATAATTTCGCATTGTAAGTAATAGTCCTTTGTGAAATAGCCCGTCCTTTGTCTGCCGAAGCAAGTAATTAACTTCTCCTCAATCTTCCAAGAACCTTGGATGTGAACCTTCTCTTTGATTCCGCCAATTCCTAACTTTTCTAGAGATGTGGTAAATGTATTGTCGGCATTGTATGTCGTTAGGCCAATACAAGTAAGAGTAACCGAAATTCTGTCTTCATGCTTCCATGTTCCGTAGAGATCGTTCTCTGAAAATTCAGGTTGTCCGCTTAATGTAACTGCAAATAGGTAAATTAGCACGAAGCTTGAGTTCATAGTTATTGGGGGAGGGAATATTGAAGGGAAGCGAGACTACTTGTCGTTAGTCGGCTATCCTGATCCTTCTATTTTAGTTTTTTGGATTTTCGAGATTTTGGTTCAATATATTCCATAATACGATTTTAAAATCGTTCAAACTGGAATTCTGTTTTTGCATCTGTGACATCGGGGTGGCAAAGTTAGGGCGAATTTATTCACATCGTTTAAAAATAACCAACTCACATTTGTTCGGATTGTTCTGGGGGAATACGATGTTGGTGGCGGCCGACGACGCCTTCGTCTGGCTTGCCTTGTAGAAGTAGGTGATATCTTGATTGGTGGGGCTCGTCGAAAGGGAATTCATCTTGACCGTAAGATCTTGAAAGAGATTGTGGATACGAATGAGAAGAAGCGTTTTTCTTTAGATGTAGATGGCTCTCGGATTCGAGCAAATCAAGGACACTCGATTGCTGTTGATGTGGAGCTTGAAAAGAAAGAACCGCCCACGTTTTTGTATCACGGTACCGCGACGCGTTTCTACGAATCGATTCAAAAAGAAGGTTTAAAGAAGATGAATCGCCAACATGTCCATCTATCCGCGGATCAGACGACTGCCGTTAAAGTTGGAACTCGTCATGGGAAGCCCATCGTGCTCATTGTTAGGGCTGGCGATATGTATGAAAGTGGATACAGGTTTTTCTTGTCGGAGAATGGTGTATGGCTAACCGAAGAGGTGCCCGCTCGCTATATCGGTCTATCGGAGCCTTGATGTTACTATACGTTTCGTGAGCTTGTGAGCAAAGCGGACTGGAAGGTAGAATTGCCCCAAAAATCGTGAGACGTTATATGGAGAAATGTATCGGTTAGATAATTACTTGAGGTTGGGTGTCTGTTTTTTACTTTTGACGTTTGACCCCTCTCGTGACCCCTCTCGCCTGTTTTTTACTTTTGACGTTTGACCCCTCTCGCTCGTTTGACCCCTCTCGCCTCTCGTTGGCTATCGGCGGAAACGAAATTGATGAATACAACAAGGATGAAGAGTTGACATTTTTAGCGAGAGCGAAGTGAGCCTTCTTGCCTTTTCCGGTTTTAACTTTTTTCGCAGACCAGACGTACCCACTCAGCTTCACTTACTCCGACTCGAGAAAGCCCTTGAGTGATTGAACGAGCAATTCGGTGTGCGTGCAATGGCTTTAATTGGCCAATCCATTCTACAGTTTTAACACAACCGGAGTATTTATACGTTTTGTTGTTTTTATGAGCGACTACAGTCTTTGTATTCTTATCAATATCAAAAGATTCGGTCCAAAGCTTCTCTCCAGCTTTTCCACTGGCTGACAATATGACGTGCATTTCTTTTTCGATCTCTAAAATAACTCCATTTCGGTTGGGGCCATTTTTGAATTTTTCGTCATCCAATGTCCAGAAAGGGAATTCTACTTGCGGCCCCTTTAGGCGGAGACTGTCGCAATCAGGAACTAGACAGATCGCGTAATTAAAGGACCTTGAGCGTTTTATTCTATGCTTTACTACCGTGCCAAAACGAAGTTGACGTGATGCAGAAGTATATTGGGTCCTGCTGCTGAAGAGAGCCGCCAAATTTAAATGCCCTGTTGGTACATTTTCGGCCGACTTTAATTTCTTTACTGCGTTCTTGGGCTTTGTGTTATTGTTCAGCTGCTCAATCAGATCTTTGTCGCTAGGTTCTATATGACCTTTCCTGAGAGTATCCGCTGCAAGGAGCTTTGTTTTAGAGATACTAATTCTCTCATCCTCCACGACAGCTCGAATTTCATCGCTTAGTAGTTCTGGGAGTTGATCAAATGCTTCTTCACTATATTCAACGAGGTGTCTGTGAAAAAGGAATGCACCATCGAGGTTGGCATGGAATCTATCGAGTATTCTTTTCGAGTTACGCCTTATAGATGCTAGACCGTGCAATGTGTAGCCTGGTAATAAACCGTTGTGCATTTCTGAGAATTCTGCCACGATTTGCTTCGCTAAATCTGACTCTTTAACCTCGTAAGCCGATTCGGCTGGAGATCTTCCCGCAGCCTGAGGTTTTCCAAATATTGAAATTCGAGTGGAACCAGAAATCAGTTTTAATTTTCCTTCAATCACCGTTACTATGCAGCCGCGTGTTTCAAGCTTGGAAAGTAAAGAATCGAGGATTGCGTGAAGCCTTGGGCGCAGAGTGTATATTACACAAAGCCGAACCTGATGGGGGATATCGTTTTGGCTTTTTTCTATTAATTCCGTAAGTAAATCGGATGCCGAATCGCCGTCATCATCGTGCACATCCCAGTCTAGAATTACGACGTCTGCTCGCTCGCATAGACGGAACAAGTCGGATGTAGGTCCTGTTTCGTATCCCTCTCTAGGTTCGTAGAGTGCACATGTGATGCCCATATGTGCAAAGCTCTCCATCAGCTCGCGCGGGTGGTAATCGGGCGAAATATTAACAGGTGAGTCGGTGGCTGTTGTTTCGGAGATTATGTTCCCTGTCTTGGGATTCCCTTCTGTTAAATGAGTCTCATTGTCGTCTTCAAATTGTGTTATAAGCCCAGCTCCTATACCTTCTATGGAGATTTCGCCATTAAATGGTTTTCCTGAATTGCCATTGTAGATTTCGTCATCGACGAAAACAACAGACTGGAGATAGTCTGCTGCTGCTTTTTGGACGAATTTATTCAGTTCACTCATTCAGCAACTTTTAAATTGGGGATGGATATTTGAAAAGTTGCCCCGAAGTTTTCTATGGGTGGGATCGCGGACAATGTCATCTTCTCCGATTTTAATGCCCGAGATGATATGAATAGGCCTAGGCCGCGGCCGCTAGGTTTTCTGCTAAAGCCTCGTTCGAATATGTTTTCTGTATCACGAAGTTCGATCTTGGGGCCGTTGTTGGAAATTGTTAATCCTTCAGAAGTGGCATCTATTTGAATTATTCGTTTCGTTTTGATCGAAGAAAGCCAGAAGATGGCGTTGTCTACTATGTTGATGAGTGCTGGATAGAGTGTCGAGGGGTAGCAGGAGACATTTGCTGAAAGAAGGGCGTCGGTGCAGACTAACTCTACTTTGTGTCGTTCAAAGCGATTGGCAAAAAGGTCTCTTATATAATTACGCATGCTTTTCCCTGATATCGGTACGGCTTGTCGGTAAAGACGGCGTTGTAGTGGGGTGAATAGATTCAAATGCCCATCAAGATGTTCGAAACTGGTTTTTATTGATTCGTATACAGGACGTAATCCTTCCGCTTTTTTAGAGATTTGTCCGAGACTCTTTACGCTTCGTCGTACTTGTCTAATGGCGGCTGCGAATTCATGATTAATGATAGCGACTGCTAATCCTAATTGAACCATTTCGAAGTCTTGATCGGCTTGGTCTTCCAGGCTCAGCATTCTCTCCTCCAGTGCTTCCATCATTTCTGCGGGTTGTTCTCCGTCTGACTCTCGCAGGTTTTCTGCGAGTGAAGCTAGCATATCGCGAGCTGCCATCAATCCATCACGATGGCGTGTCTCAATATCGGTAAGTTGCGTTTCCCATTTCGTTCTTAGCTTCTCAATTTGATCAGAATCCAAATCTTGGATAGGCGTTCGATTCATATCGGCTTGGATGGCTCGTATTGTTTCGTCCAAGGCAAGTCTGGCTTTTTCAGTTATTGAAGTTACAGAGCGTCTCGTTTCGGACGCACTCTCGTTCGCCATTTTTGATGCGCGTTCCAGTTCCTTTTTTCTATCGAAGGCCAGTGATTTAATTCGATCTTCAAGCCGCTTTCGTTGGTCGATATATACTTGTGCCTGTTTTGCTACTTCGCCCAGGCTAGTGGCTATTTCTTGCTCAAAAGGTGTGAAGAGTTGCTTTTCGAGTCTAGTACTGTCGCTTAGATATTGCTGCCAGTTCGTTGTTAAACTTGGGCCCAGTGCTAGTCCAGCTGGCTTTTTGCGTTCATAGTCTTTCCTAAGTTCAGCAAGTGCAGCATTTGCCTCTTGTTCCGCTCGGATGAGACTACGTGCAGCTTTGTCTTGATCTGAGATCTTAGATGCCGCCTCCATCCGTTTGCGTGTCTTTTGTCGCAAGTTCTCTATTTGAGATTCTGGTAAATTGTTCTCTATTCGATCCGAGAATGTTTGAAGTGCAGCTGAGAACTTTTCTCTTTTTTTTCGTGATCCTTTTTGTTGGCTTTCCAGGGCTTTTGCCCGTCGAAGAGAAGCTGCTTTATCCTGTTCAAAGGCATCGCTATGAGTTCCTCCTTTACGGAAAAATTCGGCAGCTAATTGAATGAGTAGGTTGACGAGTATTTCTCTGAGGTCACGATATGCGGCATTTGCCTGAAATCCTTCTCTTCCTGCTTTTTCTTGCAGGTCAGGATTAGTATCTCTTTTCAGTAGCACCGCACCAAACATTCGCCTATGTGAGAAAAAATAGTGTGCAGCACCCTTCGTTCTTCGTTTTTCGATTTCAAGCCAGTCGAACGAATGATCGCCGTAAGGAAGGATTCGAATATTGTCACGATAGACGTATAGGCCTCCAATGTCATCCAGTTTATTGCTCATTTGAGTCCATTGTTCTGGAGGAACGATCGATTCCTTTGAGAGGCCTTGTAGATAGCCAAACTGAACACGAAACCCTCCGCATGCAGATTTACGGCCATTGTTTCCCGACCATGGAACGATGAGTTCTGGATAATCTTTTTCGTATACTCGAATAGAACCTTTGAATTGGCCAAATGAGTCGACAGTACCTTCTAAAAAATGATCTGAAGAATCGACAAATTCTTCGGTCTTAAAGAAATTGTTGTTATCGAGATAACTATCTCCGACTATAGCACCTGGTTGCCATCTTTTGAATGAGGTGGATATTGGAGCAGGGTGTTGAGTATAAAAAACCTCGTTGTAGAAACCAAGTAGTTGTTTTCTGAATCTATAATCTTGATTTTTATCCTCAGATTGAAGCTCTAAATGAATAATAGGATTTGCTGGTCCAATATAGAAATGTGTCCCAGTGCCTTTTCCTTTAAGAGACAATGTCTCATCTGATTTATCACTCAAAAAACTATCGAGATACTGAGGGTCGGGCTTGAAGGATTTGATGTCTTTGAGTATTTGTTTGAACTCATTACCTTTGTGCTCTTTCGAAAGCTTTGTTACGTTTGATAAAAGGCACTCCTTTAATTCTGTGATTTGAGACTTAGATGGAAGGTTACCGCCTTTATAGCTTTCAACAGGCAGGTCTATGTCTTCAAGATTAAGACCGGGGATTTCAAATAGTCCCCAATGAACCCAACAGGCAACAAGATCATGTAGACCGTCTTCGCGAATTGCCCGTGTTAGAATTAATACCTGACGACCGAGCAGTGCTATGGCCAGTCTCCCAATTCCTTTTTCACCGCTAATAGATCGAGGTTTCGAATCTGCCGGGCGAAAGTGAATGGACCTCTCAACTCCTACTTTACTATCAGTGCCAAGAACAAGCCACTTGTTCTCGAAGTCCTCCCTTGTCATTCCTACTCCATCATCTTTTACGATTAGGAGGCCATCTTCTTGGGGACCTGTGTCTTCAAAATAGTCAACCGCTGCGTGTTTGGCGTATGCATCGTGGGCATTTTTGTACAACTCTGATAGAGCATTTTGAATGGTTGCGATCTGCTGGCGGCCCAGCATATCAACTGCACGTGCTCTAGTCCTGATTTTTGCCATTGAGTGTTTTTGTTTGGGCGAAAAACTGTTCGCCCATTGCGAAAGCTAGGTCGACAGGGACTGCATTACCGATTTGCTTGGCCATCGAATTTAGATTTCCAGCAAATTCAAAATCGTCATCAAATCCCTGCAGACGTGCAGCTTCTCGAATACTTATTGCTCGGTCTTGCTCTGGATGCCCAAATCGACCATTCGAATAGCTAATACAACGAGTCGTCAGTCCAGTTGCTGGTCTATGCCACCAGAGTCTTCCATAACAATCAGTGTGTCCTGAATGTACAGAACCATCATTCCGAGGTTTGTAGCAATTTGGCCATAGCGACTTAGGCCAGTTGTTGCGACCTCCCCCATCGTGTTTCGAGCATTTAATCCGCTTAAGGTTAATTGGAGAAAGGTCAGCAGCTCTGTGGTTTAGGATACTTGAGCTGATATATTCCTCTCCCGCCACGATGGGGGGAAGGTCGGATATGGCATCATGCACAGTGTTGTAAGGGGAATTAGCTTCTGAACCATGCGTAGGCTTTGGTATGCTAATTTTGCCATGCCTGCTCGCGAGAAGTACAAACCTCCTTCTCAACTGTGGAGTGCCATAATCTTGAGCTGCTACTACACCAAATTCGATGTTATATCCAAGGCCATTAAGGAGTTTTAAAAAGGATGGGAACGGACCACGCTTCTGTTGGGGTACTTTTTGGAGTCCGGGTACATTTTCAACGAAAACGAAATCTGGGGTGTGATTTTTTATTATTCTCCCAAATTGAGATAACAAGCTCCTCCTTGTGTCATACTTTGGAGATTCAGTGATTTGTTTTGTGAATGGTTGGCACGGAGCACACCCACAAAATAGTTTTAATTTGTTGCGGCTTCGGTAAAGGGAAGATGTCAGATCCTCTTCTGTTACCTTTGATATACTTTTATCGCAAAAGTCTGTTTCAGGAAAATTCTTGACGAAGGTACTTTTTGCGTCCGGGTCGATATCCAAAGCAAAGGCGATGTCCATTCCAGATTTTCTGAAACCAGAACTGGTGCCTCCACAGCCACAAAAGAAGTCAAATACAGCAATTTTATTTTTCTTGGCTTTGATAGGACGGTGGTGATGTGCAGTGGTTTTGCGGTCTGTCTCTTTCGCTAGTTTTGAGGGCATTGAATAGGAACGTATTTTATGGGAGTGCCATTTTTATGACCGCTTCCCATCGTTTTTATTAAAAACCTTAAAGGTTTTTACTTAGAAAACTAATTTCAACAAGGAAATTATGCGGATGATTAGAATCCTGATAGATTGTGGAGGCACGTGTAATTTGAAATACTTGGTGATTTAGAAGCCAGCGTCTGCTATTAAATCGGATGCTGTTGTATCCATTGCTAGGGCAAGTTCGTGGAGAGTATACAAAGGAACTTTACGGTGAGCGTTTTCGATAAGGTGGATGTAGGTGGTGGAGAAATCGGCTTTCTCGGCAAGTTGTTCGGCTGTCATTCCAATCTTATCTCGATTCTGGCGAATTGCGAGGCCGATGGCTCGGTAAAAATCATTCTGCTTTTTGAGGTGGGTGTTGCTTTTCTTTTGGCTAGTCATGTCTGACTAGACTTTACCAGTAGTTAAGGATTGACTTAATAAACTACTAGTTAAGGTTGTTCGGTATTAATCTTGAAAATCACAAATTTACCGTATGTCGGAAGGTGGAATTCAAAACCTGCCTGATCTCCGATCAGATCATGCCCTCGGGTCCTCCTTCGCAAGGCCACGGCGGGACAAGGCCGAGGATCTAGCGACGAAGGAGCGATGTTAAATGAACAAACCAATCAAAAGCGTTATCGGAATTGAGCTGTCTCAAAGCCATTTGCGATCTTTGTTGGTTTCGAGTCTTGTGTTAATTGGGGCGACCCATGCTTCGCTTTCCGAGCTACGCAGGGCTAAAGGGGGAGTATTCAACTGTGCCGAGAGCAATGACATTTGAGGAGCAATTCGACGAAACATTGCGAATTCTAAGCGATGGCGAACGCGACGCTTTTCTCACTGTAGTGAGGAAAACAGGCCTATCGCCGACAGAGTTCCTGTGGGCTTGCTTGGATACGGTGATGGAGAGCAGCGACGATGCTGCTGTGCTCAGTGGGTGTTACGAGGCAGCGGAAAAGAGATTTCAAGGGTATGTGCTGCCGGGGTGGGCGAGAGAAGAGTGAATTGTGAATGGTGAGGAGTGAATTGCACGAGGGGTGGGGTGCAAATAAAGACAAAACCTGACGACTTTAGAGAGGAAGGGTCGCCAAGAGTTTTGGTGTTTAGTTGCTTAGGTTTCGACTGGTTTGTTTGTTGGTGGTTGGATTGAGAAATAGAGTGACGAATTATCCTGAAATTTTAAGCTGATTTACATCGTGAGCTTTGCTCACTGGATTCTCGCTGGGCTAGGGCATGATCCCAGCGGCTTGTCTCGCCGTAGCCTTTGCGAAGGAGGAAGCAGGGGTAGGTTTTTAACAGCCTTGAATGTGGCTCATATGTACCTGTACTTGGTTTGAGCGTTTGCTCCTTCTTTGGACAGAAATTTCTGCTCCACGCCTAACTTGAGGTCTCGACTGGCTGTTGCGCTAGATATCGTCTTGAGATGTCTGATGTAATCTTTTCGGGAAAAGGACCTGTCTCCAAAATGGCTGCGAGCGATCTCCAATCGCTTTTTGGGGCTGAACGGAGCTGGTTGCAACACATCCAAGAAATCCGCTAGAGCCTGATGGATGACAGAAAGTGAAAACTCGACGAATGGCGTTGAGTTGCCAATACGATCGGATGCCTCCAAAGCTTTGTAATATTCCTTCTGATTTTCTTTGATCAAAGATTCGACAGGAATGTATTCAAATACCGGATGATAATCATATAGCAGAAGGCTATGCCAGAAACGTCCGATTCGACCATTGCCATCGACAAAAGGGTGAATAAACTCTAGCTCGTAGTGAAATACGCAGCCACGGATCAGCGCATGATGCTCTCCATTTTTTAAGAAAGCGAAGAGCTCCTTCATAAGAGGGTCCAATCGATCCGCCTGAGGAGCTACATGTGAAACGACTGAACCTTTGATGATGCCGACATTGGAGCTTCTGAGCTTTCCGGGCCGATCAGCCAAGTCACGCATCATGACACCGTGGCTCTTCAAGAAATTCTTCATCGAATACGGATCGAGCCGCTCAATGCTGTCGTAAACCTTCACAGCGTTAAGGACTTCTTGAATTTCCTCCTTCTTACCTATGACGACTTTCCCTTCGATCAAAGCTGTGACTTGCTCCAAATCTAGCGTGTTGCCTTCAATGGCAAGACTACCCTGAACGGTACGAACGCGGTTCGATTTACGAAGGTGGGGCTGGGGTTTGGGCTGATGAAGCCCCTCAACCCGTCCGATCAATCGTTCGATCCGGCCTATGTCTTCTAAAATTTTAGACGTAATTGTGAACGGTGGATTCATGAAGATGATAGTATCATATGATACTATCGTAGATCAACCCATATTCACTGATACCCCCAATCTCAAGAGCCAATCGAGCTCTTCGTATTTTACGGAAGCTTATCCCAACTTGCGACTACCCGAGCCAAATCCGGATCGAGAGTGGCAAAATTCTGTGAGTCTATTTGTGGGCACGCACGACTCGCAGAAACGTAACCCCCTTGATTATCAAACCTTTGGGAGCTTTGATTTTTGGGTTTGGATCCTACAGGGTCCCCCCGATCAAATAACCATGAAATAAGGTTGTTGTTGATTGGTAGCGATTTATGGAAAAACGCACGCTACGAATCAAATAAGCATCAAATAAAAAACAGCAGTTTTTATTATGGAAAGATCGGCTTGGATTTGGAGTGAGCGGGTTATTCGTTGGGTGGTTGGATGGAGAAATGGGGTGACGCGTTAGCCTGAAATCTTAAGCTGATTAACATCGTGAGCTTGAAGGGCGGAGTTTTAAACGAGATGTTTTGTAAATTTAACATCGCTCCTTCGTCGCTAGATCCTCGGTTCCCGAGGGCAGGATCCCAGCGGAGCTGGGGCAGGTGTCTGGGCCATTTCTTATTTTTGGGCGACCCCATTGCTTACTTTAGAAGCTTGAGGGCTGCTTTTGAGCGGGTGGTGAGGTGAGTGACTAGAGAGTCTAGGAAGGGGTTGTCGAGCCCGTCTTGTATTGAGGCTTGGGCAACGTTGATGCTGTTTTTCGGAATTTCGATTGCGAGGCGTTCTAAGCGTTTTAAGAGTTTTTTTATGGGATAGTTGCAGGATTTTGCCATGCGCTCGAAGTGGCGTCGTTGGATTTGCGCTACTTTGTAATAGCGGTCTATTCGCATGGCGAGGCGTTCGTCTTTTGGGGACTTGGCGTAGGGAGCGAAGCTGGCAATGTCGTAAAGTGGAGCGAGTATAAAGCCTTGTGGCGTGTGCTGAATGGAGTAGTTTTTGGTGTGCGCGTCGGTTCCGAGTATTAGGTAGTTGAAAAGAATGGCGTCTATAAAGGCATCTCGATCTTCGAGGCGTCGGAAGGATCCGGATACGATCCCCATTAGGTCGATGATACCGGGACCCCCTTCGTTTTCGTATTTCCGTTCGGGACCAATGGCGAGCGCTTGGCACATATCTTCTTGGTGGATTCGGAGGAGCTTGTTTTTACTGCGTAGGCGGTCAAAGCGTTTGACTACGATTGCCTTTTTGTTAGCGAATGATTGGACGCTTGTTTTAGCGGCTCGCATGCCGAGGGCGGATGCTAGGTTTAGGCAAAAGTGTTCGTTTTCTGCGAGGCCAGTTAGGTCGTTTCGAGGTGGTTTTAGGATGTGAGTCGTCGGTTCATTGCCCCAAGGAATGTGCCAGTTGCCATTTTCGAATCTCAGAGCGATTTTGGGTTGAGCTCCTGCGAGTGAGAAGCGGCCAGGGTCCGAGGGGCTGCGGGAGGCGCTGGGATCGCGTTCTAGTTGGGCGAGTCGTTGACCAATTTCTTCTTCGGATATAGGGTGGAGACCGCCTTGGGTGATTTCGCTGTCGCGTTCGGGTGTTACAAATCTAACCGCGCCGGCACAGTCTTCACCGATTTCTCGTAGGAGAGCGAAGCAGTTACTGGGGTCTATGTGAAATTGACGACCCCAGGTCGCGAGCAATCGTGTATCGTCTGGAAGAAGATTCCAGAGGAAGGGGCGAACGACGGAATCTCCGTGGGTACGGTCGGCTAAGGGCATTGAATAGGATAAGGGCAACTCGCTGAGGTAGTTCTCGTAGTAGTCGAACTGTAGCTTTCCGCCTTTGAGTCGGGAGAGGGTGCCGATTCGCGAGTCGTTAAGGTAGACGAAAAGGGGCTCGTTTTCCTGTTTAGTCTTCATTGCTCAGGAGATCATCGACACTTGGCTCGTCTGTAGTGATTGGTATCTTTTTGGTCGCATCTGTCGCGTGAATTTGGATACCTAGGAAGTGGGCGAGTTCGAGGACTTTGTCTATCCAGGCTCTTGACTTGCCTTGTTCGATGGAAGAAATCCATTTCTGGGTCACGCCTAGTCTGGTAGCGACTTCGCGCTGCGAGAGTCCTTGGCTTTTGCGAGCCCTTGCCAATACCTTCCCAAAGTCTTTGCTGCTTGAAATTCTTATTGGTTCTTTGTTTTTCATATCCGATCGGGTGTAAGTTGATGTTGACATCTGATCGGGTGTCAAGCGTTTTGATATCCGAACGGGTGTAAAAATTGTGAAGTCTGAAAAGTGAAGGGTGAATAGGAAAGGGCGGCAAAGGAGTGAGTAGTGACTGGTGAGGAGGGTCCAAGCTATCAGTTTGGGCAGTGGCTGGTTTTGGGGCTTTGTCAGGGTCTCCTGCGGAGACACAGGTGTCGCTTTGCGACGACAGGTTTTCTTTTTTAGTTTCTGGAATTAGAAACCTGCTGCGAGGAACGAGCGATCATGGAAGCGATCTTATCCAATGGTGTATCGGTTTTTTTTGAGGAGTCGTTTTCAGCGACAACAGGATGGGTTGTCCGTCTAGGCTCCAGCGGAGCTACGCCGCGAAAATTCGCCCAACAGGATTACTCTACTAGTCTATAGTCGCGTCGATTGGTGGTTGTTTTGTAGCTACCCTCCTAAAACCCTACAGTTTATCAACCTACCAGGCAAAGCCTGGTGGGCTATGTGGAACTGGGGACTTTTAGGATTCGGCGATCTCTCTTAGAATTTTCAATTCTCCGCCTTTGAAATTTTCCACGGTCAGAACGCGTGTGTGATCGGCATCGCCTTCGTTAAGGAGATGGATATTGATCTTTTTGGAGCCTTTGATTTTGCCCAAGGTTAATGGAAGGGAAAGTGTCTGCGGTTTTCTTTTTCCTTCCTTTACGAAGGTTTTTATTTCTGCGTTTGGCTCTAGCGGCATATTCCATCCATCATCGATTGGAAGTTGTAAGGTAAAGGACCAATCGCTGGGAAGCTGGCTGATTTTGACAGACTGAAAACTTGAATCTATGGATACGTTTACCCCTGCGAGGTCGAGTGATTGGTTCTTTTTCCCTTTGGCTAAAAGCAATGGCCATCCGGCAAAGCTTATGGCAACCTGGCATTCGATTTCAGACGATTTCGAACGCTTTGTTTTAGGGCTGGAACAACAGGATGTTGTATGTAGTAGACGCCACTGCGCTGGCAATTTTTCCTTGAGATCTACAAAACTGGCTTTGGGCAATGCGACCTCTAAGCTGTTTTTCGCTCTTTCTACGAATACGATCGTATTTGGATTTTGATCACTCTCACTGGTTTGATCATTCTCGATGGAACGACCTAGCGATTTTGTGGCGGGATACCAATAGCCTTCGACGGTCAATATACCTTCGGCCGCTCCGTCTGAGTCAATTAGGACGAGGTCGCCTCCTGGACTTGCCATGGCCTCATGAAGTTCGCCGTTCCTGTCGAGGTATTGTGTTTTGCTTGATCCTATCTTTTTCCCTGAATTCGAACGTCCTGACTCCAAGCGAGATCGTTCGTCTTCGGATGGTGGAATGTAGGTTCCGGGGGCGCCTGCTGGTCCGGCTCTGCCGCAGTCTAGTCCCTTGTACACTTCGCTCGGCATGCTGAATCCAACGGCAGGTGGTGGAGTAGGAGTGGGGGGAGCGATGACGGGTCCAGTTGGGAGTCGCAATTGGGCGGCTCCCCCGCTAGGGGGATTCCATTGCACGCGTGGCGATACTGTATCGGCTCCTGCTGGCTGTTGCCCTCCGGGGACTTTGGGACCTTGAGCGTTGCCCCACCAGTTTCCAATGGCGTCTTTTCGGGCTATGGGACTCCAGACACCGAAGTTTGCATGTCCGGTGATATTGCCTCCCCAAATGAAGTCCATCCTTCCGGCTGGGATAATAGTTGGATTTTCGATACCAACTGAAGTCTGGCCATTTCCATCGAGTTCATTGCTTGAGGCTGCCAATGAGCTGTTGCGGGATCGGATTTGAAATTCTCTTTGTCCGTGGAAGTGATTGCCTTTGGCCATGCCTCCTTTGGTCCAGCCGAGTTCCAAGCCGGCGCCATTGCTTCGGACGAGATTCGAATTGAATCTTGGAGTGATGGTTGTGTTAGCGACACCTCGGACAAGGACGGCGGTGGCGTGGCGTGGCGTTGTATGGTTTTCGAATAGGTTTCCTTCGACGACGGGCGTGAATCCACTTCGTGCATTAGCATCTGCGAGAATCGCTAATCCGGCGAATCGAGTGGCTGTCGAGCGGTTGCTGCGGAATATGGAATTCAGGACTTTAGTTAAGCGTACTCGGGTGAGCCAGTGAGCTTTCTCAACGCACATGCCGCCGCCATCGAATTGGGATGTGTTGCCTTCGATGATGGCTCCGTCGACAATGGCTTCCGAGTCCATCTCGCACAATTGGAAACCAACGCTGGCGAAGCTGAAGCTTGTGGGGAGGTTCATGGTCCATACGTAAATGCCTCCTCCTTTGCCTTTGCAGGTGTTTCCTTGGATGAGCGCTGGTCCATTGATATTCAATTCGCCATTACGAATGGAAATGCCTCCTCCGGATTCTCTGCTTGCGCTGTTGTTTGAAATGATGTTGCCGGCTGTGATTTCCAAGCGGCTGCTGCAGGTTAAATGGAGGCCGCCTCCGAATTCGCGCGTTGAGTTGTTGTCGATTAGATTGCCTTCTTCCAAACGATGATGAGCGACTACTGAGCCGTAGATGCCGCCGGCATCGTCGGTTGAGGTGTTCTTGCGGATAGTGTTTCGCTTGTAGACAAGACTAGCGGCCCAGAGTCCGCTTACGCCGCCGCCATCGTGTGAAGTGTTTTCTTCTATTAGGTTGTGTTCCAAGAGCGCTTGGGAGATGGCTATGGAACTCCAAGATAGTCCGAACAAATATGCGAATGGGGCCGGACCTTGGTTTTCATCTACGTTGAAAACCGCGACGCCTCCTCCGTAGTGTTCTCCGCCATTGGTGCGATTCTTGTAGATGTGGTTGTGCCGAATCACGGATGTGTCACGGAATATTCCTATGCCGCCCCCGTGGACGAAGCCTCCTCCTCCTGTGCCACCGCGGTTGTGGTGAATAAGGTTCTCTGTAATCAAAATAGGAGGTACTCCAGAGGGTATTGTGGAATCGCCTAATTGGAAGATCCCGCCTCCATGGAACTTGGCTTTGTTGCGATGTATATGGTTGTTTTCGATGGTAACGGGAAAGAGGTTTGATTTGCGCTCGACTGCGATACCGCCCCCTTTATCCGCTTCGTTATGATGAATACAGTTTCGCACAATATGGGCGGCGCATTCGTGAACTCTCACTCCGGCTCCGTTTGCTGGCGTCTTTCCTCCCAGAATTTCGAAACTGTCCAGAGTGACGATCCTTCGAGAGTTTGTATTGATATCAACGGTACGCCCAGCGCCTCCTCCGTCGATTATGGGCCATTCTCGCCCTGCCATGGTTAAGCCTGGTATCGTGATTACTACGTTTTCTTTATACTTGCATCGGTTTGCTCCGCAGTCCCCGTGGACGATGATCGTTTCGCCAGCGCGAGCGATAGCTAAAGCGGCTCCTATGGTATGTGCCGCTGAGAGTTTTGTTGGAAATCGTCTATTGGCGTTGGGGGCAGGACTGTTTTTCCATACGTGTAAAGTAGCCATACTGCGTAATATGAAAAACGTGACTAATTGTCTAGAAAATCTGCTGGGAAGGGCCTCGTTTTCGGGGGTAAAGGGGGCAGTCTAACAAGCGAATGGGCAGGGAGAGATTAAGTTGCTAAAAAGGGCGCCTTGCGAGCGTTCTTTTGAAATGAGGGAGGCACAAAAAAAGCCAGTTCCTTGGAACTGGCTGGGTGCTAAATTTGATTGTGAGGGACTAAGCGTAAGCGGCTACGCGAGTCTGGTAGACCATGTCCCATAGGAGATCTATTTCTCCTGAGAGCATGACTTGGATGGGGGAACGGTCGCTGAAGCCTGGATTGGGTGTGTTGAGCCAATCGGCTAACTGAGGTTCTGGAATGATCTCGTTTAAGGCTTCCAGAAGTCTGACGGCTTCGGTTGTTTGACGCTGTACGGGTTGGGGCAATGCTGTTTGCTTTTCGTAGGTAGCGAGCTTGCGTTCAGAACAGTTTGCTACTTGGGCAAAAGTGACCCGAGTAATTCCGTGAGACTTGCGCCAGGCCATGAGTTTCTTTCCATTCTTGCCGGCGAGGTCTGTGGGAATATTTTCGGGTTCTGGTACTGCGCTCATGTTTTATCTATCGGTCGAAATATTTGTCGTCTAAACAAAACCTGCAAAAATGCAGGTTTTTGTCAAGAGCATGATTGAGCTTTAGGGGATGGTTTCGAATAGAGATTCGCTGTTTAAATTCTCTGGAAGCACGATTAGGTTGTTGCCGGGGGAGGCAGCGCTGGGAATGAGAATGGCTTCGTAGCCTTCTTCGAAAAAGCATCTTCCCCAAGCTTGGGTGGTTGCTTCTTTGAGCTGCTGGTTGGCGGTTCGCCAGTTGTGTTTTTGGATAGTGTCGATTCCTAGCTGTAGGCGTTGACGCAGCCTGCCTTCGGAGAGGTCGAGCGTTTTGCTTAATTGAACGTTGATGCTTACGAGGGTGCGGGGAAGGGCGTGCGGCAATGGCAGGTTGAAGTAGCGTACGTGGGCGAGGCTCTCTGCGAGGGCTGTTTCTGGGGTCAGGCTGGTGTAGCTTATGCGATGAGCTCCTTTGAGGTTCCAACGGCCTGCTGCGTGGAGTCCGCCAAGGCCGCTGGTTACGTCGGCTGGAGTGGAGAATTTTGGGGAGATGAAGCGATAGACGGTCCCGGCGTAGGGCTTTGCGCTTTCTTTGACTGCTCTGAGTCTTTTTGAGATGCCAGGGTAATTTGGATACGGGGTCATTCGCTACGTGTGAGCTGTAAATTATCAATGTGAGAACGGAAGCGTTCGAAGGTTCATTGGTAACACTCGTATAGCAATAAAATAACCCTAATTGATTGGACTGGGTGGGGGTGAGTGGATTAGTTATTTCCCTTGGAATACCTTCGAAGGCTTTGGGGGGATTGTTTGAAGGCTCGGACAAAGGCGCGGCGCATGCGTTCGAGGTCGCCGAACCCGGTGGCTTGGGCGATTTCGTCGAAGGATTCGGATGGGTTTTCTTCAACTCGGATTCGAGCGGCTTCGACTCGAAGATCTTCGATCGCTTTGGCTGGGGTGCGTCCCGTTTCGTTTTTAAAGACTCGTGCAAATTGCCTTGGGCTTAGGTGAGCTCTTTCAGCGAGGTCTTCGATGGATAGCGTTTTGTGGAGATTTTCGCGGGCGTAGCTGAGGGAGAGAGCGATTCGCTCAGAGCGTGTGTCCACATCGAGTAGAGCGGAGTATTGGGATTGTCCACCTGGGCGTTTGTGAAAGACTACCAAATCCTGAGCTACTTTTTTGGATACGGATTCACCGAAATCGTCTGCGATTAGGGCGAGAGCGAGGTCGATGCCAGAGGTGATTCCAGCGCAGGACCAGACAGAGCCGTCTTTTATGAAAATGCGGTCGGCATCAACTTTGAGTGAAGGGTGCTTTGCTTTGAGTTCCGGAGCGAAGCGCCAGTGGGTCGTAACGTGCTTGTTGTCTAAGATTCCAGTGGAGGCCAGGAGGAATGCCCCTGTGCAGACGCTTGCGATGCGGCGGGCATTGGACCCGCTCTCGCGCAGAGCGTTGTGGGTGTCTTCGCAGGAGCAGAAGGATTCTACATTGTCGCTACCAACGATAAAGAGGGTGTCGCAGTCAACTTTGCTAATAGTCTCGGAGTCGAGGCCGATGCCACTTGAGCTGGGAATGGAGCCGCCCGTAAGAGAAACGATTCTCAGTTGATAGGCGGATGCTTTGTGGTGGCTTTTGGCGATCTCGAAAGCAGCGAGAGGTCCTGATAGGTCGAGTAATTGGAAACCTGGAAAGATGAAGAAGGCGATGTTCATGGCAGAAATCGTGGTGTTTGTGTCATGGAAATATCGCGATGTATCAGATATGATTCAAGCAGCAATCACGGGGCGTGGGGGCAGTAAAATCTAACTTGAATCAAAATAATTCGCATGAAAACGACACTAAATAAATTCCTTACAATCATAGCTTTGTGCTTGTTTTTAACGTTGGCCTGCCAAGCTGCGTCGAGCCCGGAGGGACTGTGGTATTCAGAAGGGTATGGGTGGATTCTTGAAATCGATGGAAATCGAAAAGAAGTGTATCATTACACGGATAATAGCTGCTTGGAATCTGGAGAAGCTCTTGAGGAGCTGGCCTCCCAATTTAAGTCGGTTCAGCTTTTGACTGAGGATGAGTTGATAATAGGGAATGCGGTTGAAGAGTCATACTATTATTTTGAGCGTATTGATGAGCTGCCTCAGTTGTGTTCTCAGGATTCAGGCGACGATCCCGTTGCGGTTTTGGAAGCCTTGATTGCTTATTTAGGCGAATTGTTTCCTTTCGCGGAAATTCGTGGAGTTGATTGGGAGAAGTTGAAAGCGGAGGCTCGTTCTCAAATAAGGATCAATTCGACGGATGCTGAGTTGAGAAGTGTGATTTCGGATATGCTTGAAGCGTTTGGAGACTCTCACTTGAGGCTTGGATACGAAAAAAATGGGGAGCTTGCTACCTTGCCCCATTTTGATTCGAAGATAACCGTTCCCTTATTGGAGGCGAGTGGCGTTTCTGGGAGCAATAGACAAGAGCGTTATAACAACTGGCGCGTGTCCCGCCTTGTCGAAACGATCTACGCGTTGATTGATTTAGGAGCGGAGGGAGCGGCAGGTGGAATGGTGATGTGGCACCGAGTTGAGAACACAGGGTACTTAATGATTAGTGATATGATGGGTTTTAGTAACTCTGTAACTCTGGAAGGCGACTTGGATGAAATAGATAGAATATTGGATACGGCTTTGACCGCTTTAGATGGTGTGGATGAAATGATCGTCGATGTCTCTCTGAACGGGGGCGGGCGAGATGCTGTATCTCGTGCGATTGCAAACCGCTTTGCGGCAAATCGGACTTTTGCGTATTCGAAGGTGTTGGATGTTGAACAGAGTGCACCTGCTCAAGAGTATTTTTTGGAGCCTACGGAACGTCCGAGCTTTTACGGTCCTGTGCATCTTTTGACAAGCGATATAACGGTGAGTGCTGCCGAAGTATTCACGTTTTCGATGCGCGCATTGCCAAACGTAAGGCATTATGGGATGGCGACGCATGGTTCGATTTCCGATATTCTTTATAAACCGTTGCCTAATGGTTGGTTGTTATTCATGTCGAACGAAATTTATTTGGATAGCGATGGTGTGGCTTGGGAAGGCATTGGAATTCAGCCGGAGGTTGAGCTATCGGTATTTGAGCAAGATAGCTTTGAGACTACGCACTTTGAACGTATCTTGGATTTGGCAGTGAATATGGAAGTGGAAGAATCAGAACTTTTCAATTTGTCGTCTCGTTCTCTCATTGGTATGGGGGAGGATACGCTTATTTGTGGGTTGATTATCGAAGGCGAGGGACCCCGAGATATTGCAATCGTTGCTCGCGGCCCGAGTCTTGTGGCGCACGGGGTTAGTTCGCCTGTAACGGATACACGATTACAGATCTTTAATAGGGGCCTTGAGGGGATCGCTAGTGACGGAGGGGCGACTGAGCTTTCCGAAGAAGATAAGGTTGAATTGGCTTTGTTGGGAATTTTTCCAGAAGACGATCGTGAAGCAGTTGTGATGTTGAGGGGGATCACACCGGGAGTGTATCATATTCATGCGAATTCGGAGGGAGAGGAAATGGGCGTGGGAACTGTCGAGGTATACGATTTGACGGAAGAAGGAGAAGACTCGGCTTTGATCAATCTTTCGACTCGTAGCAAAATTGACGGTGGTGAGACGGTACTAATTTGTGGGGTCATGGTAGTTGGGCAAACTCCAATTGATGTTCTAATTCGGGGGCGAGGGCCATCAATGGCGGAGTTGGGTGTTCAATCGCCGTTAGAGGATCCACATTTAATGCTAGTCGATTTTGAGACGAGCGAGGTATTGGCGGAGAATGATGATTTTTCTGATTTAGGAACTGAACTCAAAACGTCTTTGCTGGAGTCAGGATTTGCACCCGACGACGATCTCGAGTCGTTGATTTTGACCACGCTTATGCCGGGAGCTTACACGGCGATACTGAGTGCATCAGGGGGCACTCAGAATGGAGTAGGAGCAATCGATTTTTTCCGAGTATCTGAATAATGATCGTTTGCGATTTGCGTAATTGCGTGAAAGCCACCTATAGAAAATTCTTTAGGTGGCTTTGGCTACTTGATATCAAACGAAACGGGTAATGAGAGGCGATTGATAGCTTTCTCGGCGTGCTCGACGTAGTTGGAGTATTCTGACGCTTCGAATGTTTCTGAGCTTACGTTGAACTGATAATTCAGGCTAATTGTATTTGGAGAGTCGCTTAAAGAGGTGTTCTTGTGGCGGATTTGCCCTCCAAATTTATCACTTTCATTGAAGTCTGATAATAAGCTTTGGTTGCTAATTGAATAATTGCTCGGAGCTGTAATTTGAATGCTTAAATCGAGTGAAAGTGGAACGGTTATTTTGAATGGGATGGTCCGGTCGATGTTGGTGTTATTGTGATAGTAGTAAAGGTTGTCCCAAGTGGTGGGGCAACGGCCTTGAAAGGTTTTACCGTCGCTTGTGAATTTTCTGGATACGGAATATTTGTAGCTTAAATTTAGTGGTTTGTGTCGATCTTCTAAATTTTCGAAAATTAGGTCTTTGATCGAGATGGAAGGTTCCGCTTGTTTTAGGTAAGATTGAATTACTTTCGTTTGCTCGCCTTCGGGGACGTTGTAAAGCATTTGGCGAATGAATGAGGCAGTGATCCCTTTTGCTGTCACCTTCTCTTTTATCAGGGTGTCATTTGCACCTGATAGGTTTATGTCCCTTTGAATTGAGATTCGATTGTCTATATCGCGGTATTGGTCGATTGTATCCAAAAAAGAACCGTTCTTTTTGATTACTAATGCTGGTTGTCCATCTAGGCGTTGGGGACGGTAAGATTTGGCAAGAAAATGGTCGGTAGGATCTATGAATTGGTTTTCGGTCGCTTCAGGTACATAGACGATCATGTGGTCGAATTGATCTAGGCTGATTGCGTCTGAGTTTGCGACTCGATAGGTATTTACCAATGAGGGATGGGCTTCGATTCCGAGCTCTCTCAATAGTTGGATAGCGACAACTGTGTGGTCTTTGCAGTCTCCAAATTTGTTGGCTTCAATCTCACTAAATGTTCTTGGAATACGAGCTTTGGGACCAAAGAGAATCGCTTTGTAAGTGTAGTTGCTCGAGATGTAGGCCATGACTGCGTCTATCTTTGATTTGACGGTATCGTCATGATTTAGAGCGCTTGCTATTTGCTCGCAGCTTGGGCTGGTCGTATCTAAGTATTCTTGGATGTCTGAATAGTACTCGTCTGCAATTTTGCCCCAGGATTCATCTTCTTTTGAAGAAATCCATAGCATTGGCATATAGCTAGTAATGTCTGGCGCGTATAATACGTTTTCAAATACGTTGGGATAATCTGTGTGCCAAATGAGTTTATCTTTTGTTGGACGAAATTCTATCGTATCGAAATTTTGTTTCCAGGCTACGGAATCGATATCTCCAGTAACTTGCGCAAAGGTAAATTTTCTAGGGTAAGTCCCACTAAGAATAGGATTTTTGAAGTGGAATTTATCTACCGGGCCTATGGTCTCGCGAGTTACTACTAGGGATACAGTGCAACCGATCGATACATTTGGGAATGTTATATGGAGGTTTTTCTCTTCGTTGATAATGGAGTCGTCGCCTAGGTTGGTGATGTAGAATTGGTTGAGGTTTCCGGTTCCTACAAGTTCACCGGATTCATCGTAGACGTTTGCTTCGTTGACAAAAATTCGTTCGTAAGAGGGGTTGAAGCTCTCTGTCATTTCCTTGAATTCCTGGGCTCCTTTCTCATCCAAAATCTTAAAGGTCATGTATCGAGTGTGCTTTTGAGGTAGGCCTTTTTCGTAGTGAAACGCGTCCCCCACATATTCTCCATAAACGCCTTTTCTTTCTAACTGTTCTTGTGGGTACTCCGCTTCGATTGATCGTATCGAAGGATCAAGTTCGACTGCTTTTATAGGGCTATTAAAAAGGCTTGGATCTGTTCCGCCCATGAGTCCGTGTATGTGGTTGAGCAGCTCGCGAGCTCCAACGTGTCCAGGCATAACGTCGAGGCATTCCTGTAGGACGTCTCGTGCAGGCGCGTATTGTTTTTGAGCAATGTAACACAAGCCGGTGAAGTAGTTCATTTGCAAGTTGCCGGTTGCGTCAATGAATTCTTCGCATACTCGAAGGGCTTCTGCATTTTCTTGTTTCTTTAAAAGGACATCGACGTGCATGCTTGCCATGTTGATGTTTTCAGGCTCCATCTCGTAGAGTTGTTCTGATGATTCCAATGCGAGGTCGAGTTTTCCGGAATCTCTCAATGCAGCGACTTTCCAGTAGGTGAGAGTTAATGGGTCGGAATTGAGTTTTTCTAGCTCATGGACGCTCTCTAACATCAATTGGAAATTGCGGTCGTTAAAAAGGTACCCGAGGTATTCGTTTATCAAATTGGCATTTTGAATATCGAGCTCAAAAAAGATTTTGTGGTAGGCATCGATTCCTTTACCGGGCTGGTGCAAATTAAAAGAGCATATTCCGAGCGCTTGTAGAAGGTTGTAGTCGTCAGGATAAGCCAATAAGGCATCTTGTGTAAGAGCTAGAGCCTTTTCAAAGCTTCCGTGAAGGACGAGCGTTTGAATGAGGTTTATACTGATTTGTTGAGAGTCAGGGGCGAGGTCCTGGGCTTTGGTGAAGTAGGTAATAGCCTTGTTGATATTATTCGTTTCAACGTTAAACAGGCCAATGCCATTGAAGAAATTGGCATGTTCGTTTACTTGAACATCTGTGAGCAAAGGCTCGGCGTTAATGGCCTCGATTTTCAAGTTCGATAAAAGCTTGTAGAATTCACTGTCTTCAGTGTCGTCCAATGCGAAATCATCCGAATAATCTATAAATTGGATACAATAAACAATGTTCTCGGATTTTGAGATGCGGACAGTTACTTTTCCTGCATCTTCGCCTTCTTCGTCGGGTAAAAAGTAGACGAAATCGACTTCCTTTCCTCTTGTTCCGGGGACAGGTTTCCGTTTGATTTCGGAACTGTTTGTATAGCTGGCTTCTAGGAGCGTCTCGAAGCCGCGTATGACTTCGCTTAACGAAAGTCGCGCTTCTCCTATATGAATTGGAATAAGGGAAAAAAAGACGTTGTTGATGAGTGAGCTATGAAAGGAGCGTTCGTTTGCTGCCGAAGCGTTTTCGATAACATAATTTTGACCGTTGAGGTCTAGAGAAAGACCTAGGTTTTCGACATTGGCGTTCGTTTTTTTGTGGAATGCTGTGCTGTAGGTATGGAAGTTTGAGTCTGCGATTTCAAAATTTTGAACGATTTCATCTGCAGCTTGTTTTACCTTAGCAAAAGATGTTTTTGATTTGTAACCCCAAATTAGCTGTGTGTACGCGACGCCATTTACGTATGTGATGTAATGATAGTCTGATACATTTTTCCCTTTGAATTTCCCTTTGGCCTGAATGACATTCCATTCGATTCCATTGATTGATTCTTTGGATTCTGTGATAATTGTTTTTTTTCGATCCTTTAAGAGATCTCTATAATGCTCACGGAAATCGTCATTTGTGATACCGAGGTCGCTACCGACCCTCGTGCTCAGTAGCTCATATCTAATATTGTTTTTTCTATTCTCGAGCAATAAGATCTGCTCTTCATTGTAGGACGAGGCTTCATATATTGGGTATTTAAAAGGGTAATACGATTTGGATATGTTTGACACCCTGATATTGTGATTGGGCCATGTTTGTCCGCCTGTGGTAAAGATTTGTTCTACGCCTGCTTGGCTGCTAGGTGAGTAGGTGGGGATCGTTTGAACAAGTTCGTTCAGGGATGATAGTCCTTTTGATTCCAGTTCTTTGACAAAATCACTTTCAACAGAAATGACTGATTTTGTACCTGAGCTGTCTGCATATAGGATGCTAAATGCGATTGAGTAGATTAGGAGAGCAAGTGAGAACTTCATTCGTGTAGATAAATTGAATTTGGATGAAGGGCGAGTACGCTTGATGTAGGGAATAACGTTTGTTTTCAGGGTGACTTTAGCTATCTGGAAAGTAAAAATATACTATATAAAGTGTTAATTACCAATGAGGGCAAGCATTCAGGAATTAAGTCCGGGTAATTTGATTTTTAGGCTAAACTCTCTATCGAAAGTGCCGTATGAATGGGTAGCGAAGCTTATGTGGGGCGTAAAAATTACTCAGGCGACACAATGGGTTTTATCCAAATTTGGGCGAAGGAGGATAGGATTCTGTCGGGGCAATTTTAGCGAACATGTAAGTTAGCCAACCATATTAACGACTCACTCCTGGGCCGGGGCAGATATCTGCTTCGGCCCTCTTTTTGCTTTGGGTCGGCTAATATATGATCTTTGATTGTGAGTACGGTACGTATTCATACGGTCGCGACCTGCTAAAAAAATGTACAAACAGCATTTTTGAGGTATAGAAATGCTATTCGCTGTTTCTTTTTGGAAAAAATGTGCGATTTCTAAGCCTCTTAAAAAGACTACGTTATGCACATGAAAGAATTAAAAAACCTACCAAAGATCGTTTCAATGGGACTATTCGCAAGTCCTGCTATTTGTTTTGCAGCAGGCTCTTCCGCTCATGGTGACGTGCCTCATAAGCATGAGATTCTCATCCAAAATGAAAGTGCTTTCTTACAAGGCAAGGGAGAGAGTCAATTGGATATTGGGTACGAAATCTTCAGAGATAAAGAAATTCATCACGAAACGATTGATGAGGATGTGATATTGTTTGCCTATGAGTATGGTCTCACGGATCGACTTCAGGTTAGTTTAGAAGTGTTGCATCTGGATGAAACCGAAGAGGATGAAGAGCACCATGTCCATAGTATTAAGGGGTTAACTGATATTGAGATGGCGCTTTCGTATGTGCTCTTTGAGGAAACTGATTCTGCTCCGCAAGTGTCTGCCGTTTTGAAGACAGTTCTCCCAACTGGGGATGAGGACGAAGGTTTGGGTCATGGCACTTTGGGGCTTGGCCTTGGAGTCAACGCAAGCAAAATGATTAATGAGCATTTCGGTCTTCATTTTAGTACTGGCTTTGTAAAGATTGATGACGCTGAGTCTCATGGGCACGAAGTCGATATTGAAGAATTCAATTACGGATTGTCTGCGAGTTATTCGGCGACAGAAGACATAGTACTGCTCTTTGAATACAAGTCTGACCGAGAAAAGGAAAGCGACTCGGATGGGCATTCGGAATCGATTACGCAAAGCTATCTTGCTCCAGGAGCTCTCTTCAAATTCCCTCACCATCGTGAGATTGGAGTTAGTTTTCCGGTTGGTTTGACCGACGAATCGTTTGATTGGGGAGCGATTTTGGAGTTCACCATGGAATTCTAGAATCCTAGTCATCAGAATTTTGAAAATAGGGTCAGCGCGTTTTACGCGCTGGCTTTTTTTGGTTTTCCACGTGGACATTTCTTTTGAGAGTCGTTGCCTTTGGAAATGCGTATTTATTTTCTCGGCATAGCAGGAACGGCGATGGGTAATCTGGCTTTGTTGCTACGCGATCAAGGGCACGAAGTAATGGGAGCGGATTTAGCAGTTTATCCACCGATGAGCAACTTGCTGGTGGATGCGGGTATTCGGATTATGGAAGGTTACAGCGTTGATCGGCTAAGAGAGCTGACCCCGGACTTAGTCGTAGTAGGAAATGCGTTTTCACGAGGGAACGAGGAAGTTGAGTTTTTGCTGGAGTCGCGAGTGATAGAGTTTTGTTCCTTGCCGGAGGCGTTGAGTCGGTTCGCTTTGAGCGGGCGTAAGAACGTCGTGGTGACGGGCACTCATGGAAAAACGACGACAACCGCTATCACTGCTTATCTGCTGGAGCAATCAGGTATAGAGCCGGGCTACATGATAGGCGGGGCTCCCTTAGATCCGGAAAAAGGGTGGTCGAATGGTAGGGCTGAGTCTCCATTTGTGATCGAGGGTGATGAGTATGACAGTGCGTTTTTTGACAAGCGGAGTAAGTTTATTCATTACCAGCCGCATGTCGTGATCGTGAATAATCTGGAGTTCGATCATGCGGATATTTTTCGTGATCTGCAGGACGTCAAACGAACGTTTGCCCACCTATTGAGAATCGTGCCTAGAAATGGCTTTGTGTTGGCTAACGGGGATGATGAAAATGTTATGTCGTTGCTTCCGTTAGGTTGGACCACCGTTTACACGGTGGGTACTGGAGAAAATTGTGATTTGCGTATCGGAGATTACAGGACTGAGTCGGATGGATCGAGTTTTGAGCTTTTCTGGAAAGGTAAGCTTTGGTTGAGTGTTTCGTGGAAAATGACGGGGCTTTTCAATGCTCGTAATGCGGCAATGGCGTGTTTGGCAAGTGCTCTGGCTCTTGCGGGTGGAAACGACCCGTCGTCGGTATCGCTTACGGGCTTGGAATTATTTCGTGGCGTGAAGCGGCGCCAGCAGGTGAGGGCGAATAATCGAGGGATCACGGTAATCGAGGATTTTGCTCATCATCCGACGGCGATTGAAGAAATGCTGGTAGCTTTGCGGAGTCGCCATCCTAGGGCGCGGCTCATCGCGGCATTTGAACCGCGGAGTAACACTTCGCGATTGGAAATCATGAAATCCCGAATGGTAGCGGCTCTTTCGAAAGCGGATGAGGTTTTGATTGGAGCTGCCAAGAAAAGTTCAGTCGCAGATGTGACGATCATTGATACGGCTGCGATGGCAAAATCGCTTCAAGAGCAAGGGACTCCCGCTCTCGCTTGTGAAAAAAATGAAGATGCTCAGGAGAGTTTAGAAAGTCGCCTCGGTGAATTGCTGGATAGCGAAACGATTTTGGTATTTTTGACTAATGGGTCGTTTGGCGGAGCGATCGAGAAAGTGGCAGATTTTGTTACGGGTTCTCAAAAGTGGGATAAAGTCTTCGAATAGTTCTTATCCAATTTTGAAATAGCTGATGGGCTCGTGGTCATTGAATTTGCAATCTTTCGAATCTCGGTGATAACGTCTGCTAATCATGACCACCCGCAGTTTTGAATATGAGCCGCTTTTTCAACAAGGAGAAGATACGACTGAGTATCGTCTTGTGACCGATGAATTCGTTTCTACGACCGAGTTCGAAGGGCAGGAAATCCTAAAAATCGAACCTGAAGGTTTGACATATCTCACGCAGGAAGCGATCCGCGATGTATCGTTTATGCTGCGTCCGGCTCACCTCGAACAGGTAGCTGCTATCTTGGATGATCCAGAAGCTTCCGAGAATGATCGTCATGTGGCTATGACGCTCTTGCGTAATGCAGAGGTGGCTGCTCAAGGAGTTCTCCCGTTTTGCCAGGATACTGGAACGGCGATAGCGATGGGTAAGAAAGGGGAAAATGTTCGGACGGGTGTGGATGACGCCAAGTTTATTTCCGAAGGCATTTTCAATACGTATGCGAAGGAGAACTTGAGATATTCCCAAACGGCTCCGATTACCATGTACGAGGAGAAAAACACTGGGACGAATCTTCCAGCGCAGATCGATCTCTACTCGACGCAGGGCAATGAGTATAAGTTTCTTTACCTGACCAAGGGTGGTGGCTCCGCGAATAAAACGTTCTTGTACCAGGAGACGAAAGCTTTGTTGAATCCCGAGAAACTCGAGGCATTTCTCATCGAAAAAATGATGAGCCTGGGTACGGCAGCTTGTCCGCCGTATCACTTGTGTTTCGTGATTGGCGGTACTTCCGCTGAAGCGTGTTTGAAGACAGTTAAATTGGCTTCTACCAAGTACTTGGACAATCTTCCTACAAGCGGTAGTGCGGGCGGACGCGTTTTTCGCGATATTGAATTGGAAGAGAAGATGTTGCAGCGAGCTAAAGAGTGCGGCATCGGAGCTCAGTTTGGCGGCAAGTACTTCGCACTCGATGTTCGCATTGTCCGCATGCCGCGTCACGGGGCGAGCTGTCCGGTCGGGTTGGGCGTTTCCTGTTCGGCGGATCGTAATATCAAAACGAAGATCAACAAAGAGGGTCTTTGGATCGAAAAGCTCGAAGGGGATCCAGGGCGTTTCATTCCTGAGCATCTTCGTGGAGCCAAAGGAGGGGAAGTTGTCGAGCTCGACCTTAATCGGCCAATGAAGGAAATTTTGGCGGAACTAACCGAGTATCCAGTGAAGACGCGTCTGTCGCTCAAAGGGACAATCATTGTTGCCCGCGATATCGCTCATGCAAAGCTCAAGGAACGGATTGAGCGTGGCGAAGGTTTGCCGCAGTATATGAAGGATCATCCGGTCTACTATGCGGGACCAGCGAAAACGCCAAAGGGGATGCCTTCAGGCTCGTTTGGACCGACTACTGCAGGACGGATGGATAGTTATGTGGAGCAGTTCCAGGCAAATGGGGGCTCAATGATCATGCTAGCGAAAGGCAATCGTAGCCAACAGGTTACAGATGCGTGTAAGGCACATGGTGGTTTCTACCTCGGATCAATTGGAGGGCCAGCTGCGATTTTGGCTCAGGACAATATCAAGAAGGTGGAGCTTGTTGAGTACGAAGAGCTCGGCATGGAAGCGATTTGGAAAATCGAGGTAGAGAATTTCCCCGCTTTCATCTTGGTCGACGACAAAGGCAACGATTTCTTCAAGATCATCCGTCAGGAGAATATGAAGAAGCGGCCGTAGTTGGTTACTGCAAATTTTCGTTTAAGGAAGGTCACCTGCAATCGGGTGGCCTTCTTCATTGATCAGAATGGATTAAGATCGTTCTATTTAGGCTGCTGAGTTCAGGTACAGTCGCTTGGTGTCGTTGCTAGAGGGAGGGTTGACCCTCCTTTTTATGACTCCTTTACGTCTCAGTTTGTCTGTAGTGTTAATAACCGCAATTTATGCGTTTGGGCATTTTTTTTGGTATATGCAAACCCCGCTTGGGCTTAGTCCGGTTTTAGATGGCCAAGAGAATTTGTTAATCGCTCAGAGTATTGCTGATGGGACGCTTGCCCAGGAGCCTTTTTATAGAGCAATGCTTTACCCCGCATTCCTCTCATTGTTTTTCAGCCTTGGCTTGAGTTATGACGGAGTGGTTTCTGTATCAGGGGTTTTGGGGATCTTTTTTCACATTGGGTTGACTGTTATTTGCCTTCGTCTGTCATGGTCGCTTTGGAAGAATTGTACTTCAATTTTGGTGACAGGATTGTTTGTGGGATTAAACCCAGTGTTGATTCATTTTTCAGGTGATCCGCTTGATGTCGCTTTGGGCTGTTTGTTGTTCTTTGGGGGCATATGCTTGATGATGGAGTTGGGGTCGTCGCAAACGGGTGGTCGGATTCGTTTTGCGAGTGGATTTTTATTGGGAATGGCCCCTTTGGCCCGTCCGCATTTTTTCGCCCCTCTACTTGCTATATATTTCTTGATTCTTGTTTGGGTAGTTCTTGATAGGTCTAGGCTAAAAGCAACTGTATCAGTTCTAGGAGGCAGCCTTCTTCCTCTTTTTGTTTATGGTCTGATCCAATTAAGTTGGGGTGGGGCATTTGGCGTTTTGCCTTGGCAAGGAGCATACAATCTTTGGGCTTCCAATAAACCAGAGGCAAATGGCTTATATCTAAAACAAAGCGTATTTATTCATGATTTGGGTGAGCATAGAAACCCGACACGTGTTGAATCTGAAATTCTGTATAAAAACGAGACGGGTGGAGAGGGGACAATTTCAGAGCAATCTGCGTATTGGCGAAGTAAAACAATAAGCAGTGTATTGGAAAATCCGGGGCAATGGACGAAATTGATGATTTGGAAAGCTTATGCTTTAGCCAATAATTATGAACAATATAACAATAAGACCTTTGCTTTTCACAAAGAGCGTTCTCCGTGGTTGAGGGGAAATCCTATTTCAACGGGAATTTTGTTTGTGTTAGCGAGTGGCGGAATGCTTGTTCTTTTCTATAGACGGCCTAAGGTGGCTCAAGGTGTTTTGCTTTTGGCCTTAGCGTATGCTGTGGGGTTAATGATCTACATGGTGTCGGCTCGCTTTAGGGTACCGCTTTTACCAGTTATGGCAATTTTGTCAGGTGGTGTTTCCTTGTATCCGTCGATCTGGAAAAAAAGGGATCGGTCGAGGCGGTTGGTAGTTCTTAGCGTACCGATCGTATTTGCTGTTGTTACGTTTTCTAATATTGGCAATGTGGCTTCTCGAGATACCGAGATTCAAGACTTCATGTTGCTAGCAGATTCATCTGCAAAGTTGGGCCGAGACGAAGAAGCTATTCAGTGGTCCGAAAAGGCTTTGGAGATAGATCCGAATCGTGGAGATGCGCTGCGAATCAAGGTAATTTCTTTTTATAATTTGGTAGCGTCGGGAAGATCGTCAGATCTTAAACATAACTGGAATTCATTTGAAGGACAGCTTGGTCGAATTGTCATCAGTGATCCAATTATTGATTACGTCAAAGGGGTGGCTTTGTGGAATCAAGGAAAGAAAAATGTGGCAACCGAAGTTTGGCAGGCAGCTTTAGCTAAGTATGAATGGGGGGCCTCAGCTTGCTTAGGAGCTTTGCTTTTAAGTCAGCCAGACTTACCGAGTCCTCAGTTACCTAAAAAGGTGGAAAGAGAAATTAGTTTGGGTTACCATGGCGAATTGGGTGCTGCGATGTGTATGCGCAATCCTCAATTAATTGATGCATTGGGTGTTGATCGGTATCAACGTATACGCTTGAGTTTAGAAAATGTTATACCGAACGAATAATTATTTCGGGTGTTTTCATACTTTGAAAAAAGAAATGTCATTACCTCTAAGACAAAATGACTAAGATTAGTATTTTCTTTACGTTACGAGGAATAGTTGCCCTTGAGGTTTGAAGCCTTGAGCTGATTATAGTCTCAAGTCAGAGATAAACTAACTATGAAATTCCCTGCATTTTTAACTTTGTTCTTAGGAGCGTTTGTCTGTGTCGCAATTTTTACGAGTGGAGATTACAGTTTAAGCTGGGACGAACCAACTAGGTGGAATTCGGGAAACCTTAAAGTTGATTATTACGAACGATTGATTTCTGAGGACGATAAACTTGAAGTGATAAGGATGTCGCCGCATGATTTGTATCCAGGTTTGTATGATATCCCATTAGCTATAGCGAGAAGATCTTTTCCGGGAAATGATGTGCTGTTAAGCCGTATTTGGAATGTCGCATTTGGAATACTGACAATTCTAATGACCGTCCTAATTACTCGGTTTTTGCTGAGGAAGTTCTGTCAGAGCCTCAAGCCAGAAATTATAAGTATCGCATCAGTCTTTAGCGGGGTAATGCTTCTCGCGATCCCTGAATTTTATGGCCACATTTTTATTAACCCGAAAGACGTGCCTTTTGCGGCTATGTATTCGTTAGCAACATTTGCATTGTTACGTCTTGTTGGATCATTTCCTGAACCCCGTTTAGGCGACTATGCGTTTTTGGGTATTACAACTGGCCTCGCGATGGCGATGCGTCCTCCCGGAGTGATATTTATCGCTTACTTCGGTGCTGTTGCCACGCTTTGGTGTTTTGTGGGTGAGAAGAAAGATGGTAGGTTATTAGGTGCCAGAGGCGTGCTTGGCTTTTCTTGGCGAGGAGCTTTAGTAGCTTTGCTAGCGCTCATTGTATTGATTCCTTGGTGGCCACGTTCTCATCGGAACCCATTTGGCGCTTCTGCTCAGGCAGTCGGCGAATTGAATAATTTTTCCAATACAATACCAGTACTTTACGATGGGCAAATGTATGATGCGGGAACGACTCCCTCTAGTTATGTTATCTGGATGTTTCTAGTTAAGATGCCTGAGTGGATCTTGGCATTGTTTGTTATTGGGCTTGTTCTGGGGCTATTGTGGCGTACCAATTTGGTCGCGTTGGTACGAGGTAATCGTCATGCAGTTTTCTTGGTCGGTTTGACTGCATTTGTAGTGATATTTCCAGTTGTCTATGTATTTATTAAGAATTCTGCAATACACAATGGTTACCGGCATATGTTGTATGTTTTACCCTCTGCATGCGCATTAGGCTCGTTGATATGGGCAGTCGGAATGAATCGTATTTGGAAAGATCGAAGAAAACGTATCCTTGGATTGGTAGTGACCTTGCTCTGTCTTTTGTATTCGTTTTCTATTAATATACGACTACACCCATACCAGTATGTGTATTATAATTATTTGGTTGGAGGGACGGCTGGTTCGCTAAATAAGTACGAAACTGAATATTGGTATACTAGTGGGAAGAGAGCCTTAGATGAGATAATCGATTATGTAGGAGAAGCGGGTGAAGGGTCTGGGAATATCAGATTGTTTGTTTCAGGACCTTGGCAAATATTGGAACCATATTTACCAGATGGTTATTTCTTGTCGAACGATGCAAGTGATGCTGATTTTTATATTGGAAATACGCAGATGAGAATGGATACGATTTTGGAGGGTGAGGAAATTATTCGTATAGAAAGAATGGGCCTTCCTATTTGTATTGTAAAAAAACTTAGGGAGATGAGATAAGCCTTATGAGTTCGAATCGAGCTCTTACAGTATTAATGATTACGTCTGTCCTGCCACGATTTGAGGGTGATGCGACGCCACCCTTTGTGCTGAACCAAGCACGTAGTTTGGTCTCTCTAGGTCACCGTGTAGTTGTGCTTGCTCCGCATGGGGAAGGTGCTGCATTTACAGAAAAGGTGGATGGGGTTGAAGTTCGAAGATTTGCTTACTTTTTCCCTCTTCGTATGCAAAAACTATGCTATGAGGGAGGGATGTTGATAAATCTTCGCAAGCGCCCCTGGACAAAATTTTTGCTTCCCTTCCTGTTTGCATTCGAGCTTTTAGCGTCTGTTCGTCAGGCTTTCATCTTGAGGCCAGATGTTATTCATTCTCACTCGCTTTTGCCTCAAGGGATTGTTTCCGCTTTAGTATCCAAATTTTTAAGTATTCCTCATATAACGACGAGCCATGGGAACGATGTTTTTGGACTCAAGCAGACTGGGTTGATGGGTTTTTTGAAGTCCTGGACTTTACGGAATGTAGATGCCGTTACGGTGAATAGCGAAGCTACCCGAGAAGCCGTTATGGCGTTAGCTGATGTTAAGTCTAAACTGAGGTTGATTCATGCATCTCCCAATGAGAAAGAAGCGATTGGAGATGTTGTCCGAACGATCAAGTCCGATATTATAGGTAGCAAAAAGCCTTTAGTGCTTTTTGTGGGGCGATTAATCGAAGAAAAGGGTGTGGCTGATTTCTTGGAAGCATTTGCACTTTTAAAGAATCGTTATCCAGATGCTGCAGCTTGCATTGTGGGAGATGGGCAAGATCGGGGAAAGTTTGTCGATTTAGCAAAGAACCTCCGAATTTTTGGCAGCGTTCATTGGACAGGATGGTTAAAGTCTGAAGAAGTAACAAGTTGGATGTCAGCTGCGGATGTTCTGATTGTTCCTAGCCGAGAAAGCCCTGGGGGATGGAAAGAAGCTCAAGGTTTGGTTATTGTTGAAGCCATGCTTGTCGGGCTTCCCGTTGTTGCAAGCAGGGTTGGTGGAATTCCAGATATGATCGAAAATGGGAAAACGGGTTGGCTAGTAGAGCATAGCTCTCCAACCAGTATCTTCGAATCAGTTACGGATGTCATGGAAAATCAAGATAAGGTTAGGGGAGTGATGTTGTCTGCAAATGAGAGGGCAGAAGCTAAATTTTCGAATCGTAGTGTATCCAATGAATTGGTTCGATTGTACGAGGAGGTGGCCCGTTAACGGGACGGACACGAGTCGAATTGCCTTTTTTATTCCGTCTATGAATGGTGGCGGAACTGAAAAAGTTGTGCTGTTGTTAGCAAATGCAGCGGCCAAGAGCGGCTACAAAATTGACCTTGTATTGTCTCAGAAGAAGGGACCTTTATTGTCGAAAATCAATCAGAATGTGAATGTCATCGATTTAGGAGGCTGGCACTTGTATTCTCCATTTCTAGGTTTCGCTAAGTATTTAAAAGATAATAAGCCTTCAGTCGTTTTTTCTGCCCTTAATGGGGGAAACCTTATGGCCTTGATTGCTGCCAAAGTGGCAAATTCGGAATGTCGTTTGGTATTTTCCGTGCACAATCATCTCGGCGAAAAATGGAGTAAGCATAATCGGATTCAAAGGCAATTGGTCTATAGAGTGATCAAAAGCGTTCTTTCAAGATCGAGTCGAGTGGTTGCAGTATCAGGGAAAATTAGAAGTCACTTAATAGAGGAATTTGGCCTAACGGCGGACTTTGTCTTGCATCTACCAAACCCTGTAGATGTGGATGCTATAGAAATGTCAAAAATCGGGGACGCTCCGCACCCTTGGTTGCTAGAAAAGCAATGTCCTGTCATTATAACAGCAGGTCGTCTGACATTGCAAAAAAACTACGGGATGTTAATTCGCGCGTTTACTCAAGTTACTGCTGAGCGCGAGGCACGTCTCATCGTTCTTGGGGAAGGAGAAGAGTTGAAAGGTTTGAAGGCTTTATGCAAAAAACTTGATGTTGAAGACCGTGTATTGTTTCCGGGTTTTGTAAGCAATCCTTTGCAGTGGTTTTTTTATGCTGACTTATTCGCCCTGTCTTCTCAATGGGAGGGAAGCCCTTTGGTTTTATTGGATGCGATGGCTATGGGAATGCCTATTGTCGCAACTGACTGTCCAAGCGGGCCGCGTGAATTGTTAGAAACATACCCGAAATCGAGGCTTGTTTCAGTAAATGATGACGAAGAATTTGCAAAGGGAATTGGGAGCTTACTTGCTAGGCTGAAGGAATTTCAACGATCAGAGAGCTTTTTAAAAACTCATGACCCACTTAATATATTTCGTCGTTATCTCAAGTTTGCGAATGACTTGGGTGGAAGCGAGTGATCGTCTCTAGGTAGATTTTTGTTTGTGATTTTTAGTGTTCCTTTTTTCTGAATGTGTATAGGAATTTTCTATACGGAAAATATACTGACCAATAGATTTGGTACATGGGGGTTAGTGGCATATTTCGTGCGTTTTTGAAATGTACACGCTTCTCCTCCAAAAAGCGCTGCTTGAGTGATTTCCAGTCCTGAAGAGAACTGACTCCCCCGCTGTTCATTATGGCGATAGGAAAATCATGGGTTTTGACTCGAACCTTTTTATGATAAGATCGAATAAACCAATCATAATCCATAGCTATTTTGAACGTACAGTCGTAGCTTCCAATAGATTGAAAAAGCGATTGATTTATGATTGCACCCTGATGGGGGTAAGGGGATTTGAAAAGGCACCGTAAAGGGGTTCGTGTTGGAGCGAAAACACGGCGGCGATTGTTTTCCGCTACCAAAACTTGGTAAGCGTTGATTGGGGAGTTTTTATCGATCGAGTTTTTGACTTTTTGGAGGGAATCGTTGCTAGCGAGGTAGTCATCAGCTTGGAGAAATAAGAGCCATTCTCCTCTGGATTTTTTGATTCCTTTGTTCATGGCATCGGCGATTCCTGAGTCAGATTCACTTGTCCACGTGAGCTTAGGGTGGCTGTGCTGCTTTAAGATCGAGAGTGTGCAGTCATTGGATTGGCCATCTATGACGATATGTTCGAAGCAACTGACAGTCTGTGCCCGTACAGATTCGATGCAGCTTTGGATTGTCTTTTGAGAGTTTAGACAGACCGTTATAACGGAAAAAAATGGAGTATCTCTGTTTACCTCATTCATTACCCAAATTTTTATTAGCTACTTGTTTTACGGTATCTTTTATCTGTTTAAAAAACATGTCTCGCGAGAAATGAGTATTGAGAGCTTGCCTTGCGTTTGAGCCTAAGGAGTGAGCCGTATGTGGTTTTTTTAGAAGCGATAGGCAATATTCTGTAAAACGATTAGGAGTATCTGCAATTAGTAAATGAATATCGTGAGAGAAGAATTCATCGAATGCGTGTGCAGCTTTGGGACTGGCAATACAAGTCCTACCATACTGGAAAGCTTCGAGTATTTTTATATTGCTCCCAGCGCCAAAAGCTATGGGTGCAATACAGAATAATGAATTTTCGTATTCAGAATTTAAATCTGACACAAATCCTTTATAGATTACTCCGTCTATTTTCTCGATAATCGTCCGAATTCTCTGTGTTGCTCCAGTACCGCAAATGGTAAGAGTTGAATTGGGAGCATTTTGCTTAATCTTGGGCCATGATTCATTTAAGAAATTTAGTAAGCCTATTCTATTTCCACTGTTATTCCAAGTGGTAACACAAAGTATATTTGCACTGCTGTTCTCGATAGAATTGTTTGGGATTTTGCTATAAAATGGGATATTTTTAAGAACCGTTGTTCGTGAGCGACACTCTTTTGGCAGTGCATTTATGTCATTGCTTTTGGCAAGGAGCAAGTGGTTTGCTTGATGCCACCTCAAAAATACAGTGGGTTGAATTTGCTTTAGCTGCCTTTTGTACAAAAGGCGTTCCCATTTGGGGATGTTAAGGCAATTAATGCGTCCTTTTAGGACAGAGGTATCCAAATCATCAATATCAAGTACGATCGGAATTTTTAATGATGTTGGCAAGCAACCAAGCGACCTTGTGTAACGGCAGAATATTAAATCGTATTCGTTGAGCTTGGATTCTAATTTTGAGTCCTTGAGGAATTTGGGGTCCGGTAGGTAATCAACTTTTCGTGAGAATACATTGCGAGCAATGCTATCTATTTTGCTTGGGTTTAGTTTTCTGAAATATGTAAAAGGGAATCGTTCGCCTGGACGCTTTGGGTTTAGTATCGTTATCCTGCTTGGACGAGGAGTGAGGCCTTCTAGGTCTTCTTTGGATAGCTGTGAGTAATATGAAAAACAGAAAAGGTCAACCGATGCTATTTCGCTAAGCGCTTGGTATATCAGAGAGCTTCTCTGGTTACCTCCATCTTTGATTGGGAAAGGACTGATCCATGGAAGATAGGCTACTTTCATTTTTTTGTATCCAGTTCAGCCATCCATTGGAAACGAGTTCCTTTTAGCAAGTCGCAAATTTCGTCCCAATTAAGAATTTGCTCATCTAACTGACCCTTGCTTGTTTTTTTGAGATCAGGTTTTTTGAAATTTTCTAGTCCAATTAGACGAGTGATTTTCTCGGCTGCCTTGGCAGGGTTGCTCTGGATATCGTCTTCGTAGGAAATTCGTATGGCGTTGGGGGGGGCAACGGATTCCAGCTCACTCCAGTTTTTAGATAGTTTTTCGAGGCATTCTAAGAGAGAGTATCTCCCGCGGTCGAATGGAATGCATTCCAGTGGAAGTCTTATTGGCTGGGAGGCATTTGTTGTGGTTGAATGCCATAATCCTTGTTCCATTGCTCGAGTAGCTGAAGTTACAACCTTAAGGTGATTACGTCGGCTGAGTAGAACATAATGAGTAAAGCCAAGAGTGTTGCAGGCTTCCAATGCGGATTTGCAGGAGTTGCCAGTTAAGGCGAGCTGAAATGGTTTAAACTCGCAAATGTAAGCGCTAGCTGGGGACAATCGGAGGCGATGTCTGATATATTTCTCTAGGTTTAGCGCTTTGTTCGTTTTGTATTGTTTTTGGGGTGAGGCTTTACTCCAATGCCAAGACAAGCGATTGCATAAATAGCGTTCAAGTATTTCACCATCGCAAACAGTTCCTTGATTAGCGAGCATTCTAGTTAGCACAGTGCTGCCACTACGCCCCAGGTGAAAAATTGCTACCTTCTTATCGTGCTGAAAAGATAAAAGAAACGAACGTATATAATGAAGTAATCTAGGAATGTCTTTGCGTGACAACATTAGCTTAAAGGAGGGATTTCTACAATATCGTTTCTATCTATAAGACTTTGGGCTATTAACTGTTCTGGGTTCTCTGAAGACTTCAAGATTAGCCCGAGTTCTTTGCGACCGTAACGGTGTGTGAGCATGTATACTAGTTGACCTAGTTTTCCCCACTTAATTCGTATGATCTGCTTGTGGCAACTGTATTGTCTAAACTCGAATAGTTGGATGAATTCAGGTCGTTTTGACTCTTCTTTATTGCCTATAAACTCTTTTAGATAGCGTAGTTGTTTTTTTAAGCGAAGTGAAGTTGGTCGAGTTGCTTGATTGCCGTACATGCGCCATGTGGCCAGGGGCTCAGGCATATAGAGCACGTTTTTGTTTTGAACAGTAGATAGGTAGTAGAAAAAATCCCCGATTTCTTCGTATTGCTTAGGAAATCGCAGATCTGAGGAGTTTCTAAAGAAAAGACCTGTGACAGATAAATAAATACTCCCGAGGCAACACATCCGCTCAGCCTCTTTCTTGCCAGATCTCAAATGTAGCTTGGTCATCCAATCGCCGTAGTAATGACTCGCAGGAGCTGATGAAAGCGGGCTGCCAAGAGTGTTGCCGTTTTGATCTATGACTTTTACTGGAAAATGGCACCAATCAGCTTTGGGATTCGCTTCCATTGCCTTGACTAGAATTTCTAAGCAGTCTTCTGACATAGAGTCATCGCTGGTTGCAATGTATACGTAGTCGCCTTTGGTTTTTTCAATACAGGCATTCCAGGATGGGTAGATACCGATTCTTGGCAGGCTAAATAAGCTGATTCGAGAATCTGAATCAGCCCAATTTTTTAAGAGCTCAAATGAACCATCGTCTGATTGTCCGTCGCAAACAATACATTCCCAGTTTTGGTATGTTTGGCTGGAAATACTCTGGAGCCTTTCTCGTAAAAAAGAAATTTTGTTAAGGTTTGGCAGGCAAATTGAAACGAGTGGGCTCATGAATCTACTTCTTTCGACATTGAAATTTCTGAGAAAAACCTTGCGTATTCGTTTCGTGGGTTTTTGCCATTTGAGGCATAACCTAGCCTTGTTGCTAATTTTTCCGTGTTGGATTCATGATGATTGGAAACAAGAGCTTTTTGGAGCTCTGTACGACCCTGTACTAGGTAGCAATTAGGCTCAGCTTCTAAAAAATCGTATTCAAATCGGACGGATTTGCTTTCTATGTCGTAAAGAATGACTTTGCGGCCTAACGCTGCTGCTTCTTCGGCGGCAGTGGATGCACGTGTGAGGAGTGTGCCGCTTTTTGCTAACACTGTGTAAAAGCGATTATCGTTGGAAGAAAAAATTTCTGTTCGTTTATTGAGTATTGGGTAGTGTTTCAGGACGTCTTTGTATTGGTTAGGGCTAGTTTTATCACGTGGGTGCATACATATCGAGAGAGTGAAAGAGCTTTGTTCCAGGGAATCAAAAATGTCGTGAAGAAACTGATCGTACGATGCTTTATCTGCCCCGTATTCTGTATGAAGACAGGTCGCAAGTAAGATGTGATTGTGGTCTATCTGCTGCAGGGGGGGGGGCTTAGGTAGACATGGCGGCGATACTATGTGAGGAGGTGGGGTCGTGCGACCGTACTTTTCAGTTAAAATGGTAGCGCTTGCTTCACTCCAAGCGATTATTTCGGGCGATGGAGATAAACTAAGCTGTTTCATGGAGGAATGCTTGATTCCACCATGTTGTATGCACATTGTCCGTTTACCTAAGGAATTCGCCCAGGTGGTTGCTGTATTGCCCCATTGGTGACCACTAATCGGCGAGTTTAGTGCAAAGATGATGGGTGATCTCTTATGACTCTTTATAATCCAGGTTGTTAGCTTTATTCGTGACGTAGTAAATCGAAGCTCTTTGGCGATTGGCGATTCAGACCGGATAAGCCAGTCGGCGATATAGACTTTTGATGGGATGGTCCTCGCTTGTAATTCCAATGCAATGGGCTCCATTACGCGTAGGCATGAGGGGGAATAGATTATGAAAACGGGAATTGGCTTCTCGCAAATCTTGCGGTATGCTAAAATGGATGAAAGTATATGTATCCATCGCTTGAATGGAAATTTCATCGAATTTGGTATACTCCTAAGCTCGCCACGCTTTTGTTGAAAGTAAATTCGTAAAGCTATCTTCGATGGTGATGACATCTTGCGTTAGGTTTTGAACTCTATCTTTATTAGTACGAATTCGCAATAGCAATTTTCGTACAAGAATTACGGAGTCATCGCTAGAGGTACACATTGTTTAGTGCTAATTTGCGTAGGTTTTCCATTGTGGAAATCTCTGGGATGATGGCCGGTTCGGGGTTTAGCCCTGCTAGCCTTAGTAGGCCGTCGATTTTCCAACTATTACTCTCTAGAAAGGTGACAGGAACTCTGTGCATCCAAGCTAAGATTCCGAGGTGATAACGCCCAGATACGATGGCTTTGCAATGAGCGAAGAGTTCGGCTACGTTATTTATTGTGATTGAACCGAGAGGAAAAATTTTCGATGCAAAGGGTTCGAAAAATGCTTCTAGTGCCACGTCTTCGCTCTCTATAGTGATGTAAGCAGTGTCTCTATCTTGAGTGACAGTGTTCTGAAAGCGCCTAACGATCCGTTTGGGTGATTCTGTGAGAGCATTTACTCCAGGACTGAAGCCTATAAGATTTTGCGGTCCTACGATTTTTTCTGTGTCTGCAAGGAATATTGAATCTGAGGATTGGATACAATTGATACCTTTGTTTTTGATGTACTGAAATGATAGTGCATCTCTAATTGCTAGGTAGTTGCAATCGTTGACTGTCTCTAGAAGGTTTTCAGGCAGGTCTTGTATAGTGCAGTTAACGAGAGCGGTTGGAATTCCCATTAGCTGTATTGCCCGAGTGAGCCCGAGTAGGCTCGCGGTTGCCAATCGATTATGGTGGAGAGTCCCCTCTCCATTTATGAGGACAAAGTCGACATCTTTGAAAATCGGTTTGAGTTTATGGGAGAGTTTTTCGGTGGTTTCTTTCCAAGTGGTGTAGGAGAGCTTTTTCTTACGTGTATTAAAAGAGGGAATGAAATATTCTGTGGCGAATCCGAGCGGGTAGGAGTGTAGTAATTTGTGTCCGTTTTTAAAATATAAATACTTAAGTGCTCGACATGTCCCTTGGCATCCAACATTTAAGGTATGACTTGTGTCGTTTAGGAGTATGTAGTTCACTTGTGTTCCTCCATGACCTGATTCTTAAGCTCATGTTTTGGGACTAGGTCTCCGCCCCATCGGTTTTTGAGTTTTATTGTATGTGAATCTCCCATTCCAAATAATCCTTCTTTTATATTCTCCATCGAGAAGTAGCAGCCGTTTGAGTTTGATGCGAGTAGGTCGTCGATCGCTTCGCCGTAGAGCCAAAAATCAAATCGAAACAGACCTGTTAGAAGCGGTAGTTCCTCTATGATGATTTCAATTGTTGCTCTTTCTTTGGACGGGAGGTTGATTGATCCAGAAGTTGCGGATGAGATACTTGAGAGTAGCCCACATTCGGAATTGGATAAGGCTGCGACAAGTCTTCCATTGTTAAGCTCTTGATCGCTTGAAGATCTAATGGATACATACATTTTGAGTGTTCCGAAGGTACGAATTTTGTCCGTTTTGAGTTTTACTTCTTCTATGGTGAAGGGGCTCTTTGTTGATAGTGATCCTTGTATCGGATTTTTTGTGATACTTTTTTGATAGATGTTGAAACCTTGTTCGCTTGGACCGCAAAAATCTATTTCTCCTCTGTTGAGCACTAAACAACGGTTTACAATGCGGCGTAAACTAATGAGATTGTGTGAAACGAGGATAATGCTCATGCCGGAGTTTATTAGTTCGAACATTTTGCGGAAGCATTTCATCCGAAACTGAGTGTCTCCGACTGCGAGAACTTCATCGACAAGTAGAATCTCAGGTTCTAAATGAGCAGCTACTGCGAATCCGAGCCTAACTTTCATTCCAGAGGAATAACTTTGCACAGGAGCTTCGATAAAATTTCCAATATCAGCAAAGTCGAGTATACGATCCAGTTTACGATCCACCTCTTTTTTTCCCATACCAAGTACTGCACCGTTGATATAGATGTTTTCACGCCCAGAAAGTATGGGGTTAAAGCCTGCTCCAAGTTCTATAAGAGCCCCGACCTGTCCTTGAATCTCGACTTCACCAGCGTCAGGTTTGATGAGACCGGCAATTTGTTTTAAAAGAGTGCTTTTGCCAGCGCCGTTACCTCCAATTAGGCCTAAGCACTCACCCTTTTTAAGTTCGAATGATATCTTGTTATTTGCCCAAAACTCTTCTAGGCGCAATCCACTCCTTGGAGACATTCCAATGCACTCGCGGGCAATGTCTTCTATGCCATAAGCTAAAGAGTGCTTTAGCTTTCCACAATAACGTTTGCTTAAGTTCTTAACCTGTAGTACCGTATCTGACATTTTATTACGAACCTATTCGCGAGATGACATGAGGAAGAGCGATGCGAAATAATCCCCAAGCAATAGTTGCTAATGCGATGCTTATCGCCGTGATTGTAATGCAGAAGAATTGAGAACTTGAGTCGATGGATAAAATGAGACTGCGTGGCCAATCGATTAGCGAAGAAAGAGGGTTGTATTGGTTAATCTGGCTAAGGAGTCCGCTTGCCTGTGATGCTGGGTAAGCGATTGGGGTTGCGATCAGCCAAGCGGAGAGGGCTAGTGGGATTCCTTGGCTAAAGTCCTGAAAAAGTACTCCAAAAGGTGTCAGCAAAACGCCAATAGATAAACCGACTATTAAGATCCCTGTTATGGCTATGGGTAGTAGTATGAGATTACTGTTTAATGTTGAGGGATGTGTATGGAAAAGCAGGAGACAAATAGCTAGTATTGATATTCTTACGGCAAATGTAAATAGAGTTTCCATGGCTGCCGTTAGAATTAGCGCTTCCCGAGGAAAATTGATCTTCACTAGCATACTTTTGGATTGATTTACAATCTTCAGAGGACTTTGAACGGCATCCGCGAATAGTTGCCAAAATGTTGTGCCGGTAATCACATACAGTGGATAGGGGACAGGAAGTTCGCCAACGTTCATGACTTTGGCTTTCTGTAGTAAAAGAAACGTTCCAGTGATAGCAAGGGGGGGTAAAAGAATCCATAGATAACCTAGGATACTGGCTCGGTGACGTGCCTTTAAATCGCGTATAAAAAGCCGCCATGCCAAGTCGCGTGAAGCCAACAAGTCTGTCCACATCGAATAGAGTAACCTCAAGGGATGTCGCAGGGCGGGTGTCGAATCGTATTTGATAGTTGGCATGTGTTTAAACAAGGCTTTCAGAGATACGGCTTTCTGTGGCACCCTTGCCGCCTGTTCGATGGTGCAGAAGTAATTCTCCAACTATTCCGGTACAGATTAGTTGGGCCCCAAATAGCAGAGCGAGGATTCCGAAAAAGAATAGGGGACGCGGGCCGATGTCTTGTCCAAAAAACAGTTTCATCATGCTGAGATGAAGAAGTGTGATTGTTCCAACCGATCCTGTGATTATACCTATGCCGCCAAAAAAATGAGCCGGCCGTTTTAAGTAGCGCGTTATTAGAAGTACTGTTAGCAAATCGAGTCCTCCTTTAAGGAGTCGTTTCCACCCGTATTTGGAGCTTCCATGTTTTCGTGGATGGTGGACGACTGCTTGTTCAGCTACTTTGTATCCATCTGAATGGATAAGTATTGGAATGAAGCGGTGCAATTCGCCATAGAGTTCAAGGTGGGATAGTACTTGAGCACGATAGACTTTGATTCCGCAGTTGAAATCATGCAATTGGAGACCAGATACGATGCGCGTGCAAAAATTGAATAAACGGGAGGGTATTGTTTTCGACAAGGGGTCGCAGCGGTTTTGTTTCCAGCCAGTTACCATGTCGTACCCTTCGTTTAGTTTTGCGATGAGATTTGGAATTTCCTTGGGGTCGTCCTGAAGGTCGGCATCTAAACTCGCGACTATTTTTCCTTTTGCCTGGGCGAATCCGCTAGCAAGGGCCTCTGCTTTGCCAAAATTCCTACGATGTTTGATTGCTTTTACAATGTGGGGGTACTCGTCAGTAAGCTGAGTGATAACTTCCCATGATGTATCGGTGCTTCCATCGTCTACAAAGAGAATTTCATAGATGCTAGATTGAAGTGAGTCGTGAAGTGTCTGAGTAAGCTCTTCGAGTGAATTCGCTTCGTTAAACAAAGGGACGACAACCGATATTTCGATATGAGGTGCGGTTTCGACGGGACCAACGCGCTGCGTTCGCCATTTTGGCTTTGGAACCGTTGATGGAATCTTTGTTTGGATGGTTGATTGTGAGCTCACGCTTGACCGATAAGAAATGAATAGAGTCTATTGCTTATCCTATCGGTGCTTTGTTGAGTAGGTTTACTCATAATCAAAAAATTGTTTAGAAAGAGAGAGCTAACGTAAGAATCTAACAACTTTTTAGCTCTCTTTCTTGATCTGCTAAAAACTTCCCTCAATGTGCTGCTCCTATGATTAAGCCTGAGACTAAGACTTTGCACGACGAGATTGAGAAGAGAGCGGGATACCTATGGAGGTATCTTTGACGTCGATGGCAAAACTAAGGAGCTAGAGGGGCTGGATGCCAAAATGGTGGCTGATGGCTTTTGGAATAACCAAAAAGAAGCCCAAGCCATTATCGCTCAGGCAAATAAACTGAAGGTCATTGTTAATGGAATGACTGAGTTTAAAGCTAAACTTGAGGATGCTCGTATGATGGCAGAACTGCTTGAAGAGGAGGAGCTTGATGAAGATTCTGATGAGGTGAAAGAGTTGCATGAAGGAGCAGAGGCATTGAAAGGTGAGTTGGATAATCTCGAAATCCAATCTTACCTCAGCGGTCCGAATGCTCATTGCAATGCGGTCTTTACTATCAATGCAGGAGCGGGTGGAACGGAGTCGTGTGACTGGTGCGATTTGCTATTCCGTATGTATTCGCGCTGGGCGGAGCGTCGCGGGTTTAAAGTAGAAATTCTCGATATGCTTGCGGGTGAAGAAGCAGGTTTAGACAAGGTGACGATGCGAATTATTGGAACCAATGCTTTTGGCTATGCTAATGCGGAACGTGGAGTACATCGCTTGGTGAGAATTAGTCCGTTTGACTCCAATAAACGTCGTCATACTTCGTTTTGCGCTGTCGACGTGGTAGCTGAAATTGAAGACGATGTTGAGATCGAAATCGCTGATAGCGAACTGCGCGTGGATACCTACCGTTCGAGCGGCAAGGGGGGGCAGCACGTTAATACGACCGATTCTGCTGTGCGCTTGACTCACTTGCCAACAGGCCTTGTGGCCGCTTGCCAAAATGAGCGTTCGCAGATCAAAAATCGGGCGACAGCTCTTAAGATGCTCAAGGCCCGGATTTTCGAAAAGCAGGAAGACGAGAAGCGTTCACAGATGGAAAAGGTTTACGGAGAAAAGGGCGAAATTGGTTGGGGCAACCAAATCCGAAGTTACGTTTTTCAACCTTATCAAATGGTAAAGGATCTTCGCACTGGGGTGGAGTCTGGTAATATCCAACATGTTATGGATGGCGATATTGATCGTTTCATCAATGGTTGGTTACGAGCAGGCTCGCCAAGAACTAGAAGTAAAGAGATTCAAATCGAAGACTAAATCGTTACCAGAGGAAATTGAACGACGCACATCCAATGGACTACGAAATATTGAGCGATGCTCTCGCTAAACAAGAACTCTTTGAAGGTAAAACTTGGAAAACATCACCGCGGCCGTGGCCATTGCCGGCAAAGATGGTCGAGCAGCTAGAGGCTATTGGGCAAGCGAGCTTGGAATTCTATCGGGCTTTGGAGGTACTGTATACTCGCTCTGCTTCAGGAAAAAAACTGCTGAGAAATAAAGAGCTGTATGCGCCATGGGTGGCGGAGTACTTGGACCGAGGGAAGCCTGAGGAGCTAGTAAAACTCTCACGCAACAAATTGAGTAAGGGGAGAGTGCCGTCGGTCATTCGTCCTGATCTGTTGGTGACGGAGGATGGGTTCTCTCTGACCGAGTTGGATTCTGTTCCGGGAGGAATAGGCTTAACGGGTTACCTGAATGACCTTTATTCTAAGGAAGGCGAAGGCAATTCCATGGTTGGTTCGTCGACCTCGATGGAAGATGCGTTTTATAAACGGATGGCAAGTCTGGCTCCGGATCTTCGATCGCCTGTCGTCGCAATCGTCGTTAGTGAAGAGTCAGCCACATACAAGCCGGAGATGGACTGGCTGGCAGAGCGTTTGCAGCGAAAAGGGTTCCGAGTGTATTCGCTTTGGACTGACGAGGTTTTTCCGCTTGGCGATACTATTTGCTTCGATGTCGAAGGAGACCCCGAAAAAATCGATGTCATCTATCGTTTTTTTGAGCTCTTCGATCTGCCAAATATCAATACATTTGAATACATTGTTGAGAGCTGGGAGAAAGGGCAGGTTGTCGTCGATCCACCGCTTCGACCGTTTTTTGAAGAAAAGATGGCAATGGGGCTTTATCACCATCATCTTTTGCAGGAGTTTTGGAAAGAGAACCTCGGAAAGGCTACGCGGAAGATTCTTGATAAGCTTATTCCGGAAACTTGGATCGTGGACCCGAAGCCTTTGCCTCCTGGAGCAGTGATCGCTGGACCATTGGCACAGGGCAAGCCCTTGCACAGCTGGATGGATTTGGCAGAGGCTAGTCAAAAAGAGCGGAACTTGGTTTTGAAGATTTCCGGATTTCACGAAACCGCCTGGGGTTCCCGTAGCGTGGTCGTGGGTAACGATGTATCGCGTGAAGACTGGAAAGAAGCATTGGTAGAAGCCTGTACGATGGCGTCGACTCACTTGCATGTAATCCAAGTTTTTAAGAAATCGGTCCGCCTGAAGCATACGCTTTTTGATGACGATGGTCAGCCACACGAGGCTTCTGGCCGCCTCCGGTTGAATCCGTATTACTTTACGGATGGCGAAAAAGCCAACTTAGCAGGTTGCCTTGCAACCTTCTGCCCTCCGGATAAGAAGATAATCCACGGAATGGAGGATGCGGCAATGTTGCCGTGTTCGGTTGAAGGTTGAGCTTTGGAGGTGCAGGTTACTGCCTTCTGATAGATTCCGGTGGAGTTGTTGGCTTAATCGGTTAATTTACTTGGGTTTAAAATGTCCTAACTCTTGGGAAAATAGTTTCTAGTTGTTGATGGAATTGGAGTCATAGATTTAAGTTTCCTTGCCTTTTTTTTCTTCAAAGCTCTAGTGACACCTTGCTTTAATTCGGTTCGTGGAGTCGGGCTGGCGATATGTCGGCTGCTTGGCGCCATTTACCAAAAGGTATAACCTTTTGGCAAAGAGAAGTTTGTATTCCAGAAAACGGATTCTTTGGCCGACCAAATTGGAAAATGTTTAATGTCTATTTCAAACAAGCCAAAGATGTACTTGCACAAGACGGATCCTCAGGTGGAGGCTCCGATCAGTCGTCGTTACGACGAATCCTTTGAAGTTTCAAAGGAGTATAGAGCTTCCATGCCTGATATCATGGACTCGGTGGAATCTATGCAGGGAGCTGCGGTGCCTATCCAGCAAGTGGGCGTTTCCAATTTTAGATTACCGCTGAAATTCCTCTCCGGCAGCGGCAAGGAATTCACATTGGAGGCATCGATTGTTGGCACGGTTTCTTTGGAAGCGAATCTGAAGGGTATAAACATGTCTCGCATCATGCGTACTTTTTACGAGTGCAAGGAGGAGGTGTTCACCTCTGATTCTCTCGAGTCGATCCTAAACAAGGTGAAGGGGTCGGTGGAAAGCTTCGATGCTCGCTTGAAGGTGAAGTTTAATTATCCAATTGAGCAGGCCAGTCTCCGAAGCGGTCTGAGTGGATTCCAATATTACCGTTCTGAATTCGAAGGGCGTTTGAACAAATCAGGCGTGTACGAGAACTATGTAACCTTCGATTTCGTCTATTCGTCGGCTTGTCCGTGTTCTGCCGAATTGTCCGAGCATGCTCGCGATGAACGTGGGGCATATGCGATTCCGCACTCACAACGAAGTAAAGCCCGGGTTTGGGTGAGATTGGCCGAAGGAGCTCAATTGAGCATCGAAGATTTACAACAGCACTGCTTAAATGCCCTGAAGACAGAGACGCAGGTCATGGTCAAGCGAGAGGACGAACAAGCGTTCGCTGAGCTGAATGGCTCATATATCAAGTTTGTTGAAGACGCCGCTCGCCTTGTCTTTAAGGAATTGAATTCGGATGAGCGTATCGCAGATTTCCAAGTGGCGTGTTCGCACCTTGAGTCGCTTCACTCGCATGACGCCGTATCGGTCATTTGCAAAGGCATTCCTGGAGGCTTTAAGGCGGACTTCTTTGATTTTGACGATTTAGTCTGTTAATCGATGCTCCTAATTCTCGATGCTGCCATATCGGCTTTGCATTTTTACCGCTCAGCAATTTATCTAGCTCAGTTATTTTAGAACAATGGTAACAGCAAACACTAGCGCCCAATTTTCCGAGACCGAAGTGCGTGAAGAGGCCGAACGTCTCCTCAAGCGATTAATGCACATTGAGTGCGATTCACGTCGTTCCTGGAATTTAGAATCTTGCCTGGAGATTGCTCCGCTTACTTTGGAGATCAACCAGCTTAAGAAGGAGACTGGTTCTGTTGTATTGGCCCACTCTTATGTGGAGCCTGAAATCATCTACGGAGTCGCGGATTTTTCAGGCGACTCTTACATGCTCAGCGTTAAAGCGAAGGAATCTCAAGCAAATCGCATCGTGTTTTCCGGTGTTGTTTTTATGGCTGAGACGGCGAAAATTTTGTCCCCAGAAGCCGAAGTGGTGGTACCCGATCATCGCTCTGGATGTTCACTCGCAGATTCTCTAACAGGCGAGCAGTTGCGGGAAATGAAAAAGCTTTACCCGGACGCAGCTGTTGTCTGCTACATCAATAGCACAGCGGATGTGAAGTCTGAGTGCGATGTGTGCGTGACTTCTAGCAATGTTTATAAGATCATTGCATCGCTTCCCCAGAAGCAGATTCTTTTCGTACCAGATCGCTTGATGGCAGAGAATATCCGCATCGAAATGAAAAAGCGTGGCATTGAAAAGGACATCGTTTCTTCCGATGGCACCTGTATTGTGCACGATCAATTTGACTCTAACCTAATCGCGGAAGCGCGCGACAAATTTCCGGGCTTAAAGGTTGTTTCTCATCCGGAGTGCACCCGAACAATCACAGAAAAGAGTGACTATGTGGGAAGCACAGGTGGCATGATGCAATACGTCAAAGGGACCGAAGCTCCTTATTTTATGATGCTCACTGAGTGCGGTTTAGTAGAGCGGATAGAAGTAGAGGCTCCTGAGAAGCGATTTATATCCGGTTGTAAGCTTTGTCCCTACATGAAGATGAATTCATTGGAGAAAATTCGTGATGTATTGATCCAACCACGACCAGACCAAGTCGTAGAACTCAATGAAGAGCTACGTCTTAAGGCATTGAGTTCAATTGACCGTATGTTCGAATTAGCGGAAGGGCAAACGCACCAACCAAGCAAAGGATGTTGAGCTTACGGGTTGTTTTTCGTATTCAACCTGCCGTAACGATCGCCTGATTATGGATACGGTAAGTACGGATTGTTTGGTAATTGGAGCGGGGCTCGCAGGATGTGCGTATGCTCACTATGCGAGTAAGCTGGGCCTTACGGTCACATTGCTTTGTCCAGATGAACTGACTGTGGGCACTAATAGCCAATGGGCTCAAGGAGGGATAATTTACGATACCTCCTACCAGCCAGAACAGTTGAAAAAGGATATTTTCACTGCGTCGGATTCTTCCGCAAATCCGGAAGCTGTATCATTTCTGGTGGAGAAAGGACAAGATGCAGTACAGTCTTTTTTGCTCGATATCCTCGATATTCCATTTGATCGGGATGGCGAAGGCGAGCTGAAATTTACTCGAGAGGGAGGGCACTCGGATAAACGAATTATTTTTGCTAAGGATGTAACCGGAAAAGAGATACTTAAGAAGGTTCACGAACATGTCGCCGGCTTGAGTAATGTCCGAGTATTGGACAGGACGATCGCGGTAGATCTTCTTACGCTTTCTCACAATTCCTCTAAGATAATCGATAAGTACAAGCCTATTACTTGTATGGGTGCGTATGCTTTGGATACGGAAACGGGCGATGTGAATGCGATCATTGCAAAGAAAACGATTCTGTCTACCGGAGGCTTGGGCCAGATCTTTCAGAATTCGACCAATCAAACGTCAATGGTTGGTCATGGAGTGGCTATGGCTCACCGCGTGGGTGCCCGTGTTATCGATCTCGAGTACGTTCAGTTTCACCCAACTGTTTTTCTAAAAAAGAATTGTCAGCTATTTCTGGTGTCCGAGGCCGTGCGAGGGGAGGGCGGTATCTTGGTCAATGGTTCTGGGAAGGCTTTTATGGATACGCAGCATCCTATGAAATCCTTAGCTCCTCGTGACATTGTTGCTCGAGCAATTCATCGAGAATTAATTTCTACTGGAGATAACTGCGTATACATAGATCTTTCGAGCAAATCTCCGTCCTTTATCAAAGATCGCTTTCCGATGATCTATGAACGCAGTTTGGCTTGTGGGGTGGATATAACAAAAGAGCCAATACCGGTAGCTCCTGCAGCTCACTATACCTGTGGAGGTGTATTTGCTGACTTACAGGGGCGTACGTCCGTGAAGAATCTGAATGCCATCGGCGAAGCCGCTTGCACGGGTCTGCACGGAGCAAATCGCTTGGCTAGCACCTCGCTTTTGGAATGTTTGGTATCGGCGCAAGCGACTGCAGAGGCAGATGGAAAAGATGTTTCAGAAAGCGGATTTTATCTTCCAACTGTTAAGGCTTGGCAGAGCCCAAGTGATACAGCTGACGAAGTTTTGATTCGCCAAGACATGAAGCTCATTAAGAGCACGATGTGGAATTATGTGGGCTTGATCCGTTCACCGAAACGTTTACTACGGGCACGTAAGATCCTTATGGAGCTCGATGAAGAAATTTCCAGTTTCTATTCCGGGTGTCGCTTAACGCGTTCCTTAATCGATTTACGCAATGCGGTGAAGACTGCTCTATTGGTAGTGCACGCAGCGAGTTTGAATCCTCACAGTAAGGGATGTCATTACGTTGCGGAGGAAGTTGACTCAATCGAATTGCAGCGTGAGCGCGAAGAGATCGGGAAGTAGGTTAAACACTTAATATTATGAATATCGCATTCGTATCAACAGCCCACTTACATGTTGATATGTTTTTGCGAGGTTTGCGTTTTCTTTTGGGCGATAAGTCGGCTTATGCGATTTGGGACGATGACCGAGAACGGGGGAAGTTTGTCGCGGATAAGGAAGCTGCCAAATTTTTTCCGGAGCTTGATTCGATGCTACAGGATACTTCCATCGACGGTTTCGCAATTTGTTCAGAAAATAAAAAATTACTACCTTTACTTGAGCGAGTTTTACCCATGGGAAAGCCAGTCTTCTGTGAAAAACCTTTAGCGGTCGGCTTGGGTGATTTGCATCGGCTAATAACTGTGGTCGATGCTTATCGCGCGCCTGTTGTTAGCGGTTACTTTCAGCCCTACTTGGGCGATTTAAAAGCGATTAGAGAGCTTGTGACTTCTGGCGAACTAGGTGAAATCAAAAGTGTCCGCTATGCTAATACAAGGCCGGCTGTAGAGAAACGGTGGTTTGATAGACAGGGGGCGGAGTGGTTTGTCGATCCTTCTTTAGCGGGAGGTGGCGGGTTCTTAGACTTAGGCTCGCATGCGGTTCACGCACTTTGTTTGATTTTTGGACAAATTACTGAAGTGTGGGCTCAAATCGAAAACCGTTCTGGCGTTTATCCAGCGGTAGATGATTTTGGCGAGGCTCGTCTTAAATTCGAGTCGGGGCTCACTGCGACGATTGAAGCGGGGTGGCTGCAGAGTGGAAGCCTTGAAGGAATTGAAATTATAGGCTCTCAAAAGAGCGTCTGGAAAGCTCCAGCCGGGTATAGAGTCGGAAGTCGGGTGGATGATGGCCAGGAAGAGCCTTTAAATGTTGTTGAGGATGATCCAGTGCGGATGGATCGGCTCTTGGCTGCTATCCGTGGGCAGTTGACTCAAGGAGAGTTGAAGCGTGATCTGAAAGGTTGCTTCGATACGGTCCAGGTTCTACATGCAGCGTATCGCTCGTCAGGGGAAGGTAATTGGGTTTCTGTGAAGTAGTATGCCTTCGGTGCATTTTGGGCCCAAAAAAACCAGAGGAAATCCTCTGGCTCACTATGCAAGCTAACTGTAATTGTTAAACTATTACAGCACGCTTTCGCTTACGGTTTGAAATCAATAGTAAACCGGCAGCTGCGATTATTGCAGCTACGGTAGAAGGCTCTGGGACTGCCGTAAGATTGATCACGCCTCCATTGTTAACATCTACCGACATTTCGAACGAACTATTGTCAGCTAAGGTACCGGTTAATAAACCGGCGTTGGTCGATGGTATGAAGTCTAGTGGAATGATTTCTCCGTCCAGTAAAAAATTGCTTCCAGCAATATTTACAACTGAGCTCCCGACTACGGAAAGAGTTGAGTTCGGGTCGAATGATCCCCCGAGAATATCGAGCGTGCTGTTGTTCGAGACGTTTACGTCACCGAGGAATATTCCTGAGTTTATGGTCGCCGCTGAGCTGGAACCAGTCGCTTGTAGATTGCCGAGGATTTTTCCTCCGTTTACGGTCACTCCTGCTTTATTTCCGAGGGCGATACTTGCAATTTCCCCTCCGGATATAGTCGTCGTATCAAGACCACTATTCAGCTGAAGTTGGCCGAGGATTCCTCCGGTAATAGAGAGGGTGTTACCATTTGTATGGCCTGACATCTGAAAAGCTCCGCTGGATAAATCAGCCGTGCCTTCAACTGTAATATCGTTGTCTGTACCTCCGATGGTAACTGCCGGATTGGAACTCGATACTGCGCCTGACGTAAACGTGATCGATTGGTTTGTGTTGTGTGTGGAAAAATTCGCGAATGAACTGTCAATTACTTGAGCCGAGAGGCTAGTAAGCAGACAGGTTATCCCTGCGAATGAAGTCGCAATGACTTTGTAGATTTTACTTTTTGCCGTTATCATTAGTTAAGTTGGTTGAAGCTCAGGGCTTATACTTATAGATTAGACATGAAAAGCGTTTTTTACGAAAGGAGACCACCTTTCTCTGTAAGTTATAAATGATCAGTTATTTTTGCATTTAGAAATTTTGCAGGATACTTCCTCGCGAGTTTTGCGATTGCGGTTTTAGGTTTGTTTCGGACGCATTTTCGTTTTAATTTAATTGCTTCGATCCTAGGTCATTGACTCTTGCAAAAGGATTTATGTGATAAGCGGTTCAAAAATTTTAGTTCTATGATCCGTATTAACGAAAATTACCTGAAGCTCAAAGCATCCTATTTATTTTCCGATATCGCTAAGCGCGTATCTGCTTACCAAGAAGCGAATCCGGAGAAGCCAATTATCAAACTCGGTATTGGCGATGTTACCGAGCCCTTGCCACAAGCCTGCCAAAAGGCATTCCATGAAGCGATTGATGACATGGGAACAGCGGAAGGTTTCCATGGCTACGGTCCGGAGCAAGGTTACCCATTCTTGCGTGAGGCTATTGCGAAAAACGACTTCCAATCACGTGGCGCAGAGATTGATGCTGACGAGATTTTCGTGAGCGATGGAGCGAAGTGCGATAGCGGAAATATACAGGAAATCTTTGGCGAAGATATTAAGATTGCTGTTCCAGATCCTGTATATCCTGTTTATGTGGATACAAATGTAATGGCAGGACGTACGGGGCAAAATGTGAACGATCGTTACGAAGGTTTCGTCTACTTGGATTCGACTCCTGAGAATGGCTACGTTCCATCAATTCCAGAAGAAAAGGTAGATTTGATATACCTTTGTTTCCCTAATAACCCAACAGGTGCGACTGCGACGCGCGAACAGCTCGAGGCTTGGGTTGCGTATGCTAAGAATTGTGGCGCGATTATTTTGTTCGATGCGGCTTACGTAGCTTTTATCCGCGACGAAAATTTGCCGCATAGCATTTACGAAATCGAAGGCGCTCGTGATGTAGCTATCGAATTCCGCAGTTTCTCTAAGAATGCAGGCTTCACTGGTACACGCTGCGCTTACACAGTTGTTCCAAAGAGCTTGAAAGCTCAGGACGCGGCTGGCAACGAGCACTCAGTACATGCTCTTTGGAATCGTCGTCATTGCACAAAATTCAACGGGGTTTCTTATCCTGTTCAAAAAGCTGCCGAAGCGGTTTACTCGGACGCAGGAAAGGCTGAGGTTCAAAAACTCACTGACTTCTATTTGGAAAACGCAAAGATTATCCGTGCTGCTATCCGCGAGCTTGGTTTCGAATGTGTTGGGGGCGATAATTCTCCGTACATTTGGATTCAAGCGGGTCGCCCATCGTGGGATTTGTTCGACGTGCTCCTAAACGAAGCAGGCGTTGTCTGTACTCCTGGAGCTGGTTTTGGTACATGTGGTGAAGGTCACATTCGTATAAGCGCGTTCAACAGCCGCGAAAATGTTGAAACAGCGATGGCACGAATCAAAGCTGCTTTGGGCGATAAATAATATAGCATTACCAAAAGATTTTAAAAAAAGGAGCCTGCCCGTATGGGCAGGCTCTTTTGTGGAGATAGCTAGGTTTTTAGAAGAAATAGGGGCTACGTTTAGCGAGTGCGTTTCCCCTTTATTAGATTAATTAGGTTCCTGTCTCTGCCGGATCGGAATTTTCCTGTAAGGGAAAGGGGGCCATTTTTGCAGCGATCAGGGATGGGATTGTCGCGATCATTACAAAGATAAAATAGTCTTTGTATCCGAGATGATCGGACAAGACTCCACTGAGCGCTTGAGTTGGAACGAGGACTAAGTTCATGATTGCAGTACAGAATGCATAGTGAGTCATGTGGAAACGCCCCGGGCTAACTTGCTGCATCATGTAGAGCATGGTTGCGACGTAGCCGAAACTGTATCCAAATTTTTCGATAGAGTATAAAACAGCGACATTGGAAAAGGCTAGCGGGGACTCGGCTGAAACTGTTTGACTCATAATAATGTAGCAAACATTTGGCATGTTTACGCAAAGTGCCATAAAGAAGAAGGTTTTCTTGAGACCAAACTTCGATATGAAGAGTCCTCCTAGAATTCCGCCGCTTATTCCTAAGATTGTTCCAATAACGCCGTCTAAGGTCGCCTTTTCTCCGAGGGTGAGTCCTACGCCGCCTTCGGAAAGGGGGGCTTGTAGGAAGAGTGGGCCGAGAACGAGGAGAAGACCTTCTGAGCAACGTATTAAGAGGATGAAAATGATCATTCCAATGATCGACTTCTTTTGAAAGAAGTCTTTTAGAGTATCCCAGAGTGTCTCGAGAATTTCGTTACCGCTTTTAGGTCTCTCTGAGAGACTGCCTTTGGGCAGCATGAAGATGTGATAAATTCCAAGTGCGAGCATGACGGCCCCAGCGACGCAAAGAGCGATCATCCACGAGGACTTTTCTCCCCCTCCGAATTTAGCGGCCACTGCAACAACTACAAATACTCCGAAAAGGCGTCCAGTTCCCCATGAAGCGCCTTGGACTCCGACGAATGCGGCTTGCTGTTTTTTGTCTAGGCTCGTGAGGTAAACGCCATCTACGCATATGTCTTGGGTCGCGGAGGCAAAGGCGAACACCCACAAGACAGCAACAATCACCTGGAAGTAGTTTGCAAGTGGTAGGGAGAGGGCGAGCACAACGAGAAGGCCAGCCATGAGAAACTCCATCGTGAGGACGAAGAATTTCTTGGTCTTCCACATATCGAGAAAGGCTGCCCAGAATGGTTTGAGAGACCAGGCGATACCGATTGACCCGAGTGCCAGTGTAATTTCTCCATCACTATGACCGAGATCTTTAAACATGGTGGCGGCGACCCAGATGACCATTGCGAATGGAATGCCTTCTGCGATGTAGGCTGTTGGGATCCACCAAAGTGGGTTACGTTTTGAGGTTTTGTCTGGCATGCTGTTAGGGGCTTGTTGCGTCTCCTAAGAGACAAGAGGCAAACGCTGAGAACGCCATGATATCGGGAACTCGTACTTAAGAGCTTAATGCCATATCGCGTGTTGAACATGCCATTCACTGATCTTAAAGAGAGACGTCGTGGCGCTAAGAGGGGGTTACGATGATTTTACCCAAATGCTTCCCACTTCCAAATCGGCTGATTGCTTTGGCTGTATCTGCGAGTGAATAGGTTTCGTCTAGCACCGGTGCCAGTTTTCCTGACTCAACTAGGGCCGCGACTTCCTCCAAGCCTTTGTTTGGTTTAAGACCTAGAATTTGCAGTTTCTTTTGGCTACCGAGCTTTGCGACCGTTCCGGCTATAAGTGTTAGAATTAAAAACCGAGCTTTCCCGCCGATACTGACGTAGTGCCCATTCGGATTTAATGCCCGCAGATACGCGTGAGGCAAGCGATTCGTTTTTGCATCAATGATGAGGTCATAGGTTTCGCCAGTTTTCGTGAAGTCTGTAGTTTGGTAATCTATCACTTCGTCAAAGCCGAGTTTCTTGAGTCCTTCGAGTTTGCTAGCGTTGTCCACTCCTGAGACGTGTTGAATTCCCATAGACCTAGCGACTTGTATCCCAATTGTGCCTACGCCGCCACCAGCTCCGTTTATTAAAACTTTGTGCTGAGGCTGAAGCCCTTCGAAAAGTTTGAAAGCTTGTAGTGCAAGGAGGCTCGCGTGGGGCAGGGCGGCTCCAGCTTCGAACGAAGTATTTTCTGGCAAATGGGACAAATGAGTTTCGGAGACACTCGCGAATTCCGCGAAACTTCCGAATCCGCAATCGGAAAGATCTCCAAAGACACGGTCTCCCTCTTTGAACCGCTCGCAGTTTGGGCCGACGGCTTCAATCGTACCTGAAATGTCTACACCCAGAACTGCGAACTTCGGTTTGCGAAGCCCACAAAGGAGTCGGATGTAGAAAGGACTCCCCTGAGTTATCGCCCATTCCCAGTCGTTTATTGAGGCAGCATGAATTTTAACTAATACTTGCCGATCAACCGGAGACGGGACGTCTCGGTCGACGAGCATTAGGTTTTGGGTGGAGCCGTATTTTTGTAATGAAATGGCTTTCATCGTGTGATGTCCATTAGCTTGGCCTCATTCCAGCTCTGACTAGAAGAATGGATGATTTTTCCATGAAATTAAGTTTTGGGCTGAAATCTTAGAGGTTTTTATGGTTAGATTGCCTGAACGTTCCTCAAAAAAGCTGTGGTTTTCAAGGGTTATGTGCGATTGCAGAACGAGAGTTCGGTTTGCAGCGACGATATTTGAAATTGGTTATGGCTCCTATAATTTGATGCCATCCGTTTATAGTGCGTCTTTTCTGTCTCAGTTGCGTCTATGGTATAAAGGACAATCGTTTAGTCCGATTTTTAACAATTAACCGAAATGACAAAAAATGAGTGAAGAAATCAAAAATGTGAAGAAGTGCTGTACCGAAGAAGAAAATTACTGCGTATGTAAATGCTGTTGCACGTGTTGTTGCGATTCGCAGTCTTGCTGTCATCCGAAGAAGGATGAGGTTAAAAGCTGCTGTTAATAATGAGCCCCGAATCGAGGAAGGATAAAACAGAAAAAATCTGGTTGGAGTTGAGTGACCGGCTCCGCCAATTTTTGCATTCGCGTATTAAGCCAGAAGCGGATGTAGACGATGTCTTGCAAATCGTTTTTCTGCGTATCCATTCTAAACTAGATACACTACACAAAGCGTCGCGATTGGAATCGTGGGTTTTTCAAATTACGCGGAATACCGTGGCGGATTTCTATCGCAGGAAACGAGAGACGCAGAGTGAACTTGATGAATCTGTGGAGGCAAACGAAAGCGATGCTGAGCAAGCAAGAACTGAAATTGCTGGATGCTTGGACGTGTTGATTGAAAAACTGCCGCGAGAACAGCGGCGAGCTTTGACTCTTTATGAATTCGAAGGAGTGGCTCAGAAAGATATTGCGACGCAGGAGTCGATTTCACTCTCTGGAGCTAAATCTCGGATACAAAGAGCTCGTAAAACTTTGGAAGAAATGTTGAAAGCGTGTTGTCAATTTCAGTTCGATAGTCGCGGTAAAATGGTTGAATACGAGCCGAATCGCAACGGTTGCTGTGATGACTGTTAGAGGTTGGTTATGGACGGTCCGGTACGCAGATGTTAATTATTCTTGCGAATGACAAGAGCGATTCCTCCAAGAACGGCGATTGAAGCCAGAATGAATCGTACTGTAATCGGTTCATTGAGGAATAGGATTCCCCCGAAAGCCGCAATGACCGGTACGCTGAGTTGAATTGTGGCTGCATTTGTTGCTTTTAGAGCAGGTAAAGCAGCGTACCAAATAACGTATCCAATTCCTGATGCAAGGGCACCCGATAAGATGGCATAGATGATTCCTTGTGTATCCATTGACGCACGATTTAACGTAGCGAGGCTCAATGTTATCGTGATAGGAATAGCTCGTAGGAAATTTCCAGCAGTGACTACCGTTGGCTGGGTCACGCGTTTACCCCTTATTGAGTAGATAGCCCAACCAATGCCAGAGATTATCATCAGTATTGAGGCTTTTAATGGAGGCGCTGAGAGGCCTGGCAGTAAAAGACTCGTTAGCCCTGCGAACGCAAATATGAGGCCTGCAAGTTGCAGTTTTTTCAGTCGCTCTCCGGACCAAAGGCCGTAGCTGATCATGCTTGTTTGTACGGTTCCAAAAAGAATCAAAGCTCCGGTTGCTGCAGTTAAATTGATATATGCGTAGGAAAAGCCAGCTGCGTAAGCGAATAGGGCGAGGGCGGAGACATTGTTTCCTTTCTCTTTTGGGGAGGATGTTTTGAGACTGGCCAAAAACCAAAGAGTGAGAGCTCCTGAGATTATTCGAATACTCGTAAAATTCGCTGGATCGATCGCTGTATCTCTAAGGGCGATACGACACAGCAAGGAATTTCCGGCAAAGGCCGCCATCGCAGTAGTTGTTAAAAGAGCTATTCGAGCGGGAGTCATCTTTATATTTCTCTAACGCAAAGCCTGAGTGATTCGTTTCATTTATTTTTTGGCTATTGTAGAAGCGGCGTCTCGCCGCTTTTTCCACGGATTGAAAAGCGACGAGACGTCGCTTCTACTCTGATTTAAATAAAAAAAAGGCGAACGCCTTAATTGGTAGTTCGCCCGAAAATAGAATGCTTAGAGTATGAGCCTCTCTATTGATTCGGCTCACACTCCAAGATGAAAAGCTGTTTTAGAAACGTCCGATGACTGAAAAACGTGCGTTGATGGACTCGCCTACGGTTGCTTGGTGCGTGCTGTGCGAGTTCGGGAAATAAAGCTCGTCGGTCAAGTTTTCTATGTTCAACTGAACGCGAAGATCCTCGGATACATCGTAGAAAGCCGCAGCGTCAACGCGTGTATAGCTTGGAAGGGTTGCCGTATTATTGTTGTTGATGAAGCTTTCGTCTTGGTAGGTGAGCCCGAGTCCAAGTCCGAGTTTCTTTGTTACTTGGTATTTGTTCCAGAGGGAAAATCCATTTTCAGGCAGTTCTCGAGGGCGTAAGCCAGTTGAACCAGCTTGGTTCTCTTGCTCGCCATCTAAGTAAGTGTATCCAGCGGAAATATACCATGCTTCGGTGAATTTTCCAATGAGTTGCAATTCGATTCCTGTGGTTTCTGAGTCTACAGTTACGAATGCTTCTTGGTTGTTGTCGTCGGTTTGAGGAGAGCTTTGCTCGATTTCGAATAGGGCAGCGGTTAGGCTAAGAGCTTGTGCAAAGTCCCATTTTAAACCTGCTTCGATGTTTGTGAATGTATTCGGGTCTAAAGAAGTGTCGCCAGCATTTGCGTATTGTTCGCCGCTCTTAGGCAAAAATGATTCGCTATAACTTGCATAGAAAGAGATATTTTCTTGTGGCTTGTAAACGAATCCAAGGCGTGGAGAAATTTCTTCATCTTTACGTTGTTGTATGCGATTCTGGTCTCCAATTGGAAATTCATCATCGATGACGTTCACATCAATGCTATCAAAACGAAGGCCGACGATTACGTCGAAATTATCAGAAATCTCAATTTCGTCTTGTAGGTAAAACGATATTACTTCCAAATCTACGAATGTTCTGTCGTTGAGGTGGTCGTCACTGATAAGGTCTTGAGATAGGACGTTTGTGACAGCCTCGCCTGCACTGTTGAAACCTACCCCGTTGCTGAGGTTTCCTAAGTCTGCGATCACGAATTGTTCTTGGTCGTCCGAGTTGAAGCTCCAAATTGAGTTAAAGCGGTCTTGGTCTGATGAGGTGTCGATGTAATCGAATCCTCCTACAATTGTGTGGCTAACTTCACCTGTTTCGATCTCGCCAATTAGGTTTCCTGACAAAGTGAGGCTTTGGCGCTGCGTTGTGTCCCTATATCCATCAAGCTCGACGATTTCTGGAGTAACTTCTTGATTATAGGAAGAAGCATAGAGATTCTGATACAACTTATCATAGTCACCGTAGAAAACACTTAGGTTTCCTTTTAAGGTGTCTGAGAAACTCTGTTGAACTGCGGCGCGAAGTAAATGCGCTTCGAGCTCAGTTGTATTCAACTCAGGATCAGCAAAGAGAATGTCTTCGAATGCTTCGACCGGTTTTCCGTCTGTTCCAGTTGGGATGCCGCGGTCGATGAAGCGTTGGTGGTCAGCATATTCGTAAGATAGATCGAGAATTGTGTTTTCGCCCAGTTCCAGGCGGGCGGTTGGATTGAAGCCGATTCGGTCGCCATCAAAGTAGTCCCGATGGTTTTCTAGGCTTTCGTAAAATGCGTTAACGCGAACGGCTGAGGTTTCGCCAGTCGAGAAATTACTGTCGATTTGGAAATCGAATCCTCCAAATGAATTGATGCTCGCTTGGTACGCATTAAATTGCTCTCCGATGACACCCTTTTTTGTAACGCGATTTAGGATACCACCTGTTCCACCGCGTCCGAAGAAAAGAGCGTTCGGTCCGCGCAAAATCTCAACCTGCTCCAGGTTGTAGAGTGGACGGTAATACTGCACATCGTCACGCACACCATCGATAAAGAAATCGGCTGTGGAGCGTACTCCGCGGAAAACGACTGCGTCTCGATGGCCTTCACCTTGTGACGTATTTACACCCGGGGTATAGTTAACAATGTCGCCAATGCTTGTGAAGCCCTGCAAAGTGATCTGTTCTGCAGTTAAAATCGAGAGGCTTTGCGGTACATCAATGATAGGCGTAGGTGTCTCAAGGGCGTTTACCTTATCCGTATAAAGGTACTGAGCAGTTACGTTGAAGTCGTCGAGTTCGACAATTTCCGAGTCTTGAGCTAGAGTGCTGGGCACAGCGATTATAGCTGAGAATGCCGCTGCACTCACTATTTTGGAAGCTAGTGTGTTCATTAGTCGTTTGCGTAGTTAGTTCGTTTGAAACTTTTGGAGATTGGGAACCAATCTCAATAGTGATGAGAAAGAATCTCATTCGCAAAATTTGGTCAAGTATAGATTGGTGGTGACTTACCTGTTGTTAAGATTGGAAACTAGTTTGGGTAACATTGGGTTATAGCCCTTGGTTGTTGAGTCCGTGCAAGGGCTGGGGCGAAAAAAAGCCCGCAGCAAAGACAACTGCGGGCTAGGAAAATCGTTTGTTCGTTTTTAGAAGCGGTCGTAGCTTACAACTTTTTCGTCGGTTAGCCGTTCGCCTCTATCCCAGGCTCCTTTGCTTTGCTTGCCAACTGGAAGAATATAGCTGAGGGCGAAGTCTTCTGGGAGGTTGATCAGTTCAGCTACTTTTGCCCCGTCGAAGCCGATCATGGGGCAGGAATCATATCCAAGTTCCTTGGCAGCTAACATGAGAGTCATTCCAGCAAACGCTGAGGAGCGAATGCCTTCGTCGCGGATTAGTTGATCTTTTCCATCATAGAATGGCTTGATCATCGGTCCTAGAATATCTTGTACTTCTTGAGGGGCGTGTGACCAATAGAGTGCTGGGTCCTCGGAATGAGCCTTTAGGTCTGCGCAAATAATAAAAAGTACGCTGGCGTCTGTCACTTGAGCTTGGTCCCATGCAGCACCGCGAATTTCTTTTCGTAGTGCTTTGTCGCGAACCACCAACAGGCGGTAATTTTGCATATTAAAGGAAGAGGGCGCTAGTTTGGTTAGACGGATTAGTTCCGCAAGGTCGGCTGCAGGCATTTCGTGATCTGCATCGTAGTGCTTAATAGCACGTCGAGTTTCAATGGCTTCAATTATATTCATCGTTGTTGTTGGTTATATAAATTATTGGAACTAAATTTGTCTTTGCTCTCGTGGAACGCGTAAGTGTATCAAGTGCATGCAGTGCTCGCATTTATACGTCTGAAAGCCATTCTTTGATGATTGGATCAATCGTAATTTTAAGCTCCTTAACGAGTTCCGGATCCATGAAAGTGTAATTGTCTTCGATTTCTAAAACGTAGGTTTCTTTGTACTGCATCTCTACTGGGAAGTCTGCTTTTAGCCTTTGCTTGTGCTTCGATTCCATGACGCAGATGAAGTCTGACCACTTTATATCACTCAATGTGATTGAGTGCCTGGCTTTCGAACTCGTCCCGGCGGATCGTGTGCTGAGGTAGGGGTGATTTTCATAGATCTTTTCTGCAGTGGGGCTTCTCCATTTATTCATGGAGCAGATGAAGAGGATGTTGGTTGCGGATGCGGGCACTTGAAGAGGGAAGAGTCTTTCGAACTGTAGGTCTTACCGTTGGTAGGTCAAAGAGAACGTATTCAAAATTTGTAGGGCCTCAGTTTACTGAGCGCCGACTGTATTAATCAAGGCTCCAGTGGCAATCCAGCTAGCTGGAGCCCTACAACATAAATCTATTTACCTGAATACCAGAAGCCGCGATTCCAGGTGTGATCTCGCATCTTAAGGAGGTACTCTTCTGCTATCTGCGGTAGATTGGAAACTGCGCAATTAAGTTCGGCTTGGCGCACATTGCGCATTCCTGGGATGACGCAGCTCACTGCTGGGTGTTCGAGCACGTACTTGAGGGCAAATTGCGGCATAGTTAGTCCACTGCCTTCGATATCCTTTTTTATTGAATTCACTCTACGAATACTACGTTCGAGCCGATCACCCTGGAAGTATCCATTTCTAAAATCGCCTTCGCCAAATTTGTGATCCGAATGAAATTTTCCGGTGAGCGATCCTTCGTCGAAAGCGACTCGTACTATGATACCGACTCCGCATTCTTGGGCTACTGGGAGAAGCTCGGCTGCTGGTTCTTGTTCGAATATATTGTAGATTACTTGAACGGAATCGACAAAGCCACCTTTCATAAGATCGATCACAGCGTTTTGATCATACTCGGGAGTGGAAATCCCGACTGCCTTTACTTTGCCTTCGTTCTTGAGCTTTTTGAGGATTTCAAAGGGTTGAGGGTCGCGATTCCAGGCTCGAGTCCATGTATGTAGTTGGAGGAGGTCGATACAGTCTGTATCGAGGTAACGGAGGCGTTCCTCGATATTCTCTCGAAGATACGTCTCCGAATAGCGATCTTCCCAAGCGCAATAGGGAGAGGGAGGCCAAGGGCCTGCAGCCGGGGGTGTCTTAGTCGCTACGGCAACTTTTTCCGAGCGTTCTTTTAGAACCTTCGCGATTACCTTTTCGCTTCGACCTTCGCCGTAACCCGCAGCGGTATCGATAAATCGTACTCCGAGATCGATTGCTTTGTGTAAGGCGGCTACCGATTCGTCGTCGTTTTGTTCGCCCCAACTGCCGCCTATTGCCCAAGCGCCAAATGAAATTTCGGAAACTTCAATACCAGTTTTTCCCAGTTGTCTGTAATTCATAGGATTAACGTAGATTGTCGTTTTGGAGCTTCAATATTTAAAAGAAGCTCAATTCGTTAGATTGAGATGGGGTTAGCTTGTCGCTAAGTTAAGAACGGTTTAATATGCTTTTCTTGTTTTTTTGATCGGCGAGTTTTAGGCAGATCGAATGCTTGAGTTTGGCTATAATTGGGACTTGCATATGCCGCACTTTTTTTCCCGAGGTATAATTACGGCGAGAAATGCGAGTCCCCAAAAGAATGGGAGTGTAAAGATCCAGAAAGGAACTAGTAGGCCAAGCAGGAGGAATCCTATGATCCATACGGCTCGGCTCTTTTTTTCTATGCCGACTTCTCGGTCACATGTTTTGCAGAATGCCATTTTGTTCAGCTGTGTTGGTATCTATCATATTGTTAATTTTTGGATATCGCGACAAGGTCACTGGATCGCCTGTGGCGATTCAGGTGTCGCGTAGCCAGTGGTTCGTTCTCTTTAATGCTGTTGCTACCAGACCGTTTAATTTGTTCATTTAGAATGTTCAGTGGGGCTAAAATGAATCGGTTCAATGAGATTTGACAGAGACTAGATGGTTGACAAGAAATATCTACGTAGGATTACTATAATACTTCTTCGCTGAATACCCCTGGCTTTATGGAAGCGTCACGTTCCGATTGCATCTCTCCATTGGAGGATAAAATAAATCGTTCTAGCAAACGAACAACCTTGTTGGTCGCTTTGGTGATTCAGGTAGTTCTGCTGCTAGGGACTTTGTTTGTAATTGTTTTGGATCCAGTTGAAGTGGATACGCCGCATTTTGTTTCTACAGGTGGGGTGGTTAAGGAAGAACGCTCACCGGTCTCGCAGGAAATACAATCGCGTTTTATGAGACGAATGAGTAATCCGACTATGTTGAATCGAATTCAAGTGGATACGCCTGCGTCCTTTAATTTGCCTGCTATGCCGGAGCTGCCTACGGATTCGTTTTCCTTGGATCAGAGCGATGTGTTTTTGGCGGAGAATGCTCAAACGCTTTTGCAGGAATCGGGATTGCTGGCAGCAGCGTCGGCGATTGGGAGTGCTTCTTCCGGAGCCTCATTTTTTGGGATCGAAGATTCTGGGCAACGAATTGTGATTGTGGTGAATACGTCCGCGTCCGTAGTGAATAAGGCGAGACGAAAGGGAGTGACGATCTCTGAGATTCAAGACGAAGTAGTTGGACTAATCGAAGGGCTGACCGGACGTGTTTCTTTTGGCGTGGTGCAGTTTAGTCAAGGGGCACGCGCTTTTGCTGAAGAGTTGGCTCCCGCGATTTCAGGAAACAAAGAAGCTGCCCGTGAATGGGTTTCCCAGATGAAGGGGAGTCCTCCAGTGTTGGATGAATCGACCGCAGGGCACGAGGGTGCTTTGTGGTTGGCGATGAGTTTGGAGCCCGATCTGATTTTTTTGGTTACGGATGGCGTGCTGAATAAACGGGTGCGCACGGGCGATGGGTATCAGTATCCTCAAATTTCATACGATGTTTTGTTATCTGGCATGCACCGTGAGGTAAGGGAGTGTGGACTGAAAACGCGCGTGAACGTAGTGGGTTTTGAGTTGAGCGATAAGAGCCGAAATGGCCTCAAACGCTTGGTGAGAGATTTTGGTGGAAGTTTGCGGGAATTTTAGGAGTCTAGATATTACTCGAATGTGGAAGGATGGGTTTGTGGGGCCTCAGCTTGCTGATTGCCGTGGCTTTGGCGTTCAGCGAGCTGAAACACTAAGAGAATGTGGGAACTTTCCTTGGGTTGGGGAAAGCGGCGGAACGTCGCTTCTATTTTAAGGCGCTTTTCCAGAGTTGGGACTCGTTGGGGTGACCGAGAGTTTTGAGGTTTTCGTCGATGGCCTCTGTTTTGGGTTCGATGACATCATGTTTTGGGTCGGCTGGGAGATCGGGGCAGATTGTGCGGGTGATGGCCCAGCAAGCCCAAGCGCGCCATTTTCGTACTTCTTTGCGAGGCGGGCCGAGGCGATCGGCATAATGTTGGAAGTGAACGCGTGGATTCCCGATGAAGACTTCTTGAGGAGACTCTTTAAGCATTTCTGCAAGGGCGGCATAGGGGAGTGGAAATTCGTCGAGACAGCACTCGCTACCGTTGAGGTCGGCTCCTAGGGCGCGGTCAAGACAGAGAATCGCTCTGGCGGGGAGTTCGCGTAGCCACAGGAACTGAGCGTAGCGGAGGCATTCTAAGTAGAAATCGGGACCGCGTTGGTTGTGACGGAAGACGTTCAAGTTACGCCAGGACATTGCTTCGAGAGGAATTGGCAGCGTAGGAATAGGGCGGACTCTACTAGATATTTCCATAATGGTCCCTATGGGTGTTTCAAATGTAGATGGATTGTCGATTGGAAAAAATGGCGGAGCGCTTGAGATAGTGAGAAAATGGCAATGAGTTGTTGCATCTTGCTCTAAGATTATCGTAGGAGATGTTTCTAATTTTTAACACGTATCAAACTCCACTTTTTTTCACGTGAAAGCACTCCCTGTCATCATTGAACTTTCCTCTTTCCCGATTTGGGGTGAGGGGTGTCGATCGTGGCATTTTGGCTGGTGAGCTGATTGGGCGCGCTTTTATGTAAACCACTTTTCCGAGAACAACGCAGGATTTTATTTGGATTTATGGAAAGCAGCCTCTCCCAGGACTTGTTGTGTGCCCATCGATCCGCCAGAAAAAGATTTCTAGTAGATGAGCGAATTGATTAAGCACGAATGCGGCATTGCCCAAGTAAGGTTGAAAAAGCCTTTGGAATATTATGCTGAGAAGTATGGATCCCCTTTGTACGGTTTTTTTAAGCTGTTTCTTCTTATGGAGAAGCAAAGGAATCGTGGTCAAGATGGAGCGGGTGTTGCCTCGATAAAATTCGATATGCCTGCAGGCGAGCCGTACATGTTTCGCGAACGCAGTGTGAAGACCAATGCGTTGGACAAGATCTTTAAGGATACCCTCAAGGTTTACAATAAGTTGATCCGCAACGGTGATGTTCATCCGGAGTTCGTTCCTTCAATTAAGGAAAAATTCGATTTTTGCGCAGAGTACTTCATGGGGCATCTGCGTTACGGTACTTCTGGTGGCTATTCATTGAGCGTATGTCATCCGTTTTTCCGTCGTAGCAGTTGGCCGACGAAAAATCTCATGTTGGCTGGAAATTTCAACATGACGAATACCAAGGAGCTCAACGAGAGTCTGATCTCAATGGGACAGCATCCCATTTTTGCGACTGATACCCAAGCGTTGTTGGAAAAAGTTGGTTTCCATTTGGATGAGGCCCATGACAACCTTTACCGATACCTGCGTGATGATGGGTATTCAGCGGATGAAATTTCTAGCCGGATATTGACGGATATCGATCTAACTAAAGTCTTCCGCCGTGCTGCGGAGCATTGGGATGGTGGATATACTCTTATTGGTGCGATTGGAAATGGTGACTGTTTCATTCTCAGAGACCCCAAAGGAATTCGTCCGGCATTTTATTTCGAGGATGATGAGGTGTTTGCGTCGGCTTCGGAGCGTGCTCCGTTGATGACGATCTTCGGCAAGGGAATTGATGACATCAATGAAGTAAAGCCAGGCCACGTAGTAGTCTTGAAGAAGGATGGGTCACTAACAGAAGAAGTTTTTCGCGAGCCTTCCAAGGAGCGTTCACAGTGTTCGTTTGAGCGCATCTACTTCTCGCGTGGAAACGACGCGTCTATTTACAAAGAGCGAAAAGCTTTGGGCGCGTGTTTAGCGGAACAGATTACAGAATCCGTAAGCGGAGATCTGGGTAATACCGTAATAAGCTTTATTCCGAATACGTCTGAAATTGCATATTTTGGAGTGTTGGAACGTTTGCGCATAAACCGCCGTAAGGTAGTTAAGCAGAGAATCATGGAAGCCCAAGAAAAGGGAGATTTAAGTGATGAACTGCTGGATGAGCTTATCATGAAAAATTGGCCTCGTGACGAAAAAATCGCTCACAAGGATCAAAAATTGCGTACCTTTATCTCGTCGGAAAACTCACGCAACGATCTCGCGACCCACGTTTATGACGTGACTTACGGGCTCGTGAAGGAGACGGACAACCTCGTCTGTATCGACGACTCGATTGTACGTGGTACAACTTTACGTAAATCCATTTTACGGATACTCAGTAGTTTGAATCCAAAGAAAATCGTTATCGCTTCAACTGCGCCGCAAATTCGATACCCAGATTGTTATGGAATCGATATGTCCGAGTTGGGCAAATTTATCGCTTTTGAAGCTGCGATCGAACTACTAAAGGATCGCGGTCAGTCGAATGTGATTAAGGAGGTGTATCAGAAATGTGTGGAATCGGTGGAGTCAGACACGCCATGCAGCGAAAATTTTGTGAAAGGAATTTATGCTCCATTTACTGATGTAGAAATATCAAAGAAGATTTCAGAGATTGTCCATCCATCAGACTTGGATTGGGAAGGCGAAACCGAAGTAACCTATCAAACGATTGAGAACTTGCGGGTGGCTCTTCCCGAGCATACTGGCGATTGGTACTTTACAGGCGACTATCCGACTCCAGGTGGATTTCAGGTCGTGAACCGAGCCTTCATTAATTATTACGAGAAATCAAAAGGCAGAGCTTACTAGTTCTTCGTACTAAAAATCATTAGACAAACTCCCACAAAATTAGCCGGAGAGAAAATTCGGCAGAAACGCATTTAGTCATGGCAGCAAAGAAACCTAAAGCCTACGCCCAAGCAGGTGTTAACATTGAATTAGCAGATCGCATGAAAGGTGGTCTCAAGAAATCCCTGAAAAGCGCATCACGACCAGAAGTCATGGGAGCTGTGGGTGGTTTCGGCGGCTTGTTTGATATTTCCAAACTCAAGTATAAAGAACCTGTGTTGGTTAGTAGTATCGACGGGGTGGGTACTAAACTGAATGTTGCTTTCGATTCAGGGAAACATGACACGGTGGGAATCGATATCGTAAATCACTGTATCGATGATATTTCTGTGATTGGCGCGGAGCCAATGTTTTTTCTCGATTATCTTGGTCTTGGGAAATTGGACCCAAAGGTATTCAAGCAAATTTTAGCAGGCATGTCTAAAGCCTGTGCAGAAGCAAACTGTGCTCTAATTGGGGGTGAAACAGCCCAGTTGCCAGGATTGTATCAACCCGGGGAGTACGATATTGCAGGTGTGATTGTAGGCGTCGTCGAAAAAAAGAAGATGCTTTCTGGAGAAACCATCAAGTCTGGCGATGTCGTGATTGGTCTTCCATCCAATGGCTTGCACACCAATGGCTATACGCTCGCTCGCAAGGTTCTATTTGAAACTGCTAAGATGACGTTGAAAGACAAGGTACCGGGTAGTCGCCAGTCTCTGCAAAAAGCTTTGCAAGCTCCTCATACGAATTATGCTCCGTTGATCCAAGCGTTATTGGGAGAGTTCAACAACGGTCGCTCTTCTAAATTTAGAAAAGGCAACGCGATCTTTGGAATGGCTCATATCACCGGTGGTGGGTTTAGCGGAAACATCCCGCGCGTCCTTCCTGAAAACGTAGATGTGGAGATCGATTCCAATGCATGGAAGCCCTTGCCGATATTTAAGCTGATCGAAGAAAAAGGCGGGATCGATTTCGAAGAAATGTACGAAGTCTTTAACATGGGTATTGGCATGACTTTAGTTGTCAGCCCAGAAGAGGCGGACAACATTCTAGCGTTTTGCAAAGCGAATGGTTGCAAGGCTACTGCTATTGGCAAAGCGATCAAAGGAAGCGGTAAAGCGTATGTGACACGTTAAGGGTGTTTAACGAATGCGGTACTCGAAGTATCGCGTTCCGAGCCACCGGCCGACTACTTGAGGAGTTCTCGGAGAAAAACTGATCTACTAGCCTCTCAACACTCGATCCCTCTCGGTCACTTACTAACCTACGGTCGACATAGGCTCATGTTCGGCACGGCAATGATCAACCTCGTTGAAAGGTTGCGAAGTAAGCGTCATGCCAAGCGCCTTGATATAGTTCTCTGCTGTTTTTGAAAAGTGTCGTATGTTTCGTAGCTATGACATCTACGACTGCCGATGAA
>JAKYXN010000259.1 GCA_022538095.1 Puniceicoccaceae bacterium K14 | reverse complement strand
CCGGAGAATTGGTTGAATCCTCCTCCTCTGATAAACTCGCTCATCCATTGCTGCGCCTCTTCAAACTCCTTGACCTGCAAGTGGCTTGCAACAGCGTCCGCTAATGCTAGATCGTACACTTTACGTGCAAAAGTCGACGCATTATAGCTGTCATAAGGCATTCGACTAAAACTCACAGAAAGCGTCAGGGTGCTAATCGTGCCGGAGATCGAACCTTTTCCACTTGAGCCGTCAGACGTTTCATACTCATACTCGGCCGTGAATTCGTTCACCGACGCTTGGAATCCGATACTGCCACCAAGGCCCCAACCACCACGACGGATGTTCCCCGAAATATCATACTTACTTATATGCGAACCGCCCATTCTCTGGGCTTGGTCCCAGTCAGTGTAAGCCAGCTCCAAGCCCCAGCGGTCGATACCCGTAATTGGATTATTTCCAACCATTTGATACAGATTCAAACCACCCGCCTCTCCTATCGGATCCCGATTGAGGAAACGGCCTTTGGCAGGATCATAGTAGCGGAATCCATAGTATACCAACCCAGTTTCAGAATCCGTGTACTGCGTAGAGAACTGGAAAGGCATGCGAAGCGAGCTGCC
>JAKYXN010000258.1 GCA_022538095.1 Puniceicoccaceae bacterium K14 | reverse complement strand
GGAGTGCACACGACATCGTCTGATTTTTCTTCTGCGTTTGCCGCGTATGTAAATGCTCAGTACGCGAATGGAGCTACGCAGGGCGATTACATTTTTATTCGCTTGAGTCCGAGTGTGAACGAAGGCGATCGCGTGTATTGGGTGGTCGATTCCTCTAGAGGAAGCGTTGCTCCATCGCTTGCTTTGGAAATGGGAGTATTCAATTCTGCACCCGAGTTGGTAGGTTCGGGCTTATTGGACGATACTGTTACCGTTGGTGAGTCTTGGCAGTACGATGTGTCATCTGTCTTTTCCGATCCCGATGGCGACGCTTTGGTTTACACCTTTAGTGGGTTGCCTTCTTGGGTTGCAGTTAATGGCTCTACTCTAAGCGGGGTGCCTGATTCCGGCGATGTTGCACAAATTGGTATCATAGTTACCGCGACCGATCCTTTCGGAGAGTTTGTCGAGGACAGCTTTACGCTCACTGTGGAGGCGATTCCAGATATAGTGGGGGTGCCGCATCCTCTTGAATTGTCATTGGAAGACGGCGGAGCTCGTAGCAATGGGCTTTCCGGATCCAATTACGAGCAGTATCGAATAGGAGGCGGCAACGTTGGTTA
>JAKYXN010000257.1 GCA_022538095.1 Puniceicoccaceae bacterium K14 | reverse complement strand
TGTTCTTTATCATCGAAAACTTGATATAACTTTTGCATCCTATTGCAAATCAATTACTTGAGAACTTACACATTTTGTCCACACGGCCTAATATCCGGTTGTTTTGATGTTGGTAATTTAGAAGACCATTCGGAACTTTTACATAAGCTTGAATCGGGAGTAGTTGCTATGGGGAAAGATGTAAGCGACGTTAAGATATCATCTTTACCTATAGCGGTATATTCAAAGCGATCATCAAGTAATGGTAATTATCATCATAAGATATACCATGGGAAAAATTACATAATTCATTTGTACATACATGATGGGAAAATCTTTGGGGCCGTTAAGTATGGATATGGAAAAGCAATCAATGAAAAGTACTATTTCATGAATAGAAAAATGATGACTGATTTTCTGAGCTTACACGGAGCGAACTAAAAATGAACGAGCAGGCCAACCAATAGCATGCCTGCCAAGACTCGTGGAGAGGGGTCACTGGAGAGGGAGAGGGAAGCACTCATCAAAAAAGTCAAATGACGAAGAGTAGCCAAACTAAGAATACTCAAATTGTGTGTTGTTCGCTCCGCTGTTGACCAAAGCCTCGGTATGTCTGGGAGTGTGGCACATGCTCGACTTCGCATCGGTGGT
>JAKYXN010000256.1 GCA_022538095.1 Puniceicoccaceae bacterium K14 | reverse complement strand
GGAATCCGCATCTACGTAAAAGATCTTACCTCCGTCCTGAAGATCCCCAAAAATATACTTTCCTTGTAATGCTGGTATCGCTGCGCCTCGATAAATATACCCGCCGATTATCGCTCGAGCTTCGTTGCGGCCAAGTTGAACCACCGGATAGGTATATCCGAAATCAGCATCGTTCGCAGGAAGCTCGAAGACTTCATCATTTTCAGAGTTCGGGTTATTAGCCCAATCCGAATTTATCACGAACGTACCTTCTCGATCATTCCACCCGTAGTCGTTACCTGGCTCGATCAAATTGATCTCCTCAATCGATCTTTCTCCAATCTCGCCCGAAAGCATGAAGGTCTCGTCGCTTGAATCCCAGCTGATCCTGTGAGGATTGCGAAACCCATAGGCGAATATCTCGCCCAGAGTATTGTCGTCGCCATCGTCAGCCCAAGGATTATCTGTCGGAATGCCATATTGCCCATTAGCGCTATCAGTACCCAGGGGATCGATACGCAAGATGCTCCCCAAAACGCTATCAAGTCGGTGCGTTAACTCTGGAAAGCCGTGAATTGTTGTTTGAGCATCCCCAATGCAAATATACAGATTTCCATAATCGTCGCTATCAAAACTAGCTGCTGTATTGAATGAAATTTCCTGCAT
>JAKYXN010000255.1 GCA_022538095.1 Puniceicoccaceae bacterium K14 | reverse complement strand
ATGCAGGAAATTTCATTCAATACAGCAGCTAGTTTTGATAGCGACGATTATGGAAATCTGTATATTTGCATTGGGGATGCTCAAACAACAATTCATGGCTTTCCAGAGTTAACGCACCGACTTGATAGCGTTTTGGGGAGCATCTTGCGTATCGATCCTCTGGGTACTGATAGCGCTAATGGGCAATATGGCATTCCGACAGATAATCCTTGGGCCGACGATGGCGACGATGATACGTTGGGTGAGATATTCGCCTATGGGTTTCGTAATCCCCACCGAATCAGCTGGGACTCAAACGACGAGACTTTCATGCTTTCAGGCGAGATTGGAGAAAGATCGATCGAAGAGATCAATTTGATCGAGCCAGGTAACGACTACGGGTGGAATGATCGAGAAGGTACATTCGTGATAAATTCCGATTGGGCTAATAACCCGAATTCTGAGAATGATGAAGTTTTTGAGCTTCCTGCGAACGATGCTGATTTCGGGTATACCTATCCGGTGGTTCAACTTGGCCGCAACGAAGCTCGAGCGATAATCGGCGGGTATGTTTATCGAGGCGCAGCGATACCAGCATTACAAGGAAAGTATATTTTTGGGGATCTTCAGGACGGAGGTAAGATCTTTTACGTAGATGCGGATTCC
>JAKYXN010000254.1 GCA_022538095.1 Puniceicoccaceae bacterium K14 | reverse complement strand
ACCACCGATGCGAAGTCGAGCATGTGCCACACTCCCAGACATACCGAGGCTTTGGTCAACAGCGGAGCGAACAACACACAATTTGAGTATTCTTATATTGGTTACTTGTCATTATTTGACTTTTGATGAGTGACCCCTCTCGCTCTCGCCTCTCGCAAGTTTGTTGGCTTGTGGAGCTCAAATTTATACTGGCGATGCATAATAAACTCTTACCCCTAACAACAACTGATTATCATCAAAACTAAAATCACAATAAACTGCTTCTTTGATACCATCTGAATCTACGCCAAGAAACGCACAAGAGACGTACCCAGATTCCTCTAAATCAAGAGTTGTTCCCTCAATAGTACCAACCCCTCTCGAAGACAACTTAGCAACTACTCGATCTTTTGTTTCTCCCAATGGAAACAGTTCCAGCAAATGTAATTCAATTTCCTCACAGTTGATATAGCCTCTGCTAAGTTCAATAGATAAAGCTCTTTCGATACGTTGCTCTAACATTGATTCTCTTTCACTACAACCTAGCAACAATAATATTATCCCCAAATACAATGTTTTAGTCATCAAAATTAGGCCGTGTGGACAATATCGAATTTGATCCAATCAGTTAATGCTGAGAGCGTTGCGAATCCCATATAAGTTTCCGGTTTTCTATCGTACCT
>JAKYXN010000253.1 GCA_022538095.1 Puniceicoccaceae bacterium K14 | reverse complement strand
GTTTTGCGTGCTCGTCGTCACGGAAAATTTATAAGCCTCGTTTTCTACACCATGGACTGGCGTTTGGGTGGCGGTGGATTCGTCAGTCGTCCATGCGGATGAAACTGAATTGCTGGTAGTTCCGTCAGCCAGTCCTGAAAAATCTTCTTCCCAAAGCATTTCCGTGGATTCTGTGTTTACGGTTGGACCATCGTTTGTATTTTCGACGGAAACTGTAAATGTATCCGATGCTGATTCTTCGCCATCTGACGCGGTGACGGTGATTGAGATATCTCCGACGTCTCCATTTTCTGGAGTTCCGGAAACTTCGCCTGTATCCGAGTCGATAGTGATCCAGGCAGGGAGAGGGTCACCGTTTTCGAGGGTAGCGGAGTAGGTGAGCGTGTCGCCTAAATCTTCGTCTGAGAAGTTGCTGGATACGTCTAGGCTAAAGGCTGAGTCTTCGTCTGTTGATACGTCCGCAATTGAAGCGCTTACGGTTGGTCCGTCGTTGGTGTTTTCGACTGATAGAGTGAATGTATCGGAAGCTGATTCTTCTCCGTCGGAAGCAGTAACTGTGATTGAAATGTTACCGACGTCCCCATTTTCTGGTGTTCCTGAGAGTTCGCCTGTTTCGGAATCTATCGTGAGCCAGTCTGGGAGTGGAGCACCGTTTTCGAGGGTAG
>JAKYXN010000252.1 GCA_022538095.1 Puniceicoccaceae bacterium K14 | reverse complement strand
GACCCTTGGTTGCAGATATATGGACCTGATGGTTCGCGTTTATATAGCGAAGCTACTTATACGTCGCTGAGCTCTACCTTGTCGGCTGTTTCAGCGGGTAGATATTACGTTGTAGTGCGCGAATGGGGTAGTACTGGATTTGGCGATTACAAAGTGTTGCTTAGCCGTGTTCCTGGTGAACAGAATGCGGATGACGAAGGTAAGTTACTTATTAGTGGGCAATCCGAGACAGGTAATTTTTCTTTGGGAGATACTGATGTGTATTGGTACGATGCAGTTGAAGGAGATACGTTGATAGTTGACCTTTCCGAAGTGGATTCTTCGTACGACCCTTGGTTGCAGATATATGGACCTGACGGTTCGCGTTTATATAGCGAAGTTGCCTATGCGTCGCTGAGCTCTACCTTGTCGGCTGTTTCAGCGGGTAGATATTACGTTGTAGTGCGCGAATGGGGGAGTACTGGTTCCGGGCAGTATAGCTTAATGATAACGAAGGAATAGCTTTTGCTGAGTAGCCAGTAGCAGACCTGTTGCAGAAGAGTTTTTGAGAAGCATTTAGGTGAATTGGGGCTGCTCTATTGTAAGCGTGATGCCAAGCGCCGTCTGATTTTGCTTGATTGATCGGAGCGATTCGCTGGTCCGAAACAAATCATAAGTATCATAAACGTCGTA
>JAKYXN010000251.1 GCA_022538095.1 Puniceicoccaceae bacterium K14 | reverse complement strand
TTGACCGCGGCTTGCATGCGGGCCGTAGTCTCGACGAAGGCTTGTTCAACCATGGATTCATGCGAACCTACTGTTCGAAGAATCCTTTATTGTTAGCTAAATTTTTGGTTTCTTGGTCGCTCTAAATTTCGCCTTCATTCCGCAATGAAAAACGATTCGTCCAATCATTTCTTCATCAATGATTTTTGCTGTTCCTCTTCCGGAGACGGTTTCGTCTTCGTCGCGACCGTAAAATGAGAACTGGATCACTTCTTCTGGGTTCCATTCATCTTTCTCAGCATCGATCATTCCTTCAAACGCTCCAAAGTTGATGTGTCCCGTTCCTCTTGTCGTGATCTTAATTTCTGCCTCTTTGATCATGTCCAAGTAGTCTGGGCTCCATTCGTCGGACTCGACGATTCTCCACTCGCCAACGAATTTCTTTTTTACTGCGTATCCGCATTTTGGAACATTAAAAGTATGCCAGTGTATTTCCATTTCTTTTCTAGCTAACAAGTTATTGTGTCATTAATGACATAACATTCCGATTTATTATGGGAAATCAAGCTTGATCTAGGTTATTTTACTAGTTCTATAATGTCTTAACGTTGATATGGTCTCGTGCTGTCAATACGAATATAATATTCCTAGCCATCTTTTTGATGGATATCTTTTAAGTTGAACTGGTTTGAGGGTACG
>JAKYXN010000250.1 GCA_022538095.1 Puniceicoccaceae bacterium K14 | reverse complement strand
CAAGTGAGCTCGATGCATCTGAAGGAAGTGCACAACCGCTGCCATCCGGCGGAGAAAGCAGGCTTGAACAATGGGTCGAAATAGCCGATGTATAGAACTATGAACGCAGCCGAGATAATAGAGGAAATCCGTGGCCTTCCCCATGAGGAGAAGGGCAAGGTGGTCCAGTTCGTTCGCGAGCTGAGCGAGGAGGAGACCGAGATTGCCGCCGCGATAGAGGAAAGCCTCGCCGATATCGATGCGGGCAGGGTCTATTCTTCCGCCGAGGTACGCGAACAGCTGAAGTCGTGGTACGGAAAGTAGTCCTTACCGCCCGTTCCCGCAGCGACCTAAGGGGCATCTGCGACCACGTCGCCGATGCCGATCCAGTTGCCGCCTTGAAGCTGGGCGACGATCTTCTCGATCGCATCGAGGGATTGGCGGAGTTTCCTCTGATAGGGCGCCTTTATCGTCGGTTGAAGAATGGGGAAGTGCATGTCTTGCCTTGTCGTGGCTATCGGATCTTCTACATCGTCAAGGAAGGTTCCGAAGTGCTCGAGGTCGTCCATATCCGACATGGAGCCCGAGACGAGCCTGAGTCTCTTTCTTAGCCGCTTCAAAGGCCGCTTGCCAAATGCCCTGTATGGGGCATCTTTGAAGTCGTTTTCATGGTCGCCTTTGCCCCGAACTTCCAGCCCCCTCCC
>JAKYXN010000024.1 GCA_022538095.1 Puniceicoccaceae bacterium K14 | reverse complement strand
ATAGCACCGACGGCGTGACTTGGACGGCGATCGACGTGAGTTCGCTGGTCTCGGACACGAGCAATGTCTGGGGATTGGTCCAGCCTGCGGACGCGTTGCCCTTGTCGAGCGATCTGAGCCTGCGTTTCAGCTACCGAAGGACCAGTGACTATTTCGTCGATGACATCAAGATTGTCGGCAGCGGCGGCGGTGATTCGGAGCCTCCGAGCGTGCCTACTGGCCTGGTCGCGAGCAACGTCGGTGAGACCTCCGTCGATCTCGATTGGGTGGCGTCGACCGACAACGTGGGCGTGGCCGGCTACTACGTGTACACCGATGGTGCCAACCCTGTCATCGCGTCGGGCACGAGTGCGAGCGTCACGGGCCTGAGCTCGGAAACGAACTACTCTTTCACGGTGAGCGCCTACGACGCCTCCGACAACGAGTCGGCGCAGAGCGCCGCGATCAACGTGATGACGACAGTGGGAGGCGGCGGTGATTCGGAGCCTCCGAGCGTGCCTACTGGCCTGGTCGCGAGCAACGTCGGCGAGACCTCCGTCGATCTCGATTGGGTGGCGTCGACCGACAACGTGGGCGTGGCCGGCTACTACGTGTACACCGACGGGGCCAACCCTTTCATCGCGTCGGGCACGAGTGCGAGCGTCACGGGCCTGAGCGCGGACACGGGCTACTCTTTCACGGTGAGTGCCTACGACGCCTCCGGCAACGAGTCGGCGCAGAGTGCCGCAGTCAACGTGGTGACGAACGGATCAGGTACCGGTGGTCTTGATGCCTCACTTCTTGGAGCTGAAGAATTTGTGGGTATGGACGTCCACAATGGGGACCGCGTAACCATCTTTGATGCTGGATTCGGGCGGGGATTGAATTCTGCTTCTATCGTTTGGCGAGGTATTTGTACTGATGGCGGAGCGGCGACCGCGGGTGGAATGGTTCAAGTTCGCGCTTGGGATGGAAATGCCTATGTTTGGAAGGACGTGGGAGTGGTTGCCTCGAACGGGACTTGGTCTGGTACAGTCGATCACGTTGCTAGAGGCGGTATTGAAGCCCCCCAGCTTCGCTTCAATGCCGGCAATGGCACTGCGACTTTGAACAACAAGTTTGGCGTTGGTATAGTCAGCTTCCAACATGGTCAGTCCAACAGGTTCCACTGGTCCTATATGGACGATGAAGGCTCCTTTGCCAAGCCTGTCGTTGATAATGAAGAATGCTTGTGGGTAGCCTTCTTCCCAGCCGACGAGGTCGACACAGTGCCTCAAGCCTCTGGCCACGGGCGCGTGTACAAGGTGGATAACGAGACACTCGATTACTCGGATCCTGACAATAATGACGAGCATCTGGACACGTGGCCATCCGCTTGGCGGTTGATCGCCAATAGTGTCCATCGGAACTTTGGCGGTGTGCCGACTCTTGCCATTCCAATGGATATTTCGGGCGAAGGACTCGATAAGCTGATTACCGAGAACGGATCTTACTTCCATGCAGACAAGGAGGCACATCTCGCACTTGCGATTACTGACGCTGATCGAGGACAGTCTATCGGGGTTGCCTCGTTGCAATTTTCGAGCGGCACTACCTCCGACTTTGCCGACGACAACCTGTTTGGTGCCTCGCTTACCGGTCGGAAGGCCAATGGAGATCTCGTCAATAAGCCGCAGCAGGTAGTAGGATTCAACGACAGGAATGCGTTGGTTTCATGGTCACTGGACGAGATTGTCGATTATAGCCGTGGCGTGGTGGTGCTTCAGAATGCGCCGTGGGCGTTCAGTACCAAAACAGCCGAGTATCTTACTGCAGTCGATGATGTTAAGGCCAATCCTAACTACCCTTTGAATCCATTCAACTCGGGACCCGTTCACATGGCGCCCTACACTCACGGGCATGTGAAGGGTGAGAACGATGGCACTACTGACACAGGTCATCCGGCACGCGATACGCTCTATGGCGGCCCGACGGCTGGGCTCGTTCATGTAAACAGCGCGTTGCTGGCTTCTGGATTCTATCCGGTTGCGGACCACCGCCCAGATATCATCGAGAAGCACCCGAACGGCGATACTTCCAAGGTGCGGATCGGCTGGTCCGGAGGTTGGTTGACCACGCCGCACCTCGCTATGGGCAGGGAGCGTATTCAGGGCAAACCGGATGTCAAAGGCTTCCGTATGAATGGCGTCCTGGTTGACGCCTGGATCGAGGACGATTCAGGTGTCCTAGCAACGCGTGGTTGGTGCGTGATCGACAAGGGTTCGACGATCACCAATGCCGACATCGAATCGATGGACTTCGGGGTAGTCCATCAGTCAAATTCGAATCCGGCGGACGTTGCCAATGGCTGGACTAAGGGGCACTTCCTCGCGGTTGGGTTCGGTGTGGACGGCTTTGCGACCTGTCATAGGGAGCCACGATATCCAGACCTGTTCTCAAACTTCACCGCTTATGCTCCCGATACTTCGGAGCTGGCTGCGAATCGCAGCTTCACCTTCCCGAATAACTGAACACGCTCTAGTTCGCCGCAATGAGGTGGGTCCTCTTCGAGGGACCCGCTTTGTCGGCAAGCCTCGGCCTTTCAATTCCTGCCCATTCTCGAAGCTAAAATTCAATTCCAAAAACAAAAAATCCGCGTATAACGAGATGATGGCTTTTTTAATCAGACTAGTAATGGGAATTTTCGTGTTGGCTGTTCCCGCAAATTACGGATTCGGCAAAGACTATACCCCTTTTGTGAATCCTTTTATAGGCACGTACGGTGCCGGTCACACCTTTCCGGGCGATGACATAGGGCTCGTTTCAGGATTCAAAGTTAGGGTAGACTATTTTGGAAATCAGATTCAGGGAGCCGAAGGTCTAGGAGCAGTGGAAATTGGATAAAGAGCGTTGCCGCTATGAGGGTAAGTTGAATATAGTAGGTAGACAACAGGATATGAAAGAGGAACGAGTTCTATTTTCGGTTAGATTGATCCTTCTTTGCGTTGCTTCAATAGTATTGGGCGAAGGCGTTTCGGGAGAGGCTACCGAACGTGTTTACCTATCGGGGCTAGGTCCCGCTGATGCGGTGGAATGGGAATTTATGGTTAGTGACGGAAGGCGTTCAGGCGAGTGGAGCACGATCCCAGTGCCTTCGCATTGGGAGCAGCACGGCTTTGGCGAATACAATTACGGCCAGGAAAAGGAGAAGTATAGCGAGAGTGGCTTTTATCGAACTTCCTTTCATGCTCCCTCGATTTGGAAGGGAAAAACGATAAAACTTGTTTTCGAAGGTGCGATGACGGATGCGGCGGCACGTGTAAACGGCAAGTCCGCGGGCGCGGTGCATCAGGGTAGCTTTTATCGTTTCGGATACGATATAAGCGAGCTTTTGACGTACGGTGAGGGGAACGTTCTTGAAGTCGATATCAGTAAAGTATCTGAGAACAAGTCGCTTGAGATAGGTGAACGGAAGGCTGATTACTGGGTGTTTGGGGGGATCTATCGGCCTGTCTATCTGGAAATCCTACCTGCGGAATATATTGAGCGCTTGGCAATCGACGCGAAAGGCGATGGAGCTCTCGAGTCATGGGTTTTTCTGAGCGAAATACAAGAGTCGGATCGGATCGTCGCCCATGTCGAAACCTTGGCAGGCAAACGGATTTCGAAGCCTTTCGAGGCAAATATAGAGTCGGGCGGGAAGGTGGTTTTGAAAGGTCAGGTTGACAGCCCGCTACAGTGGACTGCGGAGACGCCTAACCTCTATCGACTGCGCGTGCAATTGTACAGGGGGGATGAGGTTTGCCATGAGGTGACCGAACGATTCGGTTTTCGTACGATCGAATTTCGGAAAGGTGACGGATTCTACATCAATGGAAGCAGAATCGTTTTTAAGGGGGTGAATCGCCATAGTTTCCGGCCGGAGCATGGTCGGGCTCTCGACGTGAGTGACTGTTTGGAGGACGCGCTTGCGATCAAGAATATGAATGCCAATGCGGTGCGCTGCGCCCACTATCCTCCAAGGAAAGAGTTTTTGGACTATTGCGATGAGGTCGGTCTATACGTGATGAATGAGTTTTGTACCTGGCAAAAGCCCTCGATCGATACCGAGGTTGCTGAGAAGCTGGTACGCGAATTGGTAATCCGAGATGTAAATCATCCTTCTGTTTTTGCGTGGGCCAATGGAAACGAGGGCGGCTGGAATACCGAAGTAGACGACGACTTTGCGCTCCATGATCCGCAAGGTCGATTGGTTGTACACCCTTGGGCTTTGTTTCGTGGTCTGAATACAGACCACTATGAGCCTTACGCGAGCCATGTGAAGTTACTTGAAGGACCGGATGTCTTTCTGCCAACGGAGTTCCTTCACGGCCTTTACGACGGCGGGCATGGCGCGGGGCTTGCCGACTATTGGGAAGCGGTTAAGACCTCACCCTACGGGGCGGGCGGATTTCTTTGGTGCTGGGGAGATGAAGGACTTGTTCGAACAGACGAGGGAGGGAAAATCGACACTTATGGCAACTACGCTCCCGACGGAATAGTGGGGCCTCATGGACAGCGGGAAGCCAGCTATTATACGATTAGATCGATATGGTCGCCAGTTCGGGTCACCGATATAGATTTCTCGGGCGATGTTCATTTGTACTTAGAGAATGACTACGATATTGTATCTTTAGACTCCCATACTTTTGGCTGGCGTCTGGTCGATTATCCTTTTCTCGATGCACCGAAGCAGGGTGAAACACGCGTCATCGCCAGCGGCTCTGGGGGTTGCTCCATAACTGCGGGAGAGAGTGCTTGGATTAAACTCGGTTTGCCGTCAGGGCATGAGGAATGTGACGCCCTGGAGTTTAGCATTCGCGATTTCAACGGGATGGAAATCTACACTAAAACGTGGCCGCTGCGGGATTATTCGTCGAAGGCTTGGAAAGATTCTGCGGAGAGGGTAAGGCATAGCCGGGATGGCGCTCTGCTGCGATTCGAAAGTGGGGAGGCGAGTATCGCATTCTCGGCAGAAAGTGGCTGGATCAGTGAGATGGTCGTGAATGGCCACCCTATTTCGTTCCGAAATGGGCCGACCGTGGTGTATTCCGGGAGGGAATCTGGCGATTCGGATTCGACCTCAGCACAGGTGCGCGTGAGACGAAGCGAAGTCGGCTACGAGATCGATGTAGAGCGGATGACCTCTCGTTTCACCTGGAAGGTGCTTCCGGGAGGCGTAGTGGATTTGGAATACGAATTCGATCTGCCCGAAGGCGAGTATCAGTATTACGGGGTCGGGTTTGACTTGGCAGAGAAGACTGTCGTTTCCAAGCAATGGCTCGGTGCCGGGCCGACACGGGTTTGGAGTAATCGAATGATAGGACCGGAGTATGGATATTGGGAGAATGAATACAATGATGGAGTCCCTGGATTTCGTTGGGATTTGCCGGCATTCAAGGGAGTGTTTCGCGATGTCGAGTGGATGAAGCTGAATCTCAGCCAAGGAGTCACTCTCGCTTTGGAGCCCTTGGAGGGTCCTGGGCTTTTGGGTGTCCTGCGACCGGAAAACGGTCCGGAAGCGAGGAGAGCCGTCTTCGATTATCCGGTGGAAGGCGGGCTCTTTGTTTTCCATCGTGCTCCTGCAATCGGTACCAAATTTAATACACCTGATCAACTAGGGCCTGAAAGCCAGTCTGAAGAAAGAGGCGGTACCGTGTCCGGAAGCGTCCGTTTTCGCTTTTGGTAGAACGAAAAGCGAAGTCGAGCTTGTTTCGAATTCCTGGTTCAGACGGTAGAAGTAGAGAAATTATATAATGGTCATATTTTCAGTTGAGAGTGGCCTCAAAAAAATTATGTTGAAAATCAAAATGAATCCTCTTTGGCGCCTTCTGGCTGTTTTTTTTGTGACTTCTTCGCTTTGGGGAGGGGAGTATCCGAATATTATCGTGATCTATGCCGACGATGTTGGCTACGGAGATCTCAGCTGCTATGGAGCAAAGGCTGTTTCTACGCTTAATTTGGACCGGTTAGCTGAAAGTGGGATTCGCTTTACCTCCGCGTATGCCGCAGCATCGACTTGCACGCCGTCTCGCTATTCGCTGCTCACGGGCGAATATGCGTTTCGCAATAAGGGAGCCCATATTTTGCCCGGAAATGCTCCGCTGATTATCGATCCTGCGAAGTCGACAATCGCGTCCCTGCTCAAGGAGCAAGGCTACTCGACTGGTTTGGTGGGCAAGTGGCACCTTGGTTTGGGCAATGCGACTGAGACGCTTAATTGGAATGGAGATATCGCTCCCGGGCCAAGGGAGCTTGGATTCGATTATTCCTTTCATATGGCGGCAACGGGCGATCGGGTGCCGAGCGTTTATATTCGCAATGGGAGCATCGTCAATTTAGATTCGAATGATCCGATCGAGGTCAATTATAAGGAAAGGGTTGGCGATGAGCCGACTGGACTTTCGCATCCGGAGTTGCTTCGGACGCAAGCCGACGAGCAGCATGCCAAGACGATTGTGGACGGTACTAGCCGCATCGGCTACATGAGCGGCGGCCACGCTGCGCGTTGGCGGGACGAGGAGATGCCGGATACGTTTCTTGGAGAGGCGCTTGGCTTTATCGAGAGGAATCGGGATCAGCCGTTTTTCCTTTTCTACGCAACGCATGAGAACCATGTGCCTCGTTTGCCGCATCCGCGTTTTTGGGGAGCGAGCGGTCTGGGACTACGCGGCGACGCGATTGTCCAAATGGATTGGGGCATTGGCCGTATCCTGGAAACACTTGATGCCTTTGAATTGAGAGAAGAAACTTTGATCATTTTCTCTAGCGACAATGGACCGGTATTGTTCGATGGCTATCACGATGGAGCGTACGAGAAAAATGGCGACCATCAGCCTGCTGGGCCTTGGCGCGGAGGGAAGTACAGCGCGTGGGAAGGTGGGACTCGGATGCCGTTTATTGTTTCATGGCCCGGCAAGGTTGAGCCGGGACTATCGGACGCTCTCGTGAGCCAGGTCGATCTGCTGGCCAGTTTCGCGAGCTTGGTCGGGGGGGCTATTCCAGAGGGGCAGGCGATCGACAGCCAGAATATGATCCATGCATTATTAGGCGAGTCCGATTCCGGGAGGGAAGCGTTGATACAGCAAGGCATTGGTATTCAGGTTGTGCGCAAAGGGGACTGGAAATATGTTCCGCCTGGGAAGGTCAGCAATCGAGGCAATAGCAGCGCTTATTTCAGCGACATCATAGGCGAAGGGGGTGCTCTTTTTTATTTGATTGAAGACCCGGCAGAGCAATTGAACCTCGCGGACCTCTATCCAAACAAGGTAAAAAAGATGAAAGCTCTGCTGGAGGCGGAGCTTTCTAAGTAGCTGAGGGTTGGCATGCAGGATTTATCAGTCGGTATCCCTACTATTTTGGTGAATACGCCCTGCTATGGGGATTTCTGTCAAGAATGATTGTACCGGTTCTTTCTGCTACAATTATCGGGATGATTGATTTGTTAGAATTCAGTCTTTTCGCGTCCGCTGTGCCTCCACGAAACTATCTCAAGTTTCGGGATTTCCTGCTATCCGTGTCTCCGCTGCGGGAGATCACACTGTGACCTATCCATTCCGTCACTTGAGGCTGGAGAAGCGAAGCCTCCCAATCTAAAGAAGCGTCGCATCAAAAGCGACAAGGGCGTGAACGGGTCGGCTCCGCAAAAGTATTAGCGTTCAAGATTCTTCTTCGTTCTATGCTCTGGCTTTCATCTCCAGTCCTAGATTTTCAGGGCAAACTCTGCCGGTTCTCACTTTCCACCAATCCACCGCCAGTTGCCGGGCGATAGCCACGACTATCTTCTTACTGGCTTTGGTAAGCTTCGCGTCAAGAAGCTTGTCTCGCCATTTCTCGAATCCGACGTATCGAGGATTCCAATTCATTAGCAACCAGACCAACTCCACCAGTAGACGTCTCAGCCGCGGGTTGCCATGCTTGTTGATTGAGCCTTGGAACCGTCGAGATCCGCTGGCGTCTTCGCTCGGACACAGCCCGGTATAACTGCCTACCTGTCGGCGATTTTCACGCGGGCCCTTTGTAAAGGCAAAAGGCTTGGGATGGGCTGGAAGTGGGGCGTTTCGAGATCTACTTTCCGTCCTTGCTTAGTAGTGTCGTTAAGGCTGTTTTTCAAGGAGCGGAAAGTGTTCGGCAGGAAGTGTGATCAAAATATGAAAATTAGAACGGGAACTATAGGAAAACGATCTTAGACCATTTCTAAAGGCTGAAGAAAAGGTATGATCGCAAATCACAAGATGTTGATCATTAGCGAAGTAGATAAGTTAGCTACGTGAACTCAAGTTTTTGCAAGAATTGCTATACCACGAATGAAAGGATAAGGGCTATATTGCTCTCGTCAAAATTGACTGCGATTAGCGAGTATGAATTCCCTGCTGCAACGTCAAATTACACTAATTAATAATATCCCCCTATAACCCCTGTACCCCTTATGGACATAAGACAATTGCGTGTAAACACGCTCATGATTTCGGCAGTTAGCCTGCCATTCAGCTTTGGCATCGCTCAAGAGCTTGATCTCGATGAGGAGCCTTTCGAACTCAGCCCGTTTGAAGTAACCTCTGATTCCGATACAGGTTATCGAGCAACCTCAACGCTTGCAGGCACAAGACTGAATACTAAACTAAGCGAAGTGGGCGCAGCGATTTCTGTCTACACCTCTGAGTTCCTTGCCGATACCGATGCTAAAAAGCTTGAGGAGATTCTCACCTACACCGCATCTACTGAAGCGGGTGGAGTGAATGGTAACTATTCTGGTGGCGTATCCGGAGAAAACAACGATGAGGTAAGATCGAATCCTGCAGGAACGATTCGTGTGCGCGCTTTTGCCGACGCGACTCGAACGCGGGATTATTTCTCCTCGGATATTCCGTCGGATTCCTACAATTTCGATGCAGTTACTGTTAGCCGAGGTCCGAATGCAATTCTTGCTGGGATTGGTGCCCCTGGCGGTGTCGTTGACGTTTCGCTCAAAAAGGCCGCATTTGCAGACGAGTACAGCTTTTCTTTCGAGGTAGGTAAACATGGTTCTAATCGTAGCGAATTTAGCGTGAACCGGAACATCATAGACCAGAAGCTCGCAGTCAGGGTTGACGGTCTCTATGAGGATGCCACGTTTCGGCAGGATCCGGCATCCGAAATAGATAAACGATTGTACGCAGCGCTAAACTGGGTGATCAATGATCCTTTAGACGATGGCTTTTTTGGCCGGACCTCGCTTCGAGCGAACGTCGAGGATGGCCGGATCGAAGGAATACCTCCCACTACGTTGACGCCAGTCATGAGTACCTCTAGTTGGTTTCCCGACGATGTGACGACTGCGAATCCGTACTGGAGAATCAATGGCGCGTTGCGTAACTATTACGATCAGGATGGCAACCAAATCGCCCGCAACATCGGTGATTCTAGCTCGGTGACTGGGTATCTCGACCCAGACTATACTTTGAAGGATGGCTTTCCTATCTTTCGTCAATGGGCAATTGTTTTTCCAGATCCGACTTCGAGCGAGGCTTCTGTCGGGATCTCTGATGCGGGGCTATCGAACTTGCAGGGATTTCAGGGAACCATTGCTGGTGGTCCGACGCGTGGCTTCTTCAGGGGGACCGGGGATTTTAACCGAAACATAGCAGGATTTACACGGACGCGGCTGCAGAACCCTGAAGTTTTTGATTTCTATGATTTATTGCTGACTGGCTCTCTGGATACGAGGGAGCAGGAGTTTACTGCGTACGATGTAAGGTTCGAGCAGCTGTTTTTGGGAGGTAACGCCGGGATCGAGCTTGCTTTGAACGATCAATCGTTCGAGCGGTTCCACAATTTTCCTATCAACGGATCCGATGAAGTTTTCATCGACACGAACGAGTTTCTTTCAGTTCGTAGCGACGAGTATCCTGAAGGCATCCCCAATCCGAACTTCGGTCGGCCGATGGTGAAATCGTTTTCGGCATTCAAAGATGTTTACCGTACTTCAGACTATAAGTCCCATCAGGCGACGGCATTCGTGCGGCATGACTTCAAGGACAAAATGGAAGGCTGGCTGGGAAGCACTCTAGGGGAGCAGACTTTGACAGGCTTGTATTTCGATACGGATCGCAATTTTAAGAACCGTAATGTGACTGGCGTGTTTACGAATGAGGGAGAACTTAGCGTAACGGATTCGCTCGGCGCTACTGTTGGTGGTTTCACTTCTTGGGCGACTGCGATTTGGTATCTCGGCGATTCTCAGCTTGGAAACAATTCCACAGACCTGCGCCTGCAGCCGATCGAAAGCGGTAGCCCTAGCCAGAACGATTCGTATACCTTGCGTGTGTACGACACGGGCACCGATAGTTTTATCACTGGGACAACGACTCCAAAGAAGATTTTCACGACTTATCTAGACCAGTTGGAGAGCATCGAGTCTACCGCATTCGTTTGGCAGGGTCGATGGTTGGAGGAGCACCTTACCACGCTAGTGGGCTGGAGAAAGGACGAGTCTGACACCTTTACTTCAGTGGACCCGGAAACTTTGCCGAACGGCGACTTGGATCTTTCGGACTTCGAGCTGGTTCCGGCTTCGAGTCAGGAGAAGGAGAGCTGGACATACAGCGTTGTAGGCTTAGCTCCATTCGAGCTTCCGTACGACTCCAAACTACGTTTCAGCTGGAACCAGTCAGAGAACTTCAGTCCAGTAGGGCAGCGCCGCAATCAATACAACGAGGACGTTGGCTCACCTACGGCGAAAACCGAGGAATACGGCATTACTCTGGAGATGTTTAACGATCGTTTGAGCTTTCGCATCAACAAATTCGAAACGCGTATTTCGAACGCTGACGTCGATGGGCCTATCAACGCCTACAATTACATTAGCAGCCTCATCAGTCGCATGATTGCCGCTGACGATCTCGATCTTGTTCCTGCTGACCATGGCTATGACAGTTCGAACTTTCAACGTTTCGACGATGTGGCTCGAGCTTTTTTCGAGATCCTTCCAGAACGCCTTCAAGAGAATATCGGTCCTGACAAGAACTTCAATCCGCGCTTTGTGGAGGTAGCAGGAAATCTTACTTGGGAGAATGACAATATCACTAATCTAGCAAGTTTGAGTGAGATTGTTACAGAAGGTTGGGAGTATGAGCTATTTTGGAACCCAACGCCAAATTGGCGGCTAGCATTCAACGCGTCACAGACTGAAGCAGTGAAAGACGATTTGGCTGCCTTGGAGCTTCAGTTTTCCAATGATATTTTCGCGAATTCCCAAACTATGTTTGGTGGTGCGCTCGTTGGTGGCAGCAGAAATCCAGAACAGGCTGATAGCGATGCGACTTGGGAGGACCAATACTCTAGAGAACATGTTGCTACAAACGAGACGCAGGCGGCATTGTCTGGCTCACCTACTCCGGAAATTCGTGAATGGCGCTATAACATTTTGACGAATTACTCCTTTACCGATGGCCTTCTGCAAGGGTTAAGCTTTGGCGGAGCAATGCGTTGGATGGACGAAGCGGCGGTGGGATTTCCATTCATAACAAATAGTAATGGCGATCAAGTTGCGGATATCAGTAATCCCTATTTTGACGATGCCCAAACACGAGTCGATCTCAACTTCGGGTATAGGAAGTCGTTGAATTTATTGAATCGGGATGTTGATTGGTCAATCCGTTTGCAAGTCGACAATGTATTTGGAGACGACGAGTTGTACACCATCATGGCGAACGCAGATGGTACACCTGGAACGGTACGCATCTCGCCCGATAATAGGGTTTGGTCCATTCGCAATACATTCGAATTTTGACGGAGTATTTGCTAGATATTGAAGGGTGCCGCGTAATGCGGTGCCCTCATCGAATATTGATCTAATCTATTTAAAGGAATTATTTTTGTTAAATCCAATCGTATGAATATTCGGGAATTAAGGCAAAGCTTGGCTCTCTTTATCGCTATGTGGTTTGCCTGTGCGCAATCATGCGTCGCTGAAGAGCGACCAAACATTCTGCTGCTGCTTGCAGACGATATGGGATACGGTGAGCTTGGTTGTTATGGACAGCAAATGATCAAAACGCCAAATATAGACAAGCTTGCGCAAAATGGCATACGATTCACTGATTTTTACGCGGGCACCTCGGTCTGTTCCCCTTCGCGGGCGTCCCTGCAGACAGGCAAGCATCTTGGGCATACGACTATTCGAGGAAACCGTGGTATCTGGCCCTCTGATCGATGGGCACGCGTTCCGTTGCGTCACGACGAGAGAACGCTCGGAGACGTTTTGCGAGGGGCTGGCTATGAAACAGCGTTTATCGGAAAGTGGCACCTTGATGTGCCGGATGATCCATCCACATGGGCCTTTGCTCGAGGATTCGACTTCGCAGTGCAGCCGCAATCTGGCGAGGGCTTCGAGGAGAACGTACACTATGTGGGGAATCGGCTGGAAACGTTTCGCTATGAATGGAAAGATAATGATTGTATCGATTCCTTTAGGACCGATATCGCATTGGACTATCTCGATGATCGAACTTGGGAGCGTCCGCTTTTTCTAGTGATGTCCTACCGTAGCCCGCATCCTCGCGAGCAGGAAATTCGTGACAGATCGATGTATTCAGATCGTGGTTGGCCAGAGAGTGAACGAGTGCACGCTGCGCGTATCACTATGCTGGACGAGCAGGTCGGTCGTCTGCTTGAACGATTGGAGGAAATGGGAGAACTTGAGAACACGCTAGTCCTCTTCACCAGCGATAACGGACCCCACCGAGAAAAGGGCCATGACCACGAGTTTTTCGATAGCAATGGTAAGTTTCGCGGACACAAGCGAGATGTTTACGAAGGCGGCATTCGAGTACCGTTGATTGCCTCGTGGCCGAGGAAAATAAAGGAGGGGAGCGTATCGATCCACGTTTCGGCTTTTTGGGACGTCATGGCGACGATTCGTGATGTGGTTGGTTTGGAGGCTTTGCCGGAGGCGGATGGATTGTCGTTTTTGCCCGCTCTTTTGGGAGAGGAACAACCTGTCCACGACCATCTCTATTGGGGCATTCAGCTCGATGGGCGCTGGAACGACATGAGGAATGGAGGATTTCGCCAAGCCGTACGCCAAGGTGATTGGAAGGCGGTTCGCTATGGCATCGCGAATCCGATCGAACTGTACAATCTCTCGGAGGACCCAAGCGAGAGTCGTAATATAGTGGCATCTCATCGAGCGTTGGGAGCGCGGTTGGGACAGCTAATGTATCGGGAGTATGATGACAGCAGCAATTTTCCATGGGGCGGTGTTCCCTCAGAGGGGCCTACGAAGTAATAATGAAGGTTTTGAGATGAAAAAAAATGATTTTGTTGATGGCAGGATAAAGGAGATCTTTCTTAGGTTCCTTGTAGCAGTTTTCCTGCTTGTAGGAGTGTGTGCTGCTCGTTCTGAGGAGAAACCTAATGTTCTACTTATTTTGGTGGACGATGCTGGATACAATGACTTCGGTTTTATGGGGAGTCCAGACTTGGAGAGTCCCAACATCGACCAGCTAGCGAAAGAGGGGACGGTTTTTTCGGATGCTCATGTGACGGCTTCGGTCTGTAGTCCATCCCGGGCAGGTTTGATAACGGGTCGCTACCAGCAGCGTTTTGGGCACGAATGCAATGTGCCTCCCGATAATCAAGGTATGGACCCAGATGAAACCACGATGGGTGACGCATTGCGTGAAGCGGGCTACCGCACATCGATAATCGGAAAATGGCATTTGGGGAACCGGACAGTGTATCATCCTTTGAATCGAGGTTTTGACGAGTTCTTTGGTTTCCTGGAAGGCGGAAGAAGCTTTTTCCCAGACGATAGAATAGACGAACCGACGAGTTACAGGGCCGTCTTGGATGGACGGAATCAAATTGATTTCAAAGGATACTTAACTGATGTTTTTACGGACCGTGCGATCGATTATATAGATCGAAACAAGGGTAGCCCCTGGTTTCTTTTTCTTTCCTACAATGCAGTGCACACACCCATGGATGCCAAAGATGAGCACTTAGATCGTTTTGCGGGCCATCCACGTCAACAGCTCGCGGCTATGACTTGGTCGCTTGATGAGAACATTGGCCGACTAGTGGAGGCAATGGATGCGAGTGGAGAACTGGATGACACGCTTATTTTCTTCTTAAGTGACAATGGCGGAGCTGGGGAGCACAACAATCAATCGAGCAATAGACCTTTAAAGGGGTGGAAAGGTAATAAGTACGAGGGCGGTCACCGCGTGCCTTTCTTCATTACCTGGAAGGGTGAAGTACCAGCTGGCAAAACGTTTAAAGGTCTAACCAGCTCGCTAGATATTTTTGCGACGTCGATAGCGGCGGCAGGACTAAAGAGAACCCCTGGTCTTTCGCTAGACGGCGTTGACTTGATTCCTTTTCTAAGGAGCGAAAAGGCGGGAATTCCACATGACACATTGTATTGGCGAAAGGACCGCATGGCGGCGGCTCGCCTTGAAAACTACAAGCTAGTACGGCTGGAAGGCTTCGGACACTGCCTCTACGATCTTTCACAGGACTTGGGGGAAACGAACGATCTATCTATAGAGCGACCCGATTTGCTGCGCTCCATGAAAGAAAATCTCGCAGCTTGGGAAGCTGAGATGGGGTGGCCTAGGTGGTATGAAGGCGAGGAGTGGAATGCCGTTACCTATGAGATCAACCGTGCGCTGATGGAGAACCGTGAACCTCAGTATTTAAGTCCTCATCAGATGCAGGAATATCGGAAAAAAACACACGTGTCTGTCAAAGATTGAAGGAATTAGAGAGAGTATAGAAATGATTGTATTTAATTATAGATTGAGGTCGTTAAGATTTCCTGCTGCGGCAATACTGTTCGGAGGTTCTCTCCTGGATTTGGGGGCCAATGATTTTGAGCGACCAGAATGGGATGATCCACATGTTATTCAGGTTAATGTAGAGAAGCCTAGGGCCTCGTTCATTCCTTTCTCAGACTATGCCTCGGCAATCGATTATATCGACCATCCTAAAAAATCGACGCGCCAACTTACTTTGTCCGGGGATTGGGCGTTTAGATGGTCTGGCTCGCCAGCCGATAGGCCGACCGATTTTTATCGTGAAGATTATTCTATTGCGCAATGGGACAGGATTCAGGTGCCGAGTAACTGGCAAATGGAAGGCTTCGGACTTCCGATCTATACAAATATACTGTATCCATTTGATACTAGTGAATTCAGGGCTCCTAATGAATGGAATCCCGTCGGCTCTTATCGACGGAATTTTTCTCTGCCTGAATTATGGAGGGAATTAGATGGTCCGGTGTTCCTTCATTTCGAAGGGGTTGATTCCGCCTTCTACGTTTGGATTAACGGGCAAAAGGTCGGATACAGCCAAGGCAGTCGTACGCCTGCTGAGTTCGATGTGACACAGTATCTACGACCGGGGTCAAACAATATATCGGTAGAGGTCTATCGCTGGTCCGATGCTTCCTATTTGGAGGATCAAGATTTTTGGAGACTGAGTGGAATTTTTAGGGATGTATATTTGTGGAAGGCGAATTCTACGCGGTTACGAAATTTCCAAGTAGTGGCTGACTACGATTCAAATGAAGGTTTGGGGCTTTTGAACTTAAACGTTGAGATAGAAGGCAAAGGTTCAGCGAATGCTGAGTTAATAGATCCGAAAAGTGGAGAGGTCTTGATTCAGGAAAAATTGGGTGGCGGCAAGGGACTTTCGCTAGACAGTGCCCTCGCCTCTATAAACCCTTGGAGCGCTGAAGCTCCAAATCTGTATACTTTAGTAATCAGTATTCTTGATGAAGAGAACAAAGAACGGGAGGTCGTCGCAGGGAGAATTGGTTTTCGACGCGTCGAAATACGAGATGCCGTATTCTGTTTAAACGGGAAAGCGATTAAGTTGAAGGGGGTCAATCGGCACGAGCATCACGCCGATCTTGGGCATGTCGTCAATACGGAAACCATGCTGCGAGATATACGCCTGATGAAACGGCATAATATCAATGCTGTTAGAACAGCGCACTATCCAAACGTACCCGGATGGTATCGGCTATGCGATTTACATGGCATATATTTGATTGACGAGGCGAATTTGGAAACACACGGATTTGGGCGAGGTACCGATAATGCTATAAATTTGCATCCGGATTGGAAGGAACCGCACGTGGATCGGATGCGCAGGATGATTGAGCGAGACATCAATCATCCGTCCGTGTTGATGTGGTCGGTTGGCAATGAGTCCGGAGACGGACCTAACACGCATGCTAGCTATGAGTGGGCACGCGAACGGGATCCATCTCGGATAGTTCATTACGAGAATTCGACGGTCCCGTCTGGGCGTGGAATTTCGACAGATATCATATCACGAATGTATCTCCAGGCCAGTGGATTTGAAGAAGTTCTGGCGAGATGGCCGGACAAGCCGTTTATGCTTGCTGAATATACGCATGCCATGGGTAACAGTAATGGAAATCTGGATGCTTATTGGGATAAGATATGGTCGAACCCAAGGGTCGCGGGTGCGTTCGTCTGGGATTGGATGGATCAAGGCATAAAAGTGGGCATCCCGCATTCGCTGGACAAGCCTTCGGGAGATAGTGATTTCATGGCATACGGGGGTTGGTGGGAAAACCGGCTTGGTATTCCTAACGACAATAATTTTTGTATGAACGGTTTGATCACTTCGGACTGGAAGACGAAGCCTGGTCTACGGGCATTGAAGCGTGTGCATCAACCGGTCCGAGCTTGGCTTGAGGCCGAGGCTCTGATGGTAGAAAACCGATATGACTTTCTCGATTTATCCGATGTGGTCAAACTGCACTGGGCAAGAATCGAGAATGGCGTATCGATTCAAACTGGCGAGATAGGGCTTCCAGATTCGCCTCCAGGATCTATGGTCCGAGTTGAGTTGCCAGAGGAAGCTTGGACTGTATCGAGTGAAGGGGAGTCGTTCCTCAACCTTAGTTTTCAGTCAAGGAATGCTGGAATGTATTGGGAGGACTCGTACGAAATTGGAGCGGCTCAGTTCGAGCTTGGCGGGGAGTGGAAGGTTCCAAGTTCCGATACCCGAGCTGGAAAGATTTCGGTGAAGGAGTCTGCGAATACGATTTCGCTTGAGGGGAAAAACTGGACGATGGATTTCGACAAGGAGCTTCGGACACTAAGTGGCTGGACAGTTGATTCGGTCGAGTTGATTCGGCGTGGGCCACTGCCAGACTTCTGGCGGGCCGCGACTGACAATGATCGAGGGGCTGGCTTACTGTTCTCAGGTCGAGTCACTAGACCACGGCACATTAGAGATTTGTACGAAAGTGCAGTTTGGGCTGAAGCGACTGATGCATGGTCATTGGATTCTTGCGAATTGAGTGAGACAAAGGATGGCGTAACAGTCATGTTCGCAGGTACTATACTTGATGGTAAGGCTGAAGTAGTAATTGGCTATATGGTGAGCAAGAAAGGTCGACTGACAGTAGACTTTCGCTACGAGACGGCAGAGTCTTTGCCGATTATTCCACGAGTAGGTACTGAGTGGAGCTTACCTCTCGGCATGGATTACGTAAAGTGGTACGGGCGCGGTCCAGACCCGACCTATTCAGATCGAAGGTTCGAACCGGTTGGGCTTTACTCGACAACAGTCAAAGATAACTGGGTTGAATATTCGAAGCCGCAGGAAAATGGGAATAAGGTCGATGTCCGTTGGATGAGCGTGTCCAACTCGGATGGGGTAGGAATTCGAATATCGTCGGAAACTCTCCTAAGCTGCAACGTGCTACCACACACTGACGAAACGATCCAGAATGTGGATTACTCTTGGCAGCTGCCCGATCAAGAACAGGTAACCTTGAATGTTGATTTGGCGCAAATGGGGATCGCTGGCGACAATAGTTGGGGCTTGTTATGCCTGCCACAATACCGACTTGGCAAGAAAGCGTATACTTATCGTTACCACGTAGATCCAATTAATGGAGGAAGAGTTCGTGATGTTGAGTAGGACGTTTGCAGTTGTATTAATACCGTTTCTTTTGGGCCACGCTGTCGCTAGCACTGCAGTTGAGCGACCTAATCTGATTGTCATTTTGACAGACGACCAAGGGTACCACGATGTTGGATTCAATGGTTGCGAGGATATTCCGACACCCCATATCGATCGCCTTGCGGATGAAGGCGTTTTATTCACTAATGGCTATGTTACGGAGTCTGTATGTGGCCCAAGCCGTGCTGGCTTATTGACGGGGCGCTATCAGGGGCGTTTTGGATTCAATGATAATCCGTCCGTCGATCCGTCCAATCCTGACATCGGCATTCCGCTCGAAGAGAAGACGATCGCTGAACACCTTAAGACGGTCGGCTACCGTAGTAAGATTGTTGGCAAGTGGCATATGGGATCGCATCCCCAGCATCACCCGATGCGACGCGGGTTTGACGAGTTCTTCGGGTTTCTCGCTGGGGGGCGGCACTACCTACCGGAAGAGATTTATCTGGATGACTTTTCGGATGTAACTCGCAATTGGGATTGGTATAATATGAAGTTGATCGATGGATACGACCGAGTGGGCATCGACGAATACTTGACTGATGCCTTTAGTAATGAAGCTGTTCGTTTCGTCGAAGAGAGTGCGAAGCATCGCGAGCCTTTTTTTCTGTATTTGGCTTACAATGCCCCGCATGGACCTTTGGAGGCGACTGAGAAATACTTGAGCCGTTTCAGTAACATTGAGGACCTTGAGCGTAGAACTTATGCAGCGATGGTGTCTGCGGTTGACGACGGCGTTGGTAGGGTTTTGCAGGCATTGGAGAAGCAAGGGCTCTCGGATGATACCTTAGTTGTTTTCCTTTCGGACAATGGCGGTTCCTTGAAAAACGCATCCAGCAACGAGCCGCTGCGCGGACATAAGGGGCGACTCTGGGAAGGAGGGGTGCGGGTACCGTTTGCAATGCGATGGCCGGGGACGATCCCACAGGGAGTAGTGCGTGAAGATCCTGTCATTTCCTTGGATATTCTTGCAACGATTGCAGAGCATTCTGGAGTGTTGATCTCGCCTGAGCGTCCTCTCGACGGGATCGATCTCCTGCCCTATTTGCGGGGCGAGGTAGAAGCTCTGCCGAATCGTCAACTGACTTGGAGGTCAGGTTCCGATGCCAAGCGTTTCGCGATTCGGCAAGGTGACTGGAAGCTTGTCAGGACAGTGGATCACGAGCGAGGGCCAAGTCTGCATAACCTAGCCAATGACCTTTCTGAGCAGAGGGACCTCGGGACTCGAGAATTTGAAACGGCTGCTGCTTTGAGTGAGGATTGGGAGGAGTGGGCTAGCGAATTAGAGCCCACTGCATTTCCGACGCTGGGGAAAGACAAATGGTGGCTTAGAAGTGAATGAAGAGTAGGCCGCTTTTGAGGGGCGACCGCTCGAGCGGTGTTTGGGAATATGTTTAAAGGTTTTTGTATCTGAATTATGATGACAATAGAGGAAAGCTGTCGCAAGATGACTTTAAAGATGCTAAGGGAAGTTGATTCATGGCGGTCTTTAAAATAGCAAATCGTTTGCATACGGGAGCAGGTTGCCTCCGCGTGTTGGAGGAGGAGACTGCTCGCTTGGGAATGCGTCGCCCGCTTTTGGTGATCGACAAGGCTTTAAGGGAAATCGGGATTAGCGATCGCATTGCGGGCCAACTAGGGCATGTAACGTTCGACATTTTCTCCGATTTTGCGCCGGAGCCGGACGTTGCGGCTGCCAAAGCTTGTTCGGCAGCATTTGTGGAGGGCCGTCACGACGGACTGATTGCGGTTGGGGGAGGGAGCTCGATCGATATAGCGAAAGTGGTTTCTGTCTATGCGGGTATGATCGAGCCGCTGGAGGTGTTGTTCGAGGTGAATGCGGCGCCCGGCAAGGCTAGTCCTTTGATCGCGATTCCTACGACGGCGGGGACTGGTTCTGAAGTCACTAACATTGCGATTTTGTCAGATGAAAAGGCGCAGTTGAAGCGTGGAGTCGTGAGCGATTATCTTCTCCCTGACGTTGCTATCGTTTCTCCTGAAATGACGGTGTCGATGCCCAAGTCCGTCACTGCAGCCAGTGGGATCGATGCCTTCGTACATGCAATCGAAGCATTTCTCTCGGTTAACAGTACACCGGTTACAGATGGTTTGGCCCTGAAGGCGATGAGTATGATCGTTCGCAATTTGCCGAGAGCCTATAGGGAACCGGAAAACTTGGTGGCGAGGGAGCAAATGGCAACGGCGAGCTTGATGGCGGGGATGGCATTTGGAAACGCTGGAGTGGGAGCGGTGCATGCCTTGGCTTATCCATTGGGTGGTCGTTTCAAGGTAGCGCACGGAGTTAGTAACGCTTTATTGCTGCCTTATGTCATGGAATGGAATAAAGAAAGCCAGCCAGATCGCTTTAGAGAAATCGCGAATGCTATGGGCATAGACATAGTCGGGGAATCGTATCGTGGTGCGGCTTCTGCTTCAGTTGATGCGATGAGAAAACTCTGCCGAACGGTCGGAATCCAAGGGGGACTGAGGGCTTTTGGCGTACCCGAGACCGCAATTCCGAGCATGGCTGTTGATGCTATTAAAATCGAGAGGCTTCTGAAGAACAATCCGAGGAAACTGACTCGGGAAGATATTGAAGCTATATATCGGGAAGCATACTGAGAGAATCTCTGATCTGATCAAACCAACTTTTTATTACTCAAATAGAGTTTAAAGTCTATTCACTGCTGCGGGAATGCCGGTTGAGCAGACCTGGAACTCTTCATATTTCTCAACATTGAAATGGTCCCATCGGAAGAGACCATTTATTGTGCAGATCTAGGAGCCTAAACCAACAAAAATTGTGAAACATCGTAGAAAATCGGGTGAAGAGACTCCCTATATTAAATTAGGCATATTTAGTATACGACTGCCTTTTTGGCATTACCGCTTTGAATGGCCTGATTTTGCTCAAGGTCTTCTCATGTGCGCGGTCGACCTGGCGGCAATCCCTCTCATGATAGAGTTACTTGGTATGCCTTTCGAAGCGGCTCTCGCGGTCGTTATGTTGAACGGACTTCTTTATTTGACGCACCATATTCTGGGCGATCCAGTGATCCCGGGCTGGATCACGCCAGCGATTCCTTTGGTAATTGCTTATTGCTCTCAATATGAAGAGGGACCTGAACGGGTGCAATCCCTTGTCGCTTTTCAATTCCTGCTAGGCGTATTTTGTATTGGGTTAGGTATGACAGGTCAGGTAGGGCGGGTTGTTGGGCTGATCCCGTCGTCTATAAAATCTGGAATTATTCTTGGTTCAGGATTAGCCGCAGTCATGTCTGTTTTCCAAAAAGGGGGGCGTTTCGATATGTTTCCATGGAGTATATCTATTTGCGTCGGTCTTGCTTTCTACCTTGTTTTTTCGACTCATTTTCAGTCGTTGAAAGCGAGGCGTAGGGGCCTCGCGATGCTGGGAAAACTGGGAATTGTCCCCGTCATGTTGCTGGCCCTCTTGCTTGCTCCATTGGTAGGAGAGGTGTCATGGCCGACGATCGAATGGGGATTCAGTCGACCCGATTTCAAGACACTGTGGACAGAATATACGGTTTTTGGTGTTGGCATTCCACCGCTTGAGGTTTTCGTAAAGGCTTTGCCCACTGCGGTGGCTGCCTATATTATCCTGTTTGGAGATGTTCTGCAAAGCAAAGCGATCGTTGCAGAAGCGGACGTTATCCGTAGTGACGAGAAGATCGATTACAACCCAGGTCGCTCGCACCTTATCTTCGGAGGTCGCAACGCATTGATGAGCGTGATCGGTCCCGACGTGACGATGTGTGGGCCCATGTGGGCGGCTATGCAGGTCGTGGTTGTGGAGCGATTTAAGGACGGAGGGAAAGCAATGTATTCGCTTTTTGGAGGATCGGGGTGTTTTCGATGGGGAACCAACTTTGGTTTGTTGCTGCTTCCCGTAGTCTCGTTGCTCAAGCCAGTACTGGGGATAGCGCTCGCCCTTACACTGTTGATCCAAGGTTATATTAGCTTTCGAATTGGCGTGATGGAAGCTCGAAGCCAGAAAGATCTTGGAATCGCCGGCGTAGTTGGAGCTGTTCTCGCTACCAAGGGTGCGGCTTGGGGGTTTGCTGTAGGGATCGTTCTTTGTCTTCTTATTTACGGACGGAGATTTTTTTCCGGCGATGAGGGTAGCGCCTCAACAGATGTTGATTCTGGGTCATCGGAGGATGACTAAGCGATTAGCCAACGTGGTCAATTCCTATGCGTACAAGCTCGCTATGACTCCAAGATAGAACTACGACCAGTTTGTTTACCTATTACTGTTATTATGTGGATCGATGCTGCTCGATGTATTGAGAGGGTGTCGCATCAAATTGCCTTTTGAATAGGGAGCCGAAGTGACTGAGATCGTTGAAACCAACAAGGTGGATAACTTCAGATACATTATATTCGCCTGTTCTGAGCAGCTTGGCCGCTTCTCTTAGGCGGGTATTTCGAATGAAGGCTGCAGGCGAAAGGCCCGTAAGCGCTTTTAGCTTTCGGTGAAGGCTTATTTTGCTCATGTTTAGTTTTCTAGCGAAGAGTTCTACGTCGAACTCTGAGTTGTCGATTTCCGAGTAGACCGTATCTTCGATTCTGTTCAAAAATCTTTCATTCGGGGATTCCTGTGCAAGCCTTGATTTAGACTCGAGGGATGTGCGGAGTTCATGCGAGAAGCGTTCGTGCAGCTTTTGACGCAGGTGCATCAGGTTTTGTAGGCGTTTTTTGAGGGCATTGACCTTGATAGGTTTGTGTAGATACTCGTTGGCCCCTACCCCAAGGGCTTTGAGTTCATGTTCGTCCGACTTTAACGCAGTGAGCATAACGATGGGGATGTGGGCAGTGAGCTCGTTCTCTTTAATATGCCGACACATTTCCTTTCCGTCCATGTTAGGCATTATCACATCTGTGACGATCAGGTCTGGTAGTAGGGATTTCGAGAGTGCCAAGCCTTCTTTGCCGTCGCGTGCGATTCGCACGCTAAAATCATTTTCTAATTCTGATTTGAGAAAACTGCAGATTTCCTCATCGTCTTCCACGATCAACAGGATATAATCGTCATTTTCTTGCCCTTCAAGTGCGGTGGCACCGTCTTCAGTCTTTTCGTTTACTGTTGGGGTAAGGATGGGATTCAACGTTTGTGGCGGCTCTATAGATAATTGAAGCGTGAAGCATGATCCAGAAGCATTTGGCGTGGTGGAACTTTGTACGCTGATTTCTCCATTTATGGCATCCGCGAGACGCTTTGTGATAGCAAGTCCAATCCCGGTGCCTTTTTGAGGAGGCTCCTTTGTGTTGGGCACCCTATAGAACTCGTCAAAAATGTGAGGAAGAGAATCTTCTTCAATTCCAGTCCCGTTATCCTGAACTTTTAGTGTAGCCATTGTTCGCTCTTCTTGAGTTATGACTAGGCTTAGAGCGATCTTTCCATGTTTACCGGTGTATTTGACCGCATTGGTAAGCAAGTTGTCGAGAATCATTCGGAACTTATCGAAGTCGAGTTGTACTGGAAAAGCATCTACATTGGTTGAAAATGTGATTTCCTGCTCCTTCTCTTGGCAAAGAGGGCGGATCATATCGATTTCTTCTTTAATGCATTGAATGAGATCGTACTGCGTAGGATCGCTTATGATATCGGATACTTCAAGCTTCCTGAATTCAAGCAGCTGATTTACTAGCTTGAGCATTCGACTGGCGTTTTTGTGGGCAGTTTTCAGTCGCTCCGTAATCCAGGGATCAGTCACTCGTTCCAGTAGCGATTCCAAGGGACCTAAGATTATTGTGAGGGGGCTGCGTAGTTCATGTGATATATTGGTGAAGAACCTGAGCTTGAATTCCTCAATTTCTATAATGTTTCTGATACGCAGCTTTATTATCATATAAATCAAAAAAAATATTAATGAAAATACTATTAGCATCGTGCTGAGAAACCATGCTCGTTTCCAGATTGGAGGGATGACGGAAATGATTTGCTTTGCAGGAGTAGGGTCGATGTTTCCGTGAATGCCGCGCGAGCGAACCTCCAGTTCGTAGGTTCCCGCTTTCAAGTTGAACAGGATCTGTTGATTGTCCGTAGTGAAAGGTGACCATTGGCCTTGATTGATGCGGAAAGAGTATGTCAGTTTTGATTTGGGTGTGTTTGACCAAGGGGTATTCCCGTCCCATTTTACTATTATATTGGCAGGTTCGAATAAACGTTGGTCGGAATGATTGAATCTTGTTTCAGGAGTCGAGGTTTGGGGTGTCCAACGTATTGTCTGGAGCTTGGGCCAATCGGCTTCCGTATCCCCATTTGGATAATTGCGTCTCACTTGCCAAAAAACGGGGATATGGTTTATCCATATCGATCCATCACGAGAGTGCATTATCGAGACATTGTTTCTCGTGACTTCAAAGGGGAGAGACAGTATGCACGGAGACCAAACTTGGTTATCGAAATAATATAGACCTTCTTCGGAGACAGCGTAAGCGGTTCGGATCGATTCATCGCCGTTTACGAATAGGGATGCGATATGGTTGCTTGGCAGTCCGTCTTGCGTTGAGAACCTTTGCCAATCGGAACCCTTTGACTTGCGCAATATGCCTTCGCCCCATTGGGTGCACCAGATGTCGCCATTGCTTGCTAGGTTCAGGTTTTCGATCCAACGCCGATCCGAGCCGTATTGTTCATCGGGCGTTGGAGGGTTGCTCTCAGCGATGGGCAAATTTGTTAATCGTCTCCCACCGAGCCAAATCGCATCTTCGGTTTTTACGATGCCCCGGATTGTTGAGGGAGACTCAGGAGGTTGGATATGGCGGGTTTCGTAGCCTCCATCGATTGGTTGATAGATGACCAATCCTCCGCGGTCGTTTTCTATCAACGGCCGAGTGTCCCCACAGCCAAAGATTAAGTCCCCCTCTTTGGATTCGAACACTGATCTAGCATTTATTAATGACCCCGTCTCGGGGTGTAAATCGGTAATCCAGTGACCTTCTACAAATCGAGAAATGGCGGCAACGCCCTGGTGGCTCCCAGAGACCCAAACAATGTTATTTTGAGAGCAATAGATTCTGTTTGGCGAATCAATTAGACCATCTGATTCCTCGTAGGCTGTCCACGTGCCGGAGGAAGGATTTCGCACGATTACGTATCCATTTGAGTCAAGGTACCATTGTCGCCTGAATTGATCTTCGCCTTGGAAAACGATATTTTCGTACGAACCCCAGGTTTTGGGTGATGTGTCTACAAAGTAGATCGGCTCTCGGTATCCGCCGACTAGCAACCCGTCAGTTAAAGAAATGACGAAGGGGAAACTTGTCGGTAGCCGAAAGTCGGTTTGGACTGTGAACCATCGCTCGTTTTTATAAACGATGATTTTGGATTGTGTATATGCTACGATAGAGCCGTCGGATGACTCGGCGATCATATCGTGATAGTTGTCGGGTGGGCTGTTGCTTCCTAACGGCAGCCAGGTGTCGGTATCCGCTGAATATCTTAACACGCCTGTGGATGTACTCGTGTTTCCAAGTATCAGTCCGTACAGTCGAGAGTTTAGGAGGACGGTTCGGTGGGGGTCGCTATTGCTCTCTATGCGATACGAACGCAATGTGTTGTTCAAGGGATGATCGTTTTCGTCAAGCTGCAACCTATAAACGTTTTTATCGTAGATATTGGTGAACCAGAGATCACCTTCATGCAGCGTTATAGATATGATTCCATCCGGTGTTGATTTGATTTGAGAAACTTTTTCGTTTTCGATCCTGAGAAGTCCAGCTGGCGAGCGTGCGAAGAGAACGCCTGAGGCCGTCTCGGCAAACGTGACTCTGCGAAGATCCATTCGACGCTCGTATTCGAATATAGTCTTCCAGCGTCCCTCCTTGAGTATTCTCAGTCCGTCTTCGGTGGATACGAATGTTGTTCCGGTATTGGATACATGCGACCCGTTTGGAAAGGAACCCGGCATGTGTTTGGGGTACGGGTAGGGTTTCAATTCGACCCCATCGTAGATTGAAATGCCGTTATGGCTTGGGAGGTAGATCGTTCCGTTTGGTCCTTGTGTCGCATAGAAGGCAGAGACGTTACTGAGTTCTTCTAGCAGGTTCCAGCGCCACTCTTCAAGGATTGGTGGCTTGGACTGGGGCTGATAGGCCTTTTTCGCCGAAAGACGAGTGGGATGTATTGCGGCAACGAGCAAAACCGCCAAGAGAGGCCATAGGTTTGACTTTCGTTTGAATTTAAGCGATTTTAGGAGCATACGTCGGCCTCGATGTCGGTAGGATGAGTAGAGAGTGGGTAGGGTTAAAGTCGACGCTCTGAAAGAGCGACATGTTAACAAGTTCGGCGCTTACGGTTGCCCATGTCAAAGCACCTTTCTTAAATGAAGCAAAGTTTCAAATATCGAACTTTAGTAAACCTTGGTTTAGAGGTCACCCTCGTCAAAACGCCTCGAAATAGGGCGATCGATATGAATTTTAGAGCTTTTGATATATCCTTTTATGAGAGAGGGTATTCTCGCGCCCGACCCTTTGGTAGAAATATGAAAACATGTGATATTTACAAGCTACTAGACCGTGAACAACGCGTGTTAGATTGGGGTTATTCATTATTGAGCCCCAACATGCTTCATGATCAATGCATTCGTTTTTATGGTTCTTTGGGTAAATAGACTCACAAAATTTTGCCGCACTCGATCCCGATTTGACTCGCGTGGTCGGCAAGTTGGGATAAGCTTCCACAACATGTGAAGAGCTCGATTGGCGGTTGGAATTGGGGACCTTTAGTTAGATGAAGCGAGGAATTCGGAAAGCTTTCAGTAAGAGCAGAAAAGGTAGCTAGACATTTTACTTCGTATATTGCGAAGATGTGCGGTTTGAGGTTTTTAGCTGACGAACCTACAGTTAAATTGGAGTATCATCTTTAGGTAAAAAGTAGTCGGGCATGTATTTAAAATTCTGTTACTTTTGCTGTTCGTTCGGAGGAGCTTTCTTGCAACATCTTAATTGCGCACAAATAGACTCACAAAATTTAGACTCAGGGTAGGCTTTATCATGAGTTGTCTCAAATTAATTGAAAATAACCGATTTAACATAAGTTATTGAAGAACAAAATGATAAGAAGTTCGGATGCACTTATAAACGATTGATGCAGGAGGGTTTGTATCTCCCATTTTCTTTTATAAGGATTTGATAATCAAGGTCTTGTGCATATAATGGTAGGGCAGGAGGGATTCGAACCCCCGACCACTGGATTAGAAATCAAGTGCTCTATCCAACTGAGCTACTGCCCCAACCGGATGCCTTAGGCATCATAAGAACGGCCTTTATGTGTGAAGTTTTTGGTTTGTCAAAGCGTATTATCGCCGAATTGCGGAATCGGTTTTTCTGGCTCAAAGCGTGATGCCACAGCGCTCGAGGATGTATTGCGAGGTCTTGATATAGTCCTTGGCCACACTCATAGAGCCTTCGTTCTTTGGCATGAGTACCATTGGCTGGCCCTGCATGACAGCCCTGCCAACTGTTATGGAGTGACGGATGCGCGTGGGGAATAGTTCCGTTTTGGTGGGTACTTTTCGCTGCTCGATAAAGCGTTCGATTTGATTCTCAAATCGCTCAACTGGGACGTCTATACGGACGCCGGGTTTGATTGCGTTTAAGGAAACTCCCATAATTTCGGGTGTTGGCGAATGAAGTTCGTTGCGATGATCTTCAGTCTTTTCCTTAAATTTATTGAGCTTTTCTGTAAGAAGGTGAAATCCGATAATGCTTAGAGCATCGGCATTGGCCGGAACGATTACCCAATCACTATTGAAAATGGCTGCTTGTGGGGCGTAATAAAAGCTCGGCGGGCAATCGAATAGTATGAAATCGTAGAGCATTTCGATATCAGCCATGTGCTCGTAGAATTGGATGTAAAAAGGGACATCGGTCTTGTTTTCTACGTCGTGTTCTAGGTCGAGCAGACTGAAGCTCGCCGGAATTAGGTCCAAGCTTTCAAGGGCTACTTCGCCTTCCAGGTCACGGACGGGCGATTTGTGGATGCAGTCGGTGATCTTGGCGTCTGGGTTCTTAAAAAGGTTAAGAGCGAATTTTTCGGGGTAGCGATTTTGGGCATTCCAACGATCCAGGCGCATAAGCCAAATGCTAGAATTGCTTTGCGCGTCTAAATCGACAATGAGGACTCGTTTTCCCATGTAGGCGAGACATGCGCCTACGTTTACGATCATGGACGTTTTTCCAACACCTCCCTTTAGATTGAGAAAACTTATTTTTATTGCCATATGAGATCTGTAAGAAAATTCACCAGAACACGCCTGAATGAATACGCTTTTGTGGTGAGAATCTAGCGGAATTCTTTAGTTTTTATCAAAGAAAACCTAGAAATAGCGAAGTATTAACAAATCTTTGAAGAAACTCATTATTTGCGTTGTTGCCTAAGGCGCTTAATAAGGCTAACTAGATTATCACTATTTTTGAAAGGCATGTATCCTAGCTCCGAAGACAATTCTATTTACGCCGTAGTTAAAAAGCGTCGCCAACGCTCAAACCGCTTGTGCGAATTGGCTGAGGATTCAATAACCGATATTGATGAGCAGGCTCCCGGAATTGATGATTCATGTAATCAGCTAGGCCTAGACGAAGGCGATTCGGAGCCTTTAGACCAACTGTCAGTTCAAGATGCCGTAACAGAAGCTGATAACCAGAGTGAGCCATCAGAGCTTGAAAAAGAAGACAAGCAGAATGAAGAGGTGAATTACTTTGCTGGGTTTGACGAGGAGGAGAGTGATTCTGAGCCCGTTTTAGATGATCATCTTTCAATCAGCGAGGAAGCGCCTCAAACCGAGGAGGAAGAAGTATCCATAGAAGACATACACAATAATTTTTTTGGAACCTTGAATCGTGAGCGAACGGATGAGGTCTCTGATACAGAGGAAGAGTGTTCTGAAGAATTGAATCTAAATGAAGAACCAAATGCTGAGGTTCTACCTACTGAGCCGCCAATAGAAGAATCGCCGGCTGTAATCGAACAGGATTCATTTGAGCTAGCAGAATCAGCCAAAGTAGAGGCAAGCTCTGTAGAGGATGCGGTTGTACCCTTTGAAAAGGAAGCGATCTCTGATCCTGAAGTGGGAGAGTTGATAGACGGACCTATAGCTGTGGATCAAACTGCTTTGTCTGAAGGTGATTGCCAAAGCACTGAGGAGGATAAGACTTTCGATAATGCAGAAGCAGCGACCGACCAAACAGCTGAGGGGCCTGAATCGACGTCCATTCTGATTGAGCAGGAGGGGCAAGAAGATGGTTCGTTTTTGGAGAGCGGGCAGGAATTTCAATTTGAGGAAATTATTGAAGAATCTGATCCGGCAAAATTAGACCCTCCTTCTATTGTTGAAGGCGATTCTGAAGAAGAATTGGCGCCCGTTTCCTTGGACGAAACGATAGATGAGCCCCAGGTGGATGAATTGTGCGAAGAACCTATTACGGAGGAGCAATTTGAATTGTCAGAAGACGGGCGGCAACTCTCTGAACCAGATAACATTCTTAGTGTTGCGGAAGAATCAACTGATCAAGTGATTGAGGAGCTAGAGCCAAGCTCCACTCTAATTGAGGAAGCTGAACCGCTGGATACTCTTCCACAAGGCGAAGAAGAGCTACTTATTTCAGAGGAGTCACAAGTTTCTGAGCCGGTGTTAGACCATCCTTTTGGCGCCTTGGAAGAGCCAGATCTTTTGAAAGAGCGAGAACTTGAAGCAGTCGATTCTGAGGATGGTATCGCGAATACGGATGAAGTGACGCCTGTCAATGAAGCCGTCGAAACAGTGAGTGAAGTAATCGCGGAAACCAAGAAAGAGGAAGACCTCATTGGAGAAGATGCTTTGGACGTGTGCTCGGACATTTCTTATGAAGATGTCGAGGATCAGGTAGAAAAATTTATCGCCGTAGAAAAGGTCCCGAAAACCAAGCCAAAGCGGGTTTTGAAAAAGAATTCGCCAGGAAAGAAAAAGACTAAGAAGGCAAGTGATGCTACATCGAAGACTGGCAGTATTAAGCGTTCTAAGAAAAAGGTTTCTTTGTTGGACAGCTATTTTAAAGGGCTTTGATCAATGATTGGTCTTACATTTTAGGATCTTACACGGTGTCCTTTGCTGAGGGGGCGTTGTATTCAAAAATGTAGGTGACGTACGGTTTCTCCGTTGTTGATCAATTGTTCTAGTGAGGATATGCCGATGCGGATGTGTTGGTCGACGAATTGGGTGGTTACCTTTTTATCGCTTTCTGCGGTCTTTACTCCATCTGGTATCATGGGTTGATCGCTTACTAATAACAATGCACCGGTGGGAACTTGGTTGTAGAAGCCGACTGTAAAGATCGTAGCAGTTTCCATATCGACGGCCATGATACGGTTGTCTTCCAAGTAGCGTTTGAATTTTTTGTCGTGTTCCCAGATTCGCCTGTTTGTTGTGTAGACGGTGCCGGTCCAGTAATCGCGAGCATTTTCGCGAATGGTACGGGAGAGCGCTTTTTGGAGAGCGAATGAAGGGAGAGCTGGGATTTCTGGCGGAAAGTAGTCATTGGACGTTCCTTCACCACGCACAGCTGCAATCGGGAGGATAAGATCGCCTAAAGCGTTACGCTTCTTCAATCCGCCGCACTTACCAAGGAAGAGGGCTGCCTTGGGTTTGATTGCTTTCAGGAGATCCATGATCGTTGCGGCCATGGCACTGCCCATTCCGAAATTGATCATAGTGATATCGCCGGCGGTGACGGCTTCCATCGGGACGTCATTATCTGGGACGTCGACATTGTTGATTTCGGCGAACTTCCTCACATAATTCTTGAAGTTGGTCAGTAGAATATACTTACCAAAACCTTCGAGAGGAAGACCAGTGTAGCGCGGCAGCCAATTCTGCACGATCTCTTTTTTGCTTTCCATGCACGAGGACTCATACACAGGTTTATTGAAAGAGGGAAACCTATTTTCTAGAAAATCGTAAGTGTCCACAGCGCTTCGAACAAACCTTGACCCGGCTGAACTATTGCTGCTCTTTGATCCGCTTTTATTCCATGAAGGTTATATTAGCAGAGAAGCCATCCGTAGCCCGTGACATTGCCAAGCATTTGGGGGCGAACAAGAAAGGCAGTGGCTTTTTAGAAGGGGAAGGTTGGGTGGTTACCTGGGCCTTCGGTCATTTGGTTGAACTGAAGGAACCAGAAGAGTACAATCCGGAATGGAAATCGTGGCGTTTGAGTTCGTTGCCGATGATTCCACCGGAATTTCAGCTTCGGGCTCGTGGTGAAAATTCTGCTCGCGAGCAGTTGGAAACGATCAAACGCCTTTTTAATGAAGCCGAGGAACTTGTGTGCGCGACGGACGCGGGGCGAGAAGGAGAGCTGATTTTTCGCTACATCCAATCGTGGTCGGGGTGCGAGAGCAAACCGTTCAAGCGACTTTGGATTAGCTCATTGACGGCTTCAGCCATAGCAAAAGGGTTTAAGAATCTTCAAGAGGGGCAGAGCTTTGATAACCTTTACCATGCTGCGAAATGCCGCAGTGAAGCTGATTGGGTGGTGGGGCTGAATTCTACGCGATTTTTTACCGTTGAATACGGAAAGCGCAATTTGCTTTTGAGTATTGGGCGAGTGCAGACGCCGATCTTGGCGATGATCGTGGGGCGGGATACTGAGATTGATAAATTCGTGCCGGAAAATTTTTGGGAAGTACACACACTGTGTCGCGATGCGAAGTTTAAGCATTCCAAAGGCAAGATCCAAAAGCTCGAAGAGGCAGAGCAAATTAAAGAACGGGCGGCTGGTCACGAACTTGTCATTACAAAAGTAGAGAAGAAGAAAGAAAAAACGAACCCGTTGCTTCTGTACGATCTCACTGATCTACAGCGTGATATGAATACGCGTAACGGGTTCACCGCCGATCAAACTCTCAAACTAGCTCAGAATCTTTACGAAAAGAAATTTCTGACGTATCCAAGAACGGATAGCCGTTATCTGTCGACGGATATCAAACCTACGATTGCCCCCTTACTGGAGAAGCTTCGGAAAATTTTGCCAAAGGCAATCGCTGGGCTTGATTTGGAAAACCTCAAATTTAGCAAGCGAATCATCGACGATGCTAAGGTTTCGGATCACCATGCGATTATTCCAACTGATACTATACCGAGCTCAGACTTGCCTGAAAATGAAAAATTGGTGTACAAGGCGGTGGCTCTTCGTCTGATAGCGGCGTTCTATCCTCCCTGCATCAACGCTGTCACTACGGTTGAAGCAAAGGCAAATAGCGAACCGTTTAAAGCTCGTGGTACGGTCTTAGTCGATTCTGGCTGGCAGGCGCTTTACGAAAAGAAGAGTGAGTCAACGGCAGCGAAGAAGGCGGTTAAAAAGAAAGCGAAGTTCAGCATAGGCCCGCAGATCCTGCCTGATTTCAAAGAAGGAGAAAGCAACCCGCACGAGGTAAGTGTTGAAAAGTTCAAGACCAGCGCTCCAAAGCGGTTTACTGAGGCGAGTCTGCTGCAGTTGATGGAAACAGCAGGTAAGATCGTGACGGATGAAGCTTTGAAAGAGGCATTGAAGGATAAGGGGGTCGGAACGCCCGCAACTCGAGCATCGATAATTGAGGTGCTTATCCAACGGAAGTATATCGAGCGAAAGAAAAAGAATCTAATCAGTACCGATGACGGGAAGCGTTTGATTAGCTTGATAAAGGATGAACGCTTGAAGTCACCTGAACTTACCGGAGATTGGGAATTTAGGCTAAAGCAGATGGAGCGCGGTGAATACGATCCGAAGAAATTCATGGATGAAGTGGAGGCTTATACGCGAGAAATCCTTAGCGTAACTGCTCGAAGTTCAGTTAATTTGAAAAACTTGGGACCTTGTCCGTGTTGTGATTCTCCAGTGATACGTGGAAAAACTGGATACGGGTGCTCGGCATGGAAGAATGGTTGTCGGTTTGTAATTTGGGATGGAAAAACGTTTGGGGTGAATTTCACTCCTGAGCTTGTGGCGGAGTTCTTGTTGCATAAGCGTACGCTTACTCCTCATTTCGTAATTGATGGGGAAGCAAAGCTCTTTGCTACCCTTTCACTAAGTAATAAGGGTGAAATATCCTACGAGGCCGCTGAGAGCGAAACCGAGCCTGAGTCGAACAATCAAAATTCGATAGGAAAGTGCCCGGTTTGTAGTGGAAATATTGTGGCGGGGACGAAGGGATACGGTTGCGTTAATTGGCGAAAAGGCTGTAAGTTCGTTATTTGGAAACAGATTGCCCGCAAGGAGATCTCAGTGGAGTTAGCTACTGAAATTCTCGAAAGACAGGAAACAGCGGAGCTTGAGGGCTTTGTATCGAAAGCGGGTAAACCTTTCTCGGCGAAGCTCAAGGTGATTAATGGCGAGGTGAAACTTTGGTTTCAGTAGGAATTGTCGCCTGCAAAATACAGGAAGATTCACGAAGTTTTTTGAAAACTGAGTTCTCCGATGAGAAGTTAAAGCGGTTGGCACTTAGCCTCTATCAATCAGTTGATGTTGAGAAGGTGTCGAAGAGTTCGTTTATGCCATTAATTCTGGTGTATAGTTCTAGTGTATAGTCCTGTTCAATGACAACTGCTGGATGAGTTGTGAAACTCGAAAAATCAAATTGTATTGTTTCTGTGGGGTTGGCGAAGCAAGGATCATTTTTGGAATCATGGACAAGATAAAGAGCAACCGTGTAATCGTCATTGGCTAATTTGGAGGGGTCGGCAAGTGATTTGAACTCGTGATCTCTACACCCGCCACCAAAGCTTGTTGATATTGATAGGACGTCTCCTTCTAGATTATAACTATTGATTGTAATTGGATCCTCTGGTCCTTCGGGAAAGCCATCCTCTAGCCAAGTTATCTCCTGAGGACCTTCATATTCTAAAGTCGTATTGTACGTGTTGATCCCATCGGTTCTTGTATTTAGGCGGATTTGAAAATCGATTGAACTTTCTGGATACACTTCTTTAAAGTTTTTTATAAGAGGCTCGATATTGAATATAAGATTGTCAGTAATGACGAGCTGTTCATTGGGGCAATCGTTGTTGTGGCCTCTATCTACAAGGTAGATGTCTGCTTGTGGTGGGTTGGTTTCAATGAAGTCTTCACTGAAATATAGGTCAAACTCGTCGAGGTTGCATCCACTAATGTATTGCACTTCCAATTTCAAAATATTTCCATCCCGTGCTGACTCTAGAATTTGAAAGGGACGTTCGGTACCGGTCGGGAAGTCGGAATCCAGTTTTTGGATGGTTCTGTATTGTTTAGAGTTGTTGCCACCTATTTGCAATGTGGGCTCTAAGATGTCGGCTGGAATGACGTAGCTCTCGATAAGTAATTCGCCTATTTTTCCAGAAATACTTTTTGCATGCAGCGTTGTTGGTCCTGACACTGGGTAAATTAAAACTGCTTCGGTGGAATCTTCGGAAATGGAGAACGCTCCTGTTGCCTCAGTAACGTCTTCGAGTATGCCGAACTCAACTGGATTGAGAAGTGCAACCGGGATTGACTGGGCGATTTGATTGCCATCTGCGTCGTACAAATTCAGACAAGGGTCATCGATCGATGTATCTACATCGAATTGTTCCAGGCTTTTTCCAATTGCTCGGAAAAGCACATGTTGAGTTCCATCGACGACGAGGCCGTGGATGAGTGGCTTTTCGTTGAGTTCTGTTCTTAGAGAAAAGTTAACGGCCCCACCAGTTGTTGAGGTTTGGCCGTTGGCTAGCGTGTAACCGAAAATAAGTAAAAGGATGAGATTAAGTAGGGCCTTCACTATGACTTGAGTTGGTATGTTTAAACTAGTTTTGCCCTTGTACGCTATTTAGTGCAAGAAGTGATTCAAACGATCTAAATAAATGGAGATTGATAGTGGCGTACGATCTTAGCCTCCCAAAGAGGGGCTTGAACAGAATACTTTTTACGCAATTGTGGAAATGGGGGCGAAGGCACGTGAGGGGCTTAAGAAGATGAGCCGGAAGATTCTCGGTAGAATCAATTTTCATTCATTCAGTTGTGTTCTTGTTTCGCACTTTGGGCGGCAGAGCTCTTCTACTGAAAAATAAAAGAGCAGAGGGTTTCCTCTGCTCTTTTGTTGATATGTTGGAATGAAAATAGTTTTTACCCTTTAATTGAGTCCCGCCGAATCTGGTTTTGGAAAGGTTGATTTCGTATAGGCGACGGTTTTGTCTAAGGTTATGTCGTTCCAGGAATCCTCGATGCTTGAAGCGCTTTCGGAAGTCCCGAGGAAGAGATAGCCGGTATTTCGAAGACAAGAAGCCATTTTTTTGAGGATCGTCCGTTTTACTTCTACGTCAAAGTAGATAAGGACATTTCGTATCATAATGATATCGAAGGGCTGCATTATTGGCCATGGTTCGATAAGATTCATCGCTCGGAATTCGGTATTGGCTTTTAGGTCATCTTTGATAACCCATTCTAAGCCATCCTTCTGAAAATACTTTACTAACATGCTGGCTGGCAAACCGCGGTTTACCTCGATTTGATTGTATCTCCCTTTTCTCGCTTTTTCGAGTACGGTAGGGGACAAGTCTGTGCCCATTATTTTTATTTTCCAATCATTGAGCACTGGAAAACTGTCTCTTAGCATCATTGCGATACTATATGCCTCTTGGCCGGATGAGCAAGCTGCAGACCAAATGGATAGAGATTTTGTGGCCTTGTTTCGCTCAATGAGTTCTGGAATGACGAATTTTTTGAGGGCGTTAAATGGATGGAAGTCCCTAAAAAAATAGGTTTCATTCGTCGTTAAAGCGTCGATTGTCTCTTCACTGAGGTTTCCGGATTTTCCTTGGCTCCTTAGCGCTTGAACAAAGTCGGACAAAGTTTCGTATCCATTATTTCGCGCAACTGGCTCTAGTCGAGTTTCAACGAGGTAGCGTTTAGAATCGTTGATTACGATTGCTGAGTTTTGTGAGGTGAAGTCACAAACAAATTTGAAGTCGGTTTCTGAAATGTTTGTATTCATATTTATAAATTTTATGCGACGATTTTTTGGTTACCCATTCGTCGAAGTATTGTTGGAGCTATTTGGTCTAATGGGAGGATCTCATCAGCCAGGTCATTGTCAGCGATTGCCCGTGGCATACCCCAAACCACGCAAGACTCTTCGTCTTGGGCAATTATTTGGCCGCCTTTTGATTTTATAACATCGCATCCTCGTTTACCATCGCTTCCCATTCCTGTGAGTATTGCTGCCAGTGTAGAGCTTCCATAGACAGAAGCGACGCTGCGAAACAACACGTCTACGGCGGGACGACATGAGTTTTCTGGAGGGCCTTTATGGAGATGAATCTTTATTTTGTTCCCATCTTTTGAAATCTCCATGTGTTTACCTCCTGGGGCGATGTACACGCAGCCAGGATTAGCGATTTGGCCATCTTCAGCCTCATAGAAACGGTTCGGTGAACTCTTATCGAGTCTGTCTGCCAACATCTTCGTAAAAAGTGGTGGCATATGTTGTACTATAAAAGTGGGTACGGGCAATTTGTTTTTAATTGCCCCGAAAAGATCTGAGAGGGCATTGGGGCCTCCGGTAGAGGAACCGATGCAGAAAACTGCCGGTGGAAATTTTCCGCTCAATTGTGGCGTAAAAGTACGCTTAGCTGGTTTAGTTGGTCCAGCATTTGTGGTGGGAGGAGAGGGACGAATGGCTTTCGGTCGAAAGTGTGCTTTTATTTTCGGCAAGAGGTCGTTTTTGAGCGTGCCGATTCCTTCTGTAACATTGCCCACGTTTGCTGGTTTAGCGACGTAGTCAGTGGCACCCGCAGCAAGAGCTTCCAATGTGGCAACTGCTCCTTGGGTCGAGAGTGTACTGAACATTATTACCGGAATTTTTGGGTGCGACTTCCGAATCTCTTTAACCGTTTCAATGCCGTTCATTATTGGCATTTCAATGTCCAATGTAATGGCATCTGGATTTATCTGAGATATCTTTTGCAATGCTATACGACCATTCGCAGCAACACCTGCGACTTCCATATTAGCGTCGGACTCGATCACTTTCGAGATCATTCGTCGAATTACGACGGAGTCATCAACAATTAGTATTCTCGTTTTTGCCATTTTGTTGTTTGGTAGCAGTAGGGAGGGCTATTAGTTTACAAAACCGAGCATTCTTAATTTATCGGTTACCATTTCTTCCGTGAATGGTTTCATAAGAAAGTCATTGCTGCCTTCTTCTATAGCTGCAGCGATGTCGTCCATAGAATTATGAGATGTGACCATCATTAAAGTTAGGTCGTTGTATTCGGGTTTCGCTCGCACAGCTTTCACGAACTCGAACCCATTCATGCGTGGCATGTCCCAATCTATTAGAGCGAAGGTAAAATCGTTTCCTTCTTCGAGTTTCTCTAGAGCATCACACCCGTCCTTTGCTTCAACTACTTCTATGTCGTTTGCCTCGATGTAAGACCTTAGTATTCTACGCATAGTCATAGAATCGTCAATTACTAGTGATTTCATAGGTATCTTGCTTTGGTTATTTGTTTGCTGATCTCGTTTTACCGTGATCGTGCTTTTTAGATTCTAAAAGCCGTCGTCCATCGAGAACGACGGCTAATAAATATAGACAGTTAGTAACTGTTATGCGTTTTCCACTACGGATTTTAGATCTGCAGCGAGTCGAGCTAATTCTTGAGAGGCGACAAGCGTATTGGATGCGCCTTCGGCAGTTGTCTTCGCAGAGGTGGATACTGTAGAGATGTTCTTTGCGATATCCATGCTTCCGGTAGAAGCTTCAGACGCATTGCGAGCGATTTCGCTAGTAGTCGCAGACTGTTCTTCCACTGAGCTGGCGATAGTCGTTTGTATGTCGCTGATTTGGTTGATGATTCCGCTTATTTCGCTGATAGCATCAACCGCTTCGGTTGTATCACTTTGAATCGCATCGATTTTCTGCCCAATATCTTCTGTTGCTGTGGCGGTTTGCTTTGCCAATTCTTTCACTTCATTTGCAACAACGGCAAAACCTTTTCCTGCTTCGCCGGCACGAGCTGCTTCGATGGTTGCATTGAGGGCGAGGAGGTTTGTTTGTTGAGCAATAGAAGTGATGACTTTGATGACCTTACCAATTTCTACTGAACTTTCGCCTAGTTGAGATACGGTTTCGTTTGTTTCGTTAGCCACCGTAACTGCCTTGCTAGCAATCTTCGCGGCTTCACCTGCATTGTTGGCAATCTCGATTACAGTAGCGCTCATCTCTTCTGCGCTTGTAGCGACTGTTTCAACGTTCTTACTGACTTCTTCAGAAGCGGCGGCAACAACTCCCGACTGGTTTGCTGTTTCTTCAGAAGAAACGCTCATTTGTTGTGATATCGCTGATAGTTCTTCTGATGAAGCAGCCAAGGCTTCAGCACTCTGCTCAACCGACTGTAAGGTTTGAGTCAAATTATCATTCATTTCTCGCTCACGCTTTTCAGCTGCGAGTTTTTCTGTAATGACTTCCCAACCAATCATTGGGCCGAGATAGTTTCCAGAAGAGTCATATGTAGCAGTCGCATTGATTTCTACTGTTTCGCTACCTAACTCAAGAGTTGCCTTATGAGGCAAGGCTGATTCACCACGAAGCAGGTGCTGTTGCAATTCCTCGTCTTGGTGGAAGAATTCTACCGACTTGCCTAGTAGCGCATCGCTGCTTTTAGGGAAAATTGAACTATATTCGCTCAAACCCTTTTTTGCAGCTGGGTTTATGTATTGGATATTTAACTCCGTATCTGAGAAGATAATGTTTACAGGTGAGTTTTCTGTAATGGACTGATACCGCTGGTTAATTATTTCCTGTTCTACAGCTTCAGTGATATTGGTTGCGAATTTGACTACCTTAAATGGACGTCCATTGAGGTCGAGTACTGGGTTGTATGAGGCTTCAATCCAAATTTCCGATCCGTCTTTTCCGATTCGTTTGTAGCGGCCTGAATCGTGTTTGCCTTGATTCAAGTTGTTCCAGAATTGTTTGTATTCTATGCTATCTCGATATTCGGGCTCTACGAAGATACTATGGTGTTGACCTTGAATTTCTTCAAGGGAGTAGCCAACTGTCGCAGTGAAGTTTTCGTTGGCAGTAATAATTGCCCCGTCAAGGTTGAATTCGATGACAGCTTGTGCCTTGCCAACAGCTTCGATTTGTCCTTTGAAGTCCGCGGATTGGAGCTTTTCTGCTGTGATGTCTGTGGCAAATTTTACTACCTTGAAGGGCTCACCATTTTGGTCGTGAATCGGGTTGTAAGAAGCTTGTATCCAGATTTCTTTTCCGCCATTTGCGAGGCGCTTGTATTCGCCTGACTGAAACTTTCCAGCTGCAAGGTCTTTCCAGAATTGCTTGTACTCCGGGCTTCTACGGTACTCGTCGTCGACGAACATCCCGTGATGTTGTCCTTGGATTTCTTCGAGGGAGTATCCGATCGCCCCTATGAAATTATCGTTGGCAGTAATAATTGTCCCATCAAGGTGAAATTCGATTACTGCCTGAGATTTGCTGATAGCTGAAATTTGTCCACGGGCGTTTGCAGATTCGAGCTTTGAAGCTGTAATATCGGATGCGAACTTTACGATTTTGATTGGTTTTCCCGTTTTGTCGAAAATAGGATTATAAGAAGCTTGTATCCAAATTTCTTTTCCTCCTTTCCCAAATCGTTTGTATTCTGCTGTTTGGAATTTTCCAGATCTAAGATCAGCCCAGAACTGCTTGTATTCGTCACTTTTAGAATAGGCTTCGTCGACAAACATTTGATGGTGGTTTCCAACGATTTCTTCGAGAGTGTATCCCACAGCTCCTAAGAAATTATCGTTAGCGGTTAATATATTACCATCGAGATCGAACTCAATTACAGCTTGTACTTTATTGATAGCGTCGATTTTTCCGAGGAGGTCAGTAAGGTCCATATCCGAGAGGAGAGTATTGGCTTTTACGCCTCCATTGCTTTGCGTCTTTGTTACGCGTCGTGTTTTTGTTTGAGTAGTCATTCTGGTCGTGTGTGTATTTGAAGTTTAATTCTATTTTATGATATTGCTGCGTCGAATTCGACGGTACGTTCTGTATCCAATACTAGCATCAAATTGTTGTTGAGCTTGTATACGCCTGTAATTAGGTCTTTTGCGATTCCGCTTAGATTCTCCGGTGGGGCTTCGAGAAGTTCCTCGCTGGGTTCGATCACATCTCCAATCTCGTCTACGAGTAGACTGACGGTACCGCCTTCGGCGCTAATGATCACATTCTTTGGGGGTTCGGGTAGTTCGACAGAGGGAAGTTCAAGACGTTGACGAAGATCTATAGCAGTTACTGTTTCGCCTCTGAGGTTAATCAATCCACTGACTGAGGGAGAACTGAGTGGCACGTGGGTCATGTCTTGGAAGAGTATAACTTCCTGGACTTTGAGAACGTCGACTCCGAAGAAGAGGTTTCCCAGGTAGAAAGTGCAATATTGTTTTTGCTCGTTCATTGTATAACGTAATTTCAAATTAGCAGGCGCTGGCGTAGAACCCAGGATCAGCGGATTTAATGATTTCTGGGGCATCCAGTAGCTCTGAAACCTTGTTCTGTATCACGGCGCATCCTTTGATCCCAGCGGTTGAAGACTCGCGTTGGATGACGATTTCTTCGTCTACGATATCTCTGATATTATCTACGACCAAGCCGATACTTCTGTCATTCTCCGTATACACGATTACTTGTAAGGTGTTAGGAGTTTTTCCTTCGTATTCATTGGAGGTATTTATCCCTTGGATATGATCAGCAACTCTGATCAACGGTAAGATTTGACCTCTGTATTGAACAACTTGCTGACTTCCTGTGTTTTCGATTTGGTCCTCGCTAAATTCTTCCAAGCGAGCGGCAAGAGATAATGGCAATGCCATTCTCCGGTCTTCTCCTATATTGAAGAGGAGCATCGATTGTTTCCGCGATTCAATGTCGGATTCCGATTTATCGTCGTCGAGGAGTGCTCTATTATCGGAATCGGTGATAACACCCGAATGCTGAGCAAGTCCGAGGACATCGAGAATCAAAGCGAGTTTCCCATCGCCCATAATGGTTGAGCCAGCAAAGCATGAGATGCCTTTGAGCTGTTTTCCTAGAGGTTTAACGACGATTTCTTCGGTATCATTGATTTGGTCTACGACTAAGCCAAACGGGCGTCCATCAGCCTGAAGTACTATAATATTCATTACAATATCTTCATCGCTAAATCCATCGTTTGTATCTTCCAATCGGGTTTTTAGCTGCTGGTCTAGGAAGACTATTGGTAGTAGCTTGCCTCGTAAGCGGTAGACAGGAGAACCGTAAAGGTCTTCTATCTCGCTCTTAGCTTGTGGCCCTTCGAGTCGAACGAGTTCAAGTAGACTTACTTGCGGAATTGCGTAGCGTTCGCCACTGCTGTTAACAATGAGAGCAGGGATAATCGCTAGGGTGAGGGGGATCTTAATGTTGAGTGTGGTTCCTTGACCTATCTGTGTTTGTAGATCGATAGATCCGCCAATTTTTTCGATATTGGTTTTTACGACGTCCATGCCAACGCCGCGTCCAGACACATTTGATACTTTAGCAGCAGTCGAAAAGCCAGGGGAGAAAATGAGATTCATCGCTTCGCGCTCTGTCATGTTTGAGCCTTGAGAAGACGTTATGAGGTTTTTCTCTATAGCCTTAGACTTGACTCGTTCGATGTCGATCCCGGCTCCGTCGTCCATAATTTCGATGATGACCTGCCCACCTTCATGGTATGCTCTAAGCGAGAGCATTCCTTCTTCGGGTTTTCCTTCTTGAATACGTTTTTCGGGCGTCTCGATACCGTGGTCGATCGAATTACGTATAATGTGTGTGAGCGGGTCTTTTATCGCTTCGATTATTGTGCGATCCAAATCCGTCTCTTTGCCCTCCATAATGAGGTTAACTTTCTTTCCGATTTCGGAGGATACATCTCGGACGATGCGTGGAAATTTGGACCAAACATTCCCGATTGGTTGCATGCGCGTTTTCATAACGCTTTCTTGTAATTCGGTAGTAATAAGGTTCAGTCGCTGCGACGCCTTTATGAGAGCGTTTTCGTCGTAGTTGGTAGAATTTACGATGATTTGGTTTCGTGCGAGTACGAGTTCTCCTACCATATTCATCATTCGATCGAGGTGATTTACGTCTACTCGAATAGAACTATCTGCGACATTGCTGGAACCGCTACAATTTGGTTTCGTTGGCTTTTTAGCCTTTGGGGTCTCTGCTTTGGTTGGAGTTGGCTCACTTTGATTAACCGGGGCCTCTTCAATTTGAACTGACTCTGGGGTGTCTTCTGTCTGGGGTTCTTCCTCGTCATCGAAAAAGCCAAATGCAGTGCCTTCTTCATCCGCTGATGCACTTACTTCATCTGCTTCTTCTTCGTCTTCAAAAAGTCCAAACGATTGAGAGTCATCAGTTTCAGGAGTTTCTGCTTGCGGTTCTGCATCTTCATTTTGGAGAGCATCAAGCTTAGCGATAAGTTCTCCGTAATCTTTGTCTCCTTCTGACTCTGTGTTCTCTAGTGTATCCAACATTTCCTTTAGTGCATCAGATAGAGAGAGAAGAACAGAGATCATGCCTTCATGAACTTTCAACTTATCGTCTCTTAAAAGACTTAGAAGGTTCTCTCCAACGTGGGCGACTTTTTCAATGCGGCCAAGGCCGAGGCAACCTGCTGTACCTTTGATCGTGTGTATCACACGGAAAATGACATTCATCCTTTCCGCGTCGTGGTCGTTTTCGAATTCGAGGAGTTCTTGGTCGTAGCGATCTAGCCCTTCTACGCTTTCAATGATGAGATCGCGAATGAGTTCTTTTTGAAGATCTTCGTCGGGCATATCTCTTTAGTTTGGCAGTACTTTTGCGATGACCGCTAGTAGCTGCTGTTGATTGAAAGGTTTCACTATCCAACCGGTAGCTCCGGCGGCACGACCTTGTTGTTTTTTTGCAGGGTCAGATTCTGTAGTGAGAAGAATGACTGGAGTCCGTGAATGCGCTGGCATCGAACGGATCTTTTTTGTTAGCTCAATGCCATCCATTCGAGGCATGTTTACGTCGGTTATTATTAAATCGACGGGATTGGATTGAAGAGTGCTCAGGGCATCTAATCCATCTGTTGCTTCGACTATCCGGTGTCCTGCACCCTTAAGGGTAAAGACAACCATTTTGCGTATGGTTGCGGCGTCGTCGACTGTAAGTATCGTATGGCTCATCTTATTTGAAGATTATTTTGGAACTAAGTGGTCTCTATTTGATCGAGTGATGAGTGGATAACTTTAGGTGTTAAGATGTAGTTATAGGTTAAAAAAGTGCGAAGATATACTAGCTGTTGATAGAGGGTTAATATTGGTTTCTGTATGAGGTACCTAGTTATAAAAAATTAGGCACAAACAAGGCGATATTCGCTATGTATTACTAAATTGGGCTCAAAGCCATCTTCTCTTAAACAGCCCTAGGGAAACCAGATTTGTTAGAACAATTCGACATCGCCAGTCGTATTAACTATTTCCGAATCGTCAGCATTTCTATCGAACACTTCGAGGGATGTTTCTTTATGGGCATTCAAACTCGTGTGGGATGTCTTTTCTGCTTCTATCAATTCGTCAACGATTTCTTCTTCTAAGAGCGCTAGCTCAGTTGCATCCAATTTCGAAATACCTGATACTTCTAGAATAGACTGCGCTATGCCTTCAAGGCTGGATGCCACGAGTGGAAACTCATCAAGTTTGTCGCGGTCTTTTTCTAGGAAATTCTTAACGAAATTGAGTGTTTCAGAAATATGATTTAGCGTATTGAAAGTATCGTTACGAAGGTTGTGGAGATTTTGGGTGTTCGAATTGTCATGCTCTCCTAGATTTCCCGCTAAGTTAGCGCTGGATTTACGGTCTTCATCGATCAATTGAGCGATTTTTTCTACCGTTAATTGCATTTTTTCGATATCTTTTTCAGTTTCATCACCGAGCTCTTTCAACTCGGTGGAAATCTCTGCGGTTCGCGCTGCTAGAACTTCTAAGCCGCTGCCTTCTCCAACTTGGATAGATTTTACTTGGGCGTTGAGAGCGATAAATTGAATATTGATAGAAACTCGGTTAACTATGACGGACAGACCGCTAACGAGAGATTTAACTGGGGATACTGCTTCTTGAGCGTCGGAAGATAGTTTTTCGGAATGTTTGAATATCCCGTACATGCCATCGAAGGAATCGAGAAGTATTTGAATCATACCGTCAGCCGAAGCGGTCATGTGCTTAAACTGTTTCATCGAGACCGATATATCGTTTAATTCGTTGGCCTGCGTCAGGATTGCTTTTAGGCTTTCGTCCACTTGCTTGGAGGCCTCTCGCATTTCCCTTGCGGCTGCATCAATTTTTCGGGAATTGAGAAGGGCCCAAGCAAGGTTCGATAGATGATTGGGTTTGTTATCGAGAGAATCTTCTATGTGTTGGCATCTCTGGCGGAATATGTCTTCCGTTTGCAAAGCGATGACTAGCTTTTCTAATGCTGATTGAAAATGTTCGGTAGCGTAATGAAGATCGGTGTTCTGGAGAGAATTTTCGCTCAATTGGCGATTAAGACTCGATATTGTATCTGAAATTATATTTCGGTGTCTTTTGACCTGTCTCGTGTGATTATTGTGCTCTTGAACAAAATTGTCGACAGCTCTTGAAATTCTACTTTTAGCATCGGTCAACTTTTCGATATTTTCACGAAATGTTTTGTCTACCATCGTATGTAGACGTAGGAATTCATCAGATACTGTTATGAATGTGCTCTGGTGCTCTGCCGTTAAATTGGCAGCTTCGATCTTGTAGAAGACCAACATGAATTTGAGAGGCTTGAGCTTCTCAATCATTTCGTTTTGGCGGTGGAGTAGTGTATTTGTTATTTTTTCACAAACACTCATGAGATTTTTTAGATCTCTTCTTTTATCGAGTGATTCTTCGATATATTGCATTGGATCTTCAAGCGCTTGTGCGGCTTCCAATATAATAGTCGTTCCGTTGTTGTGACCGCCTGCTAATTCTAGAAGAGTATGGCAGTGGTTTTTCAACGATTCTGTTCTCGAATCGATTTCGATTATATTCTCGCTTAGGTTTCCGAATACGGACTCGAGAGTGGCTGTAGCCTCACGTAATTGACTTCGGACCTGTGCTTCGTCGAAAAGTAGCGCAGTCGTTTTCTTTGCTCCCAGCCAAGGGAGTTTTGCGATGAATTTGGCGAGTCCCATTCTGTTTTTTCTTATGGGCCGATGATTTCAGCTTTTTCGTCTAGTCGGGTGAACGCACAGAGTTTTTTAAGGTAATCGGAGGCGATCAGGATCTGTACCTTGCTACCTAGATCGCTGACTGCCCGGATGATTTTGACGACTGCGTTTAGACCTACTGAATCAACCATTGTAGAGGCTCTTAGGTCTAGTCTTAGGACCTCCGAGGATGAAAGAGTATCAATGATTTTGGAAACTTCGTCCCAAAAAGTACCGGCCGTGGTGCTTAAGATATCTCCTGAAGCGGTGTAAGTGTGAATTTTTTGAGTCATTAGAATTTGGTGACTAGAGGTTTGCGACTATATTGTTGGGGATGTCGAATTGCATTTGAATTGTTGATCCGTTGTTTTTTGCTTCGAAGTGCTTGGGAAGCGATTGCATCATGATCAACCCTCGATGTTCAGGAATAAGTTGATCAGCTGCTAATTGAGAGTGTTCTGCTATGTCGAAAGAATGACCGGTTCCTGGGTCAGAAATGAGCACATTAACAGAGGTTTCGTCGGGAGCAGCGGATACCTGGACATGGGCCTGCTTATCTCGATCTCCGTTGCAACCGTGTGCAAGTGCATTGATAAGTCCTTCTCGAATACACATTAAGACGTTTGGTAAGCACGCATCGATTGTCTCTGAAAAAGCAATACGAAGGCTTTCTTCAAAGTAGGATTGCCACAGGTCGATATTGGCCGCCTGGTCTCCGTTGATTTTGACTGAAATCACAGGGAAAGCAGGTGAAGGAGTGTTTAGTATATTTAGGCGGGCTACAGCGATGTCGTCTTTTGCTTGTGTAATCAGTTTTTCGTAGTCGCGACTATTGTCCAAGAAACGATGCGCGAGGGCTAAAGGGTCTACGTTTATAACTTCTGCTAAATCCGATAACCCATCTGTCCAGAGGTAGAGATAACCTTCAGGGATAGGGCAGGACACTTCCTTATAATTTTCTGGAAACCATCCAAGCGGGCCTTGGCATCGTTCGGAGCCGATCCAATTCGCAAATCCGTGGCTGTTAGCTACGACAGGTCGGGGGAAGCCTGCGTTTATGTACGAGAGTATATTCGTTTCCAAATTCAAATGGATTGAACACGCAGCGAGAGATAATCCGATGGACGATTCTCCATTCCATTCGGAGAGAATAAGGTCGTTGGATAGCTCTAAAAGCTCTGTCATGCTAGCGCCTTGGTGAAGCATGCCTCGAGCGAGGCCGTGGAAGTAGCTTGATTGAAAAGCTGACGAAAGTTCGTGGCCGGAACTATCGGATGCTAGTAGGAAACGTTGGGTAGGACTAATATCGATTGCGGAAATAAAGTCTCCGCTCGCCTGTGATTGCGAAGTGAAGAAAAAGTCGATATCTGGCCAGGTCTTGTGGAGTTGTTTTTCGAGAAGAGCTCGCTGGTTTTTGCCAACTTCATTGGCTTGATTTGCGGTGGTTTGAAGTTTCCTTTGCAAGTGGGTTTTCTTCACCGCATTCTTGATACATTGAAGCAAATTCTCGGGCTCGACTGGTTTCTGAAGGTAGGCACATCCTCCGTTTAGCATAAGCTTTTCAAGAATTGCTTTCTCGCCGTCTGCGGTTAACAGTACTACTGAAAGGGTTGGATCGTTGCTTCTGATTTGTTTCAGAAGATCCATGCCGTTTCCTCCAGGCATCCAGTAGTCGCTTAGTACCATGTCGAATGAATTAAATCCCCTAGATTCGAGTTCTTCTATCGCTTCGGGGGCGGAGGAGGATTGTACAACTTTTAACCCTGCTTTAGCAAGAATGCTGCTTATAAGCCTTCGTACTACATTGTTGTCGTCTACGACCAATATACTCCAGGGGTCAAGTGGGGGGTTCGTCATGAGAATCGATATCGGTGTCTCTCCCCAAAACGTTAGAGTGGAACCCATGTAAGGGTTTCTCTTTAGCGATAATTTAGCGAAATTGTTGAGAGCCTTAGGTATCAACCACTCTGTTGCCGCCGAGAAATATTCGAAATTCCATCCTATTTGCGAAACCCACTGTGACGAGTTTGGCAGTTATGTTTTCTAGGAATCTCGCAAACTAGTACCGCTTACCCATTTCGGTGAGACCAGAACATGTTGGGGAATGTCTGGAATTCCAAACTCGTTGTGTTCTATCAACCGAGTCAGAAATTGCACTGCGACTGATCCGATTTCGAATGGGCGTTGATCAACCCCAGAATCAAAGCCAGAATCGAATATACTACTTCCTGCTAGCCCCAGATCCCTTCCAAACCTTAAGCCAAGTTCACGCGTCCATTGTTCAACCTTAGGCGCGGAAACGAAAACGGCGTCAATTTTGTATTTGGTTAGCCACTTCCGGTAAATCTCTTTGCCGTCGACAGGATTTGGCGAATCAAGGAAGAGTGGAGGAACCCGATTTTCCTCAGCTATTGCGAGGTCGCGGGTTGTTTGAAAAGCAGCTACGAAATGGTGCCGTATTCGCTCCTCTTTTCCGAGGTAACCAATATATCCAATGCGTTTGTAGCCAGCGGCCAGCATGTTTTGGGCGGCAATGCGTCCACCCTCATATTGGTCTGGACAAACGATGTGGCGTTTAGAATTAGGGTTGTTAAATCCAATTCGGAGAATTGCGAAATCGTTCCAAAGCGAGTCGGGGATATCGTACAGGTCCGGATGAGGAGGGACTATTATTCCACGGATTCCGCGACTAGAAAGGATACTCGTCAATCGACGCTTGGTAATATTTTGCTCCCGTGTGTTGAATGGCTCCAGATTATAGCCGAGTTTATTGGCCATTTCCTTGGCCCCTCCGTAATATTTTTGAAATTCAGACTGTTTGAAAAACCCCTCAGGTTTTGCCCAGTCGTTAATCCAGGCTATCGTTGATTTGATGCTAACATCTGTTGAACCTTTTCGGTAGCTAGCCAGTTGGCGTAAAATTGGGTCTGGCTTGTAACCCATTTCCTTGGCGGCTTGTTTTATCTCTGCCCGTCGTGTCGCAGAAATCTGTGGACTATCTCGAAGGGCAAGGGAAACAGTCGCATGAGAAACCCCAAGTGCCTTTGCAATTGTTCGTAGGGTTACTGGCTTGTTGGGAGTGTTTTTCATGTGGACTTAGATTAGAGAAGGGATTTCTGCCGGAATAGCCTGTTCTGTCAAATTTAGTTCTATCATTGGATCGACTCTTCGATTTGGGGCCACCTTTGCGTAGTCTTTTGCTTGCCGATTTTTTGGATTTCATTAAATGAGGCTGTCACAATTTATACCATGAGTACTTCATCTGCCAAAACCCTTGTTGTTGCGTATTACAAATTCGTCTCTTTACCGGATTTCAGGGAACTTCGTTATCCTCTTCTTGATGTTTGCGAGCAAAATGGTGTTAAGGGAACTATCCTGTTGGCGGCTGAAGGTATTAACTCGACTATGGCAGGTCCTGAAGAGGGGGTTGCTGCAGTGCTTGATTATTTGCAATCCAATCCAGCCATAGGCGAATTGACAGTTAAACGGTCTTTCACTGATGAGCCACCATTTTATCGTATGAAAGTGAAATTGAAGGAGGAGATTGTTCGCCTAGGACTTCCGGAAGTAAACCCGAATGATCAGGTTGGAGAGTATGTCGCTCCGGAAGCGTGGAACAAACTAATATCCGATCCTGATGTGGTACTCGTCGATACACGTAATGATTACGAAGTAGAAATTGGTACCTTTAAAGGGGCTATAGACCCTAACACAAAGAGTTTTCGCGAATTTCCTGAGTATGTCGAAAAAGAACTAGCTGACAAAAAAGACAAGCCAATCGCCATGTTTTGCACCGGCGGAATCCGTTGTGAGAAATCAACATCTTACCTTCTAAAAGAAGGATTCAAGAAGGTGTACCATCTAGACGGAGGTATTTTAAATTACCTAGAAAAGGTAGACCCCGAAGAAAGTATGTGGAAGGGCGATTGTTTCGTTTTTGATAATCGAGTCACGGTAAATCACAACCTTGAAGAAGGGGATTTCGACCAGTGCCATGCTTGTCGTCATGCAATTACGGAATTGGATATGGCATCCGAAAAATATGTTGAAGGAATTAGTTGTCCCCATTGCTTTGATACGATGACTGAGGAACAGCGCGAGCGCATGAAGTCGCGACAACGACAAGTTGAAATTAGCCGTGAGCAAAACCGACCTCACATTGGATCGACCCCAGAGCAGCGCAAGATGTGGCGTGAGGAGAAAATGAAGCGCCGTGAAGAAGATCGTCGCCGTACTATGGAGAGAAATCAATCTAGCTAGATTGTATTTTCTACTTTTTTAAAGGAACTGTGGGGCCATTCGTCGCCAGTAGTAGCCGCGATGAGCCCGGTGCTCCCAGAAGTGGAGATTATGATCAATTCCTTTTGCTTGGAGGATTTGACTAAGGTGTTTGTTATTCTCTTTGAATGGATCATCCTCGCCAATCACTAGCGTGATTTCCATATCCTTAAGGTCTTGCATTCGAACGGGACAATCGAGGGAAGGGAGGAAGTGAGTCGGTGTATTGAAATATATATCGTCGTTGTAATACCCGTTAAATAGGTCGCCAAAATACTCTACTTGTAGCGTCAGATCAAAGCGCCCCGAGAGAGCCACAAGTTTTTGGAATTTACTTGGATGACGGAACGCAATATTTCCGGCATGGAAGGCTCCGAGACTCATGCCATGCGATATTGTGCAAGGATTTGAGTTCTTCTCGTTCATAAAAGGAATCACTTCATTGATAACGTAATTTTCGTATTCCTTGTGCCGTTCTATGCGCCCAGAGGGGTGTGCCCACCAACAATAAAAGCTCTCCGAGTCGATACTATCCACGCAGAATAATTGGATATGCCCGGCTCTAATTTTATCTTGGAGTACCTTGACCATTCGCAGGTTCTCGTACTCGTAAAAACGTCCCCCCCGTGTTGGAAAAACCAATACTTTGGCCCCCGCATGACCATGTACGAGAAGTTCCATTTCTCGCCTTAGATAAGGACTCCACCATTTATGATATTCTCGATTCATCCTATCTAGTTAGCGGGTGTCCTTATGTACTTATAATCTACAGATCCGAAAAGAAGACGTCTAATTCGCTCAGTAATTCGGCGTCTTCCTTCGCTTGATCTTCGTATTCGTAGTGCCCCGCGGTTAGGGTATAGAGCTGTTTGGGTGATTGAGTCTGGTTGTAGATAGCAAATTGACCTGGAGGGGCTACCATTGGGTCGTACAATGCACAGGCATAGTGTGTTGGGATTTTCATACGGCTCGCTGAAATTGCTGCATCGTAGTACTTCAAGGTGTTTTGGGTTTGCTCTGGATAGCGCTTGTGAAACACCTGAACAGCGGCTCCACTTCCAGTTGTGGGTAATTCTAGGCGAAGAGGTTGATTGCCAAAAGTGGGGACATTGAAATGCGCTTTTTGATAGCGATCGTCAAAGGCCATCGCCATGGCTCCGATCCCACCACCAAAACTGATTCCTAAATAACCTAGGTGGCCTTGCACCTGTGGGAAAAGCCGAATCAATGTTGAAGCAGCTAGCCAAATGTCCTCAACGCAGTGGCCAATAATGTAACGATTGGGGTCAGCCAGGTCGTGGATGACGTGCCAACCAGGATCTGGGGAAACATTTGGGTAGGGGCTTCTTGAAATGCCACGAGCGCAAGGAAATAGAATGGCGGCATCTTTGAAGGGAAGGTGGAGGTCTGGCCCTTCACGGCCACCGTAGCCATGGCCCACTACAAATCCGCGATTTATCACACCGTTTTCTGGCAGAGTAAGCCAACCTCCGATAACTGCTGCCTCCGTTGATCTGTGGGTTATTTTAAAGATTCTGGCTCCATTTATTGTTTCCCCAGTATCCTTTATTCGGGGACGTGGACTTACCACGAGAGCTCGTTTATAGCGTTTTTGCCAAAATGAATCAAAGTCACCCGGCCCTTCCGGGGCCCCAACCTGAAGTAGCTCCTCAGGAGTGTAACCATAACTGGGATCGAATTTGAATGTATCCTCTACTGTAGACATAGAATAGTAAGTGTCCCGATGATGAATGGGACGGCATTTTTTAGAAATTCGGAAAAGGGGAACGCGACTAAATTTTCCTGAGTGTAACGTTCTTTCACCTTATTGTTGCAAAGGCATTGGTGAATAGCAGTTTACAGGCCAAGGGCCTTTATCTCGGAAGCCTTTAGGCCACCCATCTTGCAAACTTCGACAAAGTGCTTCTTTTCGACCGGTTGAATGGAAAGGCGTTGTCCTTGTTTGATCACCAGCATTCCGTCTAGGTTATCCGCCTTTTTCATATCTTGGAGGCTCACCAATTTGGGGAATTCAGCTCGCCACTTAAAATCGACCATGACCCAACGCGGATTTTCTTCCGATGATTTTTCGTCGTAGTATTTCGATTTCGGGTCCCATGAAGTATAGTCTGGATATGCGCTTTCGCTAACCACGCGGGAGAGGCCTACGGCTCCTGTTTCTTTGCCTGCGTTGGAGTGATAGAATATGGCCTCGTCTCCTTCTTGCATTTCATCGCGCATGAGATTGCGAGCCTGATAGTTTCGAATGCCATCCCAATGTTCTGTTTGATCGGGGCAGTTTTTTAAGTGATCAAGCGAAAACACATCGGGTTCGCTTTTAATAAGCCAATATTTCTTTGCCATAAATGTGTTGGGAAGATACCAGCCGAAGCGGGGACTCTGCAATTATATAGTACTTCGTAATCTTCCTAATACTTTAATACTCTACTCAAAAATTTTTCGCAGGTCTGAGATTGTGGTCTATTGAAGAGGTCCGTCGAAGTGGAATGCTCAATGACTTTGCCGTTAGCGATAAAAGCGACTTGGTCCGCAGCTTTCTGAGCAAATCCCATTTCGTGGGTTACTAGAACGATCTTCTTACCGTCAGCTACAAGTGATTCGATTGCTTCCAATACTTCGGCTGTCATCTCTGGATCGAGGGCAGATGTCGGTTCATCCAAAAACAGGATACTCGGGTCGGGAGCTAGAGCTCGTGCGATTGCGACGCGCTGCGACTGCCCGCCGGAAAGCTCGGCGGGTCTCTTATTGGCGTGATTACTTAAGCCAAAACGACCTAGCAATTCCATTGCCCGCGAGTTTGCATTTTTCGCATCCATTGCGTGAACTTGAACAAGGGGTAGCGTCACGTTTTCTAGAGCTGTAAAATGAGGGAAAAGATTATAGGACTGGAAAACGATTCCAATCGATTTTCGAAAATTGAGCAATTCGTTTTCCTGTGCCGGAAGAATCGAATCGTTTAATCTAATTTCTCCAGAATCGGGAATTTCCAATCCGCATAAATGTCGTAATGCCGTAGATTTCCCACCACCCGATGGACCAATAAAGGCGAGACAGCTAAAATCATTGGCCTGTAGAGTGAATCCGTCTAGAGCCCTTTGATCGCCGTAGCGTTTCGTAATTTTGTTTACTGCTAAATTCACGTTTCGAAGCGTATTTTATTTTCTATGACGCGAGACAGTTGCATTACGGGCAAAGTGATAGCGAGGTATCCAATTGCTAAGGGGAAATAGCTTTCGAAAGAGCTGTAGGTAATGGAATTTACTTCTTGGGCGTTCAGAGTGAATTCACGGATGGCTATCGTCGAAAGTAGAGATGAGTCTTTAATCAAATTGGCAAATTGACCCGCTAAGGCAGGAAGGCTATTACGTAGAGCCTGGGGGATAATGACGAAGCGATAAGTTTGTTTTGAACTCAGGCCTATCGCTTTAGCAGAGAGGAGTTGCGACTTCCCGACGCTTTCAATTCCAGCTCTGAAGATTTCCGCGATATATGCTCCGCTGAAAAGGGACATGATGACGACTCCCATGACATAGCGATTGTCTACGCCAGCCGCATCCGCTATCACATAATAGAAGAGGTAGATCTGAACGAGGAGCGGAGTCCCTCTCACTAATTCGATATAGATAGATGCTACATATTTGATGGGTAGCAAAGTGGAACGTTTTCCCATGGCAGCTAAGAACCCAACAATAAGGCTAAAGAAGAGTGTGACAAATGATATGCCGACACTTATGAGCCATCCATCGATGAATTTTTTCTTGTATTGAAATACAGATGACCAGTTCCAATTGTAATCGATAGCGGTGAATGCAAGAAAGACAAAAAAAGACAGAAAGAGAAATGCACACCCGAAGGACACAAAGTGCTTTGCCTGTTTGGGGCTACTTGGAGAGCTTGGGCTGTCTTCAAAAAAGAAACTCATCAATTGCCTTTAAAAGTAGAATGGAATTCCAAGTTTCTCAAATTCTTCTTTTTGTTCTTTCAAGTATTTCTCTCCCAAGGAATCGAATCCACCGCTTTGGGAAAAGGTAGCCAGAAAATCGTTGATTTCAGACAGAAGGGCTTCGTTTGATTTTGCGATCCCTATCGCCCAGGATTCTTTTTTTAATGGATTGAGAAGCGCTGTGGTGGTTTCTTGGTTGCGTTTCCAATTCATGAAAGTCGACATTTGGTCGTAGATGAAGGCATCGGCCTTTTCTTGGCTCACTTCGAGTACAGCAGCTGACTCTTTGTCGAATAGAAGTACGTTTGCGTGTTTGATGCTCGAAGCAGCGTATACATGACCGGTTGTTCCTTGCTTTACCGCGATCGACACACCTGCCTTATCTAATTCATCAATGCTAGTTATTGCAGAGTTTTTGGATACAAGTAAACATAAACCGGTTGATAAGTACGCATCAGAAAAATCGATTGATTCTCTTCGTTCATCGGTAGCGGTCATTGAGGAAATGATAACATCAATTTTTCCTGTTCTAAGGGCTGGAATTAGCCCCGCAAATGGAATGTTTTCGATCCTTAGCTCTCGTCCTAAATGTTTAGCGAGAGCTTGAGCCATCTCTACGCTCACGCCAGTCGGGTTATTTTGTTCATCCGTCATTTCGAACGGCGGATAGGCTAGCTCCATGCCAACAACAAGTGTAGAATCATCCTTTGGGGTGGAGCAGGCTGAAATGAACAGAATGGTTAGCAGCCCCAGAAGCGAGCCAATGACTTGCTTGCTGAATTGAAGTCGTGCGTGGCTTGGCGTTTTCATTTTTTCTTTTGCCAGATGGTCGTATGAGCGACTGTGAATTGGTTTTTACGAACGTGTTCTCTTATTAAGAATGGCATATTGAAATCCTCGAGCAATTGAAAGTTTGGAGATAGTATCTCTTTTAGAGAATCGAAACTTAGTATTGCCTCCCCGTCTTTATAGAACCCTCCTAACCATTTTTCTTTTGGAGTGTACTCTTCCATCCAAGTGTAGGGAGAAGTTATCGCTAAAACTCCATTTGCGTTTAGCAATTTGTGGATATCTCCCAGGCACTTTGTAGGGTCAGGCAGTCGGTCGATCAAATTCGCCATTAGCACGAAATCAAAGGTTCCTATAGAACTTGGTAGGGACATCGCGTCACCCTGTTGGAAGGTGATTTTTTCCGGCTGGCTTGAAAATGGAGCCTGAATTGTCGTCTCTTTTGTGACGTCGCCTTCAACTGTAACTTGGATGGTTATAGGCTCTTTGCTAGCAACTTTTTTCGCTGAATCTATGAGTGCATGGGCATAGTCTATTCCTACGACTTCTTCGAATGCTTCGCTCAGCTCAAAGGTTGCTCTACCGACCGCGCATCCTAGGTCTAAAGCTCTTTGTTTTTGGTTCCCGTGGGGGATTTTTGAGTGGAGCAGTCCACAACGCGATGCGAAGTCGAGGGCTTCCTTGGCTCCAATGCCTTGTTCGTAAAATTCGTTTTCGGTTCCGTAATGAAAAAGCAGATACTCTGACACTGCTTTATCTGTTTCGTAAAAATTTTCGTTCATAGTCTATGGGATGATAGTCTGGACGTGATGATGAACAATCGTAGGGAAGTTTAAATGCGATGGAAGATCGCCTACATCTGTCAGCAGCACACTAGCTAGAGTTATACGAAACCAAGTTCGAATTGATTTACGACATTTTTCCTATTAACGGAATCTGTTTGAGTATTTTGCTCTTAAGAAATTTATGAGCTTACCGATATTTCTTAAAGTTATGACAGGTATTGCCCAGCTTCCGAATACTGACCTCCTAAATACCCTTTCGAGTTCACTTAAAAGCGTTTTCGATACGATGCTGTCGTACGAACTAGTTGCCAATGGTAACGAGGATTTTTCGGGCACAAAGCCGCAAGCCCCTAAATTGGGTGGTTCTGATATGAATTCAGTTTTCGTCGGATCAGTTGGGTTCGTCGGAGAGGCAAGTGGGGTGATATACCTTTTCCTGCAAGAAGAGTTTGCCAATACGATTGCCGCAAAGATTACAGGTCTCGAAGGCGACGACTTGGACTACGATATCGTGACCGACGTCTGCGGAGAGCTGACAAACATGTTCTCCGGCAGCTTCAAGAATATGATGGTCGATATAGGCTATGATTCTACTCTGACTATTCCGACTGTGCTTAGTGGGGATGAATTGTATATTTCATCCCTAGGAGTTGAAAAGCATCTGCGCCAATCGTTTCAATCGAATGGATGCGACGTCGTCGCAGACCTCGTTCTTGCCGAAGGTTAGTCTTTCAAGTCCACTGACTTGATTGTGCTCGTTATAAACGGGATTAGTTGTTTCTTACGACTAACGACGCCTTTAAGCTCATAGATTCTACCTTTTTCCACTGCTGGATAGGTAATTGCGTCGATAAAGTCTTCGTCACCGCTAACGACCAACAATGAATTGTGTTTGTTGATGTCCGTTACTAGAACGCAGGCAAATGTGAGCTCTTCGGCTACTCGGAAGTCATTTAATGCAGCAGAAAGTTCATCTACTTTGTCCCAGAAATTGTTGAATCCGAGTTCTTCAATTTGTGAAACGGAGTATTTAAAATCGCCTTCTTGATAGATTTTTTGGTCGGCTCGGATAACCTCGTCAGGGGTCATCGAAATGATAATTGAACCGCTGCTGAAAATTTCGTGAGCGAGATCATTGGCAGTCACGCCCGAGATGCCTTCCAGCCAGGCAAGGATTTCTCCATCTCGTGGCGTCGTTGTCGGTCCGGTAAGGTTTAATGTGTCGGATATGATTCCGCTCATCATTATGCCTGCGATTTCTGGGGTCGGGTCTATCTCACTTCTGCGGAATAGATCCGCTATGATGGTACAGGTTGACCCAACTGGATCATTGATGAAAAGTATAGGTTGTTGGGTGCCGACGTTGCCCAATCTATGGTGATCAATGATCTCTGTAATATTAACATCGGCAGCTCCTTGAACGGCTTGCCCGAGCTCATTGTGATCTACCAAAATGATGTTCGTCCGGGTTGGCTTTAAAATGTCCGTTTTGCTAAAAAGCCCAACGAGCTTACCGTCTTCTCCGACGACCATATATGCCGGCACGTTTGTGTTGGCAATACGCTTGCTAACCTTCTTGAGAAGTTCGTTTGGTCCGAATGATATGTACTCTCGCTCGTAAAGCTTATCAACCTGAGAGGCGGTACGGATTGTCCAAGCTGTCGTAGCGGAATCGAATGGGCTGATGATGACAGAAACCCCATTATCTTTCGCCATTTCTATGACTTCTGGATCGACTCCAAGACTTCCGGTTATAACGAGAAGGCGAACTCCTATTTGGATTGAGCGTTGTTGAATATCCCAACGATCTCCGACAACGACTATTGTTTGTTCTGCTGGAATAGCCGAGGAGCCAGTGAATTTGCCAAAAGAACGAATATCCATCGCCCCAATTTTGACGAACATATCTTCAACCGAATCGCCTTTGACCACGTGTTTAACGTCAGCCTTTAAAGCCTTCACAACATTGGAAATTGACGTATTAACCTGCCTCATCGCCTTGGGCTCGTTGAGCTTTGGGATGAAGTAATCTCCCATCTGGAAGACAGATACGTAGCCCTTTAATATGTTGTCTTCGTTGGTGACTGGGATCGAGCGTACGTCATGGCGATCAATCAATTCCAATGCTTCTGAAATTGTAGCGCCTTCTTTTATTTTAACGACGTTGCGAACCATTATGTCGCTTACCGTTGGCGAGAGATCTCCTAGGAAGATTGGAAGCGGTTGATTGAATTTGTTTAAGATCGTATCAATCCGGGCATTTGTATTTCCGCAGCGCGCAGGTATAAACCCCTTATGGCCTTGTTGTTTTTTTAATTCTGCATAGGCGATGGCGGAACAGATCGCGTCTGCATCGGGGTTCTTGTGGCCGATTATGTATGTGTTGTCTTGAGTCTGGATTGACATATTAGATCTTGATACGCTTTGGGTTAAATATGTTCTAGCCGGTATATCGCTTATTTACATTTGGCAATTTATAAAAGTTATTATTTATAGGGTAATTTGTTCGAAACGAATTCGTAAAAGAGGCACCGAGACTCACGAAAGAATTTGATTCTCGCAGAAAACTGCCCATCAAGGGAGGGCGATGAATCCAGAATTAATAGCGAAAGTCGAAACACTGGCTGAAAAGGGAGAATTGCTTGAAGCTACGGTAGCAAATCTCAAAACCTGGCTCTCGGGAAAATTCCTGAGCGAATCCTCAATCAATAGTCTCAGGGAGCTGATTGAGAATAACGAGGCTGACGAGCTGAACAACCGTTTTTTCCAGCAGATCGCTTTTGGAACAGGTGGTATGCGAGGGCGCACAATCGGACTGCTCTCTACAAAAACAGAGAAAGGCGATGACCCAAAGTCTCCGAGCTTCCCTGGAGTTGGCAGTAATATGCTCAACGAATATACTTTGGCTAGAGCGACCTGCGGTCTCTATCGTTATGCTGCTGCCTATCACAAGGAAAACGGAATTGAATCCGCTCCGAAGCTAGTAATCGCTTACGACGTTCGACATTTCTCTCAGTTTTTCTGCGAACTCGCAGCATCGACATGGTCAAAGCTCGGGGGTGAAGCTTTTATCTTTGACGGGCCACGCTCAACACCGCAACTGAGTTTCACGGTTCGTGAAGTAGGAGCTACCTGCGGAATCGTAATTACAGCCAGTCACAACCCGCCACAGTACAATGGTTACAAAGTTTACTTTGCCGATGGGGGACAAGTAGTGCCGCCAAGTGACACGGGAATCATCTCTGAAGTGGACAACGTTTCGTTGGAAGACGTTTCGCCATTCCTTAAACCAGACCTTTCAAAGGTTAACATCCTCGATTCTAAGCTCGACGAAGTTTACACAGATGCCGTCGTTGAAACAGTTATCGACCGTGACGCGTTTTCGAAAGCAGACCTTAAAGCTGTTTTCACTCCAATCCACGGGACTGGAGCGATCATCAGTTTGCCAGCGTTTAAAAGGCTCGGTTTCACTCCTCTAACAGTTGAGGAGCAAATGCAGAAAGACTCTAACTTTTCTACTGTGAAATCGCCCAACCCTGAAAATGCAGAAGCCCTTCAGTTGGCAACAGATCTTGCGATTAAGGAAGGAGCGGATATTTTGATGGGCACCGATCCCGATGCGGACCGCATGGGAGTTTCTGTGCGCGATACAGACGGCAATATGCAGTTGATCACGGGCAACCAGATCGGAGCATTGCTAGCTGACTATCGTATCAAAAAGCTCAAGGAACTGGGCTGGATTCCGGAAAATGGCGGTTCGAATATCGTTTTGATCAAAACGTTCGTTACTTCGCCATTGCAAGATGCGATTGGAAAAAATCATGGTATCAAGGTGATAAATACGCTCACCGGTTTCAAGTGGATCGCGGAAAAACTCAAAGCGTATGAAGATCAAGCCAAAGCGGCTCACAAGGCAGAGACTGGCGAAGAGCTCGACTATGATAGCCTTTCTCAGCGCGAGCGCAGCGTGCTGCTTCAAAAGCACAGCACCTACTATGTCTTTGGGGGAGAAGAGAGTTATGGGTACCTTCCAACAGACTCTGTGCGCGACAAGGATGCGAATGCGGCAAGTGCAATTTTCTGTGAATTGGCCGCTAGCTTGAAGGCCCAAGGGAAGACAGTTCCTGAATATTTGGACGAAATTTACTTGGAGAATGGTTTCTTCCTAGAAGGACTTGGACAGCTTGTTTACGAAGGCGCAGCGGGTGCAGCAAAAATCGCTCGAATCCTCGAAACCTACCGTTCGAATCCACCTAGCGAATTCTTGGGATCGAAGGTCCTCAAGTTCACTGACTTTGGACGTGAAGAGGTCTTTGATGCAGACGGTAAGAAGATTCCAAGCCAAGATCTGTATTTCTTGGAGTTGGAAAACGGATACCGTTATGCGGTTCGAGGTAGCGGAACTGAGCCTAAAATCAAGTTCTACTTGTTTGGCTGCGAAGACGTTGAAAGCGCTGGCGAACTCGATACCGTGAAAGCGAAGACAAACGAAGCGTTGAAGGCACTCAAAGAAGAGGTCCTCGCAGACGCTGACCAACGGGCTAATAGCTAAGAAGCATAAGGTTTATATAGAAAACGGCCGCATCTCAATTAAGAGATGTGGCCGTTTTTGTTGAATTTTCGATTAGGCTATTCTTCAATTTGCTTGGTTCGAATTTGAAGATAGCCGTCCTTAAAGGCTTCGTACGGGTCGATGGCGGATTCTTTAACTCGTTCGTAAATGTCTATCAACTGAGGCGAGTTGTTTATGAGCTCTACTGTGTTACCTACAGCTCGAGTTTCCCACTTTTCGATTGGGCTCCAAGGCTCGCTTAGTGGGTCCACGTAACTATCTGCCCGCCCGCCAACAAAGTCGCGTAGCGTGGTTGGTCCCATGAAGGGCATTACGAAATAAAAGCCATTGCCAATTCCCCAGCTTGCTAACGCCTGACCGATATCTTCCTCGGTGGTTTCAAGCTCCGGAATTGTTCCCGAGACATCAATAAATCCAGCCAGGCCAACAGTTGTGTCTATTAAAAAGCTACCGGTTTCCTTACTGGCTTGTCCTAGTTTGAGTTGCAAAACGTTTCCTGTTAAACGAACCGGATACTTTATGTTTTTAAAAAAATTCCCGATCCCTTTTTCAGCGGGATCCGGCATTACATTGCTATAAGTTTTTGCAACCGGCTTGAATAGTTTAAGGTAAACGAAATCGTTAAAGGCAAAAATTCCTCGATTAACTTTTTCGAATGGATCTGCCACATTGGCACCACTTGTTGATTCCTCTAAATCCTCATTGAAGAAATCTTCGTCGTCATCGACTTCTTGAGCCGATGAAATCGATGCTAACCCGAAGGCTGCAATAAAAGTAGTTTTAACAAATAGAGATTTCATCATTTGATTAGTCAGCAAGTTTTCCTTTGAGTAGTTCGATTAATTCGTCTGCGGACTTTCTGGAATTGAAGTGGTCATCGAATTGTTTGCGGTAGTTGCTTACCATACTAACGCCTTCGACAAGAATATCGTAAACCTGCCATCCAGCTGCCTTTAAATTTACCAAACGATAAGATAGGGTAACGGTCGAGCCACGGACTTTCACAGCTGAAGGAAGCTCGAGCTTCGTTTGCTTAGGATTTAAGAAAGTGGCTTCTCCAAACTTCATTTCAGGCTTTTCGCCGTCTTGAAATTCGCGAGAGTAAGCCAAAAGCAACATAGTCGTGATCAATTGCTTGGTCTGCTCCTTCTGCTCATCTGTCAAAGTGGTCCAGTTTCGGCCTAAGGTTCTGCGAATGATGGTGTCGAATTCGAAGTTTCTGCTTTTGAAAAGCTCTATTACATTTTGCTGTTTATCTGCAAATGAAAGATCCGGATTGTTATCCGACAAAACATCGACCAATTCGAGAATCGTATTTTGAAATTTGATTTCAGGTTTTTCTTCAGCAATTGTGTAAGCAGTTGCGCAGAAAAGAGTAGCGATTAAAGCAAGGGTTTTAAGGAGGAGTGACTTATTCATAATTTCTTAACTGAGATTAACGTACGACCGCTATACTTGCATGAAGTTTGTTTATTCTTCGCCACCACCTATATCACCAAAGGCGAAGCGGCTGATAAGGCTTTCAATGTCGAGAGCAGATTCCGTATCGACGATTGGCTCGTCTTCTTCGAGCTCAATTCCTGAGGCACCTGGGTCAAATGCGATGTATTTGTCTCCAATCAATCCATTCGTTCGAATCGAGGCGATTGCGTCGTCGTAGACTTCAATGTTGGTAGAATCCAATTTCATCTGCACCACAGCGACGAGTGATTGCTCATCGAGAGAAATCGATTGAACGGATCCTATCTTTACTCCTGCTATCATCACATTGCTGCCAGGGTTGAGACCGCCAATATTACTGAATCGAGCCTCAATAACTCGAGCGTCTCCACCGAAGAAGCGGCTGCCGCCTATAGAGACGGCCAAATAGAGAATACAGAGAAGACCAGCTAAGACGAAGAGTCCGACCGTGAATTCGATTTTCTTACTGTTCATAAAGACTGACGATTAAAGAGAAGTTTCGAGTTTTGGATTAAGAAAGGGTTTTAGTGGAGCTGGGGTATCGGCATAGAGCTCATCGGGCGTTCCCCAGAAAGCGATTTTTCCACCCTCTAGCCAAGCAATTTGATCGGTGATTTCAAACACTTCAGGAACATCGTGGCTTACCATCAGGACGGTGAAGCCAAATTTTTTCCGATACGTGCTGATCATATCGAATACTCCGTATTTGCGAAGCGGGTCCAAGCCGGTTGTTGGTTCGTCGAACAAGATGATCTCAGGGTTTGTGATCAGTGCTCGAGCGAGCGCCACCCGCTTTTTCATACCACCTGAGATTTCTGCAGGGTATTTGTAGGTCGCGGAATTCAAGTCGAGTTTTTCGATGATCTGCTCAACTTTCTCGCGGATTTCCTCTCGTTTCAGCGTCTGTGTTTCGCGAAGGGGGAGCGCGATGTTTTCGAATACATTAAAGGAGTCGAAAAGAGCATTCTGCTGAAACATGTAGCTGCAATGCGGGAAGGAGCCCTTTTTTCCGTCAATTTCGACGATCCCCGCGTCGGGCTCAAGCAAGCCAGCCATGCATTTTAATAAGACTGACTTCCCGATACCGCTTTTCCCAATCACGGTCGTGTGACTGCCAATCGGGATATCAATGTCGATATTGTCTAAGACTACCAAATCGCCAAAGCGTTTGCTCATGCCCCTGACCTGCAAAATCTTGTTGATGCTCATCTTACGAGTAGGAAAGAAGTTAGAACGAAATCGGCTGCTAAGATTACGATAGACGAAATCACGACTGCTCGAGTCGTTGTTTCGGAAACGCCACGTGAGCCAGGAACGCTTGCCTTGATGTGAGTGTAGTACCCTTGAAACGCGCAAACGAGAGTCGTCAAGAAGCCAAATACAAATGCCTTGAGCATACTATCGGCTACGTTTTGACCGCTAACGCTTTCGAAAATCCGTGTCCAATAAGCGCCGCTATCAACGCCCAGCATTGCGACCCCCGAAAGGTAGCCACCCCAGATCCCTATAATATTAAAAGCGGCTGTTAAGATTGGAAAACAAATCAGAGCTGCTAGGACACGTGGAGAAACAAGGAAGCCGATCGGGTTTATTTTCATCGTGCTCAACGCATCGATTTGCTCTGCATTTCGCTGTATTCCTATCTCAGCGGAGAGGGCAGATCCGGCTTGTCCGACAATCATGATGGCAGTGAATACCGGGCCGATTTCCAATATGATAGACAAAGCGACGGCTTGTCCGAGCAAGCTTTCTGAGCTGAACTTAGTCAGCACGTAGAATAGTTGCAGCCCGAGCACCAATCCAGTGAAAAGACCAACGATCAGAGTGATGGGGACGCAGCGTACTCCTATCTCGTAAATTGCGCGAACGATCTTTTCTAGTCGATGGTTCTGCGGCAAAAAAGATTTAATCGAGGAGAGGGCAAATAGGGTTAGCTCTCCTAGCTCGCTGATGAGTTTTATTCCGTTGTTTCCAAGTTTGTATATCATCCTAAGAAGATGGCCGAACGCTGTACGGTTAAACACTTACAGGCAAGGTTAGGTTTCCTTAAAATTATTTAATTTTTGATTCTGTCTCGAATTCAATGGGCAAGGGTTAGTTCAGTAGCTTACCTATCAATCTCATGATTGAATATTTTGACATGAAGCAAAATGATCTCCTAATGTGCGTATGATGAAGATACCCAGTTCATGTTACCGGTTTGTCACGGCTCTTTTCTGCCTACTCTCTTTTACTGGAAGTGCGATCGGAGCTGAAGGTTCTCAAAAAAGTTTTGGCCCATACGAGACGATCACGTTTAACGAAGAGGTTCTGCAAGATGTTAAGGTAGACAAAGAGGGAAATATCCTTCTCCAGCTGAATCCTGATTTTAAAGATCGGGAAATTGTGGTTAAGATTTCCAACCAACTTTTTAAGAACTATAGGGAATGGTGGCACGGCGAGCTCGAGCTCGTTTCTCCAGCACATAATGGGAAGGCGGCCAACGGTTGGACAGATCGGGTAAAAACGCAGGCGAACTTCATCGAATATTGGATGGACGGGGATATATTTCTCCACCTTCAGTTAAAATTACGATAGCTCTAGATTATCTATATAGTTGAAACTTCGACTTCTCAAGAGGTGGCGAGAAAACTTAACATGAAGTTTCTTAGAAACAAAAACCCCGATAAGCAAAATCGAGCTCAACTGGTCGTTTGGCTCTCTGGGGTATTTGCGTTATCCCTTGTTATAATTTATTTTGTCTTTCGCAGCGGGCCAGTCGTTGAAGAGGATCCGGTAGTCATGCCGGACTTTAGTAAGATTAAAGATATTCAGGAGAGAAAAAACGCGTTTTTCGACTTCCTTCTTCCTTTTATAGAAGAGTCAAACAAACACACGTTGAAAGTTCGAAGAGAAGTTAAAAAGCTCTCCGCTGCCTACGATAAATCCGGTAAATTGTCCGAGAAGACGGTTGAGCGGATTCGTACACTGCAAGCTACATACAAATTTGATGAAGAGGATGAAATCGACGAATATACCTTTGTCGATCTACTATCTAGGATTGATATTATCCCTGCTTCGCTGGCATTGTCACAAGCAGCATTAGAGAGCGGTTGGGGAACGTCTCGTTTTGCCCTCGAAGGCAATAATCTCTATGGTATATGGTGCTATAAGCCTGGTTGTGGAATGATCCCAAAGAGGCGTCCAGCAGGCCGTTCTTATGAAGTGCAATCGTTTTTGAGTCCGAAAGGTTGCTTTGATAGTTATATCTTAAATTTGAATACGAATCCACATTATGGAAGTCTGCGTGCTATACGAAGAGCTATCAGGAGGAATGAAGGGCAATTAGTTGGAGTGGACCTCGCAGAGGGGTTGGAACGCTATTCAGAAGAAGGGTTTCTCTATATCGAAAAAATTCAACGCATAATTCGAAGCAACGACTTGGAGCGTTTCGATTCGTAGAATTACTGTGGCCCTCGCTTGAAATCGGAGCTTGAATCCACAAGGCATGCTTCGTTTTGTCGTCTTCTCCTAAACTGTACGAACTTCTGCCACTCCATCGATAAAGCATCTTGTGACCCTCGAAACATTGTCTCAATCAAAACCAGCTCACATTTTCGGTATCGAAAGAAAAAAGGTCATTACTGACCTTCCAGAAACATTCCCAGAAGTTCTAAGACGAACGGCTGAGCTATTTCCTGAAAAAGGAATCCAAATGCGGGATCGAGCTGGGCGCGTCAGCGGTCGGAGAAGTTACCCGGAACTTTTACAGGCGGTAAAAGAGTCAGCTGGCCGTTGGAGGTCTTTAGGCGTAAAAAGTGGAGATTGCATTCTTTTGTGCCTTCCAACGGCATGGGATTTTATCGATGCGTGGTTGGGCGCTATTTGTATCGGGGCCCATCCTGCTGCGATCGCGTCCGTAATGGGAGGGCTCAGTGCTTCATCCAATTTCGCAGAGCGCTTGGAAAAATACCGTTCTGTCATCGATGCTGAGTGGATAATTGCAGGTGATCGCATGGTAAACGACTTGCGTAAGGACTATGGGGATACGTTGGGTGCGATTTCGTACTCGACTGCTGATATCGAGAGCCAAGAAATAGGTGAAGAGCGCTTGCATGAAGCAAAGCCAGAAGAGCTTGCATTCTTACAGTTCACGAGTGGATCCACGGGCATGCCACGAGCCGTGATGATTAGTCATCGAATGGCGACGCACAATGCCTTTTCCATCAATGAAGGAATCGGCGATCGATATGGCGCTCCTGCTGATGAGTGGGCAGAGTTGCATTCAGCTTGGCTTCCGATGCACCACGATATGGGGTTGATCGGTTGCTTACTCTTAGCGATTGCGAACGGAATCGAGCTCTCGCTCATGAATCCGACTACTTTCTTGGCTCGTCCAATAAAGTATCTGGAATCCTTGAGTGGAAAAAAAGCGATGATGGCGGGTCCAAATTTTGGGTACCAATTTTGTGTAGATCGAATCAAAAAAGAAAACCTCGTTGGACTCGACCTTAGCAAAGTGGGAGTGGCTATGACCGGTTCGGAAATGATCCGTCCGGAAACTATGGACGCCTTTTGCAACTTGGTCGAATGTACAGGCTTTACGCCTGATAAGATCATGCCGTGCTATGGGATGGCCGAAGCAACCCTTGCAGTGACCTTTGATAGCAACGGAGCAGGTGTGCGAACACATCTAACTCCTCAGCAATCGGGCTATCATTTAGAAAATCAAGAAGTTGTTTGCTGTGGTATCGCTGTGCCGGATACGGAAGTGAGGATAGCTAATGACGATGGAGAAACCTTGCAGGAAGGTGACCTTGGGGAGATTCTCGTGAAAGGTCCTGCAGTATTTTCAGGATACTATAAAAATGCTGCTGAGACCGCAGCGTCTAAGCATGGCGAGTGGTTAAGGACGGGTGATTTAGGATTTACCGCAAACGGCGAGCTTTATATAGCAGGACGTTTCAAAGAGATTTTAGTAATTCGAGGTGACAATATCATGCCTCATGAATTGGAATGGTTGGCTGAAGAAGCTCGGGGCCAGGGAACCGGCGGAGAACGTATAGCTGCGTTTTCGGTGCACCGTCCAAATATAGGCGAAGAAATCGTTCTTGTTGTAGAGACAAACGAATCGGACGCTGAAACTCTCAAAGGCCTCGACCGAGCTATTAAGACGCGAATTGGTAGAGCGATGTCGTTGCCCGTATTTGATTTAGCATTTGTTCGAAGGGGAGCTATTCCGAGAACGTCCAGTGGTAAGATTCAACGAGGGAAGATAAAGGAAGATTACCTCAATCAAAAAGTAGAACGAGTAGAATTCGAATAAGTATCCAAGGCAACTCACTCCTTTAATTTAGACATGAGCGATATAAAAAACTCTATAATCGGGCTTATCAGCGAATTGGCCAATATTCCGAAAGATGAAATCAAACCGGAAAGCGAATTGGTCGCAGATCTCGGAATTGATTCCCCCAAGGCATTGCAACTTCTCGTTGAAATTGAAGACGCTCTCGGAATCGAAATTAGCGATGAAAACGCAGAGGATATGAACACGGTGGGTGATGTGATTCGCTTCTGTGAAGCGGGTTGATTCACGCGGTTTATTGACGAGTATGGCTAAACGTTTTGATCAGCTCAAAAAACATCTGATTGTTCTGATCGCAGAAATAATCGTTAGGCTCCTCGTATCCACTTATCGAATGAAGTGGCTTTCGGGGGAACGAAAAATTGATAGTTTAGACGAAAAATCTTCTCCCGTTATAATCGCTCTTTGGCACAATCGTATTATATTTTTGGGCCGTATAATTAGGCAATTAGCGAAGCAAAAATTCCCAGTTACAATCATGATTAGTTTTTCCAAAGACGGTGACCTCGCAGCAATGCTAGGAGAGCGTCTGGGAGCAAAGGTGATTCGCGGTTCGCCGTCTCGAGGAGGCACGCAAGGGCTGCGTGGGCTTTATCGTAGCGTAGCGAAGGAGGGACGTTCTATTTTGATTTTGCCAGATGGATCCAAGGGACCGGTATACGAAGCAAAAATGGGTTTAGTTGTGCTTTCTCGTATGACCCAAGCTCCAGTATTGCCAATGTCCTGCTACGCTAATCGATTTTGGCGTGTGCGTTCTTGGGATCGGATGATTGTTCCGAAACCGTTTTCCAAAGTTGTAATTGATGTAGGAGAGGAAATCTCTGTTTCTCGAAATGCTCAAGATGATGAGTTGGAAAATGCGAGACTAAGTATTGAGGGCCGCCTCAATCAATTGGGGACGAACGTGGAAGAGTACTTTGAAAAACAAGATAAGTAATAATTAAAAAATGCGATTTAGACCCTGTATCGATCTCAAAAACGGCAAAGTCGTACAAATTGTTGGTGGGACTTTAGACGATGCCGATGACAAAAAAACGGATACAAATTTCACCGCTGAAAATCCGTCAGATTATTATGCTCGCTTGTACAAGAAAGATGCTTTGGTCGGTGGGCACGTGATCGCTTTAGGCCAAGGTAATAAAGAGGCAGCCCTGACTGCTTTGGCTGCTTACCAAGGCGGCATGCAGTATGGCGGTGGGGTCAATGATACCAATGCAAAGGAATTTTTAGAAGCTGGAGCAAGCCATGTGATCATGACGTCCTATGTGTTTCGCGATGGCAAACTTGAAGAAGACCGTCTCAAGGGTGTTGTTTCTCAAATTGGCATAGAGAAGCTCGTTCTCGATCTAAGTTGTCGTAAGCGAGACGGGAAGTACTGGGTGGTGACCGATCGCTGGCAAAAGTTTTCGGAACTTGTGGTAGATGCAAAAACGCTCGAATCCCTCTCAATGCATTGTGCAGAATTTTTAGTTCATGGGGTAGATGTTGAAGGCAAAATGGCTGGAATCGAAGAAGAACTTGTTGCCTTGTTGGGCGAGCATTCCCCAATCCCGGTGACTTATGCGGGAGGAGCTCAATCGCTTGAGGATCTGGAACGAGTCAAATCGATAGGGAACGGTAGAGTGGATCTCACTATCGGCAGCGCTTTGGATATTTTCGGCGGCTCAACTGCTTATAAAAAAGTGGTAGCGTGGGACAAAATACAGGATGATTAATAGGTAGTAGGCTCTATTAAACGAGTCTTTAGGTCTGCAATCGTCGCTAAGTGAAATATCTTCCTTAGGAACGTTGTCATTTCGTCGATTCCTATTCTCAGAAATAACTCTATCATTTTTGAGAAATACCATGGCATATTCGATACGAAACATTTCAGCAATTAAAGTCATTGCGCTGGCGGTAAGCGTTTTCAGTTCTATAGCAATTTTGCCACTGAACGCCTCTGATTATACCGTTGAATCCAAAGAATCGTTTTTTGACGCCGGCCAAAGTGGCATACAGTTCAATGAATCCTTTGAAAAACGCCGCAAAGATGGCTTTAAAATCGTTGATCATGAAAATTACCGCGTAGGCCGCACACCAAGAACTTCGACGGTTTGGACAAAAAGAGATAAGAAAGCTCAATGGGCATTCGAAGATGGCATGTCGATCGCCACGCTGAAAAAATCGCATGAAGCCAATCGTAAGAAAGGTTTTGTCATCACTGAAATCGAAGCAGTGCGTAATGGGATGTCTCTTGAGTTTTCTGCCGTATGGGAAAAGGGCGAGGAACAACCGAATACAATTTTCTATTGGGGCATGGATCGTTTGCTCTTTTCTAATCGCTACGGTGAAATGGCTGATCGCGGTTATCGTATAGTCGATTTTGAGGCGTATGAAGCCAATGGCCAAATCCTTGCCGCGGCAATCTGGATTCCGAAAGACGGAGCTGAGGTTAGGTTTTTCCGAGGATTGGATGAAGAAAAATACAGTACTCTTTCAGTTAAAATGGAGAAAATGGGGTACCGCATCAATGACTTCGAAAGCTACATTTATGAAGATGAGCTACTCTTTGCTGCCTCCTGGGAGCTTATGGGCTCTGGTGAAGAATCAAAATATGATTTCAACCTCCTTGCCGATGCATTCTATGAGCGTAACGCGGAGTTATTAGCGGAAGGCTATCGATTGGTCGATTTTGAGACTTACAACAAAAGCGTAAGTGAACTTCGCTACGCAGGCAGTTGGGTTAAGTTTACCGCTCCTGAAGATTCAAGCGAAGAGAAAGACTCCTTTCTCGATACCTTCCGCCAGCCGAAGTAAGCAACATTTGAGGGCGCATGCCCAAGCGGGCTTAGTTTAAATTTGGTGGAGTTTAGCTCAAAAGCTCGTTCGTTTTCGTTCGGAATGGGTAATGACAACCATTACGCTAGTAGGGAATTCATTAATCACTAGTGTAACTTTGTCGTAGTCCCTAGTGGATAGTTGGATTGTACGTTATAAATAGGTTTCAGGTAAATCGGTGATTGATTTAGAAAAAAACCTTCAGTAATTAGACGAGCATTAACAAATCGGGTAGGTATAGTTAATACTCTCTTCTAAGTAAATTGCAGTATCTCTTGGCATTAGTCTTGCTTGGCGAAGCCGCTTGTGCGGCAAGGAGTATTCAGCCGAATCCCAAAATCCAAGAATCAAACTCATTTTTATTATTCTTTAGACCACTATGAAAAAGAACCTACTTTCAATAATCTTCCTAGGGTTCCTCACTTGTGGAGTCGCTGCATCAGTTCCGTCTGATAGCCGGGTTGCTGAAATCAAGGCTATCATTTCCAAGATGGCCGAAAATCTCGAAGGTAATGAATTTGATGAGGAATTCAGTCGGGAAATGTCTACTTTGATTTCTGACTATGGAGTCGAGGGGCTTGCGTGGCTTGGCTATAATGAGCCAGTTTTTCTTCAAGCGATGATTTTGTCGCCCGCAATGGGGCTGGAAAATATCTCAAAATCATTAGTGCGTGAGGCAAGTTCAGAAGATCAAGTGGAATCGATGCTGGTCTCTCTTATGGTGGCTCAGGTCGCAGTAGGAATGGATCCGGCCAGCTACGACGCGATGAATATTTACCGAACAGCTGTAGCCGGAAGCGACCTTTATGTCGATGAGACCCGCCTTCAGTCGATTATCGATGCGAGTCTGGTAATCGCAAATGAAATGGATGAAACAGGCGTGATTGCTGCGAATCCAGCATTAGTAGCTCAGCTCGAAGCTCTACGAGACCGGATTATCGCGCTCTTCGGAGCAAACCATTTTCTCGTCGATTTTATCAATGGGATCATCAGTCGCGTAGAATAGCGAACGATAGAACGGGCAAATTTAAAAACAAACTCAGGCACGCGGCAACGCGTGCCTGAGCTATGTAAGGACAAGAACGTTCGAATAGACTCAAATACCTAGCCTAATCCCCGATAGCTTTTAGAAACATGACATCCAAAACTTTACATTTCCCAATTATCGCCATCCTTATGGTGGCTTTGGGTGTATTGAAAGTTCAAGGATTCGAACGTTTAGGAAACGGTGAATTGGTAGCGGTTGTAAAAACATCTGCAACCTACAATTCCTCGGTTAATCGGAACGCGAACTCGGATAGTGGGGTCGTTGTCGATGCAGTTGCAGGCTTATCCTTTGTTCAAGAAGCGACATTGGTGAATTTGGAGTCTCTCCTTTATTTAGGGCGTAGCGAAAGTACCAGTGATGATCGCGGCAGCAGTGATGTTTATAATTTTCAACTCTCAGCGAGCTATCCGAATAATGTGGAGCGAAAATCGTATTACTCTGGGAGCTTAGCTTGGAACCGAGGAACGCTGGCGAACTCTTCAGTAGGAGCGAGGATCGAGCGTGATAATTGGAATTTCGATACGAATTATCAACTGCTTTTGAGCGATAAATCAGGGCTCCGATTTTCGGCATCCTATTCACAAGAGAGATTTGCCGATAGCCTGCTTGTAGGAAATGATGATTATTCATTTACCGGAGGGGCGTTGTTTCGCTACTCTGAGAAAACGGATTTGAGTTTTAACTACAGGTATAGAGAGTTACTATCTAGCCAGAGGGTGGTTGGTGAAACAGAGGGACATGCTATTTTTTTTCAAATTGATGGTTCCATTTTACCCAAAATCGATGGTTCGTTTGCTATCGGAGCTCAGGACTATAGTTCTCTCGAAAGTGCATCGGGGATCACTACTGATTCCATTCGACCCTATTATTCAGCAGAGCTCAGCTGGTCTGCTACCGATAAGCTGACAGTAGTGTTGGAAGGGCTCAAGGATTTTGGTTTGGCAGCGACGGGTGAACTTGTTGATAAAACGACACTAATCCTAAGCTTTACGAATGAATTGAACGTATTCAAAAGCTTGGCAGCGAATGTCTCGATTGCGGATGAGCGTTACGATGTGACATTTGTGAACGAACAGGAAAGGGAAGACACTCGTTTCGAATTGGATTTGATCTATTCTCAAGCACTTAACCTTTCTTCCAGTTTATCCGCCAGAATCGGCTACGACGTGAGTCAGTCTTCTATCGTTTTTTTTGATTATGACGGATTTCGGATCAGTCTATCCTATGATTTTACCTACTAAATAAACTCAGAAACATGAATGCTTTTAGAAAACTGTATCCAATCTTTTTAATCCTTCTAGCGGGAATTCAAGTCATTGTAGCTGAAGAAAATATTGACTACCAACTGTCAAATGGCGATGTCGTTTCAGTACGGGTGTATGGACAAGCTGATTTGGCGGCAACTCTCGAGATAGATGGAGAGGGCACCATTAATTTAGGGCTGATTGGTAGAACGAAGATCAGTGGCATGAGCGTTGATGAAGCGGAGCGAGCTATCAGGAGTAAGTATATAGATGAACGTTTCCTACGCGACCCTAACGTTGTCGTAAGTATTGTTAAATATTCTCCGCGCAATGCGACAATCAAAGGTCCGGTCGTTAGACCTGGTACAGTCGATTTGTCACGCTACCCCAAGGGCTTGGATATCGAAACAGTCATAGCTTTAGCAGGTGGCTTTAAAAACATTGCCAAGGAGTCGGCCATTCAATTGTTCCGAAAGGGCGCTAATGGAGAGCAAGAGGTATTTACCCTCGATTTGTCCTCCAGGACAAAAGCGAAAAACAAAGACCACAAAGATGGTCAATTTAAAGTGTTTCCCGGTGACCTTATCAATGTGCTGGAGACTGTATTTTAGGGCTAGATATATAACCCAGCTATCAAGATGACAAATCGTGAAATGGAAGAAGAAGAATTTTATATTCAGGACAAACCGACACTGGGAGTTTTAGACTACCTTAGAATCGTCCGCGAGCGATGGTTGTTGGGGGCGGCGATCGGTTTGCTGGTTGCTGGAATTGTATTGTTTTCTCAACTCAGTAAGACTCCTCTTTACACGAGTAGTTTGAATCTCGTTGTCGAAGAATCCCGCGAAAATGTGGTGGATATGGATGAGATCGTCGACAGTGGGATCAGTTCGCGTTCTGGCGCACTGCTAAAGCAGCATTTGCTTGATATGCGGAGCAGGAATTTTCGAACGTATTTGGAGTCACAGCTTTCAAAGAGAGACGTAGAGTTAATAAAGCGAGCTTATATTTCAGAGGAACTGAAGGAGCCAAAACTCAGCGATATCTTACGAGATGGACTATCGATATCTCTTAATTCACGCGATCTCGTATACACGATCGGATTTACTCATCGCGACTCTCAAATAGCAGCTATGGTGGCAAATCGGTTTGCCGAAGAGTACATCGAGTATGTCCTCACTGAAGTCGGCAGCACTAATCGTTCGGCTCTCAGCTTTTTGCGGAATAACGCCGAGAAGATTCAAGCCTCAATTTTAGACGACGAACGATCGCTACAGCGTTTTCGCAAGCGAAACGGAATTATCTCGCCTGGTGAAAATCGCTCTATTCTCGTGGCTCGGATATCACGTTTTAACGAGGAAAACGCCACGCTTGGCTCGGAGTTGCAACATTTAGAAACGGTTTTGGGGGTGATTGACGAGAGCAACAAGTCTGAAGAGGATGATTACAACAAATTGTTACAATTATCAGACATTGCGAGTTATGGGTCGGTAGAGGCTTTAAGACGTGATATTGGCTTAGCTATTGCGAAACGTGAAGCACTCGCAGTCGAGCACCTGGAGCGTCACCCCAAAGTGATACAAAACGAAAAGTATATTGCAGAGCGTCAAGAATTACTTGGGCGGCAGATTGAAATGGGACAGCTTAGTATCCAAGTTCGTATCGATAATATAAAGACGCAGGTGGAGGCGAATCGAGAGGAGATCACTCGAGCGGAGAAAGAGGCTCAAGAGCTAGATAGTCTCACGGTTCTTCACGATTCATTGGAACAAAAAATTGAAAATTCCCGATCTATGTTGCACCAAATCGAAAGCCGTCTAAATGAAACGACGATAACAAGCCAGCTTTCGAAGGCGAACATGCGCGTGGTGGACGAGGCGGTCGAACCTTATTCTCCGTCGTCGCCTAATCGTAAGAAATCTATTATGACGGCCGCCATGCTCTTTATGGTCAGCCTAATCGGGGTGCCCATCCTTGTAAATATGATCGATGATCGTCTGAAGACGCCCTGGGATATCGAAGAGTTCGTCGGCAAATCTTTGTTGGGTGAGATTCACCAGATAAAAGGGGACGATAAAAAGGCTAATTTACATGATGCCGTTGTGGCGGGTGAAGACAATGTTCTCGTGGACACCTTTCGGTCCATTTACAACCGTGTCCAGCTGGTGGCAACTAGGAACGATCGTAAAGTACAATTGATAACGAGTACGATTCCTAATGAGGGGAAAACAATATTTTCTATGAATTATAGTGCAGTCAGCGCTTCACATGGTAATAAAGTGTTGTTGATTGACTGTGATTTTCGGAAGCCTCAGATTCAAAAATATCTTGGAGTTAAGCCTGAAAAAGGCTTGGTAACTTGGTTAAAAAAAGAAGAGGAATTTGAAAACGCTGGAGATAGAGAATTGTTTGATCTTCTGGGCATTCAAGAGTTGGATAAAAATAGATTTCTTTTGCCGGCAGGAGTGGCGACTAATAAGTCGACTGAATATGTGGAAAGCCAACGTTTTAAAGAGCTTTTAGAGCGTTTGTCGGACGAATTTGATCACATAATTATGGACACTCCTCCTTTGGGTGTTTTTCCAGATGCCGCTTTCATGGCGAGCTATGTACAAGACGTAATTTATGTGTGTTCGCACAACCGCGTGAGCCGCAAAATGGTGAAACACTTTACCGAACGGCTAGATGAAACACAGGCGAACGTGTGCGGAATTATCCTCAATGGACGTAAGGCAGGCGGAAGGTTTGGGTCGTATGGAGACGGTAACTATGGGTATAATTACAATTACGCCTCTAAGTACTATGAGAAGTATTACAGAAAAAGTTGAGCTTTTGTTTGAGGTGGGGTGGTGCTGGTTATCTATTTTGAATCTAAGTTTTATTTTGTAGTTTTTCGGTGAAAAACACGAATTGAACTTTTGGGTACAGCATGACATTTAAGGGACAAGCCTAACTGCCAAATCACTTTAAACAAGTATGAAGAATTTTTACGAAACATCAAACCTCGGATCCCCAGGGGAAGCGGAGGCTCTCAAGTGGTATTGTTTTCGCACGCAGTCGAAACGCGAACGCATTGCTGCGGCACACTTGAAACTCGAAGCTAGTTTGGAGGCCTATTCCCCCCAAATAAGCTACTACAAGAAAACCCGGACAGGAAAAAAACGTTTTGTCGAAGCGGTCTTTCCGGGGTACGTATTTGTTCGCTGCGACTTATCATTCAATTTGCGTCGAGTGCTTTCTACTCGTGGCGTGTCGGGAATAGTTAAATACGGCCCGCGGATTCCCTCATTACCTCGAGTGTTGGTTGAAACCTTGAAGGCAAACCTTGGCTGCGAGGCCCAGCCAAAAGTCTTAGTCCAAGACGCATTCAAAAAAGGGGACGCCGTATCGGTTGTAGAAGGACCTTTTGCCAATTTGAGCGCTGTGGTTCAGTATTACATGCCCGCTACAGAACGTGTGCGTATTTTGGTTGAGTTCCTTGGAGACGAACGCCAGATCGATTTGCCAAAGTCAGCCATTTTGCCAAATACGAGTGTCCCTGATGAGCTTGCAATGTAATTTTACCCGAGAAATCGCAAATAGCCATCATTACTTGTTCAATGGTCGATCTGTTATTGATGATGGAAGAGGGGAGCTCAGTTTGTCCGCTCTAATTATTGAAGGCTGAATGGGTGGCAGAATAACATTAAGGAGTAAAAGATCCCCGGAGCAAGCTCTCGACCTGTCGGTCGACTGACGCTTCGCGTCAGCGAGGCATTTGACTACATTTCTAAATCCATTTGCG
>JAKYXN010000249.1 GCA_022538095.1 Puniceicoccaceae bacterium K14 | reverse complement strand
ATCGGCTTCAAGCTTCCCGCGCTTTCCTCCGGCGAGAGCGTAACTGGCGGAAGCTTCTCCATCGAGATGACGCGCGCCGCGCGTGACCCCTCTGGAGGTCTTGACTTGTACGGCCTTGGCTATCGCAGCTCTTCAGCCGTCAAGGTTGGCGATTTTTACCAAGGCTCCTTTGGAGGCGACTCGACTGACGCTTGGGCTCTGGAGGACGACTTCGTCGGCTCCGACGCTTCGACCGGTCGAGTTTCGAGCGCGTCTTCGGCTGAGATCGGAGCGTACGTTGCGGCGCAGTACGCCGCGGGAGCTGGAGAAGGCGACTACGTGTTCATTCGCCTTAGCCCTAGCGCGAACGAGAGCGACTACAAGTTTTGGGAGTTCGATTCTGCGAACAGCGGGGACGAGCCGGTGCTCGAACTTTCGATTGGCGATTCCAATGGCGGTGGCGAAGTTCCCAGCAATGGGGCGCCTTACGTTGCCTCTGGGCTGTCGGCTAGGACGGCGGTCGAAGGCTCGGCGTTTTCCTACGCCATACCTGGCGGCGCTTTCGCCGATCCTGACGGGGATTCGCTGAGCTACGTCGCTTCGGGTGTCCCTTCCTGGCTGTCCTTCAATGGATCGACTTTCACGGGTACGCCTTCGAGCGCTCCTTCTTCGCACTCGATCACCGTTCGAGCGAGCGATCCTTCTGG
>JAKYXN010000248.1 GCA_022538095.1 Puniceicoccaceae bacterium K14 | reverse complement strand
GCGAGGGTGACATAGCAACCGCCACCTCCAGCGGAAATTCCGATAAGGTACTCACGACTGATATCTATGGGGTATAGGCTTTCCATGTCGTCAACAAGTTGGTTAACTTGTTCACCTTGCCACCAACCTGAAGAGGATTGCGGAGCGACCAGGATTGCTCGGTAGGTAGTATCAGGGGATTGGGTCGCTTCTATCAGTGGACTAAGGTAGGGGGTTACTTGTGACTTATTATCCTTTCCTTTTTCACCCAGCCCGTGAAGAAAGAGGAGTAGTGGAAGTGACTCGTTGGGCTGTATGTCTCGAGGAACCAAGACACGACACGAGTAGGCACTGGTGTCGTGAGTAGTTGAATGCGTCTCTAAATCGATTTCTGACACAGCGAGCAAAAGGGCTGATAAAAGGAGAAGGGTTGAAGTCATCGAAACGAGCAGTGTCGAGGGGCGAATAGGTAGGGTCAAAAATGAGGGCAGTGGACACGTAAAGCAGAGGAATGTTGGTCGAGCACTTCCGAGCCGGAGGCAAAATGTCCGCAAGAGCCCAAGGGCGTAGAGGAGCAATCTTTATCCTATAGATAGACAAAAAGGCTGACTTATTTGGAGCCTGTAAGAATTTTTGTGTAACTGTCTTCTGATGTGCTTTAACAAAGAAAGCATATACACATGAAAGAAAAGATTAGAGAAGAGCTTCT
>JAKYXN010000247.1 GCA_022538095.1 Puniceicoccaceae bacterium K14 | reverse complement strand
AAGCATCAGCGCCACTTCGACGGTTTTGACGAAGTGATCGTCAGCCTGTATTCGCGTGGTCTGACCACGCGCGAGATCCAGGAACATCTCCAAGAGATGTACAAAGTGGAAGTCTCGCCAATGCTCATATCCAACGCGACCGACGCCGTAAGCGAAGAGCTTAAAACGTGGCAGAATCGCAGCTTGGACGCAGTTTACCCGATCGTTTATTTTGATGCGATCGTCGTTAAAATCAGGCACGAAGGCAAAGTATCCAACCGAGCAATCTACTTAGCCTTGGGCGTTAATATGGAAGGTCGAAAAGAGGTTCTGGGAATGTGGTCTTCGCAAAGCGAAGGAGCCAAATTCTGGCTATCGGTGGCCACCGAACTGAAGAATCGCGGCGTATCGGATATCTTCATATGCTGCGTAGACGGACTGAACGGTTTCGCCGAGGCGTTGGAATCGGTGTACCCGAGAACCAGAGTTCAGCTCTGCATCGTGCACATGGTACGCAACAGCCTTAAGTTCGTGGGCCACAAGCAGAAGAAGGAAGTGACTAATGCTCTGAAAACGATTTACAAGGCCCCTACGGCCGAGGCGGCCAAGCAAGAGCTGTCCTTGTTTCGAGAGCGCTACGACGATCGTTTTCCAGCGATCGGCAAGAGCTGGGAGAGTCGTTGGGAACAAGCAAGACCCTTTTTCGACTAT
>JAKYXN010000246.1 GCA_022538095.1 Puniceicoccaceae bacterium K14 | reverse complement strand
TTTCGCCCTTACAGTCCATTATACTCGCCCACCCGTTGGCGGAATTGGTGGGGATTCGGAAACGGAGCCATTTGCGACATCGGAACCCACATGTTCGACGTCCTGCAATGGGTATTCGATATCGGTTTTCCTGATACAGTCGAGGCGGAAGTTTCCAAAGCAAGCGAATTTACCATTCCCCAATGGGTAAACTTGTATTGGAAATTCCCTGCAAAAGGAGATCGTGGGCCCATAAATGTTCACTGGAAAAACGGATGGAAAAAAGGGAAACAAAATTTCCCTAAGCGCATACCACATATTCCAAAAGAAACGATTGAACAAACAAGAAACGGTATGGCGTTTTCCGGACCAGAAGGAACACTCTTTATTCCTGAAATGCGTGCGACTCGCCGCCCCCAAATTTTTCCACAAAGCAGAGAGTCTGAATTTCTAGCGTCTCGCCCGAAAAAAGTTTATCCACGACTCAAAGGAGGCCATTTCAAAGATTTTTTCAATGCGATACGCGAAGGACGAAAAGCCGGCGCCGACTTCGCCTATGGGGCTGCTTTAACCGAACAAGTACTTCTTGGAGCTCTCGCCCAACGTACCTTAAAACCCATACGCTGGGATCCGGCTAGAATGCGAGCAATCGACGTACCCGAAGCAGATCCATTCATCCGCCCTGAACGCAATCAATACGCATGGAAACCCAG
>JAKYXN010000245.1 GCA_022538095.1 Puniceicoccaceae bacterium K14 | reverse complement strand
TCGGAGAACGCCGTTGGACCGGTATTCAGTAAAACAATAAACCCTATAAAAATCGCCTTCTGCTAAGAGGATTTTTGACACAGACTCACGTTGGGCAAATAGAATGAATCTTCGAGCTATCATCCATCTTTGGCTACCTCTAGTTCTTGCATCACTTTGTTGTACGTACACTGCCTCAGCAAAAGAGAAGAATAGTATCGGAGTGAAGCATCTCATTTATTCTACAGCGTACCCACAAATATTTACTGGTTTTCGAGACAGGAAAGAACATACCATAATGATTGTTGAGGAGTCTCAGTCAGAAAAAATGGACGTTCGAATTTGGATAGGCAAATTTTCCGACTATCCAGAAGGCGTTTACACGAAGAAAGAAGGGATATTCACGAAAGAAAAAAATGGCTTTAGGGCGGATGCAGTGTTCTTATCCGAATCAGGAAAAGAGTTAGCAGTAAGCGGATTTTTTCCTCTAAAAAAGGAAGGCCTATTCAGAGGTGACGTTTACAGCTCGATTGTGTTCATTTCTAAATCAACCCAATACATGCCAAGAGGATTCTTCACTCGTGAGAACTAACATCCAGCCCAATCGGGTAGCCAGGGGCGTTAACTCACCAGTTTCATAAAAATGTATCCAAATAGCGGATAGAGTTTTGCAAATAGCTGATTGGCAGCTCATTGTTTCGGCAACCACACTAAA
>JAKYXN010000244.1 GCA_022538095.1 Puniceicoccaceae bacterium K14 | reverse complement strand
CTCGCCTCGAAGGAACCGCCCACGACGCTTTCCCCTGCGTTCAAAGCGGGAAGAGCGAACGGTATAACCATCGCCGCATCCACGCCATTGCCGGAACCGCCAACGCGAACCTTGTCCTCGGTGTGCCAAGTAGTAGCGCCGTTGGATTGGGCGCCCTTGTCCTGACGCGAAAGAACCAAGGACTCTACCCGAGGGGTGCCGCTCCCGCTATCGGATGCCTCAACCGTCACCACAAAGTCAGTGGAAACTGTATTCACTCCATCGCTAACGCTCACCGTTACTGTAGCTGAACCACTCAGGCCAGCAGCAGGTGTAACACTCACAGTGCGGTTCGCATCACTGCCACCAAACACGATTCCGGAAAGCGGAAGCAAAGTTTCATCGGAAGAAGTCTTTCCTAGAGTTAGTCCACTAGCCAAAGTCTCTTCGTCGCCAATTGCGAAGGCAAGCTCTCCTGTGCTCTCATCCTCGGCTATTGTTTGCGGCGCGACCGAGCTGATAGTTGGAACGTCGTTCACGTCCGTCACAGTCACAACGAAGTCAGTGGATACTGTATTCACTCCATCGCTTACGCTGATCGTTACGGTAGCTGAACCGCTCAAGCCAGTTGCAGGCGTCACGCTCACTGTGCGACTCCCATCGATGCCGCCCAATACGATTCCTGAAAGCGGAATCAAAGTCTCGTCAGAAGAAGCCTTTCCTA
>JAKYXN010000243.1 GCA_022538095.1 Puniceicoccaceae bacterium K14 | reverse complement strand
TAACCAACGTTGCCGCCTCCTATTCGATACTGCTCGTAATTGGATCCGGAAAGCCCATTGCTACGAGCTCCGCCGTCTTCCAATGACAATTCAAGGGGATACGTCACTCCCACCGGATCTGGAATTGCCTCTACTGTGAGTGCGAAACTGTCCTCAACAAACTCTCCGAAAGGATCCGTCGCGGTAACTGTGATACCCACTTGCGCAACATCACCGGGATCAGGCACCCCGCTCAGAGTAGAGCCATTAACAGCAACCCAAGAAGGCAACCCGCTAAAGGTGTAAACCAAAGCGTCGCCATCGGGATCGGAAAAGACAGATGACACATCGTACTGCCAAGACTCATCAACGGTAACAGTATCGTCCAATAAGCCCGAATCTACCAACTCGGGTGCAGAATTGGATACTCCCATTTCCAAGACAAGCGATGGAGCAACGCTTCCTCTAGAGGAATCGACCACCCAATACACGCGATCGCCTTCGTTCACACTCGGACTCAAGCGAATGAAAATGTAATCGCCTTGCGTAGCTCCATTCGCGTACTGATCATTTACATACGCGGAAAACGCAGAAGAAAAATCAGGCGATGTCGTGTGTACTCCAGACATCCCAGAAGAAGCAACGAAGCCCTCCTGCAACGCCCAGACGCTAGACATGTCTTCAACAAACGCTCCTTGATAAAAATCGCTTTGCAGAACATTCG
>JAKYXN010000242.1 GCA_022538095.1 Puniceicoccaceae bacterium K14 | reverse complement strand
GGGGCTGTCCTAGCTAACGGTTAATGATGAGTGTGTTTATACCAGTATTTAAGCTGCCTAAGCAGCTGTTGATGGTTGCCTCCGTTGAAGCGCCATTCGCACTCCTTGAGAAACCAGTAAAAGCTATCCTTTTCGATTCCGTTGAAACGTCGCATATGACGCTTGGCTTGATTCCAAAAGTTTTCAATTCCATTTATGTGATTTCCTTTATCGGCAAAGAGCTCGGAGTGATTGATTCGCATGTGATGGAAGTCGCTTACATCAAGAGCATTGTACGCTTTGAACGTATCGGTGTAGACGATACTGTCAGGTTCTACCTTGTCCTCTATTATGGGAAGAAGCGTATTGGTTCTGGCATTAGGGATGATGGCCGTATAGACCTTTCCGCCCCTTTTGAGCAGGCCAAAGACCGCAACCTTGCCCGCGGCTCCTCGGCCTCGCTTGCCTTTGCGACGTCCCCCGAAGTAACTTTCGTCCGCCTCGACTTCACCGTTGAGTTGGTAACTGGGAAGCTTGCTGGATATGAGCTTTCGAAGTCTCATAAAGAAGCTCGCGGCCGTGTTGCGATGCACGCCAACAACCTCAGCTGCAGCTCTGGCAGTGGAGCCTACAACGAACAATTTGATGAGTTCAGATTGCTTGCGAACACTCAATCTACTCTTTCTTTTAAACATAAGTGCTATCCTAAACTAGTTGCTTAGCTAGGACAGCCCCTA
>JAKYXN010000241.1 GCA_022538095.1 Puniceicoccaceae bacterium K14 | reverse complement strand
GCAAAGCTACGTGTCGAGCTGTCCTCTCGTGTTTCGGAAATACGTTGGCCGAGGTTATTGTAAGTGGAGCTGATACCGTGGATCGCTTGGCCTCCTTGGGCTGTTGCCGGATTATAAGCTCCCACATCAGTGAGTTGCAATAATGCATCATAGCCGTAGCGTGTCTCGCTGGCTCCCGAAGGATGCGATACGCTGCTCACGCGATTAGAATCGCTTTGCCATCCATAAGAAAACGGGCTGCTTGAAACTCGACTATCTACAAGATCTTTCAATCGACCGAAGTTGTCATAGCCATACCCCGTTGTCCAGCTAGCAACGCTGGATCCAGGATTTAAGGAAACCGATTCCTAGATTTCTTACAACGCAATGACTTGATAAATGATCAGGTCACAGACATAGTCTGTTTAACATAGCTAAAACAGTCGCATCCATACCGAATTCTTGAAGTTGGCCAGACGCTTGAATGACGTCGAACCGCAACAGTTAACCGGGACAAGCGCTACGTGGAGGGCCAGGCGTTTGGGTGTTCAATTGAATATGCCTACTTTTACAAAAGACAAAACTCGCGAAAGCTACGGTAATTGAGCCCAGTAGAAGCCGTTGGGACCGACGAATCGCTCGGCCCTGCTCTCTAGACGGAGGTGTAAGTTATTTTGTGTAACTAGCTTTTTCTGATGCGCGGTTATTTGTAGTTTAGAGGCATTCTTTCCTCGAATTCAATGGTAAAT
>JAKYXN010000240.1 GCA_022538095.1 Puniceicoccaceae bacterium K14 | reverse complement strand
TTGACCGCGGCTTGCATGCGGGCCGTAGTCTCGACGAAGGCTTGTTCAACCATGGATTCATGCGAACCTACTGTTCGAAGAATCCTTTATTGTTCGACTTGTTTTTAATTTTCAGGAGAATGATCCCAGCAATGACCATCAAAGCACTCGAAACCATCTGCATTTCGGTCGTTTCAATCAGAAGCTCGTATCCATTTCTTCCTAGATCTATCATTTCATCTACTTGGTTCTTAATGATTCTTGCTTCCTCATTTTCTATTTTTGCTTCGTCGATCGAGTAATGGATGAACTCTTTCGAATGCGAAGATCTTAGTGATGATCCCATATGCTGAGACCCATCCACGATAATCCCTAAGGTAACGAGACCGAACCAGGCACCGACTAGAATTAGGGCTATTGCGAAGATCTTCATTTTTCGTCGAACGCCGAGTGGTGGAACGCCGACTCAGGACGTGTGTTGGACGAGGGTTGAGGTTGGATTGCGTGAGGGTGTCGAGGGACCCGCGAGCTTCTCGGCGTTGACCACACACGTCTTGATATGCTCTCTGATCGTTGGAACGTCAAGGGATGATACATTCGAAAAATTCAATCTATCCTTTGCTTTGCTGAAAAGACGTAGCCTTTTGAATGTTCCTTTCATTTTCTTTTGTATTCGTTTTTTAACATCGCGACGTCGTCGCTGGATCGCCTTTGGCGATACAGGTGTCGCGTTGCGACGGCAGGTTTAT
>JAKYXN010000023.1 GCA_022538095.1 Puniceicoccaceae bacterium K14 | reverse complement strand
AGGTACGATAGAAAACCGGAAACTTATATGGGATTCGCAACGCTCTCAGCATTAACTGATTGGATCAAATTCGATATTGTCCACACGGCCTAGAAAATCTAAGAGAATTTGGAGGTTATCTGGCAAAGCTAAGAAATAATCCAGAGGAAAAACTCACCTAAATCGGCCTCTATAAAGCACAATTTCGTACGCTATAGGTATTGAATAGCCCATTTAACAGAGTTCTCCGCAGCAAACTCTATTTGATCAGAACCTAACCGTGCCGCGTAAGGCACCACATCAGACCTCCTCTTAATTCATCTAAATCGGCTTCTTTTTACTTCGCCAGAATCCCAATCGAGATTGCACTGCCAAAGCTCCCCCCTCAGACCATACTCTGTTCGGTCTTTTTAGGCATTTTTGAATCTCAAAATCGACTTGGCGGCATAAATGAAACCGAGTCCAAAAAAACTGACCAACAAGAATAAAGGTCAAAGGCCGAAACATCGACACCTCCCAAAGCTATAGCTGGCCATAGAATGATTCTTCATATAAGACGGTAATTGATCAATGAGTACCCCCAGTAACGTACCCAGCCAAATATACAGGACACGAAACAACATAGTTTTGCCTTTCAAAACTGCTATTCACTTTTGTATCACTATTTTGAGGAGTACATAAAAAAGTAGTTAAATACTTTTTCTCATTCGCATCTAACTCCAAGATCTTTAAACAATTGCTTATCCATCTCCACAGATCACTCCTGAGGCAATTTACAATTAGCAATGCAATAATTTTTTCGCCCGCCCCCTAATGAAATGAAGATTGCCCTCGTGTAACAAATTGAGTTCACTCCCATTTTGAGCCCACCTTAAATGAAAAATAGACAACGACGGAGTCAATTGTCCGCGTAATATTTAATACTGCCCCCAAAAAAAAACAACCGCAATACCCTGCGATTTCGGAAGCATCGAAATCCGTCTCTTCAGTTTCTGATTCGCAGAGTAAGTATCTAAAAGACCTTTCGCTAAACCGACCGAAGCGGCAAAGTTTTCGAAACTAAAGAATGTCCCGTCATTGACGAATACCGCTTACAAAACGACTTTGACCATGACCAATAAAAACAATTTCTCAAGTAAGGCTTGGCTCCTAGATGGTCCGATTCACAGCCTACCAGGCATTCTGCACTTCGATAGTAATACAATTAGCTATCTCATTCTTGAACAAGGCACATTCTCGACTTCAAAATTATTAGGCCTCCTCGAAAAATTCGGAGCCAATTCACAGAACACGGAATCTGAGTTCCCCATAGAACTGTTCTCGATTTCCACCGATCTCGTCGGTAATTTTCACATTCCTTGGTACTACTTTGGGGCTGGCGGAAAACTCTCGTTCGCAAAACATGAACTGCGTTTCTCATTTGTGAAACCTCAAAACACTGTAGAACCCAGCTACTATTCAGAAAGCTTTTTGGAATGGCGCGGAGGTGAAGGACAAAACGAAGTCAACCTTCAAGAAGGGAGAGCCTCTGGCAAACACTGGAAAACGATCCTAGCTAAATAGCTATTTCCTTCAATCAGCAAGCTCGCTCTTAACGAGCTTTGCGTATTCAATTTTCCTTCCTCCACAAAGATTCAATAAACCTCCCGATATAATGGTGCGCCTGCGACGACTCCCAATACTCCTATTTACACTTTTTTCCACACTCCTCGTCGCTCAAGACCAAGGCACCGGACTTATTTTCGACGAGGCCGCTTACCGAGCCGTACCCTACAAAGCCCCGGTTACAGCCGAGACATACGCCAACTTACCTACCTCAGCGAATCTTGAGAAATACACCCCCACACCCGGCGACCAAGGTCCCTTTTCCACTTGTACCGCATTCGCTGTGGGTTACCACCTGCGCACCATCCTCTACGGTATTGAAAAGCAAATCACATACCGTGATAAACTCGACCAACATATTTTCTCTCCGACTTTTGTCTACGAACGCATAAAAAGTGAAGACGACCTCGATTGCATGCAGGGCTCGAGCCCCGTCGCAGCTCTCGAGCTTCTCCGAACTGTCGGAATCCCGCCTTTATCAACAGTCCCATATCAATGCGGCAGCGCCATCGGCACTGAAGCTCTTCTCGAAGCTACCGAGTACCCAATAATTGACTACCAAATACTCTACGGAACTAACCTTGCAGATAACGACCCTGTAAAAGTTCAATCCGTCAAAAAATCCCTCTCAGAAGGTAGCCCTGTCGTTATCGGATTCAAAGTCCATAAAAGCTTCTATAATTCCGGCCCCTTATGGCGGGAGCTTACAAGCGATGCAGGTCCCACCGGTCAGCACGGCCTTCACGCCATGGTCGTAGTTGGCTACGACGACAACAAATTTGGCGGGGCCATGCGTGTGATGAACAGTTGGAGCGAAAATTGGGCTGACAAAGGATTCGTCTGGATTCCCTACGCTGACTTTGGGCGTAACTGCATCATGGCTATGCAAGCATATGGGAAACGTCCAAAGCGGGTAACACCTATTCCCGGTCCCGACGGAGTCACCCCAGAACTCGCTCCTCTTCTCAAAGGTAAAATCATATTCCAAGAGCGCGACGGTACTCCAATGCCCGCTATCTTATCCAACGAAGATGCGTCCGACCGTTACGTCGGTTACCGTCTCGCGCGTTCTTACGCCTCCGGCACTCGCTTTCGCTTTTTCATCACCACCAATACAGACAGCTACCTTTACGCCTTCGCGACAGACCTCACTGGCAATATTACTACAATTCTTCCATTCGCCGACAATATGTCGCCCCATATCGGCCCGAACAGTACGATCGCCTTTCCGTCTGAGCGAAAAGTTGTCCGCATGGACAACCAACCCGGCACAGACTACCTTCTACTCCTCTACTCAGAAGAACCCCTCGACATCGAAGCTCTCAAAGAATCCATGTCCGCCAATTCCGGCACGCTTTCCCTCAAGATAGCCCAATCTCTGGGTAACAAAATCGTACCCGATACATACATACAAAAGGCTCAAAGCCAAATAGCATTCACGGTTACCGAAAAAACCAAAGGCTCAGTCGTACCCCTCATGATCGAAATCCCCCACCATTAAAGTCTAGGGCATGGACTTTACGCCCGTTCCACTAAGCAAATAAGCTGTTCTATCCAGCTTCACCAATAAGCCATTTTCCAGCTATCCGAAGCCATGCGTCACCACCTATTATCACCGACTCTCTCTTTCCTCGCAGCCATCCTCTTCTGCTGCAACCTCTATAGTCAAGTAGCATCGAGACCCCGAGCATCGCTTATAGATCCCGCAAACCTATCTATCTTCCCGGCTCCTGACGATGCCAACTTCCTTACAATAAACGCCAGCGGTGTGCACTGGTGGCAATCCCAAACTGGCAAAGTCCTCTCCAACCTCACCTTCGAAAACGACACTCCCATTCTTCCTACCTCCAACTCACTACTTTCCCCGGACGGTACTCACGTCTACACAGCGACCGCAACTCATTTGGTTAGTATCCTCTTATCGACTGCAAGTGCCTATCCTAAGATATCTGCAATTCCCCTTTCCGGTATCGACCGACTCATGTTCCATCCCAGTAACGATGACCTCATCGCGATCGCCTACGACACTGCAGCAAACCTCAATCGCATCCATCGTATTGATACTAAAACCCTAAAAATCACCCCCCTCCCCAACATTCCAATCTCTGATCAACCGGACGCCAGCATCACCTACGGCCCCATCCGAAACCTACTCCCGAGTCAAACCGGTATCCCCTACCTTGATCATATCAAAAACGGTGTAGGACTCACCCAAGCCCATCTCGACAGAGCCGCCAACCTCACAGAGGCCTACCACGAGCGAAACCTTGACGGACTGGTTGACCAATGGACAAAACACTTCGACTCCCATTACGTCGCTCCTGGAGGAGTTCTAATCAACTTATTCCAACCCAGCCTCGACATCGGCTATATCGCCTTCACCAATCGTGAGACACTCGAAAGCGATGAAATCATATACCTCAAACCCACCTCTTATCCATACGCCTTCGTGGAGAATTTTGTCGGGCCACTCCAACTCGCTCGCGGCCACAACTATCACGCAGATACGCATTCCGCCCTTTTTGTCGAAGGCACCCGCATCTTCGTCGTCGACCTCGAGAAACAAGAGATTTCTTTCGAAACAGATCTCCGCCATTTCAACATGGCCCGCGACGCTTCTTCCGCCGCCTTCTCCGCCGACGGCAAATCAATCTTCCTCGCCAATGCCTTCCGCTTTGTACGCTGCGATATTTCAAGCGATCAAATCATCGCCGACTACCTCCCACAAGCTCCTGCTCGTATCCAAAAGCTAGTTCTCAACGCTACCCAATCCGGGTACATCATCCTCGACGACCAAAATCAACTCTCTACCCTCACCCTCGACGCCAACGGAGCACAATTCGAAAAACAACATCGCAACATCAGCGACTTCACCCTTCAAGCCGACACTGGCAGCCTCTCCACACTGCATAAACAAAACGATTCTCAGGACATCCGCTTCGACTTCTGGCTCACCGACACCTATCCCGACGGAAAACCCGTGCACGGTGCCCGCACCGCCTCCAACATGGATCAAACTGGTCCTTACCAAGCCATCTTCTCGCCCGCCGGCTCCTATGTATTCACCACCCAAGGAACTGGTTCCGTCCTCGACGCCTTCTCACCAGAGAAGCTTTTTATACTTCCTCGAGATCGAAAACTATACGACTCTCCTGCAGACGATAATGCGCCCCCCGCAGCCGCCATCGATCAGAACGAGGCTTACCTAAGCGTATTCGAAAATCAACGCCTCACAACTTTTGACTTTCATTCCCAACACCACCTCTGGAGTATCGATATCCCAGAAAACAAACGAGCCTACCCACTCTTATACAACTACGACAACCAACTCCTCGCCCTCCACACCAATCCCTACCAACTCATCCTTCACAACGCCGAAACTGGAACCGCCAGCTCATTCCTCGGTGCCGACATCATCGTCTCCACCCAAACCGACCCCAACTACCTCCAAGTCTCCCACGACCGCCAACACCTAATTCTCGGGGACGCAAACAAAACCTACATTCTAAATTTGGATACTGGAAAAATCAGGACAACCTTAGAAATTTCTACCCAAAACGCCGCATTCGCCCTCTCTCCCCAGTCTGATTTTCTCCTCGCTGCTACCGCCTCCGGCCCCATCGAATTCTATAGCCTCGACCAAGCCCGCAGCATCGGCGAACTAACCTTGTATCCCGAATCGAACAATTGGACCTTCGTCACCTCCGACCATCGTTTCGAAACTTCCCCAGACGCGACCGACATTCTCTACACTGTCGTCGACAACAAGATAGTGCCCGGCGGTCAACTCCTCGCCCGACTCCACGAGCCTGGCCTCCTAGGCAGCACGCTCGGCGGCGACCTGCCCTCCAGCGCCGCCACCCAAATCGAAGGCCTCGCCGACCTTCCTCAAGTCACTCTAGCCCTCGCCGACGGCACCCGCGGACTCGTAGTAGAAGACGACCTCGAATTGGATACGGAAAATGCCACCGCAGCGCTCACCCTACGAGCCAGCGGCGCCAACCTTCTCTCCGCCGAACCGCGGCTTTACCACAACGGTAAGCTCCTCGGCGGTTCCACCCGCGGACTCACCGTCGAAGACGATACCGAGGATTCCGAAACCTACCTTTCCAAAAATTACAAGGTCTCACTCCTTCCCGGAAAAAATCGATTCCGTGCAGTAGTCGTTACCGCCGACGGCATCGAGTCATTCCCCGCCACTCTCACGCTAAACGCCCAAGGAAGCCCCCACCACGAATCCACCGGTGGCATAAATCTCTACGCCCTCATCGTCGGCGCCAATCAATACCAAAATCCCAAATACAATCTAAACTACGCAGCAGCCGACGCCGAGGCCTTCTCCAAAACTCTCCAAGCCAAGACCGCCAATATTTTTACTAGCATCGAGCCGACCGTTCTCCTAGACTCCGACGCCACACGCTCCAACATACTTGCCAGCTTCAAAGAAATCGCAAACTCCGCCACAGCCCGCGACGTATTCATATTCTACTATGCAGGCCATGGCGTAGTAGACGAATCCGAAGACAAACGTTTCTACCTCGCCCCCGTTAACGTCACGCAACTATACGGCGACCCCACTCACCTAGCAAGCCAAGGCATAAGCGCTTCCCAACTTCGCCAACTCTCCGCCGAGATACCGGCCCAAAAGCAACTCTTCCTCATCGACGCCTGCCAATCCGCCGAAGCCCTCGTAACCATAGCCCAGCGCGGCGCGGCCGAAGAAAAAGCCATCGCTCAGCTGGCCCGCAGCACTGGCACCCACTGGATCACCGCGAGCGGCAGCACCCAGTTCGCCACCGAAGTCAGTGAGCTAGGCCACGGCATCTTCACCTATGCTATCTTAGAGGGGCTAAATGGCTCCGCCGACGCGAGTGACCAGCGCATCACAGTTAACGAACTAAAAGCTCACCTAGAAAGCAAAGTTCCCCAACTCTCTCAGCAATACCGTGGCTCCGCACAATACCCCAGCAGCTACGGCACCGGCCAAGACTTCCCCATAGCAATAGTACCGTAGGACGCAGGCGTTACTGCCTGTCTAGCAGATCCCAACAACAAACGAACCACTCTAGCACCAAAAAGAAACGTCACACTCACACAATCCACTTATGTTATGCCACGTCACCCCCTGCCAACGCTCTCTCTCCTCGCACTCGCGCTCCTCTTTCTAGCTCCCTCCACTCGTGCCCAACTCACACCCGACCTCGTTCTCTCCACTGGGCTCCCGCACAATACCCCTCAGTTCGCCCTCTCCCCCGACGGGCAGGTCCTCCTCACCACTCAATACGACGGCGCCGCAATCTTTGCCGAAACCGCCACCGGCCGTACTCTGAACACCCTCGATCTCGGCTACGACCGCTACACCACCCCCTACCAACCCATCTACGCATCGAACAAAACCGTTTACTTCCTCTCAGAAAAACGTATCCAATCCTTCGACATCCCATCTTTCTCCTTCGGTCGCGACCTAAACGTGCCACAACCCACCGCCTACCTTCGAGATTCCACCACTGGAAATCTCCTCGTCGCCGGACAAAGAGGCAACCGGGCCACCCTATGGACCGTGGACCCGTCCAATAACCGTATCCGCCCTTTTCATACTTGCAATCAATCCAAACTGGACGCCATCACTCAAATCCAGCTCGCTCCCGACGAAAACCTCGCCCTGCTCTCCTTTAAATCCGGTGCTGCCGAACTCCTAAAAACTGGCCCTCGTTGGGCTATCGCCAAAACCTACCCAGCAACCAAAGATCGCCGCTATCTCCTCCCCGACGGACATATACTGAACATCCCCAGCGGTTTTATTAAAGCCCTCACACTCAGTAATCCCGCAGACGCTTCCATACCAGTAACCATTGCGCTGCCCGTCGGTCTCGTCCAACACGATCGCCCCACCCAACGCATCAATCACGCCATTCCTCCCCAGGACGCCAGCCAACCCACTCTCGTCATTTCCGACGACGCGATTTACCATCTCGATCCGCAAAGCCACACCCTCTCGCTCTATCACAGCTTCCGCACCGACGCTTCGCATTCCAGCAAGATTCGAAAACTGATTTCGTCTCCAAATTTCAAGCACACTATTGCCCATGTCAGCCGCTCCTCAGACTACTCGGAGACCTTCCTCGCAAGTCCACATAACGTTGCAGGTGCAACGTTTAGCCGATGGGACGCTGACGCCTTCAAACCAAAAACGCTACAAACCAGCCAAAGCTCCCGCATTCTGCTCGTACGTGACGGCGAAGGCCTCGTCAAGCACGTCACCCTTAAACCCACAGGTCTGGAAGTCTCCTCTTTCCAAGGCGACTTCTTTACAGAAACCAGCCTAGCCACCCAAACAAACGAATCCGCAGTATCCATTTTTAGCCCTTCCTACCAAACCAAAAATCTCCACAACACCAAGATATATCCATCTAGCCTCACCAACGCCACTCACCAGATTCTCCACAAAGACAATACCGCACACGATCTCCCATTCAAAAAGCCCACTCCCATTCTCAGCCCAGCAGGAAGCTTCCTACTACTATCTCATTCTGACGGTTTCCAAGTCCGCGAAGCCAACGGAAAGTTCCTTTGGAAGCTCGACCACGGCGATTTCAAAGCAACCCACTTTACCTTCAGCCAAGACCAATCCCTGCTCTTCTTCGCAAAACTCCGATCCCAGCATAGCAAGAGCACCATCGTCGCCACTGACGCCCACAGCGGAAAGACCCTCTGGGAAGTTTCTGGACACCCGCTCGCGTTACGCCACGACTCAGTCGATAACGTCCTTCGTTTCGCAACCGAAAAAAGTTATGTCTCTAGTCAAGGCGGGAAAGATCACCGCTATTTACGCCACTTCATAAATACAGTCGACGCCACCACAGGAACAGTCCAAGGCACTCCTGCCAGCATCGTCGCCACCGCCGATTATCCCGATTTCGTGGCAGCCACCCCGGACGGAAAACGCTGGATCTTCCAAAACGACAAAACCCTTAGCGTCGCCAAGCATCCTAGTTACGTTATCGCATCCACTATTCCCCTAAGCAACCGAGTCAGCAAAGGCAGTTTCCTCAACGGTTCCCGGCACCTCGTAGCCATCTCCGACAGCAAGCTTTCCTTTTTCGACACCGATTCCGCCCAACACCTCGGCGACCTCACCCTCATGCAAAACAACGCGAGCTGGGCCTTCGCTGCTCCCACAGGTCTTTTCGATGCTCCAGCCGCCGCCCACGATTCTCTCGATTTCGCCTTCGGCATAACCCCTGTGCCCCTCGCCTCCTTCTTCGAACCCTATTACCGTCCACGCTTGCTCGACGACCTCCTTAACGGTCGAAACATAACCCCTGCAGCACTGGACTTCGCGGAACTAGCCACACCGCCCTCCACAAAAGCCACCCTTCTCAATTCCGACACACAAAATATCCTCACATCAGATACAACAAAACAAGACGAACTTTTACTCAACATAGCCATCGCTTCCGGCGTCACCCCTGTTCGCGAACTGCGTATCTTCCACAACGGTAAACGCCTCGCTCTCTCTACCCGCGGACTCTTCGTGGAAGACGACCTTTCAGATCCTGCCGTCACTGCTGCCACCCCCAGTTACAAACACAATCGCCAAATTCCCGTTCGCCTGCTCCCTGGCGAAAACACTTTCACTGTCGTCGCCCTTAATGCTCAAAACATTGAATCACCGCCTACTGAACTAAAAATCCACCTCGAAGTCGATCCCAACAAGAAACGACCGGAACTCCACCTCGTGGCCATCGGCATAGACGAGTATCAAAACGAGAAATACAACCTGAATTATGCCGTCGCCGATGCCAGCGCTTTCGCTGAAAGTCTCCGCAAAAAATCCGAAAAACTCTTTAGCAAACTAAACTACTACCCCATCAAGAACGGAGAAGCCATCAAACAAAGACTCGTTTCCGTGCTCGAAGAAGTCCAAACTACCGCCTCTCCCACAGATGTATTTATATTTTATTACGCTGGCCACGGAGTCGTTACAAAAGAGGGGCGAGGTGATTTCTTTATAGTTCCCCACGACGTCACCCAACTCTACGGAGCCGACGACCAGCTGGCCCATCGCGGGCTCTCCAGCGGCCAACTCCAAGAGATTTCTAGCCTCATCAGCGCTCAGAAGCAGCTATTCATCCTAGACGCCTGCCAATCCGGGGGAGCCCTTAGCAGCATTAAGCAACGCGGAGCTGCGGAAGAAAGGGCCATTGCCCAACTAGCCCGCAGCACAGGCACCCACTGGCTCACTGCAAGCGGTAGCCAACAATTCGCTACAGAATTCGCCGACCTCGGCCACGGAGCCTTTACCTACACTCTCCTCCGCGCACTCGAAGGCCTCGCCGACACCGGCGACGGCCGCGTCACCGTCAACGAACTCAAAGCCTACCTAGAAAGCCAAGTCCCAGAAGTCACCGCCCAATACAAAGGCACCGCTCAATACCCCGCTAGCTACGGCTACGGACAAGATTTTCCTGTCGTCCTTCTACCCTGACAACCGCAGGGCGCGGGCTTTACCGCAAGTCCCACAAGATCTACCCTCCCAAGAATACCCACAACTACTGCGAGTCGACCAAACAAACCTCCCTGGAATATTACTATAATGACGCTTCCAATCATCAAAACACACCGGATTCTCTCATCTACTTTCGCACTTTTAGTAGCCACTCTTGCGACCTCGCTTCACGCAATTTGGCAAATCTCCCCAAACACTCCACTTGAGCAAAGTCCCAATGGCTCCTTCGTTATCGTACCCCAAACCCAAGACTACGCCAACACCGGATTCACACTACACAACCGTGAAAGCCTTTCAGCAGCCTACGTAGTTCGCCAGCCAGATGCCCGCCCGCGACTTTTCTCTGCCGACCAAACCAAACTCTACTTCACAGTCTATTCCGAAGGGCTTTTTACCCTAGACTTAGAGACCGGTTCCATACGCCAACTTGCGGCCTTGCCAAATATCCTAGCTCTCATGATGAACGATGCAACCGGCTCTGTATCCGTTCTTTCGAGTCTTCCTAATACCGATGCCCAAATTCTTCATTCGATCGATGCCAGCGGAAATCACCCACCTGAAGTACTAGCTAAATTTACCGCAGACGCCCATCCTTCGAACGAATTTTTAGGCATTCTGCCAAGTAGTAAACTTGCCCACGCCCTCATCATCACTCGCGAATATGGTCCTCCGCCCAGCCAATGGGAATCCACCGTCATGGGCGACTTTCGCTTCACCGAAATCTCACTCGCTACCGGAGAAACTACCAACTTTTCTAGACTGACGGCGCCTTCCGATTCGTTTCACCTCCTCGATAATTATCGCTGGACCAACGACCAACACACTCTCTTGGAAATAGGAAACGGTCCTTACTACCAACTCGATCCCTACGTAGGAAAGATCACCCGCACCCTCGATCTCCCCGGCGTCAAATTTCGCCTTTACCCCGGTCGCCAAGTCGTTGCCCTGCGTACGGTTACCGAAGAAGGAGAAACTCGCCACTACCAAGACTTCCTCCAAAGCGGAACGCTAAAAACTATTCGTAACCTCCTCGTCAATGAACCCGGAGTGTGGCCAGATCGCGCGCCAAAGCTTCTCGAAACTCTTGATCTCAAAGAATTTCCATCGCCAATCACTTACACAAACTATGCCTTTCATCCAAGCAAACCAGAGTTCTTTGCAACCGATTCTGATGAAAACGTCTACTTCTTCCGAGCTGCTCGCTCCGGTCTCAAACGACAGAACCGAGGGTCGGGAGCTGATACAGTTCGCTACACCCCCGACGGAGATAGCGTACTATTCGAAAGACTATTCGACCCAGTAACTGAACAAACCAAAGCAGCGAATTTTCCCGCACCAGGCAGCCTTGCCTACCAAGATCCCCCTCTTCGTACCCCAGATCCAGTATACACTGCAGACCACCAATTTTCTCCCGATGGCCAATGGCTTATAAAAATAAACAATCGAGACGCTACTCTGCACCGATTCGGCGAAGCGAAAATTGTTAGTTACCTCGGCGGCGTCAAAGGTGGCTTCGACGCCCCCCTTCCCAAATACCGCTTTTCAACCGACCAAACGAGACTCTTCCGCATCATTCGCCATCTTAGTTGGGACGAATACGATAACCTTGTTATCAATCACCAACTTGAAGCGATTCCATTTGATCCATCCAACGAATACCCGGAACCAATTTGGACCGTCGACATCCCTCACTCAGACCTCATTTGGTTGGACGAAACAGTATTTTCTTACATCCAATTACTAGATACATCGTCTGGAGAGCTGCTTCGTTTAGATCCCGAATCCGGCCAATTAAGCTCCCTTAAAATTACAGGTTTTGACACAGCCAATTTCACCAATGGATTTGACGCAGTTAGTACAAATGTGATCTGGAACGCAGACTCCACAAAGGCTTATGTCGCGTCAGGTCCACAAGTCACCAGCCTCGATTTTACTAACAACACACCAAAGGCATCTTCAACAAAGCTCCCCAGCGGTGCTCAAAAACTCCATCGCTATGGTGACGGCCGCCACCTCATCGCCCAATTGAAAACCGGTCCGCTCGTTTTCCTCGACACTAAAACCGACTCGCTCAGTATGGCCCTTCATCTTGAGTTCTACGACCTCGCATCAGGCAACTACCTGGCTTTTACCCCAGTAGGCAAATTCGACGCCTCTAGTGCCCTCCTTCAAACGGGTCAGCTACTACAAGGTACTCGGCCAATTCCACTCCCCTCAATCATTGAACGCAATTTCGAGCCTGACTTGCTCTCCACCGCCCTCGGCCCTGACGCCGTTGCAGCTGACAATCAACTTGCCGCATATATCCAGCCACCCTCAATCTCCGTAAGCGAGCAATGGGTCAGCGCCCTCGAACGCCGCATTCGCATAGCCACCGAGAGTAAACAGCATCCCATTGCTAACGTATCCATTTATCAGAACGAAAAACTGGTACTAACGTTCACTCCAACTGAAAAACATAGCATTCGAGAAAGCCCAGTAATTTCCCTACTCCTCGAGCAAAACCGTTTTAAAGTTGTTTCAACCAACACCGCTGGCGTCAGCGTCACTTCGCAAGAAATCATAATTGATCCCCCCGAAGCGCTGATTCGAGAAAAGATAGCCGCACGACGCCCTCCCATACTCCATCTACTCGCCGTCGGAATCGACAAGTATCGCAATACCGAATACAACCTTAATTTTGCCGAGGCCGACGCCGCTAGCGTACTAGAGAAAATAAAAACCGCCAATACTAACCTTTTCGCCGACATAAAAGTCCACCATCTAGAGAGTGCCAACGCCACCCACGATAACATCCTCACTGCATTCGAATCCATCCGCACCGACGCACACCCCCACGACGCCTTCGTCTTTTATTTCGCTGGTCACGGCGTCATGTCTAGTAGCGACTCACAATTTTACCTAATTCCCCACGACGTCACTCGTATCTACGGGGCAAGTCAAAGCCTGACCCAAAACGGAATATCGGCCAATCAACTCCGCGACCTCTCCGCCGGCATCAAAGCCCAAAAACAACTTTTCCTTCTCGATGCCTGCAACTCTGGTGGAGCGCTGCAGGCCTTCGCTCAGCGTGGCGCCAGCCAAGAAAAAGCCCTAGCTCAACTCGCCAGAGCAACTGGCACGCATTGGATAGCTGCCTCGTCAGCAAACCAATTCGCTACCGAATTCGCAGACCTCGGCCACGGGGCCTTCACCCACACACTCTTGCAAGCACTCGGCGGAGCAGCCGACACAGGAGACCAACGCATCACAATCAACGAGCTCAAAGCCTACTTAGAATCCGAACTCCCCACGATCACTCAAAAATACAAAGGCACTCCTCAATACCCGACAAGTTACGGCCACGGCCAAGACTTTCCCATAGCAATAGTACCTTAGGCAGCGGGCTGTACTGTCCGTCTCGCAAATCTCAACATCAAAAGAAAACACAACAACCGTAGGCCTAGGAATAAACCAAAGAACCTACGTATCTCACTCGAAATGTCTCGAATTTTTTTCACTATACTCACCATTGTTTTACTATCAACGACAGCGTGTATCCACGCTCAATTCGAGGAACTGCTCGAGAACCCCGATCTGATAGAGCAATCCCAATTCGCACCTCCCGCCGAAGAGTCGACCGTGCCCGCTTCGCCACAAATTCTTCCACCCGAGCCGCCACGCCTCCTAAGCTCCTCGCTCCATCGCGATCCCATCGTACAACTCGACGCCTCGCCAGACGGACGCTATCTGCTCAGTGCCGATAAGCATGTATTGAAAATCTGGGACATCGAACACCGTGCCAACATAGCCACCTTCGAGCAGCCCACCAACGGGTGGCGTTTCAATCATCCCCAAGTCATTATGGGCGCTTGGTTTACCAACATCCCACGCCAAATCGTCGTTTGCACGAACCATCAAGTCTACCTCTACGACAACTTCGACTTCGCCCAATCCACACTGCCTCGCACCACGCTCGAACCGACCGACTTTCACTTTAGCGAATCCGAGCAGGCTATCTACGCTTCCGTATTTAATAAAAATCTACTAAAGGTATTCAACTCGCGTATCGACCTGACGACTGGCAAATCCAAAGAACTCCCAACCCTCGATCTCGCTTCGGAACACCTCGTCAAATCTGGGAATTTAATCACCCCCGCCTCCAGAGAGTTTCTCACAGTCGATCCCCAAGGAGCCCTCGCCACTCTCCGATTCCAAGGAAAAAATCCGCTCTTCATCATTGATCTCTCTTCCGGTCAAATAACTGCTCGTGTCCCGTCCTCGCTCGGAGCACGCGGATTCCTTCCCGATGGCCGCCTCCTAGCCCACACTTACGATCAAACCAGCAACACTTACTCAATCGTCAATCCCGCAACATACACGGCTTCCCCAATCCTCACTTTTGCCGCCAAGGCATCCCTTCCACCAAAACTCCCACAGCGCAACGGGCAAGCGCTCCTCCTCACGTCAGCATCAAATTTCGCCCTGCACGATCTTGTCTCCGGGCAAACCACACCTGTTCAAAATTTCCAGAATCGCGTATCCGATTTTGCAATCACTCTCTTCAACAAACAACGCCCCAGCCACTTCATCGCTCAGTCCAAACGAAAAACCCAATCCTATGCGGAAGCCGAAACCACCCACCTCGAGGCCATCTCCATGCCACAAGGAGTTTTCGGAGCTCCGTGGTCGGAAGAGACTTTCGCGCCCGACGTCCTTGCCGCTCGCCACGACGATTTCGAGCTCGCTCTTAGTCGCGGGAATAAAGCTCGTCAGATCCGTTTCACAGAAATTGGTCTGGAAATTACCCCCCTCGACATCCCGACCAATGAACTCGGCAAATACAAGCCAGTTTTCAACAAGCAGAGCTCTGACTGGGAACTATTAGGCAGCACCCAACCCCGCCTAGCGAACCGCCAAAGCCCTAAATCCATCTACAAAACCCAGGCGCTAGGCCCAATGGAAAGAAATCTCTACCGCACATTCTTCCACGACATATCTCACGATGGACGCCTCATCGCCCTCCACCACAACGCAGCAGTCACTGTATTCGACCGTGATTCAAACAAGCGCATCGCTAACTTCCCTATCGATTCCCCTTATTCATTTTGCAACGACAACCAACAATTGCTCGCCCTTTCGCCCGACGGGCAATCAGTTGCCTTCGCCTACACAACGAGCACTCAAAAGGGTTGGCTCGACGTCATTGAATGTTATGACGTACCCACGCACAAACTACTTTGGAGGACTCAATGCGACAAAACTATAGAAACCGTAGACTTCCTCCGGTTCAGCTACGACGGCCGCCTTCTCTACCTCAAGGGTCCGATCGGCGGCCCCACCGGATCCAACTGGTTCAGTTCCCGCTTCGCCAGCACCGGTGAAGTAAACGCAAAATATGATTACTCCTCGGCACATCTCCAAGCCTACAACCGCTCCACCTCCCTTGTAGCTCAATCTATCGGCCAAAAGCTCACCGTTAAAACGCTTCCCGAAGGCCAAGTCACCGCATCCTTCTCCCTCAATTTTAAGCCAAGTTCACTAGCATTTATAGGATCGGACAACTTTCTCGTAGCCAACGCTGAGACCGACGAAATCATTCGCCTCATAGATATCCGCGAACACTCTGTTGTAGCCGAAGTTAAGCTCTTCGAGCACCCAAAAAAATGGCTCGTCCGCCATCCCAGCACCGGACTCTTCAACTCTGAAACCTCTCTACAAAAAAACCTCAAGTTCATCCAAGGCGAAACCATTACCCCACTCGAATCCTACTTCGATGAATTCTACCGTCCTCGCCTCCTCGGATCCCTAGTAAAAGGCCTTGCTCCACAGCCTTCAATATCTATTGAAGACCTACGCCAAGCACCCAAACTCGCTCTTACCATCGACGGCCCCGCCACCCGCGGACTTACTGTCGAGGACGAATTCGAAACCTTCGAGCTCCCAATCCCTGAGGTAACTCTCCAGCTAAATGCCACCAGCGAAGGCTCGAGAATCTCCGACCTGCGCATCTATCACAACGGCAAGCTCGTCTCTGGAGGCAACACCCGTGGTCTCTTCATAGAAGACGACGAAAACGCCCCCTCAAGTGACACCTTCTCCAAAACTCATTCTCAAACATTTAACCTGACGCCTGGCAAAAACCGTTTTCGTGCGGTCGCGATAAACGAACAAGGTACCGAATCCGCACCTGACGAAATCATCGTCTACTCAGACTCAACCGCACCTGACTCAGAAGGTGGCATCGCCCTTCACCTCCTTGTAGTTGGCATCAATACCTATCAGAATCCTGCTTACAACCTCAACTATGCCCGCATAGACGCAGAAGCCGTTCAAGCTGCTCTCACTCAAAGTACTTCCAAAGTATTTACCCAAACGAACACCTACTCGCTATATGACACTGATGCCAAACGAGCCAACATTCTCGCAACCCTTGATATTATTAAAAGCGAAGCAACTTCTCGAGACGTATTCATATTTTACTACGCTGGACACGGCGTCATGTCAGATGAAGCCGACCCACAATTCTACCTTGCCCCTTACGAAATCACTCAACTTTATGGAAAAGACCGGACTCTTCGTCAACTCGGAGTATCCAGTGATCTTCTACTAAAGTACTCCCGAGACATTGCAGCCCAAAAGCAACTCTTCATTCTAGATGCCTGTCAATCCGCCGGCGCACTCAAAACGATCGCTCAACGCGGAGCCGTCGAAGAACGCGCAATTGCTCAGCTTGCACGGAGTTCCGGCACCCATTGGTTAACCGCCACCGGTAGCGAACAATTCGCCACTGAATTTGCAGAACTTGGCCACGGCGCCTTCACTTACACTCTGCTTGAAGCGCTCAACGGACAAGCCGACTCTGGTGACAATCTCGTTACAGTCAATGAGCTCAAAGCTTACTTAGAATCTCAAGTTCCCGAAGTCACTCTAAAAGCCAAAGGAGAAGCCCAATACCCCGTAACTTACGGCTATGGCCAAGATTTTCCTATTGTGGTCCCTTAAGAATTGGTAGTGACATACTATTGTGCTCTGAGCATACGACAAGGAAGATATAGAGAGCTGCTAAATTTGAGGTTCCCTCAGATTTCTGTTAGGTACGCTAAACACTCCTGGTATTCTAGATGAGTATTGAAAAACGCCGTAACTTGATAATACAAATGTGGTCGTACTCTTTTGTATCCAGTTTTCACGGCATTGTTTTTGATATCGTTTGGGCTAATCTTTCGCCTCTTCAGAAAATGGCCGGGTTACTTCCTGATAATTGCTGGAGTCGCTTATTTTTATGTATATTCAATCCAGTCAACCGCCGATTGGCTAGCGACCTCCATAGAAAAGGACTGCCGACAGATTGATATTTCAGATGTCCCCGAAGTCGATGCAATAGTACTTTGGGGAGGTGGCATAAACTTCAATTCGAATGTCCTAAGTCTAGGGTCTTCCGCTGATCGAGCCCTCTACGCTGCCCGAGATCGATGGATACGAAATCTGCCGCGCCGTTCGCCAAGAATCCCTCGACATTCCAATAATCATGATAACTGCTAAAGGCCGAGAACGCGACATTGTCCGAGGCCTGGAAACCGGAGCTGACGACTACGTGACGAACCCCTTTTCCATGGACATCTTGGTTGCGCGCATTCGCGCGTTTCTACGGCACCATCGTTCTACGGACATCGGATCATTTACTTTCAAGGATTACATCTTAGACCGCAGCCCTCGCCGTCTTACTAAAAACGGAAAGGAAGTATCGCTTACATCCAAAGAGTATCGTCTACTCGAATACTTTTTGCCAAACACCGATAGAGCTATAACCCGCAACCAAATCATGAATCAAGTATGGGGCAACAGCATCCCAGTCACCCAGCGCAGCGTCGACCGATACGTAAAAACCCTCCGAGCAAAGATCGAATCAGATAAAAGCAAGCCAACCCACATAATCACAATCCGAGACGTCGGCTATCGTTTTGAAAAATAAACCCCCACCCGTCGTCTCGTTTCTATGTAATCACAAAACCGAATTTGACTCAAAACGAAAAAAGAGTGGCTGCCTAAAGCAGCCACTCTGAAATAGCACTATCTTAAAATGACCTCGTCTCGAACTATTCGTTTGGAGTCGAAATCTCTATTTCGATTTCTGGAGCGTACGAAGACTCACCTGAGTAGATTTCATAGAATTTGTAATTCCCTTCGTTCGCATGATCACTTCCTAATCTGATAGCAATCCAATCGCCGCCTTCTGCTCCAGCAGCGTATTGAGCATTTAAGAAATCAACCAAATTAGCACTGCCAGCAGAACTTGTGACATACGCTCCAGCCGGACTAGCAGGAGTCAATATATCATCCTCAAGACCAATTGCATTCACATCACCATCAAAGACGCCAGAGTAGAAGTACGAGGTAGGGATGGAGGCCGAGCTCATGTAAGGGATTCCATACAAATCGGCATTACCTACCACACCTCCAACAGATTTTATCTCAAATAAGAGACTCGCATCTGTAATTTCTGCCCCACTACTTAGCTCAGGCAACTCGAAGTATAGAACTGCATTGCTATCATTAGGATTGTGACCTCCTCCGATGCGAAGCGAAGTTTGACCATGCCTAGTGACGCTTCCATTTTCCAATAAGTCAATGTCATCATCATCACCCACAAGTGTTTCATTTTCGACTATGAATTCTACTTCCGTAGTAACTATAATAGAATTACTTGTTGCTGACTCATTCCCTGCTTCATCTATAGCTGACACAGAAACACTGTAGGCAGTATCAGAGTCTAGATCTTCGAGTGTAATGTATGTATCCACCGTTTGAATTGGATCCTCATTATCAACGTAGATTCGATAACCACCAACGCCAGTATCATCAGTAGACTCATCCCAATCCAAACTAATCTCATATCGTCCGATTTCGGAAGACTGTAAGTTTACTGGTACACTTGGGGCTGTAACGTCAAGTACCTCTCCATTCACTTCTATTGTAAGAACAGGCTTATCTGAAGAGACCCCTGATGCTACTCCATACATTTTATAATTACCTTCACCAACATGGTCGCTATTCATACGTATAGCGATCCAGTCTCCTGTAGAAGCGCCATTTGCAATTTGTTGATTTAGATAAGTAGCTAGATTTGCATCTCCTACTGGATCAGTGAAATACCAACCGAGCGGGCTACTAGAAACTAGGATATCGTCTTGCAGAGCAGTTGCGTTTGCATCTCCGCCATAAGACCCTGAATAAAAATCAGAGCCGAGAACTTGATTGGATCCTCTGTATGGGAGTCCATAAACATCAGCATTTCCTACTGGAGGATTTGAATTACGGGTTAGTTTGAAAGACAAGTTTGCTGAACTAACCACATCACTCGAATTAATTGTAGGTAATTGGAATAAATAAACGCCAGCACTATCCTCTGGATTGTAGCCGCCACCGATTCTTAGATATGTCCCCGTTTCACCTGTTGCTTGGCCATTCTCTTTTACCGATTCATCCTTATGGTTTCCTTCAATATTGAAAGTTTGAGTAACCACTTCTGCCAATGTCGATACAGTTATCGAACTGCTTTTTCCAGACTCATTGCCAGCCGCATCCAATGCAGAAACTTCAATTTCGTAATCAGTATCGGGCAATAAACCTGTAATCATGAAAGAAGTCCCCGTAATCCCGACGCTCCCTGGACTGCCATCAACATAGAGCCTGTATCCAGCTACTGAAACATCATCTGTCGAAGCACTCCAGCTAAGATCCGCTGTAGATGTAGTCACATTCATTGCAACCAAAGCAGTTGGATTCGAAGGAGGCGTTGCGTCTGCTCTTGGACCTAAATCCTCGACCGTAAGATCATCAAACTCAGCACTATCGTTCCATGTGCCCAAACCAACTCGGCCACCCTCAAACGTAGAATCCGCTGTCGTCGCAATTACGATACCATCCAATGAAACAGTTATGTCTATACCAGACCGCTCAACGGCTAAATCATAGTCAGTCTCTGAGATGATCGTAGATGAGATATCTACTATTTCAACTACCGAACCGTTAACTACACGAAATATACCTTTCGTATTACCGTCATTACTTTCATTAATTGAAGCATAGTAATAGTTAGCGGAATCTTGATACTCAAAGATCAGAGCCGCATCATTCCAAAAACTACCACTTTCAACCAAGCGTAGAGTCGCTTCTACCTTGTAATCATTTGCTAGCTCTAAATTATGGATACTCATGTTTCCAAGAACCCCCAAAACGTTAGTCGTATTGGGGTCACTCAAAATATATCGACCGTTTTCCACAGACCAAGTGCCACTGCCAACCACAGTAAAATTGGAAGCTCCAGCAGAAAAGTCTTCACCAATGACAAACGATGTTCCAGCGCTCGTATTAGTAAGCACGGTGATCTCCGAACTAACAACAGATTCATTTCCAGCCGCATCATAAGCGCTTACTGAAAATGCATAGCTAGTTGCATCTGAGAGGGCACTAACAACAATGCTCGTTCCATTTATACTCTCATACAATACGCCATCCTTGAAGATATTATATCCAGTAACAGCGAGATTATCAGTGGACGCAGACCAAACAAGTTCTACACTACTGTCTGTCACATTTTGCGAGATCAGGCCACTAGGCACACTTGGACTAGATGTATCAGTAGAATCAACACTAATAGCGAAATCACCCACAAATACAGATTCAACACCTGGAGCTGGTAATAAAACTGCTCCCCAGTTAGCCAATTCGGTAACGCCACTTTGCTCACTGCGGAACGCATAGTCCAAACCAATGATCTTTTCACTTCCACCCTCGGGCGTAACAAACGCAGAGTAAGTACCAGCTAAAATATCGATTTCTAAACGGAAGTCATACGTGTTCCCGTCCACATAAGGTACCCCATCAAGACTAACATAATCATCGCCATCTCTTGCTTCAATAAAACCAGCAGTGCTGAAGCGGACGATTGCAGCGAGATCCGAATACGCATTGGCTTCATGCGCAGACAAACCGATAACAGCATCGATCTGTTCCCCATTAGGCGTTGCATTAAATGTAGCTGCAAACTCTCCATCCTGAGAAACAAAATCGAAGTTCTGAAAAAGTCCGTTGTCGGTTAAAACTTCATACCCAGGAGGTGTAAAATAATAGGAAGCCTCGGATACTAAACTGTCGTAAACACTCGGATCCGAATTATAAGCGATCGCTTTTAGCGTTGTATCCTCACTAATCGCAATAGCTCCTGTGTAAGCCGTTCCCGTAGTAGATGTTGGTTCCGAGCCATCAAGCGTGTAACGAATACTTGCCCCAGATGTAGTTGTAGAAAGGGTTACACTTTGAGATGCTTCATAAGCCCCGCCTTCGGGGGTAAACGTTGGAGCAGCCGCAGTAGTGGTTACACCATTTTCATAGACGTCCCACATCTCTGCTGTAAACAGTCTAATTTCATTAACTTTATTCCAAGCATTCCCAATCTCCTCAGAATAATAGCGGTCTGCATAATCGAAAAATGCAGGCCAGTTCCAATCATTCTCAAGATCCATGAAACGAGCAATTAAGGCAAAGCCAACATAAGCAGGCCCATTAACGCCACGATAGTAAGCATTCCAATTACTGCCATCTCTTGTAGGGTCGCTTGTGTGTTTTTCTCCCCATTCCGCAAGACCCAAATGGGCTGTTGTATAAGGATCTCTTGGCCTATCATCACCCGTGTATCTAGTTAGGTTTATATCATCTTGGCTGACATAAAAGGTCTGTCTATCTTCTTGAAAAACTTTTTGCTGAGGATCATTGTTACCACGACTACCGTCGCATAATTCCAACATATCAGAGTCGTCAAAAACCTTGGCAGCTAAAAGCAAAGGCATTTTTCTTCCAAGATTATGACCACCATCGTCAACCCATTTAGCTCCTAAACGAGCTGCACCGTAAACATCAATTCCTGCTTGGCATAAACGAATCAAGAGCAACTCCTTCTCTTGTTCGGTATAGTCCAGTTGCAAAGAAAGGAATGCTTCTACGATTTTATCTCCAATGCCTCGCCCATAATTTCCCTCTTTTCCAGATGGATAATTTGAATCTGGATGCATCCGTCTACCCGCCCAGTTGGTCTTCAACTCAATCCATGGTTTTTCGTACCTTTGAGTTAGAGAAAACAAGCTAGGAACATGATTTAGCCCTTCTCGAGGAATTGATTGTAAAAAACTTGTATCCCAACTATTATTTATGTTCCAGTCGTGGCTCTTGTCGCTTCCTTGATACGGCGGACGAAACGAACCACTAGCAGGAGCGGCTGACAGAACAGTCAAAATTGCTATCGTATCCATCTGCGGATTGTCTTTATGGCTTAGGTCAACGTGATCTACCTTACTAATGCAAGACATAATACTACTATTAACACCTACAGAAAATGGTAAATCATCAGCAATATTAAGCAAAGGATCATAGCCATTATTTTTTATCCTTGTATCAAATCCTTGATTACCATTCACAGAAGGATTGATCATAGTGCCGTTTCGCGTTCCATCCCAACCAGGGGTGATACTCGTCAAAGTGATAGGTCCCTTAACCCACCAATCTCCATTGACGTATTGGCCCACCTCATAGTCTTGGTCGAAGGTCCAGGTAATGCCATGTTGAGTTACCGAACTAGCAGTAGCCGCCTGGCTAGTCGCAGTACCCGCAATACTTAACAGCAGGAGCATTAAAAAATGCAGAAAAGCAGAGCTTATTTCTACGCTCCTACACTTAGATAATAATTGAATAATAATTGGATTCATTATTTGTTTATTCTTTGGTTTTTAACAGTAATTTCTGAGTAAAATCTCACAAAATTAAGTAAAATTAACTACTCACCTATACTTAAAGTCAATAACCTAGAATAGTATTGTTCCATGAATTTTGTATAGTGTTTTACACTATGATAAGATCATTAATTAGAACTTAGCAGATTAAGTTAATACAATATCTTCTATAGCAGTTATATACGGATTAATGATTCGTTATAAAACAAGTTATACCCCACTCTTCTTAGTCTATCCGCAAGAGACTCAAACCAGCGGATTTAAAGAAACTGCTGTTCGAGCAATCCTATCATTAATTTGGACACCTCATAAAATTGACAACCATGCTCCACAGGCTCAAACTGCTTACACGCTGAATTTTTACGGTTCGGAGGCCGAAGAAAGGTAATCGATTGAACTTAACTTCAATCTTACTTCGCTAAAATCCCAATCAACACTGCAATTCCAAAACTCAGCAAACTCCCTGCTAGAACGTACTCCGCTCGTTCTCCTTCCGCGTCTTTAAATCTCAAAATTGACTTGGCGGCAAAAATGAATCCAACTGCGGAAAACTGACCGGCCAAGATCAAGGTCAACGCAAGCAAGCGCTCTACTATTCCGATTAAGCGCCCTGCCCCAGGCAAACTAGTATCATCGTCACCTGGCATTTCAATCTTATAGGCCCGCAATGTTTCTCTAATCACTATATTCGCAGGCTTCAGGCAAAGCGAATACGCTAGCAATATCGCTAATGCCTCCGCAGCCACTCCCCAATAATCAGCACTAACACTTCCTCCATATATCCCGTATAGACACAAGGCTCCAACAATCGTCATTACATGAAGCCCCTGATCTACGAAAAACAACCAATTGCGAAACTCTCCAAGTAACTCCGCCTTTTCCAGTATACTCTTCACGCCATCGATTATAAGATGAACGAGTGCGATTCCTAAAGCATACAGAATCCAGTCCAAACGAAATGCGAACAAAGACGAGCAAACAAAAGTAGCCAGAATATGATAATACAGATACCGCGATTTAAACCCACCCAAACTTTTCCCATCCGACCACTTCTGCGACTGCAGATAGAAGTCGCTCACCACATGAGCTAGCAATTGAATAATAAGAAAAGCAGGTAGGTTCGACATCAAGAGAGTTTGGACACAAGGGTTTCGAAACGATTCACCGCACACTCAATTGCAGACCAACCAGCCTGAGTCGTATGTTGATTAATTGTAGATTGGCTCTTTCCTAGCTCGGCGGCGATATCTTTCTCGTCTTTACCCATCAAACGATGATAAAGCACCTCGGACTGCTTACCTGTCGTTCGCTTCAAGATCTCATCTAGTAAAACCACCAGCACCTCTATCTCCGCTTCCATGGCAGAATCAGAAGACTTGAAGAACAAAGTCCGTTTTACCGTGATCCGCTGCTTGTCGTGCGTTTTTTCCTCATTCAACAGCCTCCCCGACATATAAATCGCCTCACCGTCCAAAACCCCCTTTTCAAGATCCAACCGCTCCAGGGCTCCCATTCCCAAAGCCAAACGGATCCCATGCTCCAAGTGCAACCTCACATGCTTGTCTGCGACCTGCTCTTCAGGGAATTCCTGGGACCGCACAAAACTCTTAACCAATAACATAACCCGCAAGGCATCACTTGACCTTGGTACGTAAAACTCTAAAAAATCCCCACGAACCACCCGCCCAAAAATCTCCATCGATTCACTCAAATCCGAAAGTAAAATCGAGAACCGTTCCTCCAAAAACGCTCTCCGTTTTACCGACAAACTGGTAAACGCAACCACATCTCCCGAAACAACCGCATGCATCATAAATACACCGATAAAGCATGTTTATCGTATAATTCAACGATATTATTTTGTTATCGTCTTTTTTAGCGATATTGTTAATTTATCGTCTTTATAAACGATAGCTAATTAAGCTAGATTTCCGCCAAGACTATGACAACGTAGGCATATCGAACTTTCTCAGAGAGTGATGAGAATCGACAGCATTTATATTATCTGCACTTTTGCACCCCAATGATCCAACGAAGAACTGCCCTTAAAACAATCGCCGCAGGAGCGGCTACCATAGTAACCACCGGGCCGCTGACGCACGGCCTCTCCCAAACGCCCTCCATGCCTCAACTCCTCAAAGGAAATGTCCGCCATTCCGTCTGCAAATGGTGCTACAAACACCAAAGCCTTGAAGAGTTGGCTCAAGCCGCTCAGCGAATCGGCCTAGAGGCGATCGATTTGGTCAATGTCGACGACTATCCAACCCTCGACAAATATGGCCTGAAAGCAGCGATCACTTGGGGAGTACCTGGCGGCATTACCAACGGCCTAAACCGTGTGGAAAATCACGACGCAATAATCGCCTACTTCGAAGAAACACTTCCACTCGCAGCAAAGGGCGGTTCGCCCAACGTTATATGCTTCTCAGGCAATCGTGACGGCATGGACGACGAACAGGGACTTGAAAACTGCGCCATAGCTCTGAAACGAATCGCCCCCTTGGCCGAAAAACACGGCGTAACCGTTATCATGGAATTGCTCAACAGCAAACGGAACCACCCCGATTACATGTGCGACCACACTTCCTGGGGAGTTGAGCTTTGCGACCGCGTCGGTTCCGATCGCTTCAAACTCTTATACGACATCTATCATATGCAGATAATGGAAGGCGACGTGATTGATACAATTCGAGAATTTCATCCCTACTTCGCCCATTATCACACGGGGGGCGTTCCGGGACGCAATGAAATCGACGAGACACAAGAACTCAACTATCCAGCAATCATTCAAGCCATCGTCGACACTGGATACAAAGGCTACATCGCTCAGGAATTCATCCCCGCCAAACAAGACGCACTCGGCTCGCTTGAACAAGCTATTAGAATCTGCGACGTCTAGTACGAAAAAATGGCCTAGGAAAGCCTAGACGAAATTCCAAGCTCCTTATCGCCCGCCGAGTTGCTGCAAAAGGCGCTTTGTCGCTCTCACGCCATCGGGTTCGCTCATTCTTTTGCCTTCGTATTCAACTCCGACATACCCTCTATACCCTGCATCCTTAACGATAGTAAGCATTCGAGAATAATCGATAGTCGTCTCCTCTCCTAAATCATTAAAATTATACGATTTCGCGCTCACACCCTTTGCAAAGGGCATCAATTCTTCAGTCCCTTGATAACGATCGTAGGATTCATCCGTTTTCCTATCGATAACAAAATTTCCAAAATCAGGCAAAGTACCGCAGTAATCGTGGGACACGTTCTGCATGACTCCCGACAACCAGGCTCCGTTGCTCGAAAGTCCACCATGGTTTTCTACTATCACATTGATTTCGCTTGCTTGCCCGACATCTGCTAAACGACTCAAGCCATCGGCGGCCAGCTTCATTTGCTCATTATACGAACCCACAGAACCTGCATTCACACGAATCGAATGACAGCCCATTCGCTTCGCTGCATCGATCCAAATTTTATGATTTTCCACCGTTTGTTTTCGATTCCCTTCATCCGGGTCACCTAGAAGCCCCAAACCATCGCACATAATTAGAAGGCTTTCAACGCCCTCACCCTCCGCACGCATTTTCAATTCATCTGCAACTGATAAACTAAACCCTTCTTTATAAAACGCATTAACGTACTCAATTCCGCCTATCCCAAAATCGCGTTTTGCGATTCTAGCAAAATCCATCGCCGAGCTCTCGCCTGAAAAGAATGACCGATGCAACGACCACTGAGCGAGGGAAATATCAAACCACTTATCCGCAATCAAAGAAGGAGAAGTGAAGCCTATCGGACGGGCTGCGACAGCGGCGGCTCCGAAAGCAAGCGTCTTTTTCAAGAAATCTCGACGAGTATTCATAAATTGGGGGTTTTAGAGTTTTAGGAACAATACGAAATAAAAGGCCAGGCAGTGCTATAAATCGTCAGACTTGCCAAAGCATATTTAACATACAAACTATCTCCCAATGTCCAAGCCCCAATTATACCTCTTACTAGGGATTGTTAGTCTCGCTGCCAATCTTTCCGCGAGTGAAAAAATAAGCCTTAAGCAAACAGGCGAATTAGTAGCAGAAGCCGTTGTAAGCCCTGCAACAAAGGGACCCGAGCTCGCCATGCAATCGATTTCCATTCCCGACGATCTTGAGATTTCACTCTTCGCTTCCGAACCGCTTCTAGCAAACCCCGTTGCCTTTACCATCGATCAGAATGGCCGCGTTTATGTAGCCGAGACCTACAGAGCATCGACCAGCGTCATAGACGTTCGCGCTTATCCCGTTATCTTAGAAGACGACCTCGCTTCGCGAACGATCGAAGATCGAGAAAGAATGATTTATAATCGCTTCGACAAACCTGAGGATTTCACAATCGAAAGTGATCGTGTACGTGTGATTTTAGATACGGACGATGACGGGCAGGCCGATATTTCCCATTTTTACGCCGAAGGCTTCAACTCCCCAATTGATGGAATCGCAGCTGGCGTACTCGCCCGTAAAGATAAAGTCTGGCTTACTAACATCCCCAGTTTATGGCTTTTAGAAGGAATCGACGAAAACGGCGTGGCCGCCAAACGCACCGAGCTTTTGCGAGGGTTCGGCGTCCACTTTGGGTTCTACGGGCATGACTTGCATGGCCTCATCTGGGGACCCGACGGAAAGCTGTACTTCTCGATTGGCGACCGTGGTTCGCACGTAGTCTCCCAAGAAGGAAACGTGATAAACCTCCCAGACACAGGAGCCGTCTTTCGCTGCCACCCGGACGGATCTAATTTTGAAGTATTTGCCACTGGACTACGCAACCCTCAAGAGCTCGCTTTTGACGAATACGGAAACTTGTTTACCGGGGATAACGATTGCGACAACGGCGATGAGGAAAGACTCGTCCACTTGGTCGAAGGTGGAGACAGCGGTTGGGTTATCGGCCACCAATACGCTCCGAGAGGTAAAGCTGGCATGTGGATGTTAGAAAACATGTGGAAACCGCGCCACCCAGGCCAGCCCGAATTCATAATCCCCCCAGTCTGCAACACAGAAGACGGCCCTTCGGGAATCGCCTATTATCCCGGCACTGGACTTACTGAGAATTACCAAGGGCATATTTTCATGTGTCACTTTAAAGGCAGCCCCGCGAGTAGCGGAATTCAAACTTATACGGTAAAACCCAAAGGAGCCACCTTTGAACTCCATCAATCCAAGAAGTTCATTGAAAACTGCGTTCCTACTGACGTCATGTTCGGCACAGACGGAAAACTATATTTTTCCGACTGGGTAAGCGGGTGGACTGGTACAGGGAAAGGTCGTATCTACGCCCTATCTCACCCAGAATTGAAAAAGGATCCCGTCGTCGCCGAGATGAAACAGCTTCTATCGAAAGGAATGGAAGCTCTTAGCGTATCCAATTTATTAAAATTACTGGAACATCCTGATCAGCGCGTTCGTCAAAACGCTCAATTCGAATTGGCCGATAGAGGGCAAACGAGCATCACCGCACTCTCCCAAACAAGCAAGTCTACCAATGCCCCACAGCTCGCTCGCATCCATGCTCTCTGGGCGATCGGACAGCTGAGTAGTGTACCGGAATCAAAAAAAATAATACAAGAACTCCTCGAAGACCCAGATGACGAAATTCGAGCGCAAGCTGCCAAGCTCGCTGGGGGCCATGCGATATCGGAGGCCTTCAAGCAACTAATCCAGGGTCTCGAAGATTCATCAGCGCGAGTTCGCTTTTTCTCGGCTCAAAGTCTCGGCAAATTAGCAAACAGCGAAGCAGTTATCCCTCTCAAAAAAATGATTGAGACAAACAACGACGAAGATCTCTACATCCGCCATGCTGCTGTAATGGGCCTCGTTGGCTCGGCGAGCCCAGATCAATTAAAGAGCCTCGCATCCGACTCTTCTCGAGCTGTTCGACTAGCTGCTCTCCTAGCGATGCGTCGATTAGAGATGGCGGACGTCGCAGTATTTTTAGAAGACGAAGACCCCGATTTAGTGCTCGAAGCCGCTCGGGCCATACTAGACAAGGCTATCGATGGCGCACTCCCGCAACTCGCAAGGCTTATCGATTCGCCAACCGCAAAAACAGACCTCCGATTGGGATTGCGAGTACTGAATGCCCATTTTCGATTAGGCAAAGCTAAGAACGCCCGGGCCTTAGCCCAATTTTCTATTGACCCAGATGCTTCCACTGAGCTTCGCTCTGAAGCACTGCACCATCTAGGCGACTGGCCCAAACCACCCAAACGAGATCGTATCGTCGGGGTTTACCGCCCACTTGAGGACCGACGCGGAGCCCCTGCAAAAAAGGAATTGAAAAAAGCCTTGTCTCAACTGTTCGCCGATTCATCCCCTCAGGTCCTAGAACAAACAATTGTAGCAATTGGCAAACTTGGAATGAATCAAGTGGCCGCTCAATTGACAAGTTATGCTATATCGGAATCGAATCCCACTCTACCACGTCTCGCCGCCTTCAATACACTAGAAAAATTCAAAGATTCTAAACTCTCCGAAGTACTTGAAGTAGCGAGCAAGTCGCCCAACAAAAAAATTCGATTAGGCATCCTTCCTATATTAGCACGTCTCTCGCCGGAAATTGCAGCGCCTGCCCTCAAAATTATTATCGAAAACGGCGAAGCAGACTCGCTACCCAAAGCATTCGAATCTTTGGCAAAGATGGATGATCCCGTAGCCGACACTTTGCTTTTGCAGAATCTTCACAAACTAGATACAGATGATGTGCCCCTAAATGCACAACTGGAGTTACTTGAGGCAGCCAATGAAAGAGAAGACGAACGAATTAAGTCCTACTTAGCCGCTCGCGACTTTCGCTTCAAAGAATCTGACGACAAAGTCGGAGCCTATAGATTTGCGTTAGAAGGCGGCAAATCGAGATCCGGAAGAAATGTCTTCAACAACCACCCTTCTATGGCTTGTATCCGCTGCCACAAACTATCAGAAAAAGGCGGTGAAGCTGGCCCAGACTTAACAATGCTCAATCAGCTAAAAGACCGAAAATATATTTTGGAATCCATTATTGATCCAAATGCTGCCCACGCTCAAGGCTTCGAAATGACAATCGTCACTCTAACAAACGGCCAGACCCTATCTGGAATCGTTCTTTCCAGTACCGACGAAACATTGACGCTCCAGTTGCCTACTGGAGAAAACAATGAAATTTTAAATAGTGATATCGCCCAACGAATCACCCCTCCATCTAGTATGCCAGACATCTATAGGGATGTTCTCAGCGATCGAGAATTACGAGACCTCGTAGAGTTTCTAGCGACCTACGAACTGTCATCCAGCGAAAGTCATTGATCAGGTTTTCGCTATCAAATCGCCCTACAAGAGTTTGGGATTGAGTCAGGACTAGACTCACACTTTCTACTCATGAATGTTAACACCAACCGATCCATTCGCTTTTTGTTCATTAACATAGCTTTACTACCTCCGATACTGCTTTCAGTCGTTTTCGTTGGACAGTTCATTGGAATATCAAGTGGTTTATCCGTCTTAGCGGCCATTATTATTTGGATCCTTTGCATTTGGCGTCTTTCAATTCATAATACCTTCTTCCTGACTGCTATTCTCGTAATCATCGCTGCGATTGGCTACCTCGCTCAAGAACCTTCCAACGAGAGAGATTGGAAAGCAGAAATCGCTCGCTTACCAAAAATCAATTTAACGGGAGACTTCTTAAAGATTTCCAACCTTCGAGACTTTAACTGGAAATCTATCAGTGAGCATGAAGAAAGCTGGATACAATCAACCTACGATTTAAACGATTTAGAACGCCTTGATGTAATTGTGGTCCCGTTTGGGCCTTCTGATTTGATGGCTCACGTAATGCTGAGCTTTGGATTTAAAGGAGGCCAACACCTTGCTCTATCGATAGAGGCACGCCTTGAAGAAGGCGAGCCGTATAGCCTGATTGGTGGGGCAGCTCGGCAGCTAGAATTAATTTATTTGTTCGGTACTGAGCCCGATTTACTGGGGCTTCGCATCTTTCATCGTAAAAACCAAGTTTTCCTCTACCCACTGGATGTTCCGATCACCTTCGCTGAAGATCTTCTCTTAGAATTGTGTTATGCGGCCAACCAGCTACACGAAAAGCCAAAATTCTATGCGACTCTAAGGCATAACTGCACGACCACTCTTCTACGTCATGCGAGCCGTATAACGGAATCACCGGTAGGTTTTTCTCGTGAGATTCTCTTCCCTGCAAAACTAGGAGAGCTTCTACATCGTTTTGAACTATTGGATACAGATCCCAATTGGAACGAAGTCAAAGATGGGTTCCGCGTGGATCAAAGGGTGAGTTTGAAAAATAATCGAGCCGACTTTTCACAAATCCTTCGAATGAATACTCGGAACCAATAATTTCCGCCCGATCGAGCATTGTACCCCGGAATTTTCGACTTTACTCAGAATACGCCGTCTCACCCTACCATTCGCTACTCGAAAGTTTTAGTCGATAGTAGCCTATTTCTTCTGTTATGTAAGTTGTTGTTTTGGGCCCGCCGATAACTGTTTCGAGAGGGAGCCAATCTATCAGGTTCGAACTACGCTCGATTTCAATTTGTCTACCTGGCACGGAACGAAAAACAATTGAGACCTTCGAATTCGCTTCTACCTCAGTATTCAAAACTTGAGGAGGGCTTTCGGGTCCACCCTTTTTTTTCGAGAACAACCAATCGATGACTTCCTCATTTGCATAGGTATGTGGCCAAATCGCATGTCCCCCAATTGCGTATTCCGTATACTTTAAGTTGAGCGACGGCTCTTCAAATTCAAAGAGCCCCGTACTAGGGTACTCAGGTTGAGGTAAGTCCTCCGCGTCGAGAATTTCATCAATGACGTCACGGGTATCGGTCACAGATACAACTAAGTCATCTCGAGCGTGAAAGGCCCAAATAGGCTTGCCGGCGATACCAGATACAGGCGAAGTAATTCTCGGAGCAATACTGCAAATTGGTAAGGCAGCAGCAAACCGATCTGGATAGAGTTTTAGTAAGTCCCAGGTGCCACCGCCTCCCATCGAGAATCCCGTTATATAGATTCTATCTGGATCGACATTTTTCTCCTCAACCAGTTTATCGATCATTGTCATTATGCTCTGGTGACGCTCGTCTATGTGCCAAAAAGCACTTGTAGCCTGTGGTGCGTAGATGAACGCGTGGTACCTTTGAGCACCATCGAAAAACTCATCGAAATCCACAACATTTCGAGTATTGTCACTCCCGATTCCACCACCCCCATGCAAAGCGAGAACCAAAGGGTATTTTTCTGTACCAGTGAATGAAGCTGCAGGTTCGTATAGCCTTCCAGGCAAACCGCTTACACTGTAATCAACGTACTCATCGACGCACTGTCCTGACGCCCAGGATAAGGTACAGGCAAAAACAGAGAATAAAAGAGTAACAACAGATTTAAACAGCATTTTCAGACAAAAAGGACCTAAAGAAAAAAGCTCGAGGTATGTAAATTACGACTAGTCATCGAAATAAGGGCATTACATCTTAATGCATTTACGCTCCAACCCTCGAAAGTACTTCAAACTATCGTGCAGATTTTCCCTGACGATTCAGACAAAACAGAAAAAGCTTCCAATTTTTCTCTTCATCACCACCAATTCACTAGCATCTGCACGAAATTAAACTGTTACCGTAGGAATCCAAATCGTCAGCGCCTCATTGCAAAACCAATTACATGTTTTACCTCCAGAAGACGAGCTTGCTCTGGGAACTTTAACAGACGAAGAACTCGTTAGCATATGCAAGCGTGAGCTACCGGATGAAATCAATGCGTATCGCGAACTCGTAAAACGCTACGAAGGACTGATTTACAACTTTTGTCTTAAAACGATCGGTTCAGCCCAAGACGCGGAAGAAGTTGCTCAAGACTCTCTCATTCAAGTTTTTCACAAGATTCACCAATTTGAAAATCGGTCCGCTTTTAAGACCTGGCTATATAAAATTGTGCACAATTACTGCCGTAACCGCATCTCAAAAATATCCAGAAAACAAAAAAACCAAAGGGCCTACGAAGAACAGGTAAGCAAGGAACCAGCCACCCAGGACAAATCAAATGCGCAATCCCAAGACAATAAAGAGCGTATCCAAGACGCTCTGGATCGCCTTAAACCAAAGGACAAAGAAATTATTACCTATAAATTTATCCTCGGAATGACCCTCCAAGAAATCGCAGAAACACTTGGCCTAGGGTCTTCTGCAGCCAAAATGCGATTCTATCGTGCTTTGGAATCCTTCAAGGCTGCCTACCAACGTACCGATTCGGAAATCCAAACCCCTTCTGTTAAACTCTGATCAAGATGGACACCCCAAACGCTATTTCACTCGACGAAGCCGAATTCCAACTTCTATTTGAAGAGGCTGGACTCACGCAAGCTCCCACCCCGAACACGGAGCGAATTAACAAGGTGATCGAGCGAAGCATGCACGAAAAGGCCATCAAACATACCGCTTCATTTGTCTTCCAAGGATTTCCAGCTGCGATTATGGGTCTAATGGCCGTCGCCACGAATTCTGTTGGAGACAAAGACACAGATTATCGAGTATAAGGGCTCCCCCAACAACTCTTCTAAGAAATATGACAACCACCACTACAACAGAATTTTCCCTCTCTGGTTTTTTCCAAGAACTTCAATCCGCCCTCTTGGAAATGCTAAACGACTTTGCCCAATTCCTACCAAAGTTACTGCTCGCACTGATCCTCTTGGTAATTGGATACGCATTCGCAAAAATTTTGTCGAAATCTGTACAAATCGTATTCGATAAGCTCGGTGTAAGCGGACTGCTAGAAAAGTCAGGCTTCACAGAACAGCTTGTGAGAGCCGGCATAAAAGCCAGCCCAGGTGTATTCGCAGCTTCCCTTGTTTTCTGGGTGACAATGCTGTTTGTATTTAAGATCGCTGCTCAGTCAGCCTCTATACAGGATCTTTCAGATATAATCCTGGCCATAATTTCATTTATGCCCAACGCGCTCACGGCAGCATTGATAATGTTGTTCGGTTTTATCGTGGCAGATGTAATTAAAAACGCGGTATTCAACGCCCTCGATCAAATGGGGCTAGAATATGCCAGAACTCTTTCAAAAGTAGTTTTTGGGTTTATCTTCATTCTGATTCTCACTGTAGCTCTATCCAAAATAAACATCCAAACAGAGCTTCTAAATGCCACAGTCAAAATTCTACTAGGAGCTCTCGCACTCGCTTTAGCGCTCGCTCTTGGACTCGGCCTCAAACGAATGGCTGGAAGTATAGTATCGGGCGTCTACTCGCGCGACATTTACAAAGTCGGCACTGAAATCGAGTTCGAAGGCGAAGCAATGACTATAGCTGGCATTGGGCCGGTCACTACGAAACTCAAACGAGCAGACGGAGGTTTTGTTATCATCCCAAATGAAAAACTCGTCTCAGAACCGATTCGTGGACGGTCTGTAGACTAGATTTCTCACAATTTCAGTTAATTAAATCCTTCGAAATTTTTCGTTGGATTTTTTTGTGACTATATTTTGAGCCAAACGAATCTAAAGGCAATCATGGTCACTAATCCAACTCTTCCACCTAAATTCTATTCGTCTTTGCGCCTAGCAAATAAGCTGAGGAAAAACCATTCCTTTGGGGCCAAACTACTAGAATCAACTCTCTAAGCTCTCGTTCGTTATGCCATTTACACACAGATGGGAGGAACGTGGGTTCTATTCGAAATTTTGGGGTGCAGTCTTAGAGTCTGAAATTCAGGAAAAAAACTCTTATTTTTCTAGTGACCCTCGATCAGACGATTGCAGATATCAAATCTTCGATGGATCCGATATTGAGTCCTTTTTAATATCCGAAGCGGAGATAAGAAAAATGGCTTCAAACGATATCGGGATGGGCTCCTACCTAAAAGACTTTTCCGTCGTACTTGTAAGTTCAAAACCTCAGATTCAGAGAGCATTCGAAATCTACATCGCTACTTGCTTAAGGTCTCAATTAACTTGGAGATTTCATATCTGCGATACCCTTGAAAAAGCTAGAGATTGGTTGAACCAACTTAGTGAAAATCGAAATTCTCCAGCGATCGGGATGATGCCAATTACAGTAGATCGACAATCAAGCATCTCATAATTTAACGAATACTTAGCGCCGTGGCGTTCCCTAAAAACATGAGCCCGAGGTATTATACCTCGGGCTCATCAGTTTTGCTACATCAGGGACAAACCTGTTCTAGCCTTCCAGCCTCACCCAAATCACCGATAGACTTGTACTTGATAGTATTTCTTGGGGTCCAGCGTATCCGAGGAGATATCGATTAGCACCTCTCCTCCTGTACCCAAGATAGCCTCACTTGCTTCTCGCCAATCAGGTGCCACGAGAGAATCCGACTCCATTAGTTGGTAAAAATGGCCAAGGACCGTACCCGGAATTAAAACACGATAATTATCACCCAAACTTTCAAGTTTGATACGCTCTTCACCCAATTTAAGAGGCCCCGAAGGAACAACAAGAAGCTCGTCGGAAACCTGCCCTTCCTCACCGTTATATAGAGAGTGAATCACATAATAATAGAGGTTTCCTTCCTCCAAACCAATATCCGTATAGCTCGTCATCGAAGATTCGAATTCTTCTATTACTTCATAGGCCCCACCACTTTCAGATGAGCGCTTAAGAATGTATCCAGCAGCCCCTATTGTGAGGTCCCATTCTAAAGTGGCACTAGAAGCATCGAACTCAACTTTCTTAAACCCACTAGGAGCATCTAAACGATCAACAGCAAACCAATTGATATTAAACATCGGGGCTAAAGAACCTGAGTTGGTTTGAATATACATTAGATAAACATTCCGCCCACCTGCACGCGCCTCGATCACTATATCAACCGTCTCCCAATCTTGCCAACCACCGGTTACTGGTACGTCAACCGACCCCACCAATTCGCCATCAGTATCATCAAGACGAATATCAATGCGCCCCGCGGGTGTGTCTTCAGGACGTGCAATTCGAAAATACAAGATGGATGCAGTACCTAAATCTGCAGTGTACTGTGACCACCTACCACTTACGATAGAAGTCAAATTACTACCGCCATCTACGTCCGAGGTATCCTCAATAGAAACGCCTCGACTTGATCCGAAATCTTCAGCTTCGATTTTTGATGAAAATCCAATCGTTTCCTTAAGTTCTACTCTTACATTGTTGAGTACATAAGAATTTGAAGATCCTGAAATCAATACTCGCATTGGTTTTACACCCTTTTCGATTGTCACCCCCTCAACGATCAAATGCGATACCCAAGTCGTATCCGACCCTGTAGCAGGCAAAGAAGTGGCACTGCCAACAGGATTGCCATCTATTTCAAACTGAATACTTCCACCCCCAGCGGCAGAGGCGTAACGAACCGAAATATCGTACAATCCCGTTGCGAGCGGTGCCACTGTATACGTCATCCATTCACCATCCTCCATATCGGTTAAATTATATCCACCTTCTGAACACACTTCGATATCAACATTCTCATCAGTGCGATAGGCTCCTCCAGAATTCCCGGTAGTTGTATCGTTGTAAGTCAATCCGTCCCCACTTGTCGTAAAGTAGTCGAAATTCTCTGCCTCGATGGTTCCTGGTAGTACATTGGTTTCAAAAACAGGAAAGCCATCTGCAAAGCCGCTGATCGCATCACCGTAACACCCCTCAGGGCGACGCATTGTAAGAGCCCCCCAGCCTATCGCATCATTTGAGTGCCCTTGCGCTTCGTATCCACCGGAAACGTCAACCGCTACGTCACGAGCGCGAATTGTCCATTTCGCTTCTTCTTCTGTTTTCAACCCACGCCCCACGTAGTGCGCGATAGGCATTTCGAATACGGGTCTCACTCCGCTGTAATCACCAGCGCCAATGTTACTCATTGCCTTAGAGAACCAACGCCCCGTACGATCGAAGCCTTCTAAAAACTCTCCAGACTCGACTGTTGGCACCCAAGGCTCAGGCTGGTCATCATAGGATCGTATGGAGGATACGTTGTAACGCATATTATATTCAAGTCCAAGGAGCAAGCGATCCTCAGCATGACTATAGAGGTCCTCTCCTTGGTTCCAGGCCATCTCCGACATTGAACACAATAAGCTTATTCCAAAAATAGTATGCTGGTGGTCCCTTGAACTTTCCTGACATTGCCCATTTTCGTATATATAATTGGTCATTACTTCATTGTATCCGTAATCCTCAATATCAAACCCACGAATGATGGTATACGTATCAGCAAACTCACCTGAACTGCTTAATGTATTGGAAGTATTCGGCCCCGCTGGATAAGGCAGGTCATCTGGTCTATGAGGGAGACCTTTGATGTACCGAAGCGCTCGGTCATACATGATCTCGTTATCCAAAAAGATCCCCATAGCCATCACTGTTCGAAAACCGGATAGGCCTTGATTGCCATGTCTAACTGGGTCGCCTTGATAGGCTTTCCAATAAAAAGAGGTTTCTCCCAATGGGGCATCCGTCGAAGAGTAACCAGGATAAACAAGCATATCCTTGAAATCTTGAATATCGTCTTCCGACCAGCCGTCATAAGTACTTTTAATAATTTCAGCTGCCTCAATCATTATATAACCAACACCTCCACTGAGAGCATCTGTTCCGCCACTAGTGACAGATCTAAGGTTTCGCCAAGCTCTAAAAATCTCTATTGCCTTTTCAGCATGTCGAGAATCGCCAGTGACATACCACCGAATAGCATTGTAGTAAGCTGCTCGAATATCACTGTTCCAAGCTCCATAGTTTACACCACTATCTCGTCCGAGTTCTGTAAAAGACAGGTCACCTTGAACGTCATAATCATAGCTCGCTCCAGCCAACGCCGCCATTTCCAAATAGGATGAATACCAAGGGTCCTTCTGGGCTAGGACCATATACTTAATTCGATCCAAATCCGACCGCTTGTGAGTAATACCTGGATGCACGAACTTGCTAACAAATACTTCGGGGGTAGTATACGTGATTACGAGAGTATCCGGACCTTCAACATCCCCATTGACCCCGCGATCCTCAAACGAAAAACTCCAGCCATTATTCGCATCTTCCTCATCTAGTCTTAGACCATTGTCAGACAGTTGCTCACCCCATTCGAGAACAGGCCAACTTCCCTCTTCTAATTCTCCCGCAAATTCGATATCGAGAATTGCTCCTTCAGCGAATATCGCATTACCCAAAATCGACGTGGCTCCTTCGACACCATCAATTTTAATTACATCAGGATCGGCCAATTCCAATTCAACCAGAAGTGTTTCGTCCGATTCTTTGATTAAGTTCACCCCTTCTTCTGGTTCCTCATAAGTAATTACTAATGTGTCGGGACCCTCCACATCTCCATTTACCCCACGATCTTCAAACGACAAGCTCCAGCCCTGAATAGCGTCTTCACTTGTAAGACTCAAACTAGAATTCTCCAAGGAGCCTTCCCACTCCATCACAACCCAGCTGCCTTCCACCAATTCGCCATCCGCTTCAACATCAAGTAGGGATCCGGAAAGAAACGACACATCGCCACCAACGCCATCGTCATTGTAATCGTCTATCAAAATCTTTGTCAATCCACCCGAATCAATTGTCACTTTCAAAGTTCCATTCGCCCCTTGAACCCAACCGCCATCAAGCGTACCCCTACTCCCGATACCAATACTTGACGCACTCGAGCCAACGACACTAAATAACCCACTCCCCGAGCTAACGCCTACGTGTGCGACTGCTCGAGTAGTGAAAGATCCTCCAGAAATCTCGAATGTTCCCACTCCAGCAGTTCCCACAAAAAGACTCACATTCGCAGATCCTCGAGAAATAATTAAATCACCTCCTGTGAGGTTGTATACTCCTGTCGAATTTGAGTCCAACCCGACCTGCAAGACGTTAAGGTTCACCACCCCATCGCTCTGATTAACGAGTCCGTCACCACTAGAATAACCTACTCTCGAAACACGAGACGACGTAACATTTGCGGTCAAATTCCCACCAATAATATCCAATTGGCCATCACTTGTCTTGCCGACATATATCCCATCGATATTTGGGTAAGAATCCGCACTAAAAATCGCGCGATCCTCGCCATTCGAATCGATAACCGCATGGTTCGCTCCCTCAGGACGAATTCCACCATTCCAGTTAGCCGAATCTGAAAAGACATTGTCACCTCCTGCATTATTCCAAAGAACTTCAGCAGCTTGCGAAATGGACGCAGAGCCTAGAAATAAAGCTCCACCCAGAAATCTAGTAATAGATGATGTCAAAGAAATATTCATATTCGATATTTTTGAAGTAACTTATGGATTTTAAAGCGCCCTAAAAACTTGGGGTATTCAGCACACTAACACACTTATTTAAGATATCCAAAGATCCCAGACTCTAAGGCCAAACATCTTCAACGAACCAGTGCGAAAGTTGAATAAAACTCATAGGTCACAAGGAATCGATTTCTTTACATGCTTAAACTGTTAAATTGTAAAAACACAATGAGATTTAACCTACTAGAACGCCTTTTTGCCCAAATTTTCCGAGGAAGCATAGTAACCCAATTATCCAATATTTTGACCTGAAGACGTCCTAACCAAACACCCGCCTATCAGCAGGCCCTGTTTGAGATTAGATAACAGTTGTAGAATCCCATTCTTCAGTTTTTGTATAAAAATTCCCGCGACAATAAATCCAATCAATAACAAAATCAAAGGCGTCAGTCCTAATGATATTTAAGTAGATCGAAAGCTTCGAAGCCTTCGAATCGTCATAATAAGAGCATAATCGCTACTCTTAACAGGCCACCTACAAGAGACACAAAAATGACCGCAGCAATCCCAACAACTGCTAGCCCCATATCATTCCCAACAACAAATTTGGGCAAAGCGAGTGACGCACTAGCCAAAGCAATGAAAAGGGCCTCCCAAGCCAAGACTCTCAATTTTCATTCATCATCGACGGATGACTACAAAGTGTTATTCTGATTCGAATACCATAGCTGGTGTTTCATTCAGAATATTGATAGACTCGGCAATGGCTTTCTTCTTTCTCTGATAGTATGCGTACCCACTCTTTGTGGCCTTCTCGATTCTAAAACTCTCAGGCACAAATAAGGGATTGGCTGTTTTAAAAGTCACCTCATGCCCCCTGCCATTCAATGTTGCTAGTAACGTATTTACAGTTCCACCACGACTATCCAATATTTCAAGCCCTACAACCGCTCCTTCGGACCCGTTATAGGGACAACTTAGAGCTTCTGAATAACGAGCATCAGATCGACAATTCTCCAGATAATCTCCCCCGCTGATATTAAAACCTGCAGCAACACAATTGCGAACCTCACAGTCAATTACTATATCAGCAGCGTTGCCCAAACCGACGCAAATACCACGCCTCATCTGGCTCACCGTACAATTTCGGAGCGTCGTAACTCCTGTAGGAGTTTTATCCGGACCTCCTTGAGGGTACAGGCGAATACCATCTTCGCTCATAGCGATCATCTCGCTTGGCAAAATGTCTCCATTTTCCGCAACCAACACACCCTCAACATATTCGCTCTTTCCTGTGTTGAAGCCTTTATCAAAGGCATAACCTGAGGTTTCTTCTAATATTTCATCTGTAGGCCGAAGCAAACCATCCACATGGCAATCATCGATTAAGGTGTCCTGGGCTCCCTGAACAAAAATAGCGTGCCCCATAGCGCGCATATGCACCCGACAATTTATCAACTTAGCTCCTACCGCTGGCCACCCAACGCGAATTCCGTTCATCTTCCTTACATCTCCTCCAGCAATACCAAACAAACTACCATACCCCCACGGATTCGACCCAGACGTAGTCACATCGACATTACGTAAAATAACGCCAGATCCACACACATTGAAAATCTTATTTCGCCCAGACACACCAAAGCCGTCGCCGACATTTACCGTACTCAGCCCCTCGAACACAATATCATCTCCAATAAGATCGATCGCACAATAAAAACCATCGGGTCCATTGATCACCCCAAATTTTCGAAAAAGGGCGTTATCTATTTCCAGAGTTACCCCCGTCAAATCAAAGTGAGAACGACTCCCCGTGAATCGAATAAAATGATGATCATCGGCTTCATCTAAGCGATAAGTCCCAGGCTTCATTCGTACCTTAACATCATCGAGAACCGCAGAGGCTCTAAGCTCATCAATAGATTCAATTACATGTGCCTTCTCAGCTCCTCTAGCGGAGGCAAAGATCAGGGCTACCAATAAGAAATAAATGCGAAACATTAGTATCAATTGGAAAAAAGGGGTTAAGAAATTCAGAGCAAAAGGTCACAATTGGCTCCCAAGACAACGATCCTATTAACAATTCTGTTTTATTCAAAAGCAAAATTCTCATATATTTACACCTCTACTACTACGATCGCTTCGCGACGCTCCTCGAACTCACTCAGCCTATAAACCTCAGCCACCTTTTCGAATACTCGAATTTTGTCCGAACACCGTGCTAGTTCGAAGCGAAGGGAGCCAACATCTAAAAGACCCAGTGTCCCTTAACGTCCAACCTTACTCTGGTTTCCAATCTTCAGGCCGTGTATAGTTCTCAAAAGTTGGGTCTTCTGCGGACATCTTCAAAAACACGTCCAGTGGCACAACCTCAAAGGCAGGGCCGAGGCCATCGAATATAGACTTCACACGCGTAATATCGCTCCACTGGCGTACATGGAGGAGTAGAAAATAGGGCCGTCTCTGGTTGATGGAGGCCAACTCGATCAGATCCGCTCTCACCTCGTCTTCAGGCCGACCCGGAGCCATGTAGTAGTCATACGAAAGCATGGAGCGTCCATCCTGGTGCTTGAACGTGTAGGCCGGTGCGTAGCCATTGAGGAAACCGATTGCATCAGGCATTTCATCGAAATAGACATCGACGACCGATTGAGGCAGATCCGGATTTCCTTCCACCGATGCTCCTTCTGAGTAGTCCATAATTTCAAATACACTCAGGTCCAAAGTCTCCATAAACTCACGCGATTTCTGCAATACCATTGGCAACTTCTCTCGCGGAATCGCTTTAGAATACATGTACCCCGGCCCAGACAATCCCCCAATGAATAGGTCATTCGGAGTCGCCTGATCATAAAACATTTCAAGCATCGAGGGCCCCATCCAAAGCCAATTTGGCGTCACCTGCCACGCATAGGGGAGATCTCCTCGCCCAGGTCGTGTCCACGCTCCAATACCCAACGCATCTGTTTGCACAGCCGCGATATAGACTTTTTTATCCGGCACATAGGTCTCACCGGGCTCAACGTTATGATTGTTCTTAAATTCGAACCCAGGCGATAGTGGCACCTGCGTATTGAAACTCATATTTGGAAGTGTGTGCAGTCCGGATACACGGATCAAATGCGATGATGCGAGCTTAACGTGATCACGCTCTTTGTCCTTTTTATAGGAATGCCAACCAAAGCACATACCCATCTCATTCATCTCGGAGAATAGCTTGTCTGCCAATTGATACTCATCCGCTTCCGCAGGGTCGTTCGCATCGGTTGAGAGATCAGTGAAAAAACACTTATGATACATGCCAAAGTCTGCTACGCCTGGCTTCATACGGTTCCCATACTCGCCCCCCATCCACACGATGCTATCCTTGCTGCAACGCTCCCAATACTCCTCGTAAGCCCACGTGTAGATTTCAAAATCGTTCATCCCAGTAAATCGACCGCGAAAATCTTCTACCGACTTCATTCCAAATTCTTCAACCAAAGGTATCTGATCTTCGGTGACAACAATCGCATCCTCCAATCCCGCTACTGTAAATGCCACGATTAACGAAGTCCTCACTTCGGGATCCCATACCACATACTTTTGCACTTTACCTTCGAAAGCTGCTAGGGCCCGACGCAGGGATGGAAGCTCCTTGAAAGTAAACTGTTTTTTCTCTTTATAATAATCGAAGATCTCATCCGTAAAACGAAAGTCCCACGTCTCTGGGTAAATGAAGTAAAGAAGCGGCCCCTTTTGATTCACCACCCCCTGCAAAGTAATCAAAGCTGCCTGCTCAGGCAAAAGACTGGATATATCCCAGTCGTCCTTCAAATTCATATAGTAGGAATCTCGATACCCTTCTTTTTTAAACCGAAAGACAAGAGGCTGATCCGCAGGACGAGTCGGACGCTCAATAGACCATGTCAAAATAGTACTCGATTCATCTAATGAAAACATCGAGCGACTTTTCATTTCGCTCTTTCCCTGTGAAGAAAGGATCGGATAAGCCTCCTCGAACACTAAGACTTGAAACGCCTCTTCCCAATTGGCCTTGATCATTCGCATACCACCAACAGCACGCCTCAAGCCCATGAATACATTACTCGCAAATACCTTATGATCGATCGCGAATTCGTTCACAGTGTCCCCATTAACAATAAGTTCTAACGCCTCTTCATGAGAACGAGATGATCCCCACTTTTCCGTCATCGCAATTCGCTCGCTTGAAACCGACTCAAAATCGAGCGATATGGTCTTGTAAAGATCGACGTTACTGCTCTCGTTTTGGATCAATACCCACTTACCCTCCCAGTCGCTTGAATCAGGGACGGCTTTGAGAGATGCTGTCAAAAATAACAACGCTAAAGCGAAGAAAAACAGAGGAGTGTCGAAAGGGTGACGAAAAAAGGAGCGTGTTAGCATAGAAATGATACGTTCGAGATTTATAGGCAAAATGTGCTTTGGACATCAGGTAAGGGGCATTGCCCTACTTATCACAACGCAGGCTTTGATTTACCGAAAAGCGACCTACCAACTGGATGTTCAGCCTCGGAGTGCATTTATTAGAGACCGTTCATCACCTTTCGAGACTATCGAAATGACTATATAGATTGGACTTAACTCATTTTCTTTTTTCTCGTGGAATTCTCAATACTCTCAGACGAAATATCACTCAATATACAGGACGCCCTCAAACACGGAGCCGAGATGGGCTTCCGCAAGTACGAGATTCGTTGCATCGACGACTATGAGCACCGCGTCCCCTATTTCAAAGACGGCTGTGAACAATATTTACAAGATCAAGTCGATCGCAATGCCATCGAGATCACTGCCCTTACACCAGGCGTCTTCAAAATCGACCTAAGCGATCCGGGACGTATCCGCAAAGAGCTCGATGAATCCTTACCCCAATGCTGCGAAATGGCAGTTCGCTTAAAATCTCCAATCGTTATTGCATTTGGCTTTATGCGAGGAATCGGAGCTGAGCGAGAGAAAGCAATCCGCCTATTAAAGGAAGCCGGAACCATCGCCAAGCAATACAATTTGAAACTAGCGATTGAGAACGAGCCCGGCTCATTCTGCGACACCGGAGCCAATACTGCGGCAGTAATCGAAGAGATCGCAATGGAGAATGTTGGAATAAACTGGGATCCAGGAAATGCTCTCACCTGCGGCGAAGTCCCTTACCCAATCGGTTATGAATGCGTGCGTCCTTATATTCTGAATATGCATATAAAAGACACGATCCCAATTCCACCAGACAAGTGGGAGAATCGCCTCGTTGGCGACGGCGGCGTCAACTGGATCGGCCAACTGCAAGCCGCCATCGATGACAATATTCTTCCTCACTTAACTATCGAGACCCACGTCTTCCCTGTCCTTGATTCAACAAGAGAAGAACTCCGTCGGCTTCACATATACTTAGAGGCCATCAAAAGACTGAAACAGTCATGATACAAACTGTGATGGAGCTGATTCGGCACGCATTCGCACTTTGTCTTTGCCTCTTTTTCACCAGTCTCAAAGCTTCCCCCTTTGCTCAGCACCCCTGGAAACGAGCCACCGTAGAAGCGGGTCTCGATGGTATCCAAGCCTCTCGCCTCAAATTCGTCGACCTCAACGGAGACCTCCGCCCGGACATCGTCCTTCTGCCCGATAATGAAGCTTACGAAGCACCACGTTTATACATCAATCAACAGCCAGACTCCAAAGGCCTCAAGGATTCTTTCCGTTTTACCGAAATATCGGATACGAATCTTCCCATTCACTCCAAAGAGGATATTCTTGTATTCGCCGACATAAATAACGACGGGATTCAAGACGCCATTCTTGGACGAAATCTCGATTTTTACCAACCTGACTATACTCCACTTGTCTTTGGACCCACACGCAGTTCCTGGTATCCGGGCAAAGGCGACGGTGTTTTTAGCGACCCTATTCAACTTGCAGATGCCACACTCGCAACAACACGAGCAATCGCTGTTGGCGATGTCAACGAAGACGGACTGCCAGACCTTTTTATCGGAAATTGGTACGAACGCTACTTCTCTGGTTATGAAGCCTTTGAAAACGACTTGCTCCTCCAGCACACAAACCAAAAAAATCAACCGAGCTTCGTTCGCTGGTCCATTCCAAATGAAACACTCCCCACCGACTTTACTAATGATTTAGGAGGACGCCCCACTTACGGAGCCGCATTCGTTCGCCTAAATGAAGGTCTACCCTTTATCCTCGAGCTGAATTACGGACGGCGCTGGAATCGTCTCTACAAAATGGACACAAGAAGACCTCTTCGCGAAGTCCCTGGCACATCCTCCAATTCTCTCGCCCTAGGCGAAATCGATGCTACTTCCGCCCACCTTGTACGCCACCTAAAAGGTCGAGACATCGCAGCATCCACTGGAGTTGACGGAGATGCCATCCGGCACGGGCGACATCAGAAATGGAAACAAGAATTTGCCAACGAAAAACCTCGCTCCAAACGTCCGGATGAACCACCTTTCCGCGCCAACGGTAACACCTTCGACGTAGCTGTAGGCGATATCGATAATGACGGGGACTTCGACCTATTTTTCAGCACGATATTCCATGCCTGGGCAGGTGAATCCTCAGACCTTTCTCGCTTCCTAGTGAATCAACTCGCCGAAACAGGATCACTCGCATTCATCCCCTCGGAACATCTCTCCGTCAATCGCCTTCCGCCACCACCAAAGGCGGGCACTGAATGGGAGATCCACCACGTTCGGCAAAACCAAGGAGACATCTATGCCGAACTCGCTGACTTAAATCAAGACGGTCGTATCGACCTTATCATCTGCTCCTCCGATTACCCCGATGAGCCTCCTTACGAAGAACGCCTGCGTCTGTTTTTTCAACAAGACGATGGTAGTTTCTCGGATGTTACAAAGAAGCTTGGAATTGATCATATCGGAGCCGGTATGCCTTCTCTCGCAGATGTTGATCTCGACGGAGACCTCGATCTACTCGTTGGCCAAAGCTTCAACCGCCTTCCAATCGAAAAACGCCACCAGGCCGCACTAATTAGTGGAGCTCTCTCACCCGACAGTCCGGCCGACGCAGTCCCCAAGCGCAGGGCCTCCCTTTTTCTCAACCCAGCTGCTGATTACAACAACTCCATGACACTTTCGCTACGCGGAGATCCAGCAAATCAAATTACCCGAGACGCCTTCGGAAGCATTGTTCGCCTTACTGCTGATTTAGACAACGACCCAACCACCCCGGACATAACCCAATCCCGACAGCTGCAGGGGCCGGGGGGCCACGCTGGCAAACAAAATCAATTCATTCTTCACTTCGGTCTCGGGAAAGCCCTCCGTGCAAAAACCGTAGAAATCATCTGGCCGAACCCACAACGCAGTCGGAACCTTCTAAAAGATCTCAAAGCAGGGCATCATGAAATCGATCTCAATACCTTATAGTTTTTCACCATAATTTAAATACAAACAAGAAATAACCTACCTACCATGGAAAAACGGATTTTCGCAACAGCTCTACTTGCCTTCTCATACATAACAGTTCTAGCCCAAGCTAGCAGTCCTGAAACGCGTCTCCAAGAGCTCGAAATCACACTCGCTCAGAGCAACGCTCCCATAGCAAACTACGTGAGTGCTGTACGTACGGGAAATTTAATATACCTCGCTGGACATCTTCCCAAACGACAAGACGGAAGTCTCGTGATCGGAAAACTCGGCAAAGATCTGAACACCCGAGAAGGCCACCAAGCCGCGCAACTCACAGCAATCGCCTTGATTAACACGCTTAAAAGCGAACTCGGCGAACTGGATCGCGTGAAACGAATCATTAAGGTATCCGGAATGGTAAACGCCACCCAAGACTATACAGAGCACTCGAATGTCATAAACGGATGCTCTGACTTGCTCGTCAAAGTTTTCGGAGAAAAGGGGCGCCACGCGCGTATTGCGTGTGGATACAGTTCACTTCCGCTCGGAGCCGCGGTAGAAATCGACCTTATCGTAGAGGTCGAATAACGCCCTCGTTTTCTAGAGGCTCGCCACTACGGAGCGTACCGCCTTTACAAACCGATGAACATCTTCCTCGTCTTGGTACACATGCCAAGAAGAACGAACGCCATTCAAGTCCCTCTCTGTAACCACACGAGTACGAAATTTATGCTGCTTAGACAATGCGCTGTAAATTGCACTACATTCGACATCAGCCACTCGAAAGGTAAGGATAGAACTTCGCATTTTTGGATCGATCGGGCTTAAAATCTCCAAGCCTTTGGTTCCCCTCACCCCCTCCATTGCCAACTGCGCCAAACGAGCGCCGTGTTCAGCGATCTTTTGGCGGCCAATTTCGGTCTGTAATTCGAGAGCGGTTTGCAGCCCCCCAGCACTTGCTGCATTGCGAGTTCCGTACTCGTGACGTACTGCAGAGTCTACGTACGTGAGAGTTGAAGGCAGTTCGTACGCGTCGTTAGAATACGCGCCGATATGGCTGCAAGCGACTTCATCATTTCTACCTGAATCGATGTAAATCAACCCAGTTTCAATCGGTCCGTTTAGCCATTTATGCCCACTCGTCGAATACGAATCACAACCAAGCGTCTTCAAATTTACAGGAATCATACCAGCACTCTGGGCTCCATCTACGTGGAACCAGATACCGCGACGCTTTGCCTCGGCCGCAATCGCCTGTATGTCAAATATAAGCCCTGTGGTTGCGGTAATATGGCTTACTTGGATTACCCGTGTCCGCTCCGTCACTTGATCAAAAAGTCGCTCTAGATTTTCCTCCGAATTTGCAGAACTCGGTTCAAAAATTTTCACCTTCACACCATCGAGTTTTTGGCGATTCATCCAAGCGAAAGATCCACCTGGATGGGCGTGAGACTCAAATACAACTTCATCTCCCTTCTTCAATGACAACCCGCTCGATATCACTGAATTGCCCTCGGATGCATTGCGCACGAAGGCGATTTCACTCGGGTTGACTCCAAAGAAATCCGCCGCGACTTTTCGAGACTGGCCTAGCAGCTTGTGGTAATGCTCGCCTACCCGAGCTTGGGTCTGCCCTTGCTCAAATACACTGTCTAACACAGGCTGAGAAGCGGGCCCAAGACCACCCGTGTTCAGGTAAGTTACCTCAGGTCGTAATGGAAAAAGAGCTCGCACTTGAGCCCAGCTTTCTGTGGCCCATTTGCCAGAAGAAGCCGTACTAGCCGGAGCATCTATTTTACCGAGCAATTTCGCCCCAACGATTGCTCCCGTGCCGCTGGCGGCGATAGCCCTAATAAAACCTTTTCTATCCATAGAAAATCCCATCGTGATAAAATGAAATAAACAAAGGTGCAACTGAAAGATATTCCCGGTTTACAGTAACACGAATCTTCCGAATACGCCTTCGCCTACCAACGAAACCACCCAAAGCATTTCCCTTTCAAATAAAACGAACTTTCAAAGGAATCAACCAACCCATCATTCTCTCCCTTCAACCGCACGCTGAAACTCATAAGAAACGCCATAGAGACACTTTATTGTAAAATCAAAAGACTCTCGATTCGCCTCGGTGACTCAAGACTATGGACAAAGTTCAATCAACAGAGAGGAGCCACCTCTCTTCAAGAACTTTAAACGAAACATGCATATGACACTTTCGAGCCTACTCAAACGCGCGAGCGAAGTTATCTACACACATGATGCGGTCGCCGTAGAACAGACAACCGCCGAATTCATCCAAGACATGGCCTCGGAAGCCGTAATTCGTTGCGAGCGAACCACAACAATCAGATCAGGAACCATACGCATCTGTGTCGTTGAAGCGGGTTCCGTCAAATCTATCGACAGCCGGCTTGAAGAGAACGAAGAATGGATGTACTGCCGAGCCTCGAAGCAAGAGGGTATCGAAATCTATGCCTCGCACACCTGGCTGCTCTATCGCCTCGCTGTTCAAGTGATCGAAGATTGGGCAAACCGTATGCTCTCCGATTTTGCCAACGGAATCATCCAAAAACCAACTTTCAAACAACTGCGCCCTGCATACGATTCACTGCTCAACAATCACGCCCGCACAGCTAAGGGCTTCGATCCAGAGGACCACATCCGAGAAATGGCTCGACTTGGCTACACACATGTCGAGGTCAATGGGCTCGCAACAACCTTTCCATATGAGCGTGCTGAACCAGGAGAATTATTGTATCTGTTTTACACATACTGCGCGGCTCTCGATCAATTTGTCTACTCCAAGCTCAACAAAGGCATTTACCCCTACGACTACCTACAAGCGAATTTGAATAAACTTAAGCACTCCGCAAAGTTGGCTGAAAAATACGGCCTACGAGCTGGAATCGTATCATTCGAACCTCGCTCAGTCCCTGACGAATTACTCGAACGTTATCCCATGCTGCGCGGCGCCCGCGTCGACCACCCGTTACGTAGCTTCCGCCCGCGCTACAATCTTTCAACGTCCCACCCGGTCGTACTTGATCACTACCAGGAAATGTTAGAGAAAATTATGTTAGCTGCTCCAAACATTGACTACATGTCGATTTGGTCAAACGATAGTGGAGCAGGTTTTGAGTACACTGCTTCCCTCTACGTCGGACGCAACGGCGGTGGATACGAGATTCGCGAATGGAAAAACGACGATGAGATAGTAGAAGCTGCTAGCAGTAATATCATCCGCTTCATGAAAACCATCCGCACTGCCGGACAAAAGGTAAATCCCGACTTCCGTTGTATTCTAAAAAATGAGGTCTTTTACGCTGAGCAAGACCACTTGCGATCAATGCTCGAACCGGGGCTCGAGTTCGAAACAAGCACGCTAGCGACCAAAGGTTTCGACCTTGGGTATCAGCACCCTAAATACGATTGGGCCGAAGACTTTATGTTCACCGGGCTTCACAACCAATTTGCCAGTAAAGAGCGTGAACACTTAAATGCCATCGAAGCCAAAGGTTCTAACGTCCATATTTATTTCAATAGCGGAGCCTTCTGGAACATGGAACCGATCAAAGCTGTGCCTTACCCTAAGCTCATTTGGGAGAAACTTCGTGATCTCCGCAAACAAGAGGTCGGACACCTTGCAAGCATTACCGGAACACTACCAACCTCGCTCGCTCCCTATAATATCAATCAAGAAGTTATACGATCGTTCCAAAACGATCCCGATCTCCCTCTCACAGAAATAATGAACAGAGCAGCAAGACGCTGGATCGGTGACGACGCCACACAGCTTGTAACCGCTTGGAACCTCGTCGACGAAGCGTATCGCAGCTACCCACCACCGGTAAGTATCCTATCCTTCTGGAGCACCTGGTACCGCATCCTCGTTCGGCCGTTCGTCCCGAATTTCGAAATGCTCGACGAAGTCGATCGTGCCTTCTACGAAGACTTCCATCTCGGACACGCAAACAACCGTGTGCGGATAGACTTCCGTAGGGAGGTCAACTTCGACTTTTGCACACCCGAATACGGTAACAAATGCCGCCACGCCATCACCGACAATGTATTCCCAAATATCGAACAAGCGATTGAAATTACTCGTATCGCTCGAGACGCAGCACCTGTCGGGTCTCAACAACGACTTGTCTGGGCAACGTATTTCGACCGTTTTAGTGCAATGAAAAATTGGTTCCGTACCCAACGCAACGTAGCCGCCTGGATCGAGGGAGTACACGGTTACATGGAAACATCCGATCATGCGAAGAAGCAGGAGTATCGTGCACTAACTCGTGAGACGGTACTTGACGAAAAAGCAAATGCTCAAGACTTTCTCCAACAAGTTCTCACAGCAGAAACAGATTGGATGATCCATTCTGAAGTCGGCGAAACCACCTTTATTTACGGTGACAACTTCTCCGAGCTACTGGAGAAAAAAATTGCACTTATGGATGGACGCGAAGACGATGAACCGTATGTAGACCCAGACTACATGTGGCGAGTTCCGGGCATTAATTGCTAGAATTTTTCTTACATTAAGGAGAAAGGATCGGACTCTCGTAATTTTGCATAATTTATTATGATCAATTCGGAAAACCTTCTCGATACGCCCGATCTCGATCCCCCTATGGGGGACCTATTTTCATTCCGAACACTCTCTCAGTGCCGATCTATTTGGACAGAGCCCTACCCAAGCGAACATGATGCGCCCGAGCTCCGTATCATTCACACCCGAGCCTTCACACCCACGGGAAAAGCGATTGTAAATAAAATTGGAATACGCAATGCACAAGGATATCACAAATGTGGAAGTCACCAAGAGGATGACTGGGTCGTTGATCTTCGCATCCTCACACTAGACACACCCGACTCTAACTGGCGAGAACTCCAGTACCTCAGAGATTTAGAGCCTCAGCTGCCTGATGCCATCACATGGATCGAACTTGGCACGCTCACTACTTATGGCCTAATTTTAGAAATTCGACGCTGCGGAATCGACGGATGGTGGACACCATGGAACTTGGCAAAAAACGCCTTCATAGTTGAAGGAAAACTGTGCGAGCCTACTGCCGGAAGAAATGAATCTCTGATTAAATGCGAGAACATCGAAATTGCGAGTCTCCCCTCCGGGCTCCGTGCCAAACAAACAGATGGACAAGTCCGTTTTCGTTCCGCTTTTCTAGAAATCGGCTTTTACCTTAGCCGTACAGGATTCTCATACTTAGGAATCGATCAACAAGGAAACGGCAATACAACTACGAATCTACTCCAAGTAGGTCCAGGTTCCTTCCACCAAGGCACGATGTTTAGCCCTCTAGGCGATGGTCCCGTTGCTGACTCAGCTGTGCGTTACCGCTTCACTGGAACTATCAGCGTCAACTCGAATGTGGTGGCATACAAACTTTCAAATAAACGCCATGGACTAGCTTATCATCTAGAATGGACGGTCCTCCCCGAGAAACTTGTATTCAAAGTAAACTACAGTTCTGATCGACGGAATAGAGCATGGCATAGCGCTGCCTGGCGAATGAGTTTTCATGCTCCCTCCGCTGCCAGCCAGATCATAGCTCTTGTCCAATCGAAGGGACAAACCGGCAGTTTCCAAAATCCTGCCATCCTACACGCTCCTAGCCATGGAAGCTTCGCGATCCAAGCAGAGGGAGATGCAAGAGCGCGATTGGAAGTCTTCCGTCCACGTGATCGCATCGAACTGGAGTTGAAAGTTGGAGAAGTTCCAGCGAATGAAGGGGATTGGATCCTCCCTCCAGGCGATCACCAGGCACGTTGGACCTTCCAGCTCAATCGACCCAACTTTCCACTTCAAGATCAAACTCCCAGTATTGTAAAATCCGCTATCACACAAGCCGGATACACGGGTTTGAATTTTCGACCCGACACCGCAACGCTCAGCAACAATGGAGCATCCATCCACTGCCCTATTTCTATGGATACATGGGCATCTCAATGTTTGCGGATGGGCGAATTACTACCAGGATTAAAAAGCTGTGACCTACTCCGTCTATCCCTCGAACGGTGGCTCGATGGCGGTCCCGGATATGCTGCCGGAAACCTAAGACAAGGAGGAAGTCTACATTCCGGCGAGGATGAGTACCTGATGACCGGCACCTCCGCGCTACTCGGACTTGCTGAGTTCATGCTAAAAGCAGCGACCAAGAACTGGATAGAGGAAAATGCGAAAGCAATCCATATTAAGCTCACGGAAATGAAACAACGTGATCTCGACGACGATGGACTTATTGAGAGTGACTATCGAACGGGCGTTTCCCGCTCGTGCCAATGGAGCACGTGTTGGTACGACGTGATCTCCTATGGCTGGAAGGATGCCTTTAGCAATGCAATCCTGTACGATGCCCTAGGAACCCTCTCATTAGCCATACCAGGCACTTCGCTAGGAAAAAGGTCGACTGAAATCGAAAGTTGGAGAAGCAAAATTCGAGCGTCCTACTTCTCCACATTCTACAACGTCAAGACAGGATGGTTCTCGGGTTGGATGTGCAAAGAGGGAGAACAACACGACCACGCCTTTCTTGCAGTCAACGGAGCCGCCATTGCTGCTGGTCTAGTCAAAAGACAAGTGGGACATTCTATTCTAAAGCGATTACTCGATGAAACAGTCAAAGTTGGAATGCCTTCAGCTAGGCTAGGGTTGCCCGGCAATCTCTGGCCAATCCCCAACAAAGATCTTTCTGATATCATTCAAAAGTATCCATTTGGGTACTATCAAAACGGTGGTCGCACTCACGCCCAAGCCCGCCACTTCCTCCGTGGTCTCTACGCAGTGGGACTCGATACCCAAGCAAACATAATTCTCAACGAATTAAGCGAAGGTCTCGCCGAAGCAGCAGTCTTTGGCGGCTGTAAAAGCGGCCTCGACTGGCGTTACTGGGATGACCGTCCCTGCGGTTACGAAGGGCTACTCACCGACCAATTCGGAGTAATTGGTCTGATCCTCGAACGCTACGGCCTATAAAATTGGCTTTATCTTGTTATAATCAAAATGGTGCATTTATTGTATCAACTTTTTTGCCACGTATTTTGGACAAGTGATCTTTAACCTCATCTATAATATCGTCCAGATCGCGGTGATCGTCTTCCAATAGAAAATCTGTCCAACGGCTCCCATAGCGAACATGATTGATCTCGTCCGACCAATCCTGATCCGCGAATAGTTGACTACGGATATCTCCCACTTTTTCATAATCCTTAACGCGTTTGCCTTTACGAGGCATAAAGTAGGCTTCTAGTCCGCGCGTTAGGTAGGCAATTCGATGTAGAAGCGGCAAGCCTTGAGACTCATCAAAGAGGATTGGATTGACGCGATCAGGTTCGCAACCGAGTTCTCGAAGGCGAATACAACCAAACTCACTATGTCGAGCCTCATCCCAAAAATGACGGCTGAAGTCAGCCAACAATTCCCAGGGATAGTCGCCATCTGAAGCATCGTAGAGTATGCTTGCCAAAAGAGCCGCTGCATAGAACTCGTTGAAAAAGACCCTAAATTGCTCGATCGTCGCTTCCTTAGTATCCATTTTCTCACGCTCTTCGTAGGAGCAAAGTGGCCCTACAGAAATCTTATCATCGAAGAGAATTCGTTCTGGCCTAACAAATGTTTCGCACTGGGTAAACGTATACGGATCACCCAAAGGTAACTCGCCGTGTATGCCACCCATAGATTTAATAAAGGCTCTCAACTCTCCTACCCACACCCGACTCTCCCAATCAAAATCAAGGCTAAGAAACCACATTTGCTGACTTTCGAGATCTCTCAAAACTCTTTGAAGTAAACGTTGCTCGTTGGCATTGGCGGATAGATCGAGAGCAGCCAAGTCAGCTTTAATCGATTCGATCACATTTGCCTGCAAAACCCCGTAATAACCGGCAAGAAAGTCGTCATCGCTCGGAGCCAGTAACACTGTATCGCAAATCTCACGCAGTTGCGGACGAATATTCGCATTGGGATTGCCACCTCTCATTTCGCTCAAACGAGCGCGAAACCAAGTCACGTGCTCCGAATTATCATACAAATGATAAGACAAGGTGTACTTGCGCTCAAAATCCGCGATTTTTAGAAACCAACCAGATAGAGTTTTGATCGAACGTCGTGCAATCCAGCTGTAGTTTCGAATCTGCTGGGCTGCGCTTGATATACCTAGCCCATTCGGGCTAATTAAGTCAGTAGTTGCCATAATAGTATGAATGTCATTAAAAATCAACGTCGGATTATTTTCAAATAAACCCAAACATTATATGAAGAGATGTTCTGAAAACTGAATTGCGAAAAAGGGGCAAAGACGATCCAGTCCTTGCCCCCCAAAGTACAATATTAATGCGTCTTGTAGTGATCTACCACTTGTAAGTGGCAGAGATAGATACAAGACGTCCACTCAAGAAGCGGTAAATCATAGAACCATCTGGGTTAGCGTAGATAGGGATCAAGTCATCATTATTAAACAGATCTTTGATGTTCACCTGAACAGAAAGCGTATTTTCGTTGCGGAGTGTGTATTCAGAACGCACGAACAAGTCCACGAATTCTTGGGCATCTGCATAAAATGGCTTATTGGGGTCAAATGCCATTTCGCCAAATTCATTTTCGCTAATGCCAAAACCAATACCCGCTTCGTCTTCCCAACGGAAACCGCCACCGATAGTAAAATTCCCAAGAAAACTAGGAATAATGTCACTGCCTTCGCCGAAACCATAACTTGTATTCAAGTTGAACCTCCACTCTCTTTGCTCAATTGAAGGGATACCTTCCTGAGTTACCGCTGCGCCTACTGGCGTTGCAATCGTGTTAGTTGCTTGCTCAGCCAAAGTCACTGTTCCCAATTCATCAATGAAGTAGTTTTGAGCGAAATCGCTATTGATCCAATTGGGTACGACAAACTCGTCGAGGTATCTTCCCAGTGTCGGGTAGATGTTCGATAAGACAGTCTCCTGCTTCGCAATCCCAATTATGGTCGTCCAATGTGGGTTCGGATTATACGCAAGTTCAAGCTCGTATCCAGTCGCTGTAAAATCTTGCGTACCTGTATCATTTGAATCTCGATCCAAGCTAGCTGTCCCATTCACCCAGTCCGGAACGAAACCATTCACGTCAATGACTCCTTGTGGAGGTAGCACTGCCTGAGCATCCGCTACAGTAAAACCTTGGCTCACATTCGCCGGATTATCGATTTGCTCTACGAGCCCCCTCAGGATCGACTCGCTGCTAGAAACACCCCCCGCATCGAAACTTGCGTTTTGAATACTTGTTTCGAACTTATTCAAGCGAACAGAGAGTTTGCCGCCCATTGCCGAGTAAATGATACCCTGCTCTTCAGTCGCTCCTGTTATCGAATCAAGGCTTTCGTTAAAGACATTAACTCGACCTCCACTTGGCTGGAAGTTTTCAGAATCAGTCATATAAAATGAAATATCCGGAGCGTCTTCCCCGATGAGCTCACGTAAATGAAGCGTAGCGCTCCAAGATGTGGTATCTTCGTCCCCATCTAATACTAAATCCTCATCCTGTGGTCCAGCGACAAAAACCTCGTCATTGACAAAGTCACCCTCTCTGGTGATTCCAGTCCCACCAGGAGCACTGATTGAAGTGGAACGCAATCTGTCATTGCGCCAGGTTCCGGTGAGAACCAACGCATTGTCCCATGCAGTATGTTGAAGGACCACTACTTTGGAATCCAATTTTTCCAACCCTTTACCTGCAAAAAATGAAGCAGGAAAATTATTGTTATCGTCCATATTAAAAGTCGTCGCATCAAAATCTACGAAAGCTCCAGCGCTTTCCGACCAACTGGTCCAAGTTCCATCGACTACAGGGCGAGTGCGCTCACTTCCAAAAGGAACCGCTCCGATGTTAGCCCCCTTCAAATCGTTAAGCGATGTGATGTTAAGATAATCGATATCGGCATTGTGAGGCAGGGCAAAAATGCTGCCCGTCCTGATCGTCGCAAAGCTGAGTGCCGTATCTCCTTCCAACGCGCCAACCACCGCAGTCGGATCTATTTTGTAACGACCGTATGACTCAGAGTCACGCAGTTCTCTCTCTTGGAGTACGCCAGTAAACCTCATTTTGCCAAGAATTTTAGTCAACAAGCCTTCTTCCATATAATCTTCGAAGCGAAGTTCAGCGAACGTAGAAAGGCGAATTGAGTCACGATCACTGCTTAAGTTATTGCCTTGCCACCAGCCGCCGATGACCGGCTGGCCAAATGTTGGGTTCTCCACAAGAGTCCCCCCAGCTGTACCATCAGTCGTATCGAGCAAATACATATTCGGATCGATATAGATAGTGCGTTGGCTCAAACCTTGTAGAGAATTCGAAGACTTTGAGAATTGATCTTGCTGGTAAGCCGCCAATTCGAAACCGAAACTATTATCGAACCAAGAGCCCTTAAGAGATACTTCGAAAACGTCCCAATCCGAGTTTTGCGTATACGTGCCTCCATTAAACAGGTGATTCCTGTAGTCAAATATACTTGTATCAAGAATCTGACTATTTACGAAACCTCCTGCATAAAAACTTGCAGTCCCACTATCTACGGGCGTTCCGTCAGGATTGAGACCAGCTCCCCGAATAATCGCTTCTCTGGTTCGGGGCTGGAAAAGCATCATCTCACCAGTGACGGTTCCACCAGGAGCCCCACGGTTTGCTCGAATGAAGGTGTTTCCTCCAAAGTACGGATCCGCGCTATCTAGACCGAAAAAGCTGACAAATCCACTCGAAGTCCCAGGACTCGCCAAATCTAAGAATCTACTATTTGCAACACCTTCGGCGAAATCACCAGTACCGCGCCATAGATCGGAGCCATCCGCTCCACCTGTCGAGATTGGCTTACCCATTTCAATCCACGGTGTGATACCGTCGTTCGGTGGAGTTTGGTCTGGATTCGCGCCATAGCGCGAACCACTCTCGTAGTTAACCGAAGCCGTGAGATTGTTGTTGATCTTCCAAACGAGTGAAGCGTAGATGCGTTCGTCTTCCAGAAAGGCTTCTTCCTGTTGGTATTTCTTATCATCGAATAATCCAGCTACACGTATCGCGAGCTTATCTTTGATGAGCACCTGGTTGTGACGAAAAGAACTTCTAACAGATCCATGTTCGTCTGCTTCCAATCGAAATCTACCGAAATTATCGTAGAGATTTGCTTGAATCACAGAAGTGTTAACAACACCACCAGGACTTCCAATTCCGAAGAGCACAGAATTCGCTCCACGCTGTACTTCGACGCGGTCTGTATTAAAGGTATCAAAGGGAACGTCGGTTTTAAAATAGTTTCGAGTTAAATCAGCAGCAGCCAATCCACGAATTCTAGTAGTTCCTCCTTGGGGACGGTCCAATTCACCTTCAGGGATCGAACTTCCCGCTGCGGACTGATAGCCGGAAAAATTTCCGTTAGGCCCAGATATTTCAGTGTTAGGGGTGAAAAGAAGCGCATCTGCGATCGTTGTTGAGCCGGTGTCTTCTAAAAAGTCTTCATTTAAAATTGAAACAGAAGCAGCGATATCACGCATCTTCGTATTCAATCGGGTGCCGGCAAGGGAAGAGGTCGCTAGGTAACCAACATCTTCCGACCCATCCACCTCAAATGGCGAAAGTTCAAAAACGTCTTCACCATCGTCGTTAGACGAATCGGCATTCTGGGCATAAATGCTAGAGATCGTGAGCAGTCCTGATGCGACTAACAGCATCGGTCTGAGTTCTTTTTTTAGATGCATAATTCAAGGATTGTTTAGTTTGTTAGGGGGTAGTCGAAGGTCCACAAGCTGTCACGGGTCGTCAGAATTTTTTCTAGAAAACCGACCGCTCTGTGCATCGAAAAAGCACAAGGCATTTTACATTATCACGAGGCGTATCGGTGACTTGAAAGCGGTCACTTTAGACTTACGAAACAGACCCTGTGGGGTGAGTTCTACTTAGGAACCTAACCCATCCAAGACCATGCCAGCTACTAATTTGGTATTTTACAGTAATCCGTAAACTAATACTCTTAAGAAGCCGACCTTTCCATTCAACATAAAGGCCCTATTACCTGCTAAAGGCCCTACGATCGTTACAGTTTACCCTCAAGCGATTCGACTGAACACCTTTACCTAATAAAGAGAGTGACATAACTACTATAAAAACTCAGAAAGGCGTGTAGTTTACCGTAAAGCATGACACCCTTTAACAATTGACGGCTTATTATATTCATTAGGAAGACTTCCCTCATCTCTTTCGCCAGAAAATAACAGCGTGAACCATCCTAAGCAAAAAATACGTACCGCTATTATAGGCTACGGCTTGAGCGGCGAATTATCCCATGCATACGGAATACAAGCCAATCCCGAATTCGAAATCACAGCCGTATGCGATCTTTCCCATGAGAGGCGCACTTATGCAGAAGAAAACCTTGGCTGCCAGAGTTTCCCCGATCATATGCAGCTCTTACGGTCTATGCCGGAACTGGACCTCGCCGCCATCGTTACACGCTCCGACACGCATTGCTCCATAGCCTGTGATTTTCTACGAGCAGGTGTAGACGTCCTGATAACTAAGCCTTGGGCTCTCAACTCTCAAGAAGCGGGAACGATGATACGAGTTCAAAACGAGAGCAAGCAACGGATTTTTCCTTGGATTCCCATGTATTGGTCTCCTGAGTACTTAAAAATAAAAGAACTGCTCAATCAAGGAGTAATTGGAACGCCCTTCACATTTCGTCGCTACATAACACAATTCAGCAAACGTTCAGATTGGCAAACTCAGCTCAAACACGGTGGTGGCTACCTCAATAATTGGGGAGCTCACATAGTCCAACCACTGTTAGCTTTAGCCAACAGCCCCGTCGTTAAAATAACAGGACATATGCAACAAGTTATAAACAGCGGTGACGCCGACGACAATTTCCTCGCCGTTATGACATTCGAAAATGGCATCCTCGCTGTAGCTGAATACGCTCAAGCCGTAGAAGGACTCCCCTCTTTTATGATACAAGGCACGAGCGGGATGATCCGATCTGACGGAAATACGATAACTCTCATTCAAAAAGATCCATCCACTTCAGATGCCCCAAACAAGAGAGAATTCCCAATCGAAGGAAAACTCTATGGTGACGAAGCCCATATCTATCGGGATGTTGCCGCTACTCTCTTATGTGGGGCTCCCTTTAAGGCCACGCCCGAGGAATCTTACTACGGAACAGCGATACTCGACGCTGTAAGAGATTCTCATCAATCAAAAAATACGCCCCTCCCAACGCCCTATAAAAACTAAACGAATCGACCCCTAACAGTATGAGAAAAGTACAACCATCATGTAAAACCATCGCCAAAGAAGCGGGAGTCAGCCGAATGACCGTTTCTATGGCCCTACGCGATCATCCTAGAGTCGCTCCCGAGACCCGCGAACGCATCAAACAAATCGCCAAGCAACAAGGATACACCCCTGACCCAAATCTCATTCAACTAATGCGCTATCTCAGAAAACGAGATATCAGTAAAGAGGAGCCAGTAATCGCCATCCTCAACGGAAAACGGACACCACTCAGCAAATTATGCAAAGATTCCCAACTCATTCGACAAGGTGCAATAGAACGAGCAAGGGAACTCGGTTTTAAAACCGAAGACTTTTGGATACACGAACCAGGTATGCGCATGAAACGTACAGTACAAATTCTCGAAACAAGAGGCATTCGGGGCATCGTCGTTCTTCCCGTCGAGAACCTGCAAGATGTGTTTTCATTGCCACAAGAGAATTTCAATGGAGTCGCAACCTGTGCAGTAGCAGCCAAGCTTGGTTACAACCAAGTCCACCCACACTTTTATCAATCTATGCACAAGGGAGTTTCAAGTTTGGTCAAGCAGGGCTTCAAGCGCATCGGCTTCTGCATAACGGAAACCGAAGACGAACGCTCCAACCACCTCTACCAAAGCTACTTGCTCTGGCACCAAAGTAATACACCCGCTAATACACGTGTCCCTATTCTTTCAAGCAAAACCATTAGCAAAAAAGAGCTCATAGCCTGGGTTAACAAAGGAAAGCCTGACGTAGTTCTCAGTCCAAACCTCGAACACTATCATTGGTTGAAAGAGGCAGGTTTTAGAATTCCTGAAGATCTGAGCTTCGCCGCCCTCGCTCCCGCGACCGAAGAGACTGGAGAGATTGCTCAAGTCCGAATAGGATTTCGGAAAATCGGAGCCACCGCAGTCGACCTTCTCAAGTCCAAACTGGCAAACGAACAAGTGGGACCACTACAAAATCCGGCTGTTACGCTAATTCGCGGCGAATGGGTAAATGGCACAAGTGTTAAAGGCCCAAACACAACAAAGACCAAGGCGACAAAAAAGGAAGAAACTCTTCCACTTCAAAAAGTAGGCTGATCACTCACCTCTTTCTTGATACAAAAAGTGACTCTCCCTTTCAGAAGAGTCACTTCATTTTTCTTAAACCCAAACCAATTCCGACTAAGCCGATAAGCTATCGACCTAAAGAAAGCATAAACCAAAGCAGAAATATAACCCCACCAACTGCGACCCAACTTCCTCCAAAGCCAATGACGTCCATCTTATCTGGCTTCGCGATTTCCCAATTGCTATTGGGAAACATCTTCTTACTTGCTACAGACTCAGGATGCTCAGCCGTATAAGCGACTGCTTTCTCATCCTCCTCCGGTGTTGCTTGAATCGGAGTATAGATCTTGCCAAAGAAGTAATCGAGACGTCGCTTGCTCACAGGTTGTGTTAGCATTGATAAGACAAAAAGCAGAACAAACGGGAAAAAGGCGTTGAAGAAGAAGCGTGTCGCCACCAACTGAGCCTTATTGAATTGAGTGAAATCAATCCCGAGCCAACTCAGAACCCAAATCTCTGCCTCGAAGCGACCAAGTCCAATCATCGGAGAATCTGGGTCTTCAGGATTCGCGCGTGCCACCTTTTCAAAGAAAATTCCCTTGGGCTCAATACGTACCTCTTTGCTTATAGTATCGCCCACCGCGCTCGCACGCCCACGATCAACATCTTCTTTCGATGCAGGCGTTTTATATTCGTGAGTGAATGACTCCGTTTGCACAAGAAATGCTGGGTTGTTACGTGCCCAATCGAGACTTACAAATACATTGGGAATAATCGCAAAGATCAAGAAACACACGACAACCTCTATCATGACCGCAACCTTCGTAATACGACGCCAGATAAAGCCTAGCCAAATCGGGGCACCAAAAATTGCAGGGATCGATATAAAGTACTTGAACAGTTCCAGTAGATTATCGACATACACCGCAGCGCCAATACCTCCGAGCAAAGTCACTGCGATGGCAGTGCGGCCCACTGTTATATAATGTTTTTCCGAACGACCAGGGCGAAATGGTTGATAAATATTTTTTATAAATAGTGCAGAATTGGATACCGATAGAGCATCGAGCGTCGACATGTTTGCCGCTAAAATCCCTACCAACATAAGACCAATAGCCCCTGGAACAAGTAAATCGCGACTCATATGCCCCCATGCCAAGTCCGGGTCATGTAATTTCCCCGCATAGAGCCCCAGAGCAATTAGACCCGCCAAAATCCACGAGAGCATCAATAAGCGCTTGAAGAACATTCCCCCGATAATTCCAAATCGAGCGGAATTCTCATTCGTAGCCGACCCGGCTGTCTGCATCATTGCGGCCACTGCCACTATAGCGACTAGATTGGAACAAAACATCGCCACGATCGTATACCAGCCGTATTCACTCAGAACGACTGATCCGAATAGCTCGAAATTGAATGCGGGAACTGTCGCATGCAGCCCTTCAAACCCTCCCAACTTCGAGAGCCCCAAAGGAATTAGTATCAATGAAAATATTATTATCAAAAAACCCTGTATCACATCGGTGATAGCCGCCGCTCGAAAGCCTCCCATTATTGTGTAAACTGCGACGATGACTCCATAGATAAAATAAAACACCACAGGGTTTGTATAAGAATAGAACGAGCGAAGCTCACCCCGAATATTTTTCTGATGCAAAACGTCATAGCGCTCCTGTTGTGACTCAGTGCGTTCGCTAAAAGCCACCTCGGATAATTCATGATACTCGTTAAATTCCTCCACTGTCGTGCGTTGCTCGATGGTCAGGACCTCCGCAGGCTTTGGAGTCAAAGCCATCATCGTTTTCCCCGCCACCATGTAACCAACGCCCCCGCCGACAAATGCCATAATGAGGGCGAAAACCGCATAACTCCCTCCCAGGAAAGGACTCTTAAAACGTTCAGTGAAAAAATCGCCCAAGGTCGTCAAGCGAACACGGCGAAAAAACAGAGCGGTGAACCAATAAAAAGGGGTTATAAACAAAACAAGAAACTGTATCCACATACCACCGACTCCTTGACGGTATGTTTCGCGCGTTACTGCAACCGCTTGATCCGCATTCGTTGATGCCCCAAAATTCAGGAAAAACTGGTAAAATTTCCCCAACGAACGTCCTGCAAGAAAAAACTCGGAAGTATCCGAGTTCCCTTCTCCAGCCTTTTTACCAAGCCAAAGAATGACCACAAGGTAGGTCAGCAGCACTAATATGTCGAAAATATGAAGACCAAGAAATTCCATGGTAGGTATAAATCAGGATAAGTAAAAAGAAACGTGTTCAGCCGCTACAGCAAAATAAGAGTGTCATGATCAATGCAGCGAATTCAACCGATCTACACGATGTACGGTAAAACGCCGTTTCTATTGGGTTTGCGTTTAAATAGAAGGACAAAAGAGACTTATACAAACCCTTTACCTAATTACGACGAATGTCCGATCTCAATTACACTAAAACCGGTAAACCTCAATTCGATACCCTCTTTCCCAAAATCCGTAGCTTCCTTGAAAAAGATACCATGGACATGGTAATCGATAATGAGAAGATCCGTGGATACCGATCCCCCGATACGCCCTCTATCTGGCTACGTGACCACAGCGATATGATGCGTGGGTTTCGATTTTTCGAAAAAGATCTAACCTCGGCGGTCACCCACTTTGCCGACACCCAAGCGCGCAATGGACGCGTCTTCGACTATTTCACAGTAAAACCAGAAAAAGTACCCTGCGAACGGGAAAACTGGTGCAAGTACGTGCGTGTTCCCGTAGAAGCCGATGTTGAATATCGCTTTGTAAAAGCCACATTTCTCGCGTGGCAAGCTACAGGTGACGACGCTTGGATGAGCTCCCTCGTGCCTGCGCTTGAAAAAGCATTAAACTACGCATTCACACACCCCTGGCGGTGGGACGAAAACCAACAACTCGTCAAACGTCCCTATACCATCGATTCATGGGACTTCGCGTACACAGCAGGCAGCCACGACTGGCTTCAGTTTCAAATCGATGAAAATACGTTTTGGGGAATCATGCACGGCGACAATAGTGGCTTCTATGAAGCCTGCCAAATGTTAGCAAAAATGCTCGTTCACACAGGAGAGACTGCCAAAGCCAAACATTGGAGCGACTTCGCCCATGGTCTAAAAATCCGCATGAACGAAGTCTGCTGGAATGGCCGTTTCTATACGCACTTCGTAAAGCAAACCCCAGTCGAAATTGAAGGAGTAGACGAAGCGAAGCAACTCAGTTTCAGCAATCCCATGAATATCAACCGAGGAGTTGCAAGTCACAAACAATCTGTATCATTGCTCAGCGAATACAAACGACGAAACGCCAATGGACGAGCCTTCGCAGAATGGTTCTCTATCGACCCGCCCTTTCCTGACGGCATTTTCGGGGAGGAAAAAATTGTCGGCGGAGCCTATTGCAACGGAGGTATCATGCCTCTAGTCGGTGGCGAACTCGCTCGTGCCTACCTGGAACACGGATTCGAAACAGAAGGAATCGAAACGCTCGAAAAATACTTCAACCTCATATCGGAAAAAAATGAAACTTACCTCTGGTATTTCCCTGATGGATCGGCATCGACAATTGATACAAGCACCAGTCCAGATGCCATGCCTACGGATGGATGGGGCTCCAGTTCTATGCTACACGGTTTTGTCGAAGGCCTCGTAGGCGTACAGGACAAAATGGCTTTGCTCCAAGAAACCAACCTGTGCCCTCGATGGCATGCAGCAGGTGTCACGGATGCAGAAGCGAGCGTCGGTTACGAATGCTCGCAAGCGAGTTTCCAGTACTCATATCGAGAAAATGGTGACGGTATCGAATTGGCGATTCAAGCAGCAAAGAATCAGAGTCATGTTCACCTAATGATTCCACAAGACGCAGAGGTCGAAAAAGTGCTTGTAAACAACAACAGCTCAGCTTTCCAGCAATCAAAGGTACAAGCCTCCAATTACGTCGATTTCGACGCGACCGTTACTGGGGGCGCTGAGATCCAAATCAACTTCAAGTAAAACCTTATTTCGATTCACCAAAGTGCGAATTATCGATTGTCACGCTCACCCCATTTTCTTCGAAAATGGCAAAACCAAGCAAGAAGTCGATAAACTCGTTTCCTATTCGAAATCATTGGGTATCGAAAAAATGGTCTGCCTAGGCGACGTACTCGTCTACGGGCCAAACCCAAACGCCCAACAACTTCGTGCCATTAACGATGATACACGCCAATTGATGGCGTGGTATCCAGACTTCTTCATTGGGTTCTGTTACCTAAATCCCACCTTAGGAGAGAAGCCTCTCCAGGTTGAACTCGAGCTCTGCGTCAAGGCCGGATTTCGCGGAATAAAATTAGAAATGTCGAACAACGCAAGAGACGCGGTTATGACTCCACTAATGATAGCAGCCGAGCAATACGCTCTCCCCGTCCTCCAACACACATGGAATTCTCTCCACAAACAAACACGCAAAATCAATAGCGACCCAATTGACACCTGCTTGCTAGCTCGACGTTTCCCCAACGTAACCGTAATAATGGCACACCTCTATTCATTTGGTATCCGTGGCGTACTAGAAGCTCAGAATTTGCCGAATCTCTACATAGATACCTCTAGCTGCCTTCCCTTCGCCGGACTCATTGAATATGCAGTCGAAAAGCTCGGACCCAATAGAATTCTCTACGGATCAGACATTCCTATACGCGAGCTCGGACAATGCATTGGGCGAGTGATCGGATCGGACATCGATTCAAAAACCAAAGAAAAAATCCTGTATTCAAATGCCCAATCACTATTGGGCATAGCATAGTTTCATGACCTTTGTAGACACAAATACTTCCTACGGTCACTGGCCCTTTGCTCTCCTCCCAAAGCAAACACTCGGGCAATTCGAAGCACACCTTCAAGAACACCAAATCGAACGCGCCCTCGTCTCTCGACTCGAAACAATCTTTCTTCCTGACCCCGATCGAACCAATCGCGACCATATTCGAGCATGTAAACGTTTAGACAACCTATCACCCGTCCCCGTTCTCAATCTTGCAAATCGAGGTTGCTTACAAAACCTCGAAGAGTACCGACGGATGACGGAGATCAAAGCCGTCAAATTGTATCCCAATTTCCATAATTATTCGCTCAGATCTACCCGTGTTTCTCGACTAACGGAATACCTCGCCGCAAAGGAAATTCGATTAATCATAAACATGCGCATGATGGATGAGAGACATCAGTACCACGGACTCAAAATAAAGGGAGTATCCACTAAACAAATAATTTCCTACGCCAAACGCTTTTCGGAATTTCCCTTTCTTTGCACGGGACTCTATCAGCCTGAGATGCTCGCCATCGCCGAACAGTGTCCCCAAGTTCGCATGGATCTTTCATTCGCAGACTCGCACAACCTCATCAACGGCCTAATCGAAACGATCAATCCCGAACATCTATACTTCGGCTCACACGCCCCCCTAATGGTAACCAAAGCCAACACTTACAAACTCGAAACGGCCTCGATACCTACGACTCTCAAAATCCGAATCGCTCGCGACAACGCGAAAGCATTCTTCAAGCTTTAGGTTGAATAGGCAAAACTCGTCGGGACCATAGCTGACTCTTAGCTCAAAAAGTTTACCATAAACTACCGGCTGTATCCCAGAAAAGGCCTCGCTCAGATGTAATACCGTACATCTTCGTCTTCGCCTATGCCTGAACTCCATTTTCTCAACGCCCTCGACTACGCAATCCTCATAGGCTACATGGCCATGATCCTCGCGATAGGCTTCTATGTTGCTCGTTTCAACAAGGACACAGCAGACTATTTCAAGGGCGGTGGGCACATTCCCTGGAGGCTTTCAGCTATCTCCCTCTTTATCTCCGGCTTCTCGGCTTTCATGTTCGTAGGAGCCTCCGGCATCACCTACAAAAACGGCGGTGGAGCCATTCTTCTCTTCAGCTTTGCCCTACCGGCTTATATCCTAGGGTACTACGTTTTCGGAGTTTTATGGAGACGTACGCGGCTCGATACTCCTCTCCAGTTTTTAACACGCCGCTTTTCTAAAGAGACCACCTACTTCTATACCTTGCTCGCCGTAGTCCCAAACACTCTCGTGCTGGGAATTATGATCTACACGTTATGTATCTTTACTTCAACTGCCCTCGGCATCAGCGAGCAAGTATTCAATTTGGGAATATTCGCACTAACTGGCTTCGAACTTTCAATCTTAGTGACCGGCGGCGTCATCGTCATCTACACTACCTTAGGCGGACTTTGGGCAGTCATGGTAACAGACGGAATTCAATTCCTCATCGTTCTTCTTATTACACTGATAATCACTCCACTCTCATATTCATATCTTGGCGACGGAAACATCATCGATGGCATCAAGCGTATTTTAACCGATTCACCTGAAGGTTATTTCAACATAGCCCTCGAGGGGAAACCATTCATGTTTTGGCCAACATGGTCTATTTATATAATATTTGGATACAATGTAAATTGGCACATTGCCCAACGCTACTACAGCGTTGCAGATGAACGTGATACAAAAAAAATGGCTCTCTGGTGTGGCGGACTCTCCTTCGTCCTGCCAATGTTATGGATTCTACCAATATTCGCTACGCCAATTATCTTCCCAGATATGCAAGCGCTTTGGCCAAGTCTCTCTAATCCCGAGGAAGCTTCTTTCGTAACTCTCGCCTTAGCGATTCTTCCTCATGGCATGCTCGGCCTTCTTACAGCCGCTATCTTCGCTGCAACCATGAGCTCGACCGATACCCTTTTCAATTGGTTAGGCGCCGTGCTCACTAAAGACGTCTACGTGCCAGTCGCTAAATCGATCACAGGGAAAGCGCCCATAGAAAAACACCAGCTGTGGTTTGGAAAAGGCTCTGTCGCCTTTCTTGGCCTATTCTCCATTTTCGTCGCCTTTAATATAAAACGCTTCGGCGGGGCCTTCGACGTCTACATGAAAGCGGAATCACTTTACAAGATCACCCTCTTTATCCCGGTCTTCTTCGGTCTCCTTTTCACAAAAACGCCTTGGTGGTCTGCTATCGCCTCGGTGACAGCCGGCGTAATTGGCGTTCTCTTCGTTGGCGTCGCGGCATCCCTGCAAACGGAAGGATCTATTAGCCCAATGAATATCCTTTTCGCAAACATCGACGTCACATGGCTCGGCTTCGATTTAACACGTTACGAGCTCAACGCTGTTGTAGGAATTCTCGCAAGTGGAAGCGTCTTCCTCGCCTCCGCATTTTTCGACAAGCGCGAAGGCGAATTCAAGAAACGTATCGAACTATTCGAGACTGATCTAAAAACTCCGGCCTACGCCGATACCGGAGCTCGTATCGGCCCAGAAGGACTCGTTGCTTACCGCCTGCTTGGCTATCTCGCAGTAGCCATCGGCGGACTTCTTCTCATCGTAACGATTCCCACCCTAGAACGTGACGGCTGGCTCAATTCTGTAGCCGGCCTAATTTCACTAGCCATTGGCGTTTCCATAATAAAGGCCGTTCGAAATTACCAACACAACACTAATACTCAATCTTCTGACACCCAATGACTCGTCGAGAATTATTACGCATCACTGGCTCCAGCATTTTGCTAGCAAGCCTACCAAGTACATTCAAAGGCCAACCTGCGGAGCCCTCGAGCTCCGAAGGCACACGTCTCTTTTTCGATCTCAACGAGATTCCCAAAATCAGAGCTAACTCAAAAACGGAATTGCTCGGCCCACTCTACCAAAAATGGGAAGAAATCACTCCAGCCGAACTAGAGTCGAAATTCGATACCTTTGACAAATCAGGGGATGTCATTGGAGACTTCATGCGTGCCGTCACCTCAGTCGCCCACGTAGCGCTCGTCCACATAGTTAATCCAAGTAAAGAGCGTGAAAACGCCATTGTCAGAGGAATTAGACGCCTCATTGCAATAGACAATTGGGACTTCTTCTTAGATGGAGATAAGCCCATAGGAATTCAGCGAGCGTCCTTAGCGTCCGAGTATCTCTTATTCGCTCGGGAGGTTTTGGATGACAAAATCGAAGCGGACCTAGATCAAGAAATTCTTAAAGCAGTCGCAGAAAAAGGCTGCCTTCCCTGCTACCGTGCGATCCATGGTATGAACAACCCAGATACAGTTGAAGGTTGGCGCTTCACCGAACGGCACTCCGATTACTACGACCTCTCCATGGAACGCTGGCCAATGATTCTCGGAGCCAATAACCTCAGAGCAGCTCCGAGCGGAGCTCTAGGTATTGGAGCCCTCGCCCTTATCGGCCATGACTCTAGGGCAGAGAAATGGCTAGAAACAGCAATCGCGAGCGTAGAGTTCGTCTTCACGACCTTTTCACCAGACGGCAGCTATTTCGAAGGACTTAGTTATTCTGAATACACTCTCCGTTCTTTATTGGCTTTTTGCGAGGCGCATGCTCGCAGTGGAGGAAAGATCGACTGGATAAAAAAGGCAAATTTCGAAGGCATGGTCGACTACATGCTATCCATGCAGTTAGGAAAAAATGAAGACGGTACTCCCGACATCGTCAATTTCAGCGACGCCCGCAGTAGTATTAATCCCGGTGCCCCTTCGTGGATTGGGAAACATACCCAAAACCCAGTCGCTCAATACGCCGCAGAAAAAGTCAGCCTCCCGCGCCTCTTTTACGATTTCCTTTGGTTTGACGGGAGCCGCCCTTCTACGCCCCCACCAAAGGCATTCAAGAATGTCAGGAATGACCTCGATTGGGTTCTCTCTCGTTCCGGCTGGGAAGCCAACGATGGCGTCGTAGCCTTTCGCAGCGGTGGTCCCTGCAATCACGAGCACGCCGATCGAAATCACATTACCTATAAAGTCTTCGGCGAACGCCTCCTGACCGACCTGTTCGGCGCAGCCTACGATAAACGCAACCCAGGGTGGCTCCTACGGCAAACAGAAGCTCACAATGCCGTCCTCGTCGATGGCAGGGGATGCCATTACCACGATGGAAACGAAGGTGTCAACGATACCAAATCTTATGCCACTATAACCGAATACGAAGATCATGGAGACACGGTCTGGTGGACCAGCGACGCCTCACCCGCATACCTCATCGAAAACGATCATATTACCAAAGTAATCCGTACAGTAATATTCTCAAAACCCGATGTCATCGTAATACTCGATCAAGTACGCCTCCACTTCGCCCCACAATCTATGACGGTCAATTTCTATCCGGATAATCGCGATGGGTTCGCTAAACTTAGCGCCAAGGGCAACACCTTTTCCATAGGCCGTCCCAAGGCGCGCCTACATGGTACGATCTATTCCAATTCCGACGTTTCTGTCAGCACGGGCAAACTCGGCGTTCCACTTGAAACTGGAGACTTTCCTCGCATCCAATTAAACACGGACCCCGCCTACAACCACGAAATACTTACTATCCTCCGAGCCAACCCCAAAGGGAACAATCCACGGGCGATCAACACGAAATCAATCAAAGACGGATGGTCAATAAAAGGGGAAGATTTAGAGCTAAAAATTGATACTCGCAGAGTCGTTCCCTCAGTCACCCTTGTTTAAAAACGAACGCACTATGGATACGTCTATCGATCTATCAGGAATGACTCCTAAGCACGCCGAACACTACCAACGTTCTCTAAAGAGCATCCCCTGGGCGACTCAAACCAACGCGAAACGATACGATGGCGAATTAGTCCCTTCTCGACCGCCCTTTCTGAAACGAGCGAAAGGATGTCGCGTGTGGGATCTTGACGACAAAGAATACATCGATTTTAAAGCTTCGCTTGGCCCTATCATTCTCGGCTATCAATATCCATTAATTGAGGACGCTATCAAAAATCAGTTAAGCAACGGCGTCCTTTTCAGCATGGCGAGCCCTATCGAAATTGAAGCTGCAGAAGCAATACTCAACACCTTAGGCTGGGCTGAAAAAATTCGTTTCATGAAAACAGGAGCAGATGTTTGCGCTTGCTGCTTAAGGCTTGCCCGCAGCAAGACCAAGCGAAACAAATTCGCCACTAGCGGCTATCATGGATACCAAGATTGGTTCGCTCTCACTTGGCCAAATAACGGGGTGCCGGACGTCCTAAACGATTTTTCACACTCACTTCCGTATGGAGATATCGCTGCCATCGAGGCCCTTTTTGATGAGCATGGTAGCGAACTCGCTGCCGTCATCGTTTCACCTTTCGAGTGGGACCAAGCGCCTTCTCAGAAATTTCTGAAAACACTCAGAGCTAAGTGCAGCGAATACGGTTCCGTCCTTATCTTCGATGAAATCCTCACCGGCTTTCGGCTTGCCAAAGGCGGAGCTCGAGAGTTTTTCGACGTAGAACCAGATCTGGCAGCCTACGCCAAAGCGATTGCCAATGGGTATCCCCTATCTGCATACGCCGGTAAAGCGGAATTCATGGACACGCTTGATAAGACGATCATAACAACAACATATGCCGGAGAGACACTCTCCCTTGCTGCCTCGCAAGCAGTTATGCAGGTTCTAAACAACGAGCCTGTTATCGATCATATCCACGTGCTAGGACAAACGATGCGTGACGCATTTGACGATATTTTTCGAGAGTTCAACTATCCTGCTCACACAGTAGGGCTCTCTCCAGCAGTCACTATCCAATTCGAAGGCGACGAATCGGAGCAAAGCGCAAAACGAGTCGAACTCTTCAATATTCTATACGAAAAAGGAATCTTCGCGAACAAAGAATGGTTCATTACCTACTCGCACACTGCGAGTGATATCGCTAAAACAGTCGACGAAATGCACCAAGCAGTGAAACAAATCAGCTGAGCCAGCGGTCCGAATTTTCTTTCACAAACGCATCGTCATTAAGGCTAGGATACGCGTTGTAAACACGATCAATTTCCTCCATCTGCCCAGGCGATAATTCCTCTTGTGGGTTCAAGGTCCAACGCCCTTCTAGCAAACCCTGTCGACGAAGAATTTCATGGATACCCGGGATGCATCCAGCAAACCCATTTGCTACATCAAAGATCGCCGCATTCGCGTCAGTGAGCTGATTGGCCCGTACCATAAATTCGTCCGGAACGACATTCGTGCACGCTTTCACTTTCTTTATATCTTGAAAGTCCTTAGCTGCTTGATTCGTCCAAACAGCCCATTGACCGAGCAAGCCACCTCTAATTCCGATCGATTCGCCTCCTTCCTCAAATTGAAAACGATTCAAAAGATCGATAAAGATGTTGTCGTCGTTCCCAGTATAGAGAGCTATCTTCTTCGAGCGGCCAGAAGCCAATACCGCACGCAAGACGTTCAACGTTTCGTAACGATTAAACGGCGCCATCTTAATGCCTACCAGGTTTTCGATTTCAGCCGCTTTTCTCCAAAAAGCGTAATCAAGTCTTATTCCTCCTACAGACGGCTGTAAATAAAATCCAAATACTGGTATCACCTCTGACACGACCCTGATGTGTTCCAACAGCGTTTCATTAGAAACGCCTTGAAAGGCCGCTAAACTCACAAGCCCTAGATGATAGCCTAATCCTGCTGCTACCTCCGCCTCTTCTAACGCTTGCGCAGTATTCCCCGCAATCCCGGCCACGCGAACCAGCGGATCATCCATGCTTTCTTCACACGTGTTCATCGTTTCCGCCGCTAGCTCTAAGACCGGACGGTAGAGGCCAAATCGTGGATCACGAATTTCAAACTGGGTTGTATGCACACCGACAGCGATACCACCCGCGCCTGATTCACTGTAGTAACGAGTCAGTGCTCGTTGCCTACGCTCATCCAGTTGGCGTTTGCTATTGAGAGCCAACGGATGGGCAGGGATAACAACTCCATCCATAAGTCGTTTTCGAATCGGATCCGATAAAGTTGATACGTCGCTCATGTATACAAATACCTAGAATTTTCCATCTCGACGCTCAAATCCAGTTGGTTTTTCGTAAGTGGATCCTCCTGCAGTCAACCAAGCAACAGTCCAATTGATCATCGTGCTGATATCTGTAGGAGGCTCACCAAAGAGACGATGCGAACAAGAAGCGTCATTTAACCAAGCGCTTCCGCTTGCGTCCCCAATAAAGAGCGGGTCTTTGCCCAACAGGCTACCGAAGGCTAGCGCCAGCTCACGCACACTTAAGATCGCACTTCCTGTAATATTCAACGCTCTAGCAGGTGATTGCGCAAGAGCGAGAGCTTGTACGATCTGGCACAAGGCATCGTTTTGCCAAATCACGTTCACGAAGCCAGTCGATAAGTCAACCACTTCACCTGCCATCACTTTCTTGCAGATATCAACCAGCACACCATAACGAAACTCCACAGAATAGTTGAGCCGGATCAAAATGACCGCTGTATCAAACTCCGCAGACACCTCCTCAAAACAACGCTCACGCTCTAGACACGAGAGTGCGTATTCACCAATAGGATTCGTAGGCGAACCTTCGTGCGAGCCTCCAGAAGTGGCTGTCGTATACGAATAAACGCACCCCGTAGAGAATGCTACGATTCTTGAGCTTCGATAATGCGTCGCCAGTCGGCTCGCAAGATCCACATTCATTTCATAAAGAAAATCTGGGTTATCCGCTGTACCGAACTTCGCTCCCACCAAATAAAAAACGACCGAGGCCTCTGGCAAGGATTTCACGAAATCAGAATCTCTCAAATCTCCTGACAACGTCTCAACGCCTTGGTCTTCATACTCAGATTTATACTTCAAATTTCCAAAACGAGAGACAGCAATCACCCGATTCGACTGCCCTGTCTTCAAAAGTGCGAACTGAATCATTAGACATAAATGCAAGCCCATCTTTCCGCCCGCTCCAAGAATCACAATATTTCCCTCAAAATTTCGCAAAACCTGGCAAACCGCTTCAGTCGGCCGAGAAAGAAACAAATCGATATCCGACATAGGGACTGGAAGGGGATATTGACCATCGCGAACACTCATTCACCTAATCCTCTGTATTTTCGATTTAATCACAAGGGCCACGGTAGTTTACCGAAAAACATGGCACAAACACAGACGCAAGCACCACCACTTTTTAGGATAAACCAGAAATCCAATTGACCAAAGTAGCAGCATCACGGCGAAAATTTTCCACCGAATCATCCTTTACGTGTTCGAGACTGACCCAACGCTCACGCCCATCGCGTCGCAATACCGACAAAAAATCCTTCCACTGCGCTTCCCCTTCTTCAAGGAGCAAGGCGTGCGGCCATCCTTCTTTGGCGAAATGGTTGCAATGCACGTTTTCGATCTGCCCGACTAAATCCTCTAAACCGTCCAAACGATAGGCGTGTTCGACGCTCAAATACGGCTGCCAAAAAGTGAATACATTCGGATGATCAATCTCGTTTAGCAAATTCCGAGTCGACGCGTTTGATTCAGTCAATGAGTTTTCGTGAAATTCAAAACCAACTCGAATGCCGAGCTTCGCTGCCCTATCTGCCATTTCTCGCGTTCGATCGGCAATCTTAGAAACCCCATTTTGGGTACTTGCGTGAACACCCTCTCGTCCCGCCCAAACTCGAACGACGGGAGCCCCCAGCAGGTAGGCAGTCTCCAAAATAGTATCAAAGGGCAAGTAGTCTCCCCCATCGAATTCGAGGCAGTCATCAAATCGATAATACGAACCGTACGCCGATACCTCCAATCCCGCTTCGCGTGTTTGCTGTCCAACTTGTTTCGCTCGCTGCAAGTCGCCATGGGGTACATGAACATCCCCTCCCCATTCGATACCATGCAGCCCAGTCTCACAGGCAAGAATGATAATTTCCTCGATGCTCAAACCGCGAAAAGTGATAGAAACAAGGCCTGGTCTTAGTTTGCTTTTCATAAGAAATATCAAATAATTTAGCGTGCGGCCAAAATCCATCCCAAGCAGCAAGAAAACATGAGTAAAGCGCCTCCGAAGAACCCGATCAATGATTATTACTAGTTACGATAAAGCAGGGAATATTCTGATTTTTTTAGCCAATCAGACTAGCTATTCAGCAGACGACGATGAACATCCCAAACACCAACGATTCCTCCACAAAAGCGCCTGCTCTGAAGGTATTCCTAAATACAGGGACGCTCAGAGATCTCCCCAAAGGCAGTGCCTTATTCGATAAGACCCTCTCAAAAAGGTATGAAACCATTCATCAAGCAGGCTTCCACGGATTGCAGGATGGACATATCGATTCCGCTCGGGATGCCGGTCTAGAACTCACCGGAAGCTGCAGAATAAACCACCCTTTGGAAGTACTTCCTCTCATCGAACAGCATCAGTCAAAGGGCTTTCTTGCGAGCACACTTCACGTCGGCTGGGGAATAGAGTCTGATGCTGAAATAGACGCTCTTCTGTCGGCAATTATATCCGTTTCGACCAAACTCAACTACCCCCTATTTGTCGAAACGCATCGAGCCACAATTACTCAAGACAACTGGCGAACCGTTCAGGCAGTGCTTCGTTTTCCAGAGACCCGATTTAACGGCGACTTCTCTCACTGGTACACAGGACACGAAATGGTCTACGGAGATTGGCAAACAAAAATCCAGTTCATGCAGCCCGTCCTAGAGCGAGTAAGATTTATTCACGGCCGCATCGCTACGCCAGGCTCGATCCAAGCGCCACTCACTGCAAACTCAAACGCTAAATACATAGTTCACTTTAGGGAAATCTGGAGACGCTGCTTCGAAGGTTTTCTGAAGTCTGCAAAAAAGGGAGATTTTATCATATTCGCCCCTGAATTATTGCCACCAGTAATCCACTACGCGCAAACCTTTCAAAACAATTCGGGCGAAGCAACCGAGCTTTCAGACCGCTGGCAAGACGCATTACTCTTAAAGCAAATAGCAGAGGAAGAATTTGAAAACGCAAGAATGAATACCTCAGTCGGTTACAAACTTACGCCAACTTCTACACCCACTGACCGCACGTAAGCGGCTGCTTGAGCATATTCCTCTTCTGTTTCCAAATGTTCCATCAAGAGAGGCACCCTCTTCAGCCTCGCCAATTCTGTCAGGAATGTCCTGTAATCCAGCTGCCCAATTCCCGGCCTTACTTCATCTAACTGAGGAATAAAATTGTCCTCTCGCAAAACGATATCCTTGCCATGACAGCTAAGAATATGTGGTCCCAACTTACGGAAGCATTCCGAAATCAAGTTTCCGTTACGAAAGAAGAGCTGAGGACTCACCACCAAATTCACAGGATCCAAATGAACACCAAAACGGTCCCGATCAATTGCCTTGATTAAACGCAAGTAATTATCGGGTGAATCTGGATACGCCCAGGGCATCGCTTCCAAAGCGAAAAAAGTTCTCGTTGGCTTAACAGCGTCGATCACCTCCCTCACGACTTCCACAATAAGGTCGAAGGTCTCCGAAGTGAGATTGTCTTTATGCGGCCCTGCCCAATAGTTGGTATTCCTCGAACCACTTACATTGACACAACAATTCGCTTCCAGAGCGTCGGCTAGCTCGAGGGATGCAACGCACTTCTTGATCGATTCCGCTCTCTCCGTCTCATCGGGACTCACCATATTGCTCCATGCCCCCACCTCCGCGATGATGATTCCATTTTCTCGCGCTACATTTTTGTAGGCCAGGATATCATCATCAGACGCGCCCGGTTGGAGTGGACTAAACGCAGCCCTATAGCCGAGACGCTTCAATTCAGCAATCCAACTATCCGGCGTATCCACATTTCCAAGCAATGGTCCTCCAAACGGAATCGAACAATCAATAGTAGCCATCGAAGAAACCCAATAACTCAAGAAATAAAAGAATCAATCCCAATCAAGCAATACTCCACTTTCTCCCTTTGAATCCCATAAAATGTAACTACGGTGCACCACAAAACTGGAACCAAAACTCCTAGGCTTAACCCAAGTCCGAGTCCCCATGGGTCATTTTTCTCTAATACTGTTTTGTAAAATGCTACTGCTCCGAAGATCGCAGCGAAAAAGATCCCGCATCCAACAATGTCTAACCAATTGTTTCTCTTCTTTAGTTCTGGGCAGTATCCATCGTTGAGGCTTAAAATTGTTCGAATTGGAAATAGACGTGCGAGGAATTCCATCAATACCGGAGTGAAGTTTATTCCGGCGACTATTGCCATAACCTGCCTGATCTCGCCATTCATTTCCTTCGAACGGGAGTCTGTATCAAAAAGCCTCTCTTAACGGAGTCTGGAGCCCGAATAGTGTAAATCGATTTGTTAAGAATGGTATCCACTATTTAAAGCATCTTTGATCTATAAAACCAAGTTAGATATAATCTCTAGGGATACTCGGCGATAGGGGCTGGATGCTTTTCTCTGATACTGAAACCTTTCCACAAATTCCTTACTGCTGCTGGCTTTAACCTCAAAAATTTTCTCCTGAATACCAAGCAAAGTGTATCCCGAACTGTATGCATCACTTGAATAGGTTTCCGCAAAAAATCTCAGCCCGATGTTTCGATCCTCTTTTGTTTCGTTTTTCAACCTGAATCGGACCATTGCTGTTGAGTCGTCTACGAACTCGTATTCGATACCGTCGATTCCTAACTCCTTCTTTTCAAATTGGAGGAGAATAATAGCTCCTAAAAGAGCTACCCCAAGAGCAACCCAAAACGCTGATCCCTCATTTTTCTTTCTCATCCTTATCTAACTTCGCGGATCAAACATGAGTGAGTGAGAAGACGCAAGTCTTCGAATAAGCGAACTGTTTGCATCAGCGAAGTTGCTGTGGGAGCGGATTGTTATACGACGTTTAATAGTCGGGTCTAAGGCGCTCGATAATTTTCGCATCAACCCAAAATATATCTCCATCCCCCGGTCTTACAGTTCTATTAAAAAAAAGATATTTTCCGTCGGGAGTAACGCTAGCCGAAGCCTCCCTTGCTTCCGTATTTATATTAGCCCCCAAATTAATTGCCTTACTCCATGAGCCATTTTCTTGGCGGAAACTTATATACAAATCTGAATCGCCGTAGCCCCCCTCCCGTTCACTATCCCATATCAAGTAGCTTTCGTCTGGGGCAATGAATGGATGGGCAGTCCATTTTCCTGAATTAATATCTGAATTTAGTTTTTTCGGTGCTAATCGCTTGCCATCTTTTATTATTGAAATTCGGAGTACGTCATCGCTTTTATAATCATCAAAAACGTAGGTACCTTTAGCCGACGCTGTGAGCCGCATAATCCCCCAGTCCTCCCGGTCGAACATTGGCCCAAGGCTATTCGCCTCCGACCAGCCCGATTCAGTGCGTTCAGAGTATAGCTTGCCCAAATGCATGATTTGGCCATCCGGAGAAATAAGAGGCCGCCCCAATCTAGGGCCCACTATTGATTCTCGCCATTGATCATTTTCGGATTTAAAGACAATCAACGACCATTTTCCGCTCTTAACATCTCTTCTAGTGAAGTAAAATTCACTCATATCGGGAGAAAAAAAAGCGTTGTGATCTCGATGCTCAGTATTAACAATCCCAGGAGCGAATGCCTCTGGGACTAGTCCAGGTGGCTTTTGACCAAGGTAAGCTCCCTCAAGATGTACAGAGTTATTAGGCCTGTAACTATTGCAACTAATAAGGAGAAGCGAAAATATCAAGATTACTAGGCCGTGTGGACAAAATGTGTAAGTTCTCAAGTAATTGATTTGCAATAGGATGCAAAAATTATATCAAGTTTTCGATGATAAAGAACAA
>JAKYXN010000239.1 GCA_022538095.1 Puniceicoccaceae bacterium K14 | reverse complement strand
GAATAGAACTTCGCTTGCAAATGCTGGTTATCGACTGGGACTACTATCCCATCGTTAAGGCCTTGATGGCGCTGAAGGGGTTTGCCTGGCTCACACAAAACGGTCCTCTCGCAATTGACCGCGGCCTGCTCAACCATGGATTCATGCGAACCTACTGTTCGAAGAATCCTTTATTGTTGGGTTTATTCATCTTCAAAACTTGGAATTGGGTCTCCGGGGATAATCACAAAACCATCACCGGCCATAATCTCCTTCAGAACTTTGTCTTTGCTGAAATAGAATCCAACTGAAGACCTCCATCTTGTGTAGTGCTTCCCTTTGTTTTCTTCGTACTGTTCGTCGCATACGAATTTCACTGAGATCTGGTTGTCGTGGTAGGTAATCTCTAAGATGGTAGACTTTTCGTCAGCTATAGTGAATAGGCGTTCGATGACGTCTGTCTCGGATATTCCTATAGGAAAACGCTCACCTAGGAATTTTTGAATCTTTTCTTCATTTTTGTAGCTGAAGTGCTCAATGTCGAATAAATCCATGATTTGGCGGTGGCCGCAATTCTGGTATCCACGTTCTTCTGACATCACGATGAACGCGAGGCTAGTGGCAAAAAGAAGCGTGATCAGTTTTTTCATTTTTCTACCCAACGTGAGTCTGTGTCAAAAATCCTCTTAGCAGAAGGCGATTTTTATAGGGTTTATTGTTTTACTGAATACCGGTCCAACGGCGTTCTCCGA
>JAKYXN010000238.1 GCA_022538095.1 Puniceicoccaceae bacterium K14 | reverse complement strand
TAGGCCGTACGGACAAATTACATTTTCACCCAATCGCTTATTGCAGCGATAGTTACAAATCCTAGGTAAGTTTCCGGCAATTTTTCGTATCTAGTGGCGATTCTTCGGAATCGCTTGATCCGGCAAAAGAAGTTTTCCACGCGATGGCGTATCTTTCCAACTTCCTTGTCGTATTCAATTTTCTCTTTACGATTGGATTTAGGAGGGATCACTGCAAACCCTCCCCACTCGCGGACCCTTTGACGTATATTGTTGGTATCGTAAGCTTTGTCGGCGAGAACGAAATTGCCTCCGACCAATCCGCAAAGCGTATCCAAAGCGCTCTTGCTATCATGTTCGTTTCCGGGGACCAGCTTGATCGACAGAGGGCGGCCTATCAGGTTGACCGCGACCGAAAGCTTCGTGTTGCAGCCGCCCTTAGTCTTTCCAAGCTTTTGCTTGGCAGCGCTTAAGGGATGCTTGCTGGCGTCTTGGTGAGCCTTTACGTAAGAAGCGTCTAGGATGATTGCGACGTTGTATTCCCGTTTTGAAGACGACAGTCGCTTCAAAGCCCACTCCCAGAGCCCGCAGGAGCTCCAACGTCTGAAGCAGCGGGATATCGAGTCGTGCTTGCCGAAGCGCTGCGGCAACTGATTCCACATCGCTCCAGTGCACAGGATCCACCAAATCCCGTTTAATGTCGCCTCTATGTTCGAACTAGGGCGGCCGCGACCGCCGCTTACCTCCTGACGGTAAGCGTT
>JAKYXN010000237.1 GCA_022538095.1 Puniceicoccaceae bacterium K14 | reverse complement strand
GCCGCTTACCTCCTGACGGTAAGCGTTGTTAATTTTTTTAGCTCCTCTCGAATGTCCGAGGGCATTTCATCAGATTTGTAATTTGACATTGGATATGTGTGCTAATTCGATATCTTGTTGCAAGCAAAGAATTTATAAAAATTAAGAATTTGTCCGCGTGGCCTAAATTGTTTTGCGAATTGAATAATATAAAATTTGACACCTCTCACCTCAACAAATTCACGATTCGCCTTCGTCATCATAATTAATATCCCACTCCTTCGAATCCATAACAGGACTGGGTAATCTCCCTTCGAGCCATTCAGCACAGTAATCTGGAGAAAATTCTGGAGAGGTAGACTCGATAACCCATGAGAGAAATTCTACACCTCCATTCATGTACGGCGGTGGAGAAACGGGCTTAAATATCGTCGGCAAAGGCTCCTCAAGAGAAAGATAGTTCAGTACGAAACCTAACTCCTGAACGTGTCTCCAACAAAGATCATGATTTGTATCCAAAGAAAACTTGACCCACCAATTACCATAATCAGTTACACCGCAACCAATGGATTTACGCCCTGCAGGGAGGTCAATGGCTGGCAGACTTTCTAAGAAGCTTAATAACTTCTCAAAATCATGATCTTGCTTACGCTTACGAAAAAACATTACTTATTTTGGCGAATCTTAATGGTCTCGAGCCTCTGCTAGGAGGAGTGTTTGCCCCCATGGCTTTCGTGGGTTATCAAGCTTTCGCTTCACAGAGCCATAATAAG
>JAKYXN010000236.1 GCA_022538095.1 Puniceicoccaceae bacterium K14 | reverse complement strand
CTGAAGGGGTTTGCCTGGCTCACAGCCACTGTTATAGCAGCGGAGTTGGGTGACATGAGACGCTTTCCAAATGCACGCAGTATGATGTGCTATCTTGGTTTAACAACTACGGAACATACCAGCGGCAACCGTCGCCGACAAGGCGGGATCTCCAAAGCAGGCAATTCCCATGCGCGATTCTTTCTAGTGGAGTCCGCTCAGCACTACTACAAGACTCCGAAGGTCAGCGCCGCGTTGACCGAACGTCAAAAGGATGTTGAACAAGCGATAAAAGACATCTCTTGGAAAGCTCAGAGCAGATTGCACAAACGCTATTGGAGTCTGACTCACCGAGGAGTTATGACTCAGAAGATACAAGTGGCGATCGCTCGCGAGCTCGTTGGATTCGTATGGGCGATTGGGCAACGAGTAGAGATACCCGCAACAAAGAATTAAAGTTCTATGAACTGACTAGAAACCTCTCTGTTTGAGATTACTAGCGAGCGGCCGACGCCGACGCGGCTAATTCGCGAGACGTTCTTAGAAAGGACCTCTACCGAGGTGCCTACTTCTGTTACCGAATCTGCGACCCTGGCCACGACGTACAAAAAGCCTGTAGTTCCGATCTACGTATATCAACCTTCCAATCGTCGTATTCAAAAGATCAACGTGCGTTAGGCCGCTCCCTCGTACCCTCAAACCAGTTCAACTTAAAAGATATCCATCAAAAAGATGGCTAGGAATATTATATTCGTATTGACAGCACGAGACCATATCAAC
>JAKYXN010000235.1 GCA_022538095.1 Puniceicoccaceae bacterium K14 | reverse complement strand
ATCCATGCTTAACGGTTTCATGGAAGAGGCACCCTAACTGCTTTTTGAGAAAAAGCGCTATTAAAATGCGACTATTTTAAAGAAAATTGCTCTAGCAATACAAGTATTGCTATCCTCTCACATATTACCTTGGCTCTGCCTAAAATTTCTTGCGAATCACCTCCTCATATCAACAGCTCTGAGTATGCCTACCGCAGGTAAAGAGCGATACTTAGCTGAATCTGTAATAGAAAATCGATTGTCTCTCAGAAAGGCCGAGCAAATCTTCGACCAGGTATCAAACCCAGCAGTGGTATAACCATCCAATTGCCCGAAGTCACCCGAGCCCTCGATACAAGTACCTACCTTCCCTTGGCAGAAAAAGAACACACCACCCTCACCCAAGCAGCCATCAAAGCTAAGCTAACACCCCATCAATTGTTTCCAATACCTTTCAAGTGTCACTACGCTATTGCTATTCCAAGTTATTAATCAATGCCGCGAGGAGTCCGAAGGACAAGACTCGCCGCAGTAATGACCTCCGCCCAAGAAGACTCCAACGTACTCCAAGGCTGCCACGACGCAATCCACCTACAAACTACCCCTCCAGGATGGACACACTAGCCTCTTGCTCCAAAAATTGAATTTTTTTAATGGGAAACAAAAGCGGCCATTCCTTGATTTTTGAACTTATTCAAAGTCTCTAGGCCGTGTGGACAAAATGTGTAAGTTCTCAAGTAATTGATTTGCAATAGGATGCAAAAATTATATCAAGTTTTCGATGATAAAGAACAA
>JAKYXN010000234.1 GCA_022538095.1 Puniceicoccaceae bacterium K14 | reverse complement strand
TCGACGAAGGCTTGTTCAACCATGGATTCATGCGAACCTACTGTTCGAAGAATCCTTTATTGTTGAACCTACTGTTCGAAGAATCCTTTATTGTTAGGTCTTTTTTCCGTTGCGAATACAAGTGCCAGTGCTGTTAGCAGGTTGGACTTACCGGTGTTGTTGGCACCTATGATCACGTTGACCCCATCGTTGAAATGGACGGTTTCATCTTTGAAATTTCGAAATCCTTTAATGTGGAGATTGGAGATATACATACTGTGTTGAATTACGAGGATTCTGAGTCAAAGCTGAGAAAGTAGGGGAAATCTATGGTTGTTTATGAAGGTATCCATTTTGAACGAAGGAGCTAAGTTTCGGCCAGATCGTATTGTTCGAATTGCATTGGGACAATAGTGGGAGTGTGCTGTCTTTATTTCCGAATCTGGCTAAGAATTGTCGTATCCGTAATTTTGTGATATTCGGCGAGGAGGACGGCTTTTGAGATGATGAGGGAGAGGCCGCGGTCGCCATCGGAGGGGAGATAGAGTTGTCTTCACATTATCATGCTCGAGCGTCGCTTTTGCTCGAAAGTCGGTGGCTTGGCATCGCTCGAGGAGCTCAGGTGACACTGTCGTTTTGAAGTCGACGTTGCGGGCGGGGACGATGCAGAGGGATTGGTGGTTGGGCTCCTTGAGCATATTTGTGGATTCGTTTATTCCCTTTGGGCTTAATACCTCGAAGCTTGCTTCGGCTTTAGTTTGAATTTGGTAGATGGCTACTTGAGTGAAGTTAGGTAAGATTGATGT
>JAKYXN010000233.1 GCA_022538095.1 Puniceicoccaceae bacterium K14 | reverse complement strand
GTTACAGACAATGGGTTGGCACTTGCTGACGGTTCAGACGGTTGGAGTTTTGCAATCGACGAGTCAGCGACTCCAAAGACGTTGTCGGTGTCTTATGCCGGTGGAGGAGATGAAGTTAATCTTGCACTCGCTGGAACAGCGACAGCGTCCACTGAAGGCTTTGGGTCGACAGCTTCGAATGGGATCGACGGTGACAAGAATCCAGACTTCACTGAAGAAGGTATGTTTCACAGCCTTAGTGGTGACGATGATCCTGCTCCTTGGTGGCAAGTGGAGCTCGCTGAATCTACAAGAATTGGAGATATCGTTTTCTTCTTGCGTGGGACTCACAGACCTGAGCGCAATCAGTTCTTTACAGTGCAAGTCTTAGATTCTGATGGAAACGAGGTTTTCTCTCAGGAGTTCACTGAACAGCAAACGGAGTCATTTACAGTAGATGCTGGCGGCGTGACTGGACTAACAGTTAGGTATCAGAAGAATGATTCTTTGCCGGCGGTACTTGCAGAGGTTGAAGTATTTGAGTTTGTGCCCGTTGACACGGATGGAGATGGAACTCCTGATGAAACAGATACCGATGACGATGGCGACGGCGTACTCGATGGCGATGATGCCTTCCCATTGGATGCGACTGAGACGACTGACGCAGATTCTGACGGATTCGGAGACAATTCTGATTTGTTCCCTGCAGACCCAGCAGAGTGGTTTGACTTCGATATGGATGGAACGGGTAACAACAGCGACGAACGTCAGGAGCTTGACGGAGCAGATTTGGTTGTCGATTTCACCGAAGG
>JAKYXN010000232.1 GCA_022538095.1 Puniceicoccaceae bacterium K14 | reverse complement strand
ATGCTTAACGGTTTCATGGAAGAGGCACCCTAACTGCTTTTTGAGAAAAAGCGCTATTAAAATGCGACTATTTTAAAGAAAGTTGCTCTAGAACCATCTTTCGAGCGACTCTCATACGTGTTTCCTCAAGATAAGCACGTGGTGTTTTCCCAAAACTCGCTTTAAACAAACGAGTCAAATGATGCTTCGATAAGCCAGAAATCATCTCGAGCCTACATAAAGAAATTTTCTCAAAATAGCGGGCACGTATAAAATCTCGCACATGCAACAGTTTAAGAGCTATGTTCATGCGTGTATTTTGCTTTCTTACATCTTTCGCGAGCGCAGCCACCACCAATTCTATGTCCACACCTAAAGTAATAACACTCTCAGTGATACTCTTAAGAAAAGATTCGAAAGAAAGGCGGTTCTTATCGAGTGACCCTGACGTGCGAGCATTGCGCGATTGAATTGGATACATTAATTTTCCAATTCCTGATAATCCGTAACAGTCAATTGGCGTATTCAATGGAAGCCGAGAGCAGAAAGCCTCATTTTCTATAACCTTATCCGTTAAATCGATACAAATTCCCTTTGTTACTGAATCGTAGCCATGAGCTGAATATTCAGTATTCTTGGGAATAATTACGAACTGACCTTCCTTCGCCGGAACCGGTTCGCCCCTTATACAATAAAGCTCTGTACCCGAGCTTACGTATTTCAACGCCAAGCCCAAAGTCTCTCCTCTAAAGTAAAAGATCCCCGGAGCAAGCTCTCGACCTGTCGGTCGACTGACGCTTCGCGTCAGCGAGGCATTTGACTACATTTCTAAATCCATTTGCG
>JAKYXN010000231.1 GCA_022538095.1 Puniceicoccaceae bacterium K14 | reverse complement strand
CCGGAGGCCGGAATGGGTCCTTTCGGTTCTTGTTGCGGATTAGCCGTCCAAGCCTAATATTGGCGTAATAGACCTCTGTCGTTAGTCTGTTTATCTTTAGCAGACCTACGTGGACTCCAGCGAAGGCATCGCCGATATAGTAACTGTTTTTGTCGTGCTGGATGCTTCCATTCTCTCGTACAAAGACTTTCTTAAAACGCTCGTTGTACTCGACTTGAGTGTCGGAGCCACAATAGCGTTTCTCGCTCACGTGGTACAAATCGGCAGGACAAACCTGTTCGAGACTCTCGTGCGGACGCACTTCGTTGAACTCCTTGCGCCAGCGATCGAACCTTCTTTGCTGGGCCCGAAAGTTTGGCGAAGGCGGCTTTATCGCTTCGGCTTTAAGAGTTTTATGCATGCGTTCATGGCAACCGTTATCTTGCGGCTTTCCGGGACGCGTGTACTCGACTTTGATCCCCAAGGATATCCACCAAATGCTGAGTTTTGACAGGCCTTGAGCGCCAACGGAACCGAAGGGCACTCCGTTGTCTACTCGGATGATCTCTGGTAGCCCATAACGCTTAAATACTTGGATAAACGCCTTCTTAACGGGCCGCCATTGTTGATTCCTCATCGCTTTGCAACATAGGACCATGCGACTATGCAGATCGCTCACCGTCAAGGGATCGCATCGTTCGTCATTGGCCAAAAGAAACCACCCCTTGAAATCGACGCCCCAAACGTGATTGGGGTGCGCGGCTTCTGTTTGTATCGCTGGAGGACATCTCACTAGTTTTCCTCGTCGCTTCTTTCCAGTGGTTAAACCGTGACGGCGAAGTATATTGGCGATT
>JAKYXN010000230.1 GCA_022538095.1 Puniceicoccaceae bacterium K14 | reverse complement strand
GGCCGACCTTGACTCTCAACGCCAATCCCGTCGTTGAGCAATACATGGAAAACTACCTTGATGCAGCGTGAGGATTTTTGAAACGTTTAGGTTAATCCCAATCATCCTCTTCATGGATCTCTTCTCCGGAATCACAGGATTCTCATTGTTTGGTGGTGGCATCGCTCACTTTGCTCACATTGGAGGTGCCATCATAGGCTTTTTGTTGATGCTTCTATTCAATAAGGGAAAAATAAAGCCCCACTCTTTCGTCTAATTTAGCCAACTTAAAACCATCCGAGATGAATCGACTAGAATCACAAATTGAATACATAAGGAATGCCCCTAAAGACAACGGTCTCGTAAAGATGATTGTTATTCGGCCTAAGAAGGACGAGCGTCAGACCTTAAAGGAATGCTATTTCAGCTTTAAAGGTGGTGTTGAAGGCGATAATTGGGCTCTGGGCTGTTGGAAGTCTTTACCTGACGGCTCCCCTCATCCAGATGTCCAAGTATCTATCACAAACTCCAGGGTTCTAGAAACGATAGAACCCTCTGAGAATCGCCGAGCACTTGCGGGTAATAATCTCGTTGTAGATCTTGACCTTAGTGACGAAAGCCTGAAACCGGGAGATAAACTTCACATAGGAGACGCGGTTCTCGAAATAACCGACACCCCACACAACGGTTGCAAAAAATACCAGGACCGATTTGGGGCCGAAACCCTAAAATTTGTGAATTCAAAGACCGGTAAACAACTCCACCTAAGAGGAATCGTAACCGTCCGTTCTAGAGCGTATTGACTTGGCTTTGCTTCCAGTTCTTTGGAGTCAGGTGTTCCGCTTCGAAGTTAGTAATTTTTGGCAGTT
>JAKYXN010000022.1 GCA_022538095.1 Puniceicoccaceae bacterium K14 | reverse complement strand
TCGTTTCCTCAGACAATTCAGTTGCGTGTCTCAAGACTGATGATCGATTCAAAGCACTGTCGCGAAATTTTTCTCTCACTCTTTCTGTTTCAAAATCGAAACCAATCAAGGCACGCCCTACTCGCTCGCCAGTGTAACCGTAATTAAAATACACGATACTCGCTTGACTACAATTGTCGTTGAGGAATTCGCCCAATGCTCCCGCTCTTTCAGGGAATTCAATTCGGATGAACAGCGGATACTTCAGCAAAGACGCATCGTAATGGATAATTCGAAATTCCACATCCTCATCTCCAGTCGCATCTTCAAATTTGACCCCCTGATCTGTTAATCGCTTTTCCAGGCTCTCAATTTTGTCGGGCATGGCATCGATGCCAATCACTGGAGCAGCCTGCTTTCCCCCAACCAGTCCGTGCTGAAACTCGATTATATTCACGTTGGATGGAAAATCATTGAGCAAGTCGAGCAAACTTCCGGGCCTCTCTTCTATGAAGAAACGATAAAATTTGCGACGGGCTGACCCTATCCCCGCATGCCGCACCACCCAAGACAATTGCCCGAAATCCATATTCGCGCCGCACACGATCACGAGTGATTTTTTCTTCGCGCCGACTTCACGCTCTTTCAACCAAGCTGCTAAGCCCATAGCCCCCGCCGGTTCGGGGATTAGGCGATGCTTGTTCCAAAGAAGTTGGATACCTGCACATACTTCTTCGTTGGTAACTGTTACAAAACGATCGATAAGCTGCTGGCAAAAATGATGGGTTACCTCTCCCGCCTTTTTTACTGCAGTCCCATCGCAAAAAACATCTAAGTAATCCAAAGAAACTGGCAACCCCTTAGTGACCGCCGCTGCCATCGAAGCCTGATCCACTCCCTCAACACCGACGATTTCTATATCAGGATAATACTTGCGTAGCCAACAGGCGACTCCCGCCGCCATGCCACCGCCTCCTATTTGCAAATACACGCGATCAAAAGGCCCCTCCCCGGACATAACGATTTCATCAGCCAATGTCCCTTGCCCCGCGATTACCTGCAAATCATCGTATGCGTGAATGAAAGTCTTCCCTTCTGCTGAAGCCACTTCCAATGCTTCTTGGCAGGCCGCATCATACGAATCACCTCGAAGCAATACGGTCACCGCATCACCCCCTAACGAACGCACAGCCTCTTGCTTCATCAATGGAGTAGAACGGGGCATATAAATTGTCGCCTCAGTTCCTAACTTTCGCGCCGACAAGGCAACACCTTGAGCGTGATTGCCCGCTGATGCGCAAACGACGCCTTTAGCCAACTCAGAATCGCTAAGCTGGCGCATCCGATTATAGGAACCGCGCCATTTATAGGCATGAATTGGCGACAAATCTTCGCGTTTGACAAACAATGACTCCAGCTCACTCCCAATATCTAATTTCTGCAATGGAGTCGGCTCAGCCAATTCGTAGACCCGTTGTCGGGCTTTTAGGATTTCATTGAAAAGGTCGTCAAGCGAAGGATACATCGGTTTTGCCAAGTTTAATCTATTCTCAAGTCCATACTAATTGGACATGGTAGAACAGCCGAGCTTTACATGACTAGCAAGCTCGTAAACTACAGCAATGGCCTTAAGCTCGGAACCGCCCACCAGCGCGTTTGAGTACTCTTGCGACTTTAAACCGTCCAAACATGGCTGCGAAAAGCAGTGGCATTTTTCCCCCATTATCACCGTTGGGGTCTGCCCCGCGCTCCAACAGGAGCTCGACAACGTCGAGATGCCCCTTAAATGCAACACCGCCCAAAGGCGTTTGCTTCCTATCATTACGACATTCAGTGTCCGCGCCAAAATCAAGGAGCATACGAACAGTTTCCAAATGCCCATGGTACGAAGCTAACATCAAAAGCGTATTTCCTTTCTCGTCCTTCAAGTCTACCGGCAAGCCTGCCAAAATCATCGCTTTCAATTCGTCTTGTTGCCCGTTCCGAGCAAAATCAACTGTCATGACTAAAAGTTCATCATAACGCTTTTGCTCCTCTTCAGTTACTTCCTGTAATATCTCACTCATTACAAATATTTCTCCTTTAAATTCAACTAGAATAGGTTCGAACAATTACGAACCCATTCGCTTTCTCATAACAAACAACCTGACTCCTAAGCCCTTGTTTTAGAAAGAGCCTCTCGTACGCCTTCTGCGTATGCCGGATCAGCCTTTTCAAAATGCTCCATCTGCCGACGGATGATTTCCTCTGGAACACCCTGCATGGCCTCCGCCAAGTTATTAAACAACTGTTGTTTCTGATCCTCACTCATCAAACGAAACAAATCACCCGGCTGAGTAAAGTCGTCGTTATCCTCCCGGTGGTCGTAACGATCTGCTGCTCCCCCTAGAGCTAATGCGGGTTCGGCGTATTCAGAATTTTCAACCGGCCCACCAAAGCTATTTGGCTCATAATAAGCGTCCGAACTTGTTGGCTCTTCGAAATTCATATGCCCATCCAAATGATAAGTATTAACTGTCGATAACGGGCGATTGATCGGCAACATCTCATAGTGTGTTCCTAAGCGATAACGGTGAGCATCCGCATAAGAGAAGACACGGGCTTGCAACATTTTGTCAGGAGACCACGAAATACCAGGAATGATATTCGACGGACTAAAAGATGCCTGTTCAACCTCAGCAAAGTAGTTTTCTGGGTTCCTATTCAGCTCCACGATCCCCACATCAATCAAAGGAAATTCCTTATGGGGCCATACCTTGGTCAAATCAAATGGGTTATGGGAAAACGACTCACGATCCTTTTCCTCCATCACCTGAATACACATCTTCCAACGTGGAAAGTCACCCTTATCAATAGCTTCATAAAGGTCACGCTGAGAACTTTCTCTATCATTCGCAACCACCGCAGACGCCTCTTCATTCGTCATCGTCTTGATACCTTGCATAGTCTTAAAATGAAACTTCACCCATACCCGTTCATTCTCACTATTGATCAAACTAAATGTATGGCTACCGTATCCATTTATGTGACGTAAGTCCGTAGGCAAACCGCGATCGGAAAACAAAATTGTGATCTGGTGCAAACTCTCAGGACTCAATGACCAGAAATCCCACATAGCCGTTGGACTCCTCATATTTGTCTTTGGATGGCGCTTCTGCGTATGGATGAAATCAGGAAACTTCTGTGGATCGCGAACGAAAAAGACCGGAGTATTATTTCCGACAAGATCCCAATTCCCCTCCTCCGTATAAAACTTCAAGGCAAAACCACGCACATCACGCTCCGCATCTGCCGCGCCTTTTTCACCTGCAACCGTCGAAAACCTCAAAAACAACGGCGTCTGCTTGCCCACTTCGGAGAAGAGTTTCGCTTTAGTATACTTCGTAATGTCATTTGTTACTGTGAGGTGCCCATGAGCCGCCGAACCTTTCGCATGCACCACACGCTCGGGTATCCGCTCTCTATTTTGATGGGCGAGCTTTTCAATCAGTTGATAATCCTGCAAAAGCAAAGGTCCGTAGCGTCCAGCACTCGCGGAGTTTTGATTGTCGGCGATTGGGTTTCCACCTGTCGTCGTCATTTGATTGGAGTTCATTTTCTTCATGCGGAGTTGATAATACTATAGGATCTGCCATAAATATATTCGAATTAATAAGTACGTATCATAAGATCTATCTATGGAATTAAACCAACTACGCAGTTTCGCCGCGATTGTAAGCGAAGGAAATTTCACCAAAGCCGCCGTCGTTCGAAATGTCAGCCAACCTTCGTTGAGCTATCAAATCAGTGCCTTAGAGGATGAGTTGGGTGAACCGCTCTTTAGACGACTCCCGCGACGGGCCGAGTTGACCGAAGCTGGCAAACGGCTCTACCAACGAACGATTCTCATTCTCCAAGAAGAAGAGAAAATTCAATTCGAATTCCAACAGCGCGAAGCCATGCTAACTGGCAACATCGTATTTGGCGTCATACCGACAATCGCTCCATACTTACTTCCGCCACTTCTTACCCAATTTCGAAAAAACTACCCAAAAATCAAAATACGAGTAAGAGAGTCTCGAACCTCCCAGTTAATTCAAGAAGTCGTGGAAGAACGCATCGACTTTGCCATAGTCTCCGACATCGAGAAAAACAGTCTAAAACGACACTCACTCTCACTCACCTCTCTTTTCTCTGAAGAACTAGTAGTCGCACTCCCATATGGCCACCCGATAAACCACCAATCCGACCTTTCCCCTCAAGACCTGCCTGCAGATGAAATGATACTCCTGAGCGAAGGAAATTGCCTACGCAACCAAACCCTCAAAATTTGTCGTCCCGAGAAATCTGAAAATCAACTCGTTTGCGAACAACTTCCGACCTTAGAAGCATTAGTCTCGTCCGGTCTTGGTTTCGCGATCGTCCCAGCACTCTCCCAGAAGCAAGGCAGCATCCAACAAAAACTTACCTATCGAAGTTTCAACTCTCCGCCGCCCAAGCGCACTATCGGACTTCTCAAACGCCGCAGTCGAAAAATGAGTGCCGCAGCCACAGAATTCTCGTCCTTCCTTCACCAATTCGCTGCTGATCTTATCTAAGACCTCGATAAACCGACTCCTTAAAGCAAAAAGTCCACCGAGCTACACATATATCCTTTTCATCAACGGATATTCCCTTACCGATACCAAGAGACGAATCACCATTGGATCCAATTCAATTTCTCTCATGTTCGAAATCAGCATCTATTCCTACATCATTGGGATAATCCTAGACGTAACACTAGGAGATCCAAGACGGATGCCGCATGTCGTCAAAGTAGTTGGAATCATAACCAAGCCCATAGAAATCGGTCTTGGTCGCTTAATGAGACGTACCATATTTACCGGATTCGTCATGTGGTTGGTAATCGTCCTCTTCGTCATGGGAATCTATTGCGGGATCGCTTACGTCATTCACAGTTACGAATTAGGCAGTTGGGCCAAAATCGCCCTCGACTCGATCGTTATCTTCCAAGCAATTGCATTCAAAGACCTTCTGAAACATCTTAAGGAAGTCCGCGATGCCTTCAAACTTAATGTTGGCCTTGCTCGCCGAAGCGTTTCTCAAATCGTCAGTCGCGACACACAGTACATGGATCGCTCCGACGTGTGTCGAGCAACCATAGAAAGCGGATCCGAAAATTTGAACGACGCCATAGTAGGGCCGATTTTCTGGCTCGTTCTACTCGGTCCCATGGGAGCCCTCTTTTACAGAATCTGCAACACGCTCGATGCCATCGTAGGGCATCGCAATGAGCGCTACGAAAAAATGGGGAAATTCTCTGCTCGCATGGATGACATCCTCAACTACGTGCCCGCTCGAATTTGCACCGTCATGATACTCGGCTTTGAAAATCTGAACGCTTGTTGGAAACTTCGTTTGGATGCCAGAAAACACCCAAGCATCAATGCCGGTTGGCCAGAAGCAGCCATGGCCAAGTATCTCGGGGTCATTCTCGGCGGCCGAATGTTCGTAAATAACCAACTCGTGCAAACCGCCCAGATGAATATCGGTGCCAAACAACCCGAGCCGCATGACATCGACCGCTGCATCCAACGAATCAAAGAAACATTTGCTAGGACTATCGTTATCTCTGTCATTATAATTATTGGATACAAAGGACTTATCCACTTCATTCACCTCCAATAAATTATTTGCCTTGATATTGAAGGCGAACCAAAGCTGTATAGCTGCTTCGACTGCTTCTCTTAAAAGAGCAATCGAAACGTTCATTCACAAATTAATCTTCTGTAGACCCAGGAAACGCCGTGAAAATCGGCGACAGTCGCGCTACGGTAACAAGTCACAAACCCGCCGCTACAAGCTGGCAGCTTGCAGCAATCAGATCATCCTGATAGGGTAAGGTTTTCTTTTATCAATTATTAGAATACATACTTGAAGTCCGGCCACTGGCTACAGAAACGCCTAGCTCATCGAGCTAAATACTTGTCGCGAAAAACAAGTGGCCCAATCCACCTTTTTATTAGGACTTCGGATACGCTCAATTAGAATGCGTATTCGCTTTCAAGTAAGGCATTTATGCCCTCCCTCATTAGGTTTCGGAAAGTGTCACCTGTTTACGTGACAATTTTTCAAGAAAACTTAATGAAAACTAATCACAAATCAAACACAGCCAAGCTCGCCCTATCCGCCAGCTTGACACTCGCAAGTCTTGCCACTCCTGCGCGAACTCAGGACGACCTTGCAAACGAAACCTACCAACTAGAAGAATTCGCAACTATCGCGAACCGCTACGAAATGCCCCTCGATCGAATTGGCAGTTCAGTAGAAGTTATAAACATTCTAGACATCGAGTTAGACAAACAAACGTTTCTGCTCGAGAATTTACGCAGCGTCCCCGGTATCGTTTTGAGAAACAACGGAGGCCCAGGCAACTCATTTGGTATCACAACCAGAGGACTCAATAGCAATAGACCAGTCGTATTGATAGACGGCATAGAAGTTAGCAACCCATCAAACGGTCAAATTATAAATTTCGGCAATCTCTTCGGAAACAATGTACAGCGAATTGAAATACTAAAAGGGTCTCAAAGCTCGCTTTATGGAGCAGATGCCATAGCCGGGGTAATCAATATAGAAACTGTCGATGGCGGTACTTCTCCTGGAGGAACGCTCTCTCTAAGTGCCGGATCTTACGAGACCTACACTGCCAGCATCGGTCATAACGGCTCTTTATCGGACAAGTTATCCTACAGCATCAACGCAAGCCGCTATTCAAGCGAAGGCTTTTCAGTCCAAAACCCTGAACTAGGGCCGGAGTGGGCAGACGACGATGGATACGAAAATGTGAATTTCTCAACTAAGCTTGACTACAAACTGAATGATAGCGTGAAACTCAATTTCCTTGCATACTATGTAGAGTCAGAAGCCGACTACGACCCAAGTGCATGGGACCCGCAAGTAACAAATTTCTCACTCAACCAAAACCTCTTAATGCGTTTCGGTAGTGAGCTCACTCTAACCGAGGTATGGAAGAGTTCCCTCGGGCTCTCCTATACAAACACCAACTCAGCAAGTATCTCTGGGGACAGCACATTTCCTTCTGATGGAGATCGCTACAAATTCGACTGGAAAAACGAAATTTCTATTACCGACTCATGGCAAATGGTTACCGGCTTCGAATACGAGAATGAAGACAATCGTTCCGGCGATGGCCTACGGGATAACTACTCGTTCTACTCTGAAAATATACTTCAGATCAATGGCCAACTTGATTTAACTGGGGGACTACGATATGACGACAACAGTGACTACAATGATAATACAACTTATCGATTAACAGCAAACTATAGGTTAAATGATATTGGTACGCGAGTACACGCATCATATGGAACTTCTTTCAATGCTCCATCCTTCTTTCAATTACTCAGTTTTTATGGTAATCCAGACCTAAATCCAGAAGATGGCGAGGGATGGGACTTCGGAATTGATCAATCATTCAATGATGGGAAATTCATAATAAGCAGCGTAATTTTTGGATACGACATCACCGACAAAATCATTTACGACTTTGGTACTAGCAAGTACGCCAATGCCAGCGTTTATAAAAGCAAAGGTATCGAAAGCGGTATTCGCTATCAAATCACAGATGCTTTCACGGCAAAACTCGCTTATACCTATAGCGATGCAACATCTGATGATGCTGAAGCTGCCAGAGTTCCTCGCAACGTGGCAAACTTGGATCTCATCTGGAGAGGCTTCGACGATGCACTTAATATCCAACTGACAACCCTTCATATTGGTAGTCAGCTCGGTTCCTCGTTCTCAATCGAGAAAGCTCCAAGTTACACAGTTCTGAATTTGTCTGCTGGATATGATATCAGTGAATCCGTCCAACTTTGGGCAAGAGTAGACAACCTTCTTGATGAAGAATACGAAGAAATCGAAACCTACATGACAAGCGGCTTCGCAGTCTACGCTGGAATCAGACTCGGCTTCTAGGAAACCCTTAGCACTCTACTAAGCGAGGCTCGCCAAAACTTCGAGCCTCGCTTATCGAAAACAACAAAATCGCTACCCTCATGCTTAACGCTAAACAACTAGCTCCAACCGCCTTCTCATTCTGGCTTTTAGTCGCTACGTGCCTGGGAAGCGAAATAATTCCCAACCAATACGCTAACAATTTCTCTATAGAGAGATTCGAAGAGCATACGATCATAACCGTCTCCAATCTTTGGCGCGGATCGGGTAACACCCAATACCAATACGCTCTCGTCCCAAAATCCTTCGAGCTCCCCACAAACTTGCCTAAGAACGCTATGATCATTCGAACGCCCGTTGAGCGAATCGTCACCATGGCAACAATCTACCTAGGTCATATCCAAGAATTGGATACACATGATCTCCTTATAGGAACCTCCTACTTAAGCCATACCAACGATCCTATCGTTCGTAAGCGAGTCGCAGACGGGCTTACAAAATCAATCAAATCGGGCAGTTCTGTCGATGTAGAGTCGCTCATGCTCATGAAGCCAGACATCATATTGACCAGTACGACTGGCACTCCAGCTTTCGATGTCCACCCACAGCTTCTCCGAGCTAACCTGCCTGTTGTTTTAACCGCTGGATATATGGAGAACCATCCACTCGCCCGCTCAGAATGGATAAGATTTTTGGCTGAGTTCGTCGATATGGATGAACAGGCCGACCAATTATTCCAACAAACAGCATCCGAGTACGAAGCATTAGCCAAGCTTACTCAAAGCGTTAGCGAGCGGCCAACCCTCTTCGCCAATGCTCCCTATGGAGGTAATTGGCATCTACCTGGAGGGAATAGCTACACTGCAAAAGCATTCGAAGACGCTGGAGCAAACTATCTCTGGAGCGACGATCAATCAAGTGGCGGAATACCTTTGGACTTCGAGCGAGTCTATTTCAAAGCGGCAAACGCGGAGTTTTGGTTTAACCCGAGCAGCAATCGCAGCCTAAAAATGCTCCTTCAAACGGATGAACGTTTTGTGAAGTTCAAAGCCTTTCGCGATGGGCACGTATTCAACAACACAAAACGTATGAATAGCGAAGGAGGAAACGATATTTGGGAACGAGGAATTAGCCACCCCGAAGAAGTGCTAGCCGATCTAATAAAAATACTCCATCCTGATTTACTCCCAGACCACGAGCTAATTTTTTACGAACAACTTCGTTGAAACGAGTGAATAGAACAAACAACAGATCATCTTCCAACCGTTTCCTAAAGCTGTTCTCAATCCTAGGATTGCTACTCCTTGCTTCATTTTGCTTGAGCGTGTCACTCGGTTCTACCCTACTCCCATTATCCGAGCTGTGGAAAGTCCTTATCGGTAGCAATGAAGCGAACCCGATCATAACGCAAATCGTTTGGGATTTTAGGCTACCCAGGGCATTCACCGCGCTTTTCGCTGGAGCGGCACTTTCCGTATCCGGATTACTCATGCAAACGATCTTCCGAAATCCTCTAGCCGATCCTTTCGTTCTTGGCGTCAATTCTGGAGCCAGCCTAGGTGTAGCAATTGTGCTGCTCGTGCTTGCCCCTAGTGGGGTTGCACTCACTCAGAATCTTGAGCTATCAGGACAATTGCTCGTTGTCATTGCCGCGTCCCTAGGGGCAGCTTTCGCCTTATCAATCGTCTTGTCATTCGCTCAACGAGTCGACGTCATGTCACTATTGATACTCGGGCTCATGCTGAGCTACGCAATTGGAGCGATTGTGAGTATTCTCATGTTTTACGCGATGGCGGAACGGCTCCAATCATTTTTCACCTGGTCATTTGGTGAATTTGGCAATGTAACGTGGTCACAATTCAAAGTATTTGCCCCAGCAATATCGCTAGGACTTTGCCTATCAACAATACTCGTCAAATCGCTCGATGCTTTATTGCTCGGAGAAAATTACGCAGAAAGCTTAGGCATTCGGGCAAAACGAACTCGATTCCTAGTTCTCGCCATTGCTTCGATCTTAGCCGGAGGTGTAACCGGATTTTGCGGCCCCATCGGCTTTCTTGGCATTGCCGCACCTCATTTAAGTCGCTACTTGTTTAAGACTGCAGAACATCGAATCCTCCTCCCAGCATCCATGCTAATTGGTAGCCTAATCGCAATTTTGGCCGACCTTCTAGCAAAAGCCCCAGGATTTGATTCAGTACTCCCCCTCAACGCGATCACTGCGCTTATCGGCGCTCCAGTGATCATCGCTGCTCTCATCAAACAACGAAATCTCAAACGAATGTTCGGGTAAATGGATACTGCCAAACGAACTCCAACTTTGCAGGTAACAGATGTCAGTATTGGCTATCAGAGCAAGGGCGAAGTAACCAAGGTGGTTGCTCAGGACCTGAACCTCGTAATGGACAGAGGCGAACTTGTTTGCCTACTCGGGCCAAATGGCGCAGGTAAGTCCACATTAATCCGAGCACTCAGCGGCATGACGCCGCCACTCAAAGGAAAAATTTCGATAAACGGCAAGGACTACTCAGAGCTCTCCCCCAAAGAACGAGCACGTCAGGTGAGTATCGTTTTAACCGACTCAATGTCAGTTGGATTGATGAGCGTCTATTCCTTGGTCGCACTGGGAAGACACCCACACACCAATTGGACCGGCACTCTCAATACAAAAGATCACCGGCGTATCGATTGGGCCCTAGAAGCAGTAAACTGCAAAACACTGGCAGACCGTCACATCGCAGAATTAAGCGATGGCGAGCGGCAAAAAGCGCTAATCGCCCGAGCACTCGCCCAAGAAGCTCCAATCATGTTTCTTGATGAACCCACCGCATACCTCGATCTACCCAGGCGCGTAGAGCTCATACGAATACTGCGAGACCTTGCTCATAACGAGAATCTCTCAATTTTGCTTTCAACCCACGACTTAGACCTTGCCCTTCGAAGTGCCGACAAGTTGTGGCTCTATAACAACGACCAAACAATTACAGTCGGTCCTCCAGAAGAGCTCGCACTCAACGGCAGTATCGCGCAATCCTTTGCCAGCGACAAGCTAGATTGGGACACAGAACAAGGGTCTTTCCGCATGCATCGTAACCCATCTATGTGGGTAACGCTTTCTGGAGACGGAGCGAAATTAATTTGGACACAACGGCTACTCGCTCGTCTTGGTTACGGCATCACAGAAGATAGATCTAAGTCTGAATTCGCAGTCAACGTTTCGGGTGAGAATTGGAGTATTATTCACACTCGACGGAACGAAAACTTCGGAGGATTACGAGATTTTATATCCCGACTACGAGGCTACATCGATCAGCGATAACTAGAATTTCAAAATGATTATTGGGAAATATTACGAAGGCATTGAACTCGTTCGAAAAGAGAAGATCGCATACGCTCGCTTTCTCAAACCTCACCGAGTCCTGTCGACCTGCCGCTCCAACGGCGGCTTGCGCGAAGATCTTGAATACTTGTACAATCACCAATCCTGCGAGCCTACCGCCCATTCAGGAACAGATCTCTGCCAAGTAGCCGTCAAGGAACCAGACCGCTATCAAAAACGAATTTGCGACAAAGCAAACATCGACCCAACCAAAGCGGCAAGCCTCGGAACAGCAGCTAACATGAACAATGCTGCGATTGCCCAGGAGTCCTTTCAAGACTTGGAAGTTATTGCCGTCGTAACCGCCGGAGTGGGAACGAATGCTGGACGAGCGGGCGATCCAGCGTCCTACTACATTTCAGAAGAAGGTACCGTAATGCTGGAAAAAAAAGCTCCCCTCCATGGGACCATAAACATTTTGCTTTTTCTCAGTCAAGAGCTCACCGCAGGAGCTACTCTATCTGCAGCCTCCGTTGCCATTGAAGCGAAAGCAGCCGTCCTACAAGAACTAGGAGCTCCCTCTCGCTACTCAAGCTCCCTCGCGACTGGCACCGGAACCGATCAAATTGGAATTGCGAGTTTACTCGGTACTAATATTGTTCATACAGATGCTAACAAACATAGCAAAACAGGAGAACTCGTAGGCCTCGCCGTTTCATCTGCCCTAAGATCCGCCTTAAACCTCCAGTGCGGCATGACCCCCGACTCGCGGCGATCAAGCTTAGTCTCCCTTTCTCGTTTCGGAGAAACTCAAGATTCCTTTATCGGTGGCATCCAACAGCACCTCAATAGCGATCATTCCACCCTACTCAAAAACAATTTCTTATCAGTTAACCATGATCCATTGACGGTAGCCGCTGTCCAAGCATGCGTTCATCTGCGCGATCAACTCGCATGGAAAGTCTTGCCGATGAGTTGCTGTCAAGAGATCCTCTCTTCTCAAGCAGCTCAAATAGCTTGTTGTGTATCTAATAAACCCGCCCTTTGGCCAAAATTCCGTGAAGCGCTTAGCAGCGAAACCTTAACGATCAGCAACCAAGATTTTCTTTCACTCTTTCATAAAGCATTCGCTCTTGGCTTCTCCGAAAAATGGAGCGGACGATTCGAAGACTAGTTTTCAACCAAATCAAAATCCCAAATACAATGGCAGGCAATATTTCAACCCGAACAGGCGACAAAGGAACCACAGGAATAGGCGGAGGAACCCGCGTCGATAAAGATGACATCCGAATAGAATGTCTCGGTGAATTAGACGAAGCCAATAGCACAATCGGACTCTTACGCTCAAAATTGGAAAAGGGACACGATTGGGAGCCTGGCCTAATCCGCATCCAAACTGAAATGATGAATCTCATGGGCCACGTCGCCACTCCATCAACTTCAGAAAAAAAATGTTCTGCTCCCCTTCCTCTTGAAGAACCCGCACTCATGGAACAATGGATGAAGGAAATCGAAGAATCCCTCTCTAGCGTCACCGAATATTTTCTCTTGCCCGGGGGAAATGAAATATCAGCTCTTTGTCATGTAGCGCGAACCCAAGTACGTCGAGCAGAGCGACGCCTCATTACATTACACAAGCAAGACCCGGTTCACCCGAGTATTCTGCAAACAGTCAATCGACTCTCTGACCTTTTGTTCAAACTCGCTCGCCAAGAAACGAATCGTAGTGGAGTCGATGAGGAGCGCTGGAGATTGTTCCGCAGAGAACGGTAAGTCATCTCTCTCGACAAGTTTAGCCCAAAATGGACATCGCCCTTTCATGGTCTACCGGCAAAGATAGCCTGCTTAGCTTAAAGGCAGCCTTAGACAGCGGACTTAAAGTGAGCAGTCTAATTACTTTGCTGAAAACTGACGACCGCGTAAGCGTCCATGGTGTCAGGCGTAAGCTTCTTCATGAACAAGCAGCATCCCTAGGATTTCCCTTAATCGAAATTCTGCAACAGCATGCGGAAAGCTATGAAAAAGCCGTCGGCGAAGCGTTACTAAAAATCAAAGACAGCGGGATCGATCATATCGCATATGGAGATTTGTTCCTCGAAGACATAAGAGCCTGGAGAAAGAAATTTCACGATAAGCTCGGGCTAAAATGTTTGTATCCAATATGGAAACGCAACACTACCAATCTCGCTAATGAATTTATAGATTCCGGTTTCAAGGCTATCTTAACCTGCGTTAACACCCAAAGCCTCCCTTTAGAGTTCGCAGGAAGAGAATTTGACCATCAATTAATCCGAGACTTGCCTCAAACAGTTGATCCATGTGGTGAAAACGGCGAGTTTCATACCTTTGTCTTCGATGGCCCCCTATTCTCAAAGCCCATAGAATTCTCAAAGGCAAAACCCAAAATCATAGAATTCAACGAACCTGGACATTCCTTCACTTTTGGATTCTGCGACTTAAGCTAACACAATGCAATGAACACTCCCCGCATTATTTCTCTAATCGCCAGCAGCACGGAAACATTATGCGCTCTTGGCTTCCAACATCTTCTTGTCGGACGCTCGCACGAGTGCGATTACCCAATTTCCGTAAGCAATCTACCGGCCTGTTCTTCTGCTAAATTCGACACAAACGGCACTAGCTCCGAAATCGATGACCGTGTACAAAACACTCTAAAAGAGGCCTTATCCGTTTACAATGTAGACATAGAAAAACTACAAAACCTCAATCCATCGCTTATCATAACCCAAGATCAATGCGATATTTGCGCAGTAAGTCTGAGCGATGTCCAAAAGGCGGTAGACGAAAAGCTTCAATCAAATCCCGCGATCATCTCCTTAGCTCCCAATTCCATCGAAGACATCTTTAGCGGCATAAAAGAAATAGCCAACGCGCTTGACGAACCACAAAAGGGAATTGATCTAGTAAATTCGTTGTCTCATCGCATTGAAAAAATTCGCTCCCTCACAAAAACTGCAATGAACAAACCTAAAGTTGCATGCATAGAGTGGATCGATCCACTCATAGGTGCGGGGAATTGGATACCGGAAATAGTCAGTTCTGCAGGGGGCGTAAATACGATCGGACAAACAGGGCGAAACGCTCTTCGACTTGCCCTTTCGGAACTTGAAAGAGTAGATCCTGAATACATCGTAGCCATGCCTTGCGGCTGGGGGATCGAAAAAGCTCGTCAAGAAATCGATACACTCGCACGCCAAAAATTTTGGCCAAGGCTCAAGGCAGTTAAGGAGAATAAGGTATTCCTCGCAGATGGGAATCATTTCTTCAACCGCCCAAGCCCTCGAATCGTCGAGTCTATCGAAATTTTGGCGGAGATTCTCCACCCAGAATTATTCGAACAAAAGCACTACGAATCAGACTGGGTTCGATACTAAAAACCTTTACCCATCCAACGACTTTGAAAGCAATCTCCATCCTTGGAACTACTTCAAACGCAGGGAAAAGCTGGGTAGCCACCGCTTTATGTGCCTGGTTAAAAAATCAAGGCGTTCGCGTAGCGCCTTTTAAAGGTCAAAACATGTCTAACAACGCCTACGCCACTCTTGAAGGAGGAGAAATTGGCATTGCTCAAGCCATACAAGCTGAAGCCTGTGGCCTTCGACCTGTCGCTGAAATGAATCCGATTTTGCTCAAACCATCAAGTGATGGGGCGTCGCAAATAATTCGCTTGGGAGAAGCAGGCCCCCACTTGAAAGCGCGAGACTACTATCAATCAATTCAAGAAAATTGGGGAATAGTCGCCTCCACCCTAGACAACTGGAAAGACAAGTGCGACGTCTTAGTAATGGAAGGAGCCGGGAGTCCAGTAGAACTCAATCTTCTAGAAAAAGACATCGCAAACCTGCGTCCTATAGAATACGTAAACGGTAAATGGATACTCGTAGGAGACATTGAGCGTGGCGGTGTATTCGCTCAATTAATAGGCACATGGAATTTAATGCAAGTTGAAGATCAAAAACGAGGAATTGGCTGTATCGCAAATCGATTTCGCGGAGACCCTGAGCTCTTCAAAGATGCTAGAGGACATTTTGCCAAACATATGGAACTGCCCTACCTGGGTCTACTGCCTTTGCGTGAAGATTTGTACATTGAGAACGAAGATAGTTTTTCCGTAAATCCAGAGAATAAGAGCGACTCTCAATTGCCCTTTATTGCGTGGATAAAATACCCTCGCGTCTCTAACACCCAAGACCAACTTCCCTGGACCTTAGACAAAGGGGTCGCCTCTCGCTGGGTCGAGTCACCTCAAGAGCTAGAGAAAGCTTCTGCCATAATTCTCCCCGGCAGCAAGGAAACACTAGACGATTTGCAGTGGATCCGTATGCGTGGACTAGATAATGTAATTATAAAGAAAGCACAAAAAGGCATACCCGTCGTAGGGATCTGTGGCGGATATCAAATGCTAGGCCAGTCCATTCATGACTCCGCAAACAGCGGGGCTGCAATTCCAGGTCTAGGTCTCTTGCCTATTGCTACCGAATTCGCTACCGAAAAAACCGTCGTTCGACGTAGGGCCTTGTATCAGAATTATTTTTGGGAAACTTACGAGATACACATGGGCATCAGTCGGCACTTGGAAAATGAAACGAGAGTTCCACTACTGAAAATTTTGTTAGATGAAAACACAACAGCTAACGAGGGTCATTTAAAAGGAAATGTATGGGGAACCTACTTACACGGAATTTTTGAATCTCCGGTAATGAGAAATCGCTTAGTCAATGCTTCTAAAATTGCAGGTGTCAAAATAAGCGCGCACTCTTGGAAAAAGAAGAAAAGCGAAATTTATGACACGATGGGTTCATTCGTAGAAGAAAATCTTAACCTACAAAGAGTTAAAGCCTATTTGGGCATCTAACCGTTTCCTAATTGCTACACTTACCCTTAAAACAAGGCTTGCAGCAGGCATACAGAGCGCTACCTAGGACCTGTAAAAAAGTTGTTCAACTCTAACTTTGGAGCTTCGACATGAAATTAACAAAATTAATTTTTAATAAAACACTTCCTCTCACACTATGCGCCTTTGCATTGGCTTCATACGCTCAAGCGCAATCTGGCGGAGGTGGTGGCCAAGCCTTTGTAACCATTGAAAATGGCGAAACAAACACAGTTACCTCACAAGCAGATGTAACAGATTCCAATTTTGTCAGTATAGGCGTTGGCAATGCAGACTTTGGATTCGGAGACCCCACAACAGTCAACTTCACCGGGGGAACAATAAATACCCGCAACAATGGAGCAGATACCAGCCTCACCGTAATAGAGACATCCGTTGCCAACATTAGTGGCACTATCTTTACCCAAGATATCATCGCTTTTGATTCGGCTATGATCAATTTCACAAGCGGAGGAAGCAACGACGATGTGGTTGCAGATGACAATGCTATCATTAATTTCAATGGAGGCTTTGTTGGCGACGATCTAGAAACCTATGGAAATGCTACCGTAAATATATTAGCAGGCACTTTTGGAGAGGACATTGAAGCCAGAGGAAATAGTGATATCTTTATTTCAGGAGGAAATTTCACAGAAGCAGCCTTAGAATCCCTAGGAAACTCCATGATCACCCTTTTCGGCTCCGACTTTAAAATCGACGGAACTCCAGTAGCCTTTGGTGAACTTGGCTCATCTACTTCTGGAACAAATTTGATGGGTACGCTTGCGAGCGGAGAAACATTCGACATGCCCTTTAATATAGGAGGAAATGGTAGCATTGTTCTCACAGCCGTCCCAGAACCTTCAACTTATGCTGCGATTATTGGAGCAACAGGCTTGCTCTTCTTCTTCCAGAAACGACGCAAGCGCTTGAGAGCATAAAGAAATCTTCAAAAAACTTTCTGAACGCCAATAGCCAGCATACTAGCTGGCTATTTTTGTATCCAAGTATTTCACAGAAAAAGTTTAAAGCACCCTATATCGACATCCAAATTCCGCTTACAAAAAGACATCCAAAATAACTAAGCTCCATAAGGCCTTTCTCGTATTTACGTTTCCAGTAAACTCGTGGAGGCAAATAAAATTTAACGATGAAAGCGCCACATTCGGTCAATTTGGATAATGATTTAACTGACAGCGCTACATCGATATTTTCAATAGCCTAGGCGGCTCTTCGACCACAGTGAATTTCTTAGGGCGTACGTCTACCCGATCGACTCCCAATGGGATTTGATTTCCCTTTCAATAAACCAGATCTTTCGACCTTTGATACTTCTATGGCAAGTAAACGACGTTGTCTCAACAAACTAATCGACGGACCAATGTCACTAGTGGCAGCATCAACGATGACGCGTGCTCTATTGATAGATACGAGCTACGTTCAACTCTTTCTCGAGGAACTGTGGGTGGTGATAGTAAGTGCTTACGGCCATAGCAGCGTAAACGTTTTAGGAGGAAACTTCGGGGAAGTCATCGAGGCTAACGAGTAGAAGTAGCTATCCTATTGTTAACCCAGCCTCACCACGACACAACAATAAGGGTTGACACTAGTATCAGATCGTAAACCTTTTCACCTAGATGAGACAACAAATTGCTGAAACGCCTACCGAGACGGTGCAACCAACTATATTGGTGGCGGAAGACAATGAGTCAAATTTCATACTCATCGAAGAAACATTCAAGACTCAGCAACACACTATTATCCGAGCTGAAAACGGCCTTGAAGCCATCAAAATCGTTCAATCGAGAGACGATATTGATCTAATTCTCATGGATATCCGCATGCCAGTCCTTAGTGGATACGATGCCTCTAAAAGGATATCAAAGCTACGGCCCGAAATTCCAATTATCATTCAAAGCGCTTACGCAATGAGCAAAGACATCCAAAAAGCAAAAGAAGCTGGATGCTGTTCATTTATCGCTAAACCAATAGATCCACAGAAACTGATTTCCGTGGTGAATAAATTCTTGAAATGAAATGGCAACCCGGGTGATCCTTCGATCAACCATTAAGCCAAATTAGACCTTAACCCATGAAATCCGCCTACGAATTAGCAATGGAGCGGCTCAATGCCGATAGCTCTGAAGACTCTCAAGCTCCCCTTTCTGAAGAGCAAAAAGGGAAGCTGTCCGATATCGATAAAAGGTATAAGGCAAAAATTGCAGAAAAAGAAATCTTTCTTGTTTCTCAGATTGAATCCGCCCGAGCAAAGGGCGACCTCAGCGAAGTAAGCGCGATTCAGCGACAGTTAAGCAGTGAAAAGGAGCGCTTGGAAGAAGAATGCGAACAGGAGAAAAACACTATTCGCAAAGCTTAATTCCAATCAAACGCTTCTTCCGTAGCCTTCGCTCTTTCCACAACCGCAGCTTCATCCAATTCATTGGGAGCTGCTGAATAACGAGCCCCAAACTCTTCCTGCGAATTACTCACAGTTTGCCTTTCTGAACCAAGGATTTCGTCAATTTGCTCAACCGATTGACTCAATTCTTCCGACAATTGGTTAAGACTTTGAGAGAAACGTGCATTCGCTTCCGACTGAGATACGCTTTCCTGGGTCACTCGATCAATTTCATTTGTAGCTTCACTAATTTGACTGATCCCTAAGTTTTGCTCTTTCGACGCCTCAGCTATCTTTGCAATGAGCTCGTCAACATCCTGCGTCATTGAGAAAATCTCTTCTAACTGGCCTGACACTCTACCGCTAATCTCAACGCCTCTCTCACTTCGAGCTACCGAGTCTTCGATCTTCTCTGCAGTCTCTTGTGCCGCTAGAGCACTACGCTGAGCTAGGCTACGTACTTCATCCGCAACTACAGCAAACCCGGCACCGGCCTCGCCTGCACGAGCTGCTTCAACCGCAGCATTTAGAGCCAAGATATTGGTTTGGAACGCGATCTCATCAATCGACTTGATAATGTTTGCGATATTGTTACTGGACGACCTTATGTCCTGCATCGCTTTATTCATCAATGCAACTTCAGAAGCACCCTTTTCCGCAATAGCCCGAGCACGATTTGCAGAGCTCTTAGCATCATTTGCGTGGGAAGTAGTCTCTTGAGTAACACTGGACAATTCTACCAAAGACGCACTCGTCTCTTCGATTGAAGCCGCCTGTGTAGAGGCTTGACTGGCCAATGCTGTACACGAGCTACTAATATGTCCGGTCTGTTTTTTAAGCTCAGCCGACATCCTACTTAACTTTTCAGAAATAACCGCCTGTGCTCGTATGTACTTTCCAAACTGATTTGCTACCACGCATGAAGGTATTGCCTCAACTACGACAAACGCCGCATGCAAAACAACAATTCCAATCGACGCATCATAGTTGAATACACTATCCGGGAGAAAAAAGTAGAACCCAACATGGTGTACCGCAATCGTTGCAGCTCCAACTAAAACGGCAGACATTCGCGCTAATCCAATTAGCAAAGCCAAAGAAACGAATACATGGAAATGCATTTCTATCATTCCCCGACCAAGGTGAATCAACAATCCACTCATAGACAGCATAGCAATCGCAATTGCAGCACCTACCGCCTCGGAACGCGGACTCATAAAATGCAGCAGCGCCGGTCCGCCCACAATAAGGCCTCCTAAGACTAACGCTAAAACGACTCCAGTATCGAAATACGCTCCCGCTATCGCGAAAACGGGTATTTGTACAGCAAGTATAATTAATAGAAATCTACATGACTTAGCATAGGCGACGTATTCAAACTCGGTTTTTTTGTTTTTTTGTGGGTTCATCGTAAAATGGTCTTTTTAAAAATTAAATGGGTTTATACTTTCCTTTAAATCGATACTAGTAGCGCAGCCATAGAACGAATGTTCTTCAAGGGACTCGTTTCCTTGGGCTTTTTCTAAGGCTGAAAGGTCGTCAAAAGTTCGTTGGGTGCGGTCTGTAGAAAGAAAATATCCACTACTATGATACAAATCATAATTGGGTGTAACGACTTGGTAGTATGGAACTCCAAGTGATCCGTATTGCTGGCAGAGCTCTTCTGAATCCACTGATGAAATAGTGAAGCCAGCGCGAATAAGCTCTTTCTTCATTTCATCCGTCCCGTTCATCAAAACGATGTTTTCTCTAATGCCACTCTGCTTTCTCCGAGTAACGAGGTAATCAGCAACTCCCAACGAACACTTACAGTCTCCCGAGAGTACATGATTGAGACTCCACTCGCCTTCCGAATTTCTTGGATAATGCAAGTCGACAATTTCGTTTGGAGTATTAAAAGCAACCATGTGACTGGCCATCAATAAGCTCATTGGCACAGTGATCACCCCTGCCCAAATGGCTAAAATACTCCAAATAACAACTGTCTTTCCTTTCCTCATCCCTAGGCACAAAATACAAATATATCCCTAGAGGATCGGAGCGAACAAAGCGTTCTTAATTCCCAACGCTCAATTTCCAAAACAAACGTCGGCAACTCGCTAATAAAGTGTTTAGAAAATTTCCTCAGGCGAACTGTGTCACCTGCAAAGCCTTATTCTTCGACACCAATTACCCTAACTCAATTTATTCTACTCTAATTTTCACCGGCCGGCGTTACTTGAACCTCGGCTTCTTTGTCTCCTTTAGGCTCGGAAAACTTGTTAATCTCTCCTTGCGTCACCTTCTTTTTCGGATCGGAGTCTTTCTTGGCATCCAGATTTGAAACGGAATTCGCTTTGACGTCTTGCGGAATGACATTGGTCTCAATTTTTTCGTCCTTCGAATCAACAACCACATTCTGCCCCTCTAACTTGCCGTCAAATTTCGACTTCTTTTGATCACCTCTGTTCTTCTTATACTCGCTGTCTTTTTTCTTCTGCTTTTCTAGCTTCTTCAAAGACACTTTCTTGGTCTTCTTTACTTTGACCGAGTATTTTTTCTGATCGGAAACTTTGTACTTCTTAACCTTATTCTCAGACGGTTTGATAATCGTTGGCTGAGTCTTCTTGCTAAGATCAACTGCCCAAGTCGTTTGCGCTCCCATACCAAAGCATAGGACCATAAGACTCACAAAAACGAAGGCGTTTTTCATCATGCAAATTGCTTACTCGGGCTCCGCAGTTCCCTCTTCCACCCATTCTCGAGCTTCCGGGACGTGTTCGTAGAATTTTGCCAAAGCCCCACTCAAATGCTCCGCATAGCGATAATGTGACCCCAGACCTGTTCTGAGCTCTGCCTCATACACGAACTTGTCTGCATGCGTAGAATGTTCAAACGGCGTCTGGCTTCCCAAAAACAAACCATAGAGGTAAGATGCTTCATTGCGTTCAAATAATTTACCCAGGAAGGCTGTTTGCCTGTCGATAAATGATTGATACACACTACGATCAACTTCCTCCGGCAAATAGAAGCCAGCTTGTATAAACGGTGTATAGCGATGCCCCGTGCGATGACGGTTCAAATCGCGCAGTTCTGCTATAGCCATATTGTTCCAAGCAAACGAAACGCGCATGCGTCTAATAGAAGTTCCACAGTAGCCATAGCGATTCGCTCGATGCATCAAACCATCGGCAACCGACTGTTCTTCAGCCATAAATGGCGGCACTGAGCGCTCAACGTCTACCCAAATTTCATCTTCAAGTTGTCCCGATGACAAACGAGCCTTCCCCATCGCAATACTCGTATCATGCTCTTGATTACATTGAGCTTCAAAAGACTTCTCGGAAAAACTGTGACGCATCAATCGTGGAGCGAATTTCATAAGTTCCTTTCGCAATGCGTCCGCCACATCCTTGGCTTCTTTCTGAGGCATTGATGCGAGATGCTTAACCGATTGGGCCCACATGCGAGCCGACATGACTAAAGCCATATTCGTTTTCGTCGCTACAGGAATAAAATAACGAGCCCGATCCAAAGCGTAATTCTTACGCATGCGCTTCATCACCTTCTCCGGCGTTCCCTCCGGCGCTCTCACAACCTCCGGTTTCGCAACCGCGACTTCATCCAAACGCTCAAATTCACGATTGTAGCAGGCAAAGCCTTCTTCGATCAATTGGCTCCATTCCTCCGCTAAATCACTGGGAATTCCCAATTCGTCTGCGGTCGGGACATTTTTCGGGTCCATCGTGATGTAGCGCGTGCTCGACTCTTGCCCATCGGACATCTGCGAGATCTCAAAGAGCTTATACGCCAACCACATCGACACATCGTCTACCGCCATGGCAATGCCACCTGTTAGCCCGCCAATAGACGCGTGCCCATAATCAACAAATTTCAAAATTCGATCAATCGACGCATCTGCATTCGCCAAATCGACCTTATTCATGATGTTGCCAATCCCGTCATTGCTTCGGGAATAGCGAGCCAGCACAGAAGCCAGTAGCTCCGGAGTTACTTTAAATTCATTTTCTGCTTCAGCAGGAGGGACAATGGCTAAGCCGGTAACGTTCATGAAAATAGAATGGGATGTAATGGAATTTCGGGAGAATCTAGACACTCATTCAAACCTGTACACAAAAAAGCGTCGCTCTTTTCAGCCGCATTTTTATATCAAAATGCCACCCCACAGAGGATTCGAGCCTCTGATAAAAATCCGCAAAGCATCAACAGCCTTAGTAGTTGTGATTTCCCGAACACCTCAAGCACACAAATAGTCCCACAAAACCTGGCACGATTAAGCCGGAACTGGCCAAGGTTACCTCATGTAGGAACCAACTCCCAAACGCATCAAGAGTTGCGATTCCTTCAACTCTGCGAATTACCTTAGGGAAATAATAGGCGAGTTTGGGCTACCAAATTGTAGCAATCCAGTAGCAGCTCTTTAAGCCCTTCATTTAGCATAGTCTTTCTGGACCATGCCGCATCTCAACATCATGGCGCCGTAGTAAGGATTTAGCAATTCCTTGTTGTTCTGCAACCAGCTTCCCCCTGTGTTGCCAAACGCCATTGGACAGTGCATTTTGTACACCGCCCCTTCCCCAGAGTAACCTTCCTCGAATTTTTCGATCAAAGCGTCGGACCAATCTTTAAATGCATCGCGAGCAGTGGATATATCCTTTGCCTCAGCGATCACCGATGCTGTCTCAAATTTTAATGAACAGCCTTTTTCCTCGGCCAACGCAATTAGCTTGGATGCAACAGACTGAGCAGTTGCGAGATCATCCCCCGCCAACGCTGATTGAACGCCAAAGTAAACGTCCAATTCAACACTTGAGCGGCTGGCTTCTTCACCGTGATGATGAGCTTCTTTCGTCTCACCACTGGCACAATTTCCACAATGAGCGTGGGATATGGATACAAATGCTATGGAAGCGAATACGGATAGTATTAGTTTATTCATGATATTCTATTTTTATGTATACTTAGTTTTTGTTTAATTTCCTCCAATCCGCAATATAGGACTGGAACGATAAAAAGGGTGAGTATAGCGAATAGCATCCCTCCGAAAGTTGGAATAGCCATGGGAACCATCACCCCCGAACCACGCCCTGTAGATGTCAATACAGGCAACAAAGCGAGAATTGTAGTGGCACTCGTCATCATTGCCGGGCGAACGCGACGCGACGCAGCTTCCACAACGCGTTTTCGAATTTCGGCTTTATCTTTTGGTTGAGCCTCTTTAAAGCGTTGCTCCAAGTAGGTAGACATCAATACGCCGTCGTCCGTAGCTATTCCGAAAAGAGCGAGGAAGCCTACCCAGACCGCCACGCTAAGGTTGATGGTTCCAATCTGAAATATATCTCTTAGATTTTGATCCCAAACAGTAAAGTCGAGAAACCACGATTGATTGTAGAGCCAGATAAGAATAAACCCTCCCGCCCAAGCAAAAGCAATTCCAGAGAAGACCAAAAGAGTCGTTGCGATGCGTTTGAACTGAGAGTAAAGGATAAGCCAGATTGCGAAAAGAGCGATGGGCAAAACAACCATTAGCTTCTTCTCAGCTCGAACTTGATTCTCATAGCTGCCAGTGAATTTGTAGCTCACTCCTTCTGGAATCGAGAGTTCGCCCGTCTCCATTTTATCGGCTAAGAACTTCTGAGCCTGTTCGACAACCTCGACTTCTGCCCAATTAGATTGCTTGTCGAAAATAACATAGCCGACAAGGAAAGTATCCTCCGCTTTTATGGCCTGAGGTCCTCGTAGGTATTTTATGGATGCTACTTCCTTAAGCGGAATCTGAGTACCGTCCGGGGCTGCAATTAAAATACTTTCGATATCCTCGATACTGTCTCGCAATTCACGTTGGTACCGGACGCGAACCGAATAGCGTTCGCGGCCTTCGACTGTTTGAGTGACTGACTTACCACCAATGGCAACCTCAATGACATCTTGCACCATACGGATTTTAATGCCGTAGCGAGCAATCGCATCGCGGTCAATGTCCACCTCCAAGTAGGGTTTGCCGACCATTCGGTCCGCTAGAACTGCTTCCGCTTTAATCGAAGGAACTTGTTTTAACAACCTCTCGATCTGCAATGCTACGTCCTCAATCGTTTCAAGGTCTGGGCCATAGACTTTCATGCCCATCGGGGCTCGCATACCACTTTGAAGCATGACGATTCGGGCTGCAATCGGCTGAAGCTTAGGAGCGGAAGTAGTCCCAGGTATCGCAGCAGCTTTAACGATTTCCGCCCAGATATCGTCGGGCTTCTTAATTTCGTCACGCCATTGACGGAAGGGCTTGCCCTCTTTGTCCGGTATCAACTCGCCTGCCTCATTTCGTTCGAACTCATCTTTGCTTTCATCGTAGGCGAATGTCAGAAGCCTGCCATCGTCATCAGTGATGTATTCGGATTTATAGGTAATGATTGTCTCTATCATTGAAACCGGAGCCGGATCGAGTGGACTATCAACCCGGCCGAGCTTGCCCACTGCGGTATCGACCTCAGGAATTGCGTTAATCGCCATATCCTGCTTACTCAATACATCCATGACTTCTCCGATTGAAGCGTGCGGCATGGTCGTCGGCATTAGGAGGTAAGATCCTTCATCAAGATCCGGCATGAATTCCTTGCCGAGACCTGGTAGCGCATGGATAGCATTGCTCCAGACCTTCGTTTCCTTGAACCAATTGGGAGCCCAACTAAAAATCGACGCAAAACCGAGCCAAATGGCAAAGCCGAATACAACGATTCCCGAGCAGACTGTAAGGAATAACCATTTCACTTTTAGTGCCCACTCAAGTATGACAGGGTAAAGTTTAATGAATAGGTAAAAGAGCCCGAGTAATCCACCCACGGTGAAAAGGACAAAAATGGAATTTCCAATATCTCGTTCCGCTCCGAGAGGCTCCCAGTCTGCGGCTAGAACGAATGCCACAACAATAGCGATCACGACATTGAAAACGAATATAACCCAACGATTAACTTTCGTAGACAATCGATCCTGAAAGAGATTATACGCAGCCGCTCCAAGCATAACCAACCCAAGCCAGAACGGAAACCAACTAACTGAGAAAGGACCGACTATCCCTGCAAGCCCGATGCTCACCCAAAGACCACGTCTCGTCCAATTGGCTTTGAATCGACCAGCTATGAACCAATGAGCCAGGGGCGGAATGATGGTGAGGGCAACAACGATCGACCCAATGAGCGCAAAGGTCTTCGTGTATGCCAAAGGACGGAAAAGCTTTCCCTCGGCTGCTTCCATCGTGAATACTGGAAGGAAGCTAATCACAGTGGTAAGCACTGCCGTGACGACAGCGCCTGCAACTTCAGAGCAAGCGCGATAGACGACCTCTAGACGACTCTCTTCTTCTCTCGCTTCATCTATATGCTTCAGTATGTTATCTATCAATACGACGCCTATATCGACAATCGTGCCGATAGCGATGGCGATACCTGAAAGAGCGACGACATTGGCCTCCACTTTGAAAAGCTTCATACCGATGAAGGAAAACAATACCGCAAGCGGAATCACTGCCGAGATGAGAGCAGCGCTTCGAAGGTGGAGAACCATCAATATAACAACAATTACAGTAACTAAAATTTGCTGACGAACTGCATTTCCCAGCGTACCGAGCGTTTCATATATTAGCCCAGTTCGGTCGTAGAAAGGAACAATTTTCACTTGGCTTTCTGTACCGTCTTCCAGCGTCTTCCTTGGGAGACCGGGGGAGATTTCAGCGATTTTCGCTTTTACGCGCTTGATGACTTCAAGCGGATTTTCACCGTAACGCGTAACAACGACTCCGCCAACAGCTTCGGCTCCTGCCTTATCGAGAGCTCCACGCCGGAGAGCTGGACCGTATTCAATTTCCGCGATTTGATCGAGTGTAATCGGCACATTGTCGCGTTGCGTTATAACGGTACGTCTTAAGTCGTCGAGGGACTCTATGAAGCCGAGTCCACGAATAACATACTCAGCAGCGTTTATTTCAATGGTACGCGCTCCCACATCGATATTGCTCGCCCGAACAGCATCAAAGACTTCGTGCAACGCAATTCCGTAAACGCGAAGGGCGTCTGGATCGACGTCGACTTGGTATTCCTTGACGTAACCACCGATAGAGGCAACTTCAGCCACGCCGTCCACCCCTTGCAACGCATAGCGAACATACCAATCTTGCGCAGATCGCAATTCGTCTAGATCCCACCCACCAGATGGCTTGCCTTCAGGCGTGTATCCCTCAAGCGTATACCAGTACACTTGGCCAAGTGAGGTAGCATCTGGACCGAGCTGCGGCGAGACTCCTTGAGGGAGTGTGTCAGAGGGAAGACTGTTGAGCTTTTCGAGAATGCGACTGCGGGTCCAGTAGAACTCAGCGTCTTCTTTGAAGATGATGTAGATCGAAGAAAAACCGAACATCGAATAGCTGCGAACTGTCTTAACTTGCGGAAGGCCAAGTAGAGCCGTCGTCAATGGATAAGTAATCTGGTCCTCGATATCCTGCGGGGATCGTCCCATCCACTTCGTGAATACGATTTGCTGATTCTCTCCGATATCCGGGATTGCGTCTACTGGCACAGGGTCTCTCGGAAGCCGGTCGATCTGCCAATCAAAAGGGGCTACCATGATGCCCCAAAGGATGAGTCCAACGGTGAAAAGGATGACGACAAGTTTGTTCTCGAGACAGAAGCGTATGAGCTTGTCTATGATATTGGGCTGATGATTAGTGGACATGACTATCGTTGGAATCGGTAGTTTCGCCTTGGGTGAGGTTCTTTCGAACGTCTCCGCACGTGAGCATCATGGCTCCGAAATAGGGATTGAGCAGTTTACCTTCCGACTGAAGCCAACTGGCTCCACGGTCTGGGTACACCATTGGACAGTGCATTAGAAAGACATCGCCTTCGAAATCCCTGGGGGCTGTGGAGACGGCATCTATGAATGCGTTAGAAAGCGTTTCGAAGGACGGACGACGAATTGCATCGAGCGAATCAGCGGTCAGCATTGTGTGGATCAGATCCGGTAACGCTCCGATATGGCCCGTGACGTTCATCATTTCCTTTAACCCGTTTTGCGCGGAATCGAGGTCGTCCCCAGCTAGAGCCGATTGAATAGCAAAGTAATGAGGCAAGACCTTCTGGAGAATTTCGCTTGGGATCTCGAGACCCGTCGCATGTTGATGATCTCCTCCTTGATCATGACCATGAGTCGCACCTCCACCTTGCGGGTTCATCATACTGGGCTTTGCTTGAATCTGTAGCGCGGAATCGATTTTGAACGCTCCATTGGTGACGACACGATCGCCTGCCTCCAAGCCTGACTTCACAATAAAGAAATCGCCTGCTCTCGGCCCAACCTCGATCTCACGGCCTTCAAACATGGGACGCTCTGTATCTGGTCTTTCGATATAAACGACGGCACGCTTACCGGTACGGAGTACGGCGGATGAAGGAATAATTAGAGGCGCTTCGGAATCGGAATCTTGGACGTAGCCCAGCTCTTCGGCCGGAACAAGGTCCATGCCACAAATATCGCACGAACCGGGACCGTCTTTGACAATTTCCGGGTGCATCGGGCTGATCCATTTTCCAGCAAACTCAGGGGCATAGACGTTACCTGCTTGGGCAATTTTAGAGTGAACGATAGCTTTGGCAAACATACCAGGCTTGAGCTTCTTACCTTCGTTAGAAACATTGACGCGGATCGAAACAGTTCGCGTTTTGCCATCTAACTCTGGATCAATGAAAGCGATTTGTCCCCGAAAAATTTCGCCTGGATAGGCCTCTACAGAAAAATCAACAGTTTGGCCAAAACGAAGCCAAACAAGGTCAGACTCATAGGCTTCGAGTCGGAGCCAGAGTATATCAAGATCTACGATACGGAAGAGCGGTTGACCCGTTTTGATATAATCGCCTTCGTTGACATCCTTGTGAACAACAATGCCAGCTATAGGAGACTTGAGCTCAAAGTGGTCTTTCGCCTGACCGCTTTTGAGAGTAGCATCGATTTGCTCGGGAAGCAGATCCCAAAGGCGTAGCTTTTCGCGAGCGGATTGAGTGGCTGCGCTGTTTGGGTCATAACGATACGCGGTCAATAGTTCGCTTTGGGCAGTTAAAAGTTCGGGGCTGTAAACACGAGCAAGATGGTCGCCTTGCTTGACAGGCACCCCAGCAAAATTGACAAAAAGTTCGTCAATCCTAGCGGGAAAACGAGCTGTGAGTGACTTTACCTTGGTTTCGTCATAGCCGAGTTTGCCAACAAGGCGAATTTCGGCTTCGGGGAAACCTTTCTCAATAACCGTCGTTTGGATATTGGCCAGAGCGCGGGAGCTTTCGCTCATACTGAGCGTTCGAGGGCCATCGTCGCCTGAATCTTTTTCCAAGGGAATAAGATCCATACCGCAAATCGGACAATCGCCTGGGCCTGGCTGTTGGATCTGCGGATGCATAGAACACGTGAATGTCGTGGGGTCAGCGGCAGCGGTGTCTTCGCTACCATGGTCGTGCCCGTCGTGAGGAACTGAGGGCGATGTCCAGCGACCGAAGAGAAAGGCGAGAATTAATAAGACTACACCTCCAGAAATTAGATACACTTTAGTTTTCATTTTATCGGGTTCGAAAGTAGTTTTTAGTTTCAGTTGAGCCAAAGTCCTCCTGAGATGATTGCGAGCTTCCAGCGAGCACGCCAACCATCAGCGGCGGATCTCCAGTATTCAGTTTCTAAATTCAACAGCTGACGCTCGCTATCGATCAGATCCAATATACTGGCGTTACCAGCCTGGTAGGCCGACTCCATGATTTCTTGAGATTGACGAGCAAGAGGGAGTAATTTCGTTTGGTATCTTTGGATACGATTTTGAGCATCTTCCAACTTCGCTATCCATCCACTCCCCTCAGCAAGGAGTTTTAGCTCTAGATCTTTAATCTGAGCTCTGACGGCCTCCGTCTGCAGGGATGCCTCCATAGCGATAGCATTGTTTGCTTTGCCCCAGATCGGAAGCGAAACACCAACCATGAGAGCCCAAGGGTCCTTGCCACTGCCAAGAGTGTCTGTGCCAAGTGCCTCTCCAGTACGAATGTAGTTAAGTCCTACGGAGAATTCAGGCTTGGAAGCGAAACGCGCGATGCGTTGACGGGCTGCCTGACTATTTTCAAGCGACCGAAGGATAGCAAGCTCCGGGGATCGCTCGGGAATGGCTTGGAGCCATTGCTGGCTGTTCCCTTGGATCCTGTCCGGAACGTCCCAATTGAACGTAGGCAGCAATGTAGCAGACCGCCTTCCAAGTAGACTCTGAAGCGTGGCAGCCGCGACAGTTCGCATCGTCTCCTGCTTAGCTGCTAGATCTTCGAATCGTTGGACTTCTACTTGGAGCTTGAGCAAATCGCTTAAATTCCCGCCCGCTTTAATCTTGTCTTCGACAATAGTCTCTAGCCGCCGGATAAGCCCGATGTTTTCATTGGTAATACCAATGGCCTTATCGAGAAATGCGACTTCGAGCACTTGCCTGGATACCTTCTCTATGAGTGTAAACTGCTGGGCAACGTATGCATGCCACAAGGCATCGGACTTTGAGCGGGCAGCGTCTCGCTTGCTATCCCGCTCACCTAACCATGGAACCGGCTGCTGAAGCGTGAGCGCTTGCCTTTGCGGCCCAGTGCGCGTCTGGATCGACTCGACAAAGTGCGTAATCTGGATTTTCGGATTAGGCAAAATTCCTGCAGAAACAATCGTCTGCTTTGCAGCCAGGTAACGTTTGTCAGCTGCTTTTAGAGCTGGGCTGCTTTGCAATGCTTCGGCAACAAACGGACCCACGATATCTTTAGTCGCCAAATCTTGAGCATGATTTTGCGAGTGCAAATAAGGGGCTCCAATGGCTAGAATAACAAAGCCTGTATAGAAATAGTTTATTAGCGTCTTTCGAGGACGCTCAGTGCAATTTTTCATATGAGTGCGAGTAATTATGATTCGGTGAAGGAACGTGGAATCGTTCCGACGTAAGTACATGGGCTCATTAGTGGCCCACGGATCATATTTCTTCTGGCTTGGAAGGCGACGCAGCCTTCAGCCTTTTGCTCGCATCAAAGTAAGTAGACGCAATAAGTCTGCGCTAACGGGGTGTCGGGTATGGCACGTTCAGCAAAAATTGCTCTAGCCGTAAATTCCTCACGGAAATTTGTTTCAGATATTCCCAAAATACCTGGGAAATCAAATACAACAAAGTCGATCAATTTTACGAGAGCGCTACCACTATCGGCGTTTTCAACGATCTGAGCGCCCTTTTCTGCCTCATGAGGACAGTTGTCTGGATTATGCTGAGTGGCCGCTTCGTTCTGGGTATCCTTCACAGCTTCACAGCAGCCATGATACTCTGAAGCCTCTTCCAGGGTATCCATACCAGCCAAACAACAGCAAAATGGATTCGCTATAGCTGCTATTAATAGGATGGCTGCTGTTTTAAAGAATATCATTTAAGACTCAGGCTTTGTTACTTTGAACGCTAGTCGAAGCAAGTTTATTGCAAACAGCAATTGATACTGAACAAGCCAAGAATTTGAACTCAAAATTTGGAGTTTTTGAAATTCAGATTTTCTCGAATTGGTAACCCACAAATAGCCCCACAGGAATTAGACTTTGATCGACATTCGCTGTCGCCGACTGGCGAACTGCCAGAATTCGCATGCTCCACCGAAAGCAGTGATTACGAATAGGCAGACACAAAAAAGGCGCCACTTGTTTAAAAGTGACGCCCTTTAAAATGGCACCCCGTAGGGGATTCGAACCCCATGATGAGAATGAGCAAAATACTGATGATCAATTAACTTACAAAAACAAGGAGAGCGATTCCCCACAAATAGCCCCACAAGAATTTGGCACGTCTGATCCGAAATTGGTCCGAATTGTCTCTTCATGGAGCGATCTAACTGACACTCGCAAAAAAGCAATAATGGCAATTTTAGAAATTTAGGATTAGCTATCGAAATCGAAACGAAGCACCAATATAATACGACTCTGAATCGATGATTCCCGGAAAATCTATGAAACCCGGTTTCAAAGCATAAGTCATTGATCAACAACGAACCGAGAATCGACCCCTGTCACGCAACGTTAATTTGCAAGAAGGATCTAACACACTCTACAAAAGCAGCTTAGACTAAAAACAAAGATAAGCTACCTATCCGTAAAATCGCTTAAAATTCCGTTTTTTTGGCACTTTTGTCCCCTAATTTCAAGCATTTCAAATCACGGTCACAGGCCAAATTTCAGCATCCACAAAAAACATACATTCAGAACATTTCCGATGTCATTAATAGAACGTCTAGTTGATTGAAACAGCCTATACTAATTGAACAGAATCGACTGTTAGAATTCTATCATTCAGCCTCTTAGATTTGGATGGAAACTTGCAACTCTTGTAATTGGATTGAACTTTAGATTCATACTTTCAATTGGCTGAGGACTCGGATCACTCGAATTCCAGTTCAAAGTAACAGGTTCCGAATATGTTAGTTTAATCGCCTTACCTTCTTGATCCCCCTCAATTACAGATGTCCACCTAAGCTTCACGAATCCCGCTGGCATTAAGCTTATATGATCTTCAAGATGATCCGACATTAAATCAATTTGCAGGCAAATAGAACCAGCTGAAAAAATAAAAAGAATATGTGGAATCTCATCCGCTGAGTCAGTCCGTCGCAAAAGAACACCGCTAACCGTTGAAGGAGCATTGCCGATCGATGCAAATGATAGCTGAACATCTAAAATCGGGAAATTAAGCTGATCCTTGGGATTCTGCAACCAATCTTTAAGCATTGCATAATTCTTCAACTCATCATCCGGAAGCAAAGCGTACCCCATTTTAGCCAAGGCTTTATATGCATATCTCGGCACAAATGGTATTTCTGGAATTGGCAGTTTCATATCCATCAGGCCGGTTTTCTGATCGAGCCTTGGACCATAGTCACTTAAGCTCTCGCCTTTACAATGCCATGATTGGCGACGCGGTTCCCCAGAATTACTATGCTTTATGTAGGTACTGCCTAAAGTACGCCCAGACTGTGGAATTCTCTTTTTCCCTTTCACCCCACCCATTGTCAGTAAAGGCTTCAAGCAATCAACCAAAGCTGTTTCATATTTTGAAAATAGTGCATTACAACAGTCGCACTCATCTCTAGAGAACACCCATTTATTGCCTAAAGCCTCAGGAAACGTGTGGGAGCATTGCTTAAAGGTTGGAGAATCAACTTCACAAAACCTACAAACTCCTTTACTCGTTCCCACGTATTCTTTCTTTCCACCTACACTAGCGGAAACACTACGAAGAATATCGTATCGACCATCTACATTAACATCAATTCGCATGATAATTTTTTACTGGAATTATGCGTTTGAAAGCCTTCATCAAACTCCAAAACTGTGGTTGATGAAGTGATACGAAAGGATGAGCACGAAGTGCTGATCTTTTTAGCCTCTTCCTTTCTTATTCAATTCGCACTCTTTTACGCTCATCCAATGGTGTTGTGAAGCTCAGAAACATAGCATACTCATCTAATGGTTGTTCTATTGTGGCTACCATAGTATACATATAATCCTGCGTGATTGTCCACTTGCATCAAAAATTTTAATGATTAGATGACTCCATCGCTTCATCTAATCCAAGAGCATCTTCGACGGGTAAACGCCTTAGCTCTTGTTGCTTAGTTGAATTGATCGGGTGCAACAGCTGGCCTTTACTATCGAGAAGTGTGCTACTATTCTTTCGAAAATTAGGCGCCTCACTCACATCGACATGCTTCACATTAACGGTATTGCTTTTGTTTAGAAAATAAATTCTCCAATCGCTAACTACCGCAGCAACCCCTATTGCAATCGCGATATAAATCGATTTCTGCACTGATCGCTTAGAGTCTTTGATCGTAACGTCCGTGTGCTCATAAGATGCAATTAGAGCCTTTTCAGCATTTTCACGTAAAGTCGTCTCGTGATGCAAATGCTCAATATCAGAGGTACGAATCATCAGAAAGCTTATTTCCGCCATTAAGGCGTTGCACCTCTTTCTCTGCACATTGAAATAGCCAATAAATAGATCGATATCTAGACCTTTTTCTTTGATTGATTCATCGTTAACTTGGCTTGGAAGATTCACATACAATTCAATAAAGCGTTTTTCAAGTCTCGCAATAGAGTTTAACACCTCCTCTGGGGAACGCAACGATTTGAAATTATTTATTCCTCCAAATTTAGCACACTCTAATTCATAGTCCTCAACCGTACTACAAGATCGTTCTACAATCGCTGCAAAGGCTATAAAATATACTTTTGAAATTCTTAAGAACTCATTCCGCAATGCGAGAATGTCATCGTCTGAAATTGCGCGGCTAGCTAAGTCTAGATATTCTATATAGGTTTTTATTTCATTAGAATCAGCTTCGAATTTGACTAAGTCGATAGCGTACAAAGACGCCTTATCTAGAACTGAGAACGCTTCGCTTACTTCTAAAACAAATAACGAAAATACTCCTCCTGATACTTCAGTATCAAGCGAAACAGCAGAAAAATCCATCCTTAAAAGAGGGCAATTACACCATTGAATTGTGAGATAAAATCATCTTATCGATTTTTTCCCTTATGCGTGCTCCATCTTCTTTGGTTTCCGCACATATCTCTTCAAAAGTAAGGCGCCCTTTCAACTTTGCATTTTTCAACGACTCCTCCTGTATACTACGGAATTCTTCTTCAGTGGGTTGACGCAGCTCACCTTCCCCGTCCCTAATATCCCATTGAAATTTTCTGTTTTTAAAAATAGTTTTTAGGTTACGAATCATCGTTTCTCTCCTCGCAAATTTTCTAATGTTAGTCGGAGATAAAGCGGGTACCTTGGTTTTTAGCATAATAGTAAGCAATATTTTCAGCACATACTCTCCGCTCATAAGAACGGATAGAAGATCAGCAAATTTAGTAGAGTTTAGGAGATTCACTAACAAATTCTCTCTAATGCCAAATACCTAGTCTCCTGCCGTTTTAAACGTCAATCACTATTTTTAGAACCCTTAATTTATCCTAACATCATCACAATATATGCAACCCGCCCTCACTTGCAACTCACTTATTGTTAATAAGTTATAAATATAATTATCAATTAAGATAACTTCAAACAATCAGAAGAAAATCTTCTTACTGCTTTTCCGACTTAACTAAGAAGTTTGTCCTTCATCGATTGTTTTAATTCCACCACTTCCCAAACGCATGCATAGAAACCTTTGCTAACACACTCTCCAAGCGAATGAATGAGCTACAATAATAATCATAAAAAATGATGAAACCTGTAAAACAAGTGTAATTGAAATAGAAGCATAGTAATGAGAGCGATCAATAGCTTCTTGTGAAGGTATCATCTTTTTGATTTCAGCGGTATCAACCATTATCTTTCCAAATGTATTCGAATTGTTATTCCGTTCCATTTGTCTCCCATAATCAAGATTACTTAATCCCATCCCCTCGGATTCTTGATAAATCCATCCTGAGAAATTAGCAGCAACAAAATCGTTAACGCGAATAACCCCATTTACTTCACTAGGAAGTATTTCGTATTTGTACCAGAACACACCATCGGGTGCGACGGTTACATCTGAATCAGGCTGATTCTTTAAACTTAGAATACGATAATCATATTGCTTTTTTTCCCTTCCTAAACGCTCTTGAATATTTCTGTATTCACTTGGTGGAAACGAATCCGTCATTTGCCATTGAGCTAGAATGCCTTTGTTTGAGTCGTATAAAATTGAGTCCTCAAAACCCAAGGATAGTTCCAAGGAAGAATCAATCCATGATTCTAAACTTTTCATTTTAATCCAATTTCCAGCAAATTCCGTGAACAAGACCTTTTGAACCAAATGGCAACCAAAAATTTCGCCTAGATCTTCAAATTCACCCACTTCATTCGAGACATTAGATTTGGAACTCTTCAAAATCGTCCCATCACTGAATAGGATCTCAATACTCCAATCATCGCTAAAAACATTAAGTTCATCTGATTGATTTCCGAACCCTCGAATCGTCAACTCGACGCCTACATCAGAGCCACTAAGCAAGTTATTTTGGAGATAAATATACTCTGCCAAATCATTCGCCGACTTCCTTTTTTCAATGTCAGCTAATAGGTCTTTTGATATTCCAGTGGATACATTAGACGCAGCAGATAGCAAGATACCAAATATTGCAATGATTGACGATTTAGTTACTCTTCCTTCCTTATCTCTAAAATCTAAAATTAGAGCAAGTACACCAAATCCAGTTGTTAGTATGCTTGAAAATATGACAACCAAAGTAATCATAAGTTTATTTAATATTCATATTGATTGCAGTCACAAAGCCAACCTCCAGATTCTATCCTATAATGGTATTTTACATCTCAACACATCCACTAAGAACTAATCGTCATCACCTGCAGTCATTTTTATTTCAAAAAACCACAGGCTGATAGTCTGAATAATATTGTTTAACAACTCCATGAACATAAGGCGCTCCCGGTTATTGCGTATCCAACATCCAATATCCAATATTTTTTCATTTCTTCTATTAAATTAATAACTTCAAAATTATCAGTTATCTTCACTTCCTCATTATCCCTTGGTCTAACCATAACGTGGTCATAAGGCTTCTTTTTGGGGTGAGTATTTGTCGGTAGACAATCCGCATTCAGCGTTGTCCAGCCGCTAGGAATTACATCAATAAGCTCAGATTTTGATTGGATGTTCATATCGCCCAATATTATAAAATCCTTCTCCGTTGAACTATTTTGCGTAACCCAAAAATCAATAGCTGCCAGCTCATGTTTCCTTCGTGCTTTACCCAATGAATTTCCATCAGGCTCTAGGTGAACTGATATCAATACAAAATCTTGACCAGAACCCATTGTTCGAAACGGGAACGCATACGGAACACGCTCAAAGTCATCGTTATTAGATCTGTCTTCAGCTAAAAAACCATGCGGCAAGTCATCTGCGAACTCCACAATTTCCGGTTTAAAGAAGACCACCCACCACTCGGTAGCTGTTGAATTTTTATGAATAGCATCATTAGTCCCAGTATCCTCATCTGAAAGGTGATACTCAAACCCGAAGCTAGCCATAGCATCGAAATACTCCTTTGATTGAGCACCCGCATTAAACGGATTTCCATCTGGATAAATTCCATCAACGGGAGGAGCAACTAATTCCTGAACCACTACAATGTCGTAGTCTCTGACCAAATGAGCTAGCGACTGATCATCTCTTTTTTTGAAATGGCCAAGAAACTGAATATTAAAGGAACACACTTCGAGTGCCTCACCGTAAGCTGCCAATGAAACAAAGAAAAAAAAGACCGCTAGCAGTAGCTTCATTGTGAAACCGCTTGTGTTTCAGAGAACAAAAGTCGAGTAAAAACCCTACACTATTTGCTTTCTAAGCAACATTTAATATCGATACCCGTGAAACAGTACCCTAGAAACTGTTTCAGAATACTTAACTTCGTTTATGGAATTCGGTAAGCTAGCTCACATGCAGCTATTAATCGCTTTCGTTCTATCGAGCAGAACCCTATCGGTTATATCTTAGACCAAATCGCACTAGAGCCTACTACGACATAGCAAAAAAGGAGAAATCAGACAGGCAAAAAATATGGTACGGACGATTAAGACTATCGTTTATTCGGCCTCGCTCTGATGATTCTTAGAAATGTCGCCATCAATGAATTTCTGAAGTCTGCTGTACCATAAAGAAAATCCAGTCACGGCTGCAACCAAGCCTAATAACATTCCATAGTGATAAATTTTCACCCTCTCCCGATATAATTTTTTCACTACGATGTTATCAGCAGATCTTTCAAGATCGTCTTTGAGGGGAGCTAATTCACTTTCACCTTCACCTCTTGCTTCTATCTCAATTTTTTGAGCCACCTCATTTGAAACAGCCACTAGATATTTTTCTGTTTCAAGCGACTCAAGAGCTAGACAAGAGATTAACAAGACAACTCCAGATACCGCGATGAATTTATACAGATTATCCGTCGGTGGGGTCATGTTAATCATATTGCCTTGTTTAGATCGTTGTTAGAAAACTTTGCAAGTAAAGTGGCTGAATATTTTCGCCACAAACTTTCGATATCTGCGATGAACGTTGCCCATCTTGCCTTTCCGAGAGAGGCGAATAGCGTCTTCAATGTGACAGTATCCGTACAACTGTTACAAGGCTAGTGTTCATGAGGCTCATAGCAAGTTTTTTACGTCTCGTTCCAGATTTTCTCAGCCTGTTTCCGATCTTCTTCGCCGATCATATCAAGATAAATTGAGGTGGTTTCGAGGCGGGCGTGGCCCATCCACCTCTGCAACGTTGTTACTGGCACTCCATTGGTGATGCAAGCAACAGCAAACGCATGGCGAAGCCCTTTAGGACAAGCTTTAATTCCGGTAAGACTGGCCATATTCATACAATGTTTAACCATTCTATGACCTGTGTTTCGGCAGAACGGCCAAAGCCTTGTCGTGGATTCCTCGCGTCCTTCTATAACCTCCTGTAATAAAAGGACTAAGGAGGATGGTATTGGTACAATCCTGAAGTGATCTCCTCGACGTTTTAAGGTACGAAACACGACCGCTTGTTCAGAAAAATCAATCTGCTCTATCGTCAACTCAAGGGCCTCGGAGATGCGACACCCTGTATAGTACAGCATAAGACAAAACGCTTTCGGCGGTGCCTCCATGTAAGCACAAACAGCATCAAAAAACGCCTTTCTCTCGGGCACATTCAGGTACTTTCGATGCCCATTTCGATCAAACAATACTTCACCTCTTCTCATATAATTTCTACCCGTGAGACACTTGTACGGATTCTGTCTCATTTTAACATTCATCAGACAGTGCCACAACATACTAATATTCAATAAGATGAAAACGAAACTAACTCTATTCGCCCTAATTATTGCACAAGCAGCCTTTTTCTCTCAGGCCGCTTTTGGACAAGTGATATACACCCTTGAAGGCAACGGAACTTTTGACACGGTAACAACGCCCGCAGGCTACGGCATAAGCGAAGATAGCAGTTTTTCATTTAGCTATACATTCGATGCTTCCGCACCTGATCTAGCTGATTCTCTTCCAAATTTTGGGGCATATTTTAATATAACAGACATCTCTATAGCCACAGAGGCTTTCGAGGTTTCGGCACAATCTGGTCTTATCTTTGTGGAAAATGGCGACCCTAGCCCGGATTTAGACCAAGTGCACTTCTCTACTGACACAAGTTTCACCGTTCAAAGCGGCGTTGTCGGCGACAGTGGAAATGGTGCAAACAGGGATACAATATCGCCTTTTGGTGGAGCTTTTTTCTGGGATAGAGAAACTCCTTTTTCTTCAATTTTAAGCAATGATTCTCTAAACGATGGATTGTTTAATCTAGACCAGTTCACAGCACAGTCTTTTGTTTTAGAATTCTTCGACAATGGTTCTTTCGTAGACTTTGAAGGTTTTGCGGCTGGAAGTATTGACAACTTCACCTTAACCGCTGTGCCTGAGCCATCCACAATTGCAATGGTTTCTGTATTTGGTTTAGTCCTACTATTCATCGGAAACAGAAAGCGTAAAAAGCTCAATCTCTCTGTCACAAATGAAAGCTAAATCATCATACCTGACATTAGCAATTATACTGAGCGGTCTTTGGCTTGCTAACGAGAGCAAAACACATGCTCAAATAGCAGATCAAAACCAGTGGCAATCTGTTGATCTAACTTGGGATCTCAAATTACGGGATCTCTCAGGTGAGTATGAAGATGAATTCAGAAGTTCCATACAGAGCTACCCCTCTTATGCAAACTTCAATGCAACACTAGATCTTCAGGTTAATGACACAGATACAAGAGAATGGAGAGGGTACTATCCCGGAGCGATCGATTTTTCTGTTGAAACCGATTTTGGCGTAAAATTTTTCGCAGAAGATATCGATATCCTATTTCAGAGTGGCAGTGTCTATTTTTGGTCGGGAGATAGCAGGTTTTCCATGGATGGAGCCGATAACCTTCCATTTGATGGTGTAGATTTGAATATTACGTTCCTTGGATCTTCTGAAGATGACAGTCTGTTGAGTGCGTTAAACATACTCACAAATGGTCAGACTGGAGGAATTCCAGGTTTGGCTTTGGAAGGAAATAATGAAACAACAAACAAACGAAGCGAGATCTCTTTTCTATCATATGATCACGACAGCTTACCTCAAATATCAGGAGTGACGGCCGTTCCCGAGCCATCCACAATTGCAATGGTTTCAGTCTTCGGCATTGGGCTTGTTATCATAGGATATCGCCGTCGTCAAAGAAGATCAAGAAATTGAACCTTTGATAGATTTTAGCTAACTCAATAACAGAAAGAGCCGCAACACTTCTGATTGCGGCTCCTTTGTATTCATCTTCCTCTACTATGTTGTTTTCGTTGTTCGAACTGTTGTTCGAGATACTGCTTCGGTGTTCTTCCGAATTGATTTGCGAACTTATCTTCTATCGCCATTCTAGCGGAGGTCGAAGGAACGCCACGACCAGCGGCATAGCCTTGAGCCATATCGGTTAGCTTGTTGCTATACCGTCCATATTTATCGATGTTCGCCTTTAGGCTAAACAACATTTCTTGCTCTGCAGATCCGCTCTGAATTTTACTGGCTTCAGTTTCGACCTGAGCTGAGGGAGCTGCGGCTCCGTTCGTTTTTACTGGTTCTGTAGTATTTGTATTCATATATTTATTCTCCTACGCTTCGTTGCGTATTTATATATACGCGAATGAAGCTGAATAAATCCGAGAGTTTTTAACCAATATCCTTCGAACGACTGAAATGCTTCGGACATTCGAACTAAACCGCCGATAAGAACGGACGACTTGCGAAGCGTTCGCTTCACAAGACCTCTTCTTTTTTTCTAAGGGCGCTGCCCTCACGCGGTGCAAGGGTCTCCCCAACCTTCCGCACTCCGCTTCGCTCCGTTTGTGCAGGCCGGGTGATCCCCCTCCCTTGCACCTTGCTACCCCGTTCTCGCCGAAGGGCAAGGTTTCATGCGAGAGGCATGAAGCCCAAGCCCAACAAAGAAGAGGAAATCAAAATGTTTAGAGAAACGGATACACCGAGGATATATGTAGCCTGCTTGGCAGCTTATAACAGCGGCATTCTACATGGAAAGTGGATCGATACGACGCAAGGAATAGACGGCATTTGGGAGGAGCTTAAAGCGATGCTTGCAGCCTCCCCCGAAGAAAATGCAGAAGAATGGGCTATCCATGGATATGAGGGGTTTGGCTCACTCTCCTTAAGCGAATACGAAGGGATTGAACGCGTCACAGAGCTGACAAGCTTCATAGAAGAGCATGACGAACTAGGAACCGATTTACTCTCTCATTTTTGCGGCGATATCGAACAGGCAAAACAAGCATTGGATAATTACCTAGGATGCTTCGAAAGCCTTGCAGACTACGCAAGAGAGCTCACCGAAGAAACGACCGAAATCCCGCAACATCTCGAATTCTACATAGATTACGAAGAGATGGGACGAGATATCGAACTAAACGGCGATGTTTTCACGATAGAGAAAAGCTACAACGAAATACACGTATTCATCAATTGCTAACAAATTGTCCCCCTTAACAGCGGAAGATCAAAAAAGGACCCAAAATGAGCCACCACCCATATGAATTAATCACGTTTAGATGGAAGCACATCGAAATTGAACTAACATATCATCCGTGCTGGGGAGTTATACCAGACGGAGTAATGTCTCATCTGGATATAAAGTCAATCGACCCGCCAAGAGCTCCATTACCTATTACCGAGACGGGATATCTTTCCCACTTCTTTCACTACACAAAAGGCGACACTCGCGAAACCATCCTCAAAGCGACTAAGGACTGGCTCGATAAAGAAGCTCAAAACGAAATTTGGAAAAAACACGAAATCGAGAGCAATCAATTGAGCTTGTTTTAGCACTGTAAGAACGGAGCACTGACATGCCCACCTTCCATCAATCGTAACGAAGAGATAGCCATTTCCGGTCAAGCCTGTATAGTCCGCGACGGTCGGAAATAATCAACTCCCTCCAGATCGGATTATGCTTGAAGACATTCGACAAACTAAAACTCTGCGAACCGACCTCATGAAGCAATCTCTTGCCGCTTTGCCACGGCTCCCCGCGATTAGCCGCATCGCGGAGCAAGCATAGGATGTTCGATTGCATATTTCCAAAGTAATAATCTTCTCCATTCCAATGCACTGTCTTGAAAAACGAGTCCTTAGCAAAAAATCGGACTTCACTTTCATTTGCCACATCCAACAGCGAACAAATTCGTAACCGAGCTTGATGCTCTCGTTCAAAGCGTAACCGTTCTTCCTTGAACACCATAAGGTCTAGCAGCTCAACGTCTATACTCTCTGCCGAATCAGGCAAAGAGAAACGCTGCTTCGACTGCCCGCAGGCGAATTCGCGCAAATACGCCTTTCCCCTCTTAAATAGGCCATAGCAAAAATGCCGTGACAATGGGATATAACCCTCCCAATGGCATAATTCGCGAACAATCTTAGTCTCGGAATTATCTACGACCTCTCGAGCCTTATAAACGCTCATGACAGGAAGCCAGATGTTCGATACGAGCTTACCCTCCGTTAGCCATTGCCGGAGTTCGCCGACACTTACTTCCCAACACTGCCTTAAGTCTTCCAATACAAAAACCTCACTCCCTGCCGGATAGAGTTCCATCGCGTTCTCCTTTCATCAACGCTCCCCCACACTCTTGGTATTCAATATTTCCGCGAAATGTCTTTCCATAAAATGCAAGTAGGAGTCAACGAATTCGAATAAACACATACTTTAGTATGGAGTAGACACTTCTCATCACCCGCTAAGCACCTTGAATCTTAATTTTCGATACTGATTGAGGATAAGGCTAGCACCCACCAAGCACCAAGCGAGAGGTCATCAAAGCCCTTCATAGTTGCCTCCTCGAAAACGAAAAAGGAGAAACAAAATGCCCAATGAACCCAAGATCAATTTGGAAGTGGTCAGAAGAACGTCAGTCCAAACGCTAACAAAACTACCGCACGAACAGTTAGATCGCTATATACGAGCGGCTGAACGAGATAGCGTTGATGCTGCCATCGTCCTCAACTGGCTTGTCGCGATTAAAACCAAAAAAACGATCAAAGAGCGTAAAGGAGGCAGCGATGACTGAATTCGAATACCTTCTAAACTATTCGCCTGCCGATTTGCAGGGCGAAACGCCTTACAATGACGAAGAGCTTGCCGAGCTAAGAATAGCGGCGTGGAAGTCCCATCGCGTATTCATTATCCACCTTCTAGACCCTCGAATTTGTGAGGACGAGCGACGCCACCTCTATAGCCTCGCCTCCCGACTCTACGGACAGGAGGGAGACAATGAATAAGATCAGAAACACCCATTGGAATGAGAAACTTGTGTTGATCTACTTAGAAGATGCCGCAGCAATCCATAGGAGGCTTCCTGAGGTCAAGGTTGCTGGATATTTCAATCTTTGGCCTGAGACTATCGGAGACGACTGGACGAGGCTCTATGACGCCGTAAACGGCAAGCCGAGATTGGGCTATCCAATGCCGCCGGAGGTATCTTTTCAAGAAGAAGTCATGGAATGGCTCAAATGGCTGGACAGATACGAGCAACAATTAGTTTGGATGCGTGCAAATTGCATTCCTTGGAAAGTTCTCATGGTCGAGTTCGACAAAAGCAAGTCTACGCTTTGGCGAGATACTCAAAGAGGCCTAAGTCGTATTAGCCATTTGCTTACGGCGAAAGCCATGGTGAATTTGAAACGCGTTTCACCGCCGACGAAACATGTACGGTGAAACACTTTCCTCAAAAATCGGCTATCTTAGAACTAGGCTACCAAACTTATATCTGGAAGCCCAACTCAAACAGAAAAGGAAAATGCATGAAGCAAATCAGCTCAACACATCCGGTCATTTCATTGAGAGATGGTGCCCTCAAAATTAGTGTATTTGAAAACGAAGGCGAAAACGGCACCTACCTCTCTGCTACTTTCGCAAAGACTTACACGAAAAATGGAAAACCTGCCGACGGTCACTTATTCAGCCGCCATGACCTGCTCCCACTTTCGGAGCTGGCGAGAAGAGCTTATATGAAGATCAACCATTACAGGGAATTGAAGAAGGAGACGACGACCAACCTTTCCCACGAAGGATAAATTGTCACTACCCCCAAACGACGCCGCTTGCCGTAGCTTCAAGCGGCGTCACCTCCCCTCAACCAGAGAACATCAAGGATACATGAATGCCCCCCAAAAATGAAAAAACGCAAAAAATCAGAAACCTTAACGATATTTTTCGAAGAACTGGAGCCGGAGGCCGAGTCTATATGACTCCGAGCATCCAAGCTTTACCTATTGAAAAGCAAATAGATTTATTCTCAAGAATCCGAACATTCGATACATTCACAGTGGAAAACGACCCGTACGGCGAACACGACTTCGCATCGCTCCCGATCGGAGACGAGAAGGCCTACTTCAAAATCGACTACTACAACAAAGATATGTCAGCCGGCAGCGAAGACCCTTCCGACACAAAGCAGACCACTCGCGTCATGACCGTCATGCTTTCGCATGAGTATTGATCAATTCAGATACTCTACTGAAAGGCCATTCCACAAAATGGAATGGCCTTTCTTTTTTGTCCACAATAACGCAATTGGATTTTCAACCGATATGAAGACAGAACACGAAACACCAATTTTGCCTCACCCTTCCTTGGCTCTTGGATACTCAAGCAAGCATCAAACCAACACTATAAAACGAATTAGAAATGCTATTTTAATCATAGCCAATTTGATCGCAAACGGAGAAGAGAAGTTACTTCCTCTCTTCCAAAGACTGGAACAAGAACTCGAAAATCAAATCGAGGAAAAAGAAGCCTTAAAACGTGCTATAAAAATTTGTGAGCAGAACTTTTAACGAGACTCTAATCAGCATACAAAACGTGATACATTTTCGAATTTTCAAAAACCTAAAAAATTAAAATATAAGTATTTTCAATAAGTTACAGGAAAAGAAAATCGAGTCCGACGCACCCCACCCGCACCATTTTCACCCCATTATTCAAAGCAAAATATCCGCCAACCGATTGATTCAACTACACTTTACGACCCCCCATTGACCTAATGGCAATCTAAGTGATACAATTTTGTCATACACCTCGAGATACAAAATGGAGTACAGTCGTGGCAAAAAATTACATCCAAAGAGGGGAATGGTATCACTACACGCGACGAGTTCCGAAACACCTTTCTGCCTATGATAAGAGAACGCACGTCCGCATAACCTTAAAAACGAAAGACGAAAAAGAAGCTGCCAAGCTAGCGAATATCTACGACGACTTCATTGAGAAATACTGGCGAGACCTAATAAAATCGGGACAACCAGATAGCGATTTTCAAAAATTCTCAGAAGCTCGCTCAATGGCGAAAGCCCATGGCTTCGCCTACAAGGATTTCAGCGAAGTTTTAACCAGCCCACTCGAAGAAGTACTATCACGCATCGAAGCGATCACCGACAATCCAAAAATCAAAAGCAAAGGCCTCCTAGGCACAGTCAGAGCCGCCAACCTGACAATAAACGAGTGCCCTGAAAGATTCTGGCCTCTTTGTGCAGATCGCCTCGTTGGTCGTTCGGATAATCAAAAAAGGAAATACAAAGAGCCGCGAGTCGCCGCCATTAAGGCCTTCGTCAATGTAGTTGGAAACCTTGACCTCGGCGAAATTGATCGGTCGCACGTTCTCGAATTTCGCACTTGGCTAATGGAGAGAGTCGCAAAATCGGAAATAACCGGAAACACAGCCAATAAACAAATAGGCAATGTCAAAGACATGCTAATCACCGTCGGTCGCCATTGCGAGATCGATACAAACTTTAAACTTCTCTTCGCTGAAACTAGATTGGCCGAAGATGTAGAAAGTCGACCTCCATTCGAAACCTCATTCATCCAAAACACCTTACTGAACGGAAAATCTTTCGAAGGGCTCAACGAAGATGCAAGAATGCTTGTCTACATGATGATTGAAACCGGAGCCCGCGAATCCGAAATCATTGGACTCTCCCCAGATGATTTCTTCTTAGATCGGGACGTACCGTATATTTGGATAAGAAAGAATGATATCCGTTCGCTAAAAACTAAAACATCCGAACGGCAAATTCCTTTAGTTGGCATATCGCTCTTAGCCGCTCGTAAAATCTCAACGACAGGAATTCTTCGATATCAGAAAAATCCCGACAGTGCATCAGCAACAATTAACAAATACCTGAGAGAAAACGAACTGAAGCCCACCTCAAAGCATACACTGTATAGCCTGCGACACTCATTCAAAGACCGCTTAAGGGATTCTCAAGCTCCTGAGGAGGTTATTGACGAGCTTATGGGGCACAAGAAGGCTGGGCCAAAATACGGACGTGGACACCTCTTAGAAGCCAAACACGAATGGCTCACTAAAATTGTATTGGATCATCGGCTTTGAGAATTTCAGTAAACAACCCTACAGGTGCGATTTCTCATCCTTCACCTCTATTTCAAAACAAGTGCTCTTCCCCTTTTACAATTCGAAATAGAAGCATTCAAAAACTCATTTTCGAAAGTTTTTTGATGCCCGCTCGGGGAGCCGAATACTGGTCACAAGCAATTGAAATAACAATCAAACATATTTAAGCAAATACAATAGCACCATCAACATACCCTCATCGCCTTATGGCTATAAAAAGAAATCGAACCCGGACTTCGAATAGGCTATTTCGCCAAATTTTTGCTATAACAAGTAGTGCTGGATGGCATTTTTGTGCCGGAGTCGAAAATGGTGGGCATCGATAGAGAAACTACGAACCGTGTCTTCAATATTTTATTGGATTGCCAGCTAAGCGAAATCAACTATTGACACCTTAGGCTTTAATGTTTTCCTCCAATAGGCATTAGCACTCAAATTTGTCCACATTTATTCAGATTTGTAACAAAATTGGCGTTTCCTAGTCTAAATGCAAGTGTACTTGGAACGGCAGCTTTACCTCCATCATTTCTTTTGCTATGCTAAGTTCAAGAGGAGGCTCAACGATGGATGAAAAGCTTATCAATATTGATCGCTATTCATCAGACGCGAGAGATTGCTTTAATGCTCTCAGGAGTGAAATGAAGAGAGCACGATTGAATTCAACTAGAGGCCTCGAAATTTTAGTGCCTCAGAGCGAGTATTCTGTCGAAAAAAAGAACTGTAGAGACCTGAGAATAAAGCTGGCTCGCATTTTTAAAGCTATTGATCGTGTTGAAAAACCGGACTCATACGCGATTCTTGCATACAAAGATGCCGTCAATGAAGTTTTCCGCGAAGAGTTGGAAAACTCCAAGACAGGAGAATTTTCAGATGAGCTGAAATCACTCATGCCAGATATTTCAGACCAGTGGTAAAGGTGTTCTAATAAAATCTCTCTCTGAGCATCAAAGGACACTCAAGAGGACGATCAGGGCAAGTATAGCCAGTTCCGTCGAACGTATAGTTAAAAACACAAATTGAAGCGTCTTTTCCAGTCCTTTTGTTTGGTTTAATCTCTATCACATTGAAACCGTCACCTTGGTATTTACCAAACCCCTTGCAACCAACGTTCAAAAATCCAGATTCCACATATCCCTTCAATAAGCGAGATTTCTTTGCATCTCTTATAGAAGGCGGATGCCCATAAAACGCCCGAAAATTTTGGTGAACGTGACCGTGAAGAACTAATGAAAAATTGTTATCGACAAGTGCCTTGTTTGTGGGAAACGCATTAAGATGGAACTGATCATTATCCGGCCCATATGGCAATGACGGATGATGCATTAAAGCTATCCTGAGCAAATCGTTATCACTCAGCCCAATCTTCATTTTAGAACGATCAACATAAGCTGGAGAAAGTGTATGATTCTTAGAGATGTAGTCTTTAAGTCTCTCAATGGCCCTTTTTTTGTAAGGAGACTGATCTACAACAAACCGATCAAAGGGAGTCTCAAGAATATATGCATAAAATTGGGTAATAACGTTTCGTTCCCTTGTTGATAAGTCTTTATGCTCCCGAAGATACTTCTCTACCCTTTGAGCCAGAGCCCCGTTATGGTATGAATCATCACTGCACCCCGTTACATCACTCGAATTTGCTAACCAGATTTTTATCTTATCATCACCTAGAGACAAAAATGATTCTCCACTAATTGGCTCTACAATATCTTCATCAACTTCTGAAAACAAACTCGTAAACAAGTCATAATTGTTATCGACAACCTTATCCTCAGACAAAAATGGAATATCATGATTACCCGGCACAGCACCAATTCCGTCCCACTTCCACTCTGGTGGATTTAACAGTTTTTTTGATGAAGTTTCTGAACGGTTATCAATGAGAGGAAGAATCAAATTATCCCTAATTGTAGTGATCTCGTTCGCGTTACCTCGATGAAAATAATCACCCCCAAAAAGGAGAACATGCTTACCTTTAGGGTTATGTAGTTTATACTTTTCAACAGCTTTTTGAGCACGCCCTAGAATTTCATCATTATATTCTAGCCTCTCTTTCTCTACTCTCGTTTGGGATATCGGCTTTGGCCCCTTGCTTCTTACAGGTTTTGGCGGGTCGCAATGCAGGTCAGTGAAGTGAAAGATCGTTAAATCCTCTATCATAAATAAAACTCAGGAATACATGGGGTTAGGGACACGAGCTGGATTATAAGCATCACTCGAAAGAAGCAACTGGAAAACAACTATTTGTCAATTAGAAGTTCCATAGGCTCGACTATATAAAAGCCAGAAAGAGTTCACAAAATCTTGATCCGGTGTTTTGAAACTTAAAAAGAAAAATTGAGGAAGCCACACTGTTAACAATGAACGTTTTCCTTCAAAAGCCTCCACCTCGGGGGCTTTTTTGTTGCTTGCATTAATGCCTCAATTCCAAACCGCAAAAGGAGGTCAGATGACCCAATTTTCGTGTAATGGCGTGTCAAATACAGCCAGACGGTGCCCCGCCGCTTTGCAGAGTAGCAAGATGTGTAAATGCAAGCATTTACTATCTTGCCAAAGGGGGCATGCTGCCCCCGTTTGAGATCCCCCTGCTTATAGCGTGACTTCACGCTTTTTTATGTTCGCCGATGGCTCAGTTACGCAGCTATCGGAATTTTACCCATGCCTAAACGTATGAAAGGTTATCCATGCCTAGACCCAAGCTACCGCCAGCAAATCGGAAGACTCGCAATATCATCTTCAGGGTGAGCGAGGCGGATTACTTGCGGCTTGCACAGAACGCCGAAGCGGTCGGCATGAGCGTTCACGAGCTCGCTAGAATGCTCACCTTCACAAACGAAGCGAAGATCACGATAGAGACGCACAAGAAAACTGATCCTGTAATGGTCAAACGTTTCGACCGTCTCGCTAACAACCTCAACCAGCTCGTTAAAAATTCTCACATATTTGGCCGCATCTCGCCTCAGGTCGATGGACTTTGCGAGCTCATAGCGGAAATCGTCTGCGAAGTCGCGGAGAAGGAGCTTGATGAATGAACCCCAATCTTGCTGAGCATGGCACCTCTTTTAAGGGAGCGTTCATGTATTACATGCACGATAAGAATGCGGATACACGAGAGCGGATCGCGTGGGCAGAGACAAGAAATACAATTACCGCAAACCCAGATAAAGCGTGGAAGGTCATGGCCTACACAGCCAAGCACCAAAACCGCCTAAAAGAAGCGGAAGGACGATCAAAGGCTGGACGCAAAGACACAAAACCAGTCATGGCATATTCGCTTTCCTGGCACCCAAACCACGACCCTAGCAAAGAGCATATGACAGAGGTCGCGATGCAATCCATGAAAGTATTGGGCGTCGAAGATCACGAAGCAATTATTGTTGCTCATCGAGACACGCCACATCGCCACGTCCATGTGATTGTCAATCGCATACACCCTAAAACCGGAATGATCGCTGATGACTCCTACACATGGCGAAGACTATCTGATTTTGCACGCGAGTACCAAAGAGAGCACAATATGAATTACTGCCCTCAACGCGAAGAAAACTACCGAAAGCGACAGCAAGGGAAAAATACGAAATATCGCGACCCACACATACAAAACGCATGGAGCAACTCCGATAACGGCAAAAGCTTTATCGCTGCTCTAGAAAGCGATGGATACCGACTAGCCCAAGGCCGCAAGCGGCTTGTCGTCGTCGACCCTTACGGCAAAACGCATAATCCTGTTCGACATATCGAAGGCATAAAAACGAAAGAATTTAATGATCGATTGTCCGATATAGACAGGTCTGCCTTACCGGAGGCAGATATTCTAACAAGGGAGACTCAAGCCTTGCACGAGGAGAAAAAACGTAAGCAAACAAGTTCTAAGAGCGAGCTTAAAAACGGTTTTTCCAATGTAGCATTGGAACCTAATCAAACGATAATGGCCAGTTTCAATGATCATGGCAAAGCCTCAACAAATCATATGAAGAAGGAGTTTAACGAACAATCTGAAGAGTCTTCAAAAAACAAACACACAGTAATTCAAAAACCTTTACCGGATAGAAAAGCAGCTAATGATAATTCGAAAGAGCAGGCAAAACTGGAAAAGCAAATCGCTGACTCTCTCCGAAATCTCCAAGATAGGCATCTCGGTGAGCAAGCTGACCTCTCTGAATTCTACCGTAAACGTATTATGCATGAGGAGGATACTCTTTCAAAATTCCACAATATTGCTGAGCGAAGACGAGAAATAACCACACTTAATCACAAGGTGGAAAACGCTCCATGGTGGAGAAAAATCCTTCGCTTAAATCACAAAGATAAACAGCAGCTATCCGATCTCCGAAGTGGCCTTGTAGATGCATTAGATCGTAAGGACGAGAGAATTGAAGCGATTCAAATTGAATATTCCGATGCGAAAAAGCTCTTAAAGCAAAAATATGAAAAGCTCTCTTCTGATGTCATAGAAAATCAACACCTATTCGAACGGCACTCCGCCAAGCAAAGCTTTCAGAAGAGCATCGCGACAGGTTTGGAAAAGGATAAAATCATTAAAGAGGTTCGAAAGCGAAGAGAGGAACACTCGAAAAAACCTTCCAGCCGTGGCCGCGGACGGGGCGCACCGCGAATGGACAAACCCTAAGAAAACAAAAAGCCTGCCAAATTGGCAGGCTTGCTAAATGCGAAATTCCGAAACGGCTACCTTCCTCTATTTTTCTTATTAGCCGCAGTCATCTCTTTCGCTTGTTTCACCTCTCTTACGCGGTAACGCTCTATGAACTCGCTTCGAGATTTCGACAGCTCTCTCATAAGTTTTTGCTTAACGTCTTGTGGCGGCTTTGATCCATAGGCTGCGATCGTTCTATCAACATCCTTCGCTCTAAATGTGTGTGAATTTACATGTTGTTGCATAATGGTCTACTTTTGAAGGGTTACATATTTTGAAAGAAGCTTGCGAGCAAGGGCTACCCAATCGCAAACTGTTGAAGAAGGAACGCCCAATATGTCTTCTATCTCTTGATACGTGTACCCGTAGCGAGCATAGACGTAGATGACTTCCTTCTGCATTTCAGTAAGACTAATACCCGGAAATTGCTCCCAGAACCTATCTTTTAGAGCGGCCTCTTCTTCATCCGAATAGGCCTCTTGAGAAAGGTGGTGAACCACTGTAGTTTCCGGTACATCGCTTAATATGATTTCGCCACGCCTCGTACGATCTCTATAAAAATCATAGAAGACTTGCCTTGCCTTGGCATAAAGCAAGGGCGAAGACATTATCTGATCCTCCGGGAACTTCAGAAGAACAATCTTCCAGAGCTTCGCAATTAAATCTTCAGCGTCAGCGTGATTTCCCGTCAGGCGTTTAAGAAAATTAAACAAACCAGCATGGTTTAAATCAATGGATTTATCCGTGAGTTTCAATCGTCTTTCAAATGCCAGTTCAGCATTGTCTTGTGCAACGGCATCTTTTTTGCCGTGCAATTGTTCTATTGCTTTCATTTATAGTATATTTAATTATGAATACGTAATGACACCGACATATATCCGGTGACCGCATGATTTTTTTAAGACTAAACTAACTAAATCAGTCTTTGACGTCCCAAACCCTGCATAGCTCCTTCTCAAGAAAGGCCATGACTTTGGGGAAATGATCATCCAGATCCGCGTCTTCCTCTAATGAACTTTTATATGCAATCTCAACAAGGCGATCTGGTGTGTATTCAAAACGCTCCATCAAGAAATCGAACGACCCCCAAAAGATACGCATACACCGAAAATCTCGCTTGCTGCCGTCTGACATAGGCAATCGCCGCGTTTCCAGCTCAAGCCAAGGCTCAGTATACTTGTCGATTTCTGAATACATAAGTAATGATAACACTCCCAATACTCTAAGTGCAAATTAACGCTTAACGACCTCTGCCGCGTCCATGAGCTTTCTTAAAGCCATCTCTAGCCTGCCCCTTTCGGACATTCAAACGTTCTTGCATCGCATTAATCTTAGCCGTGATTTCCCTATTTATTCGCATCGCTTCTTGAGATCGAACTTCTTCCCATACTACGCCATCCGGCGTAAAATTCATTTCAAGCTGAGGCTTGGGACGACCTCTATTGAGATCGTCCATTTGCTTCACGCTAACAGGCTCGCCATTCTTCACGAATAGACATGATTAATCGTTCGCAGACGCTAGAGCTTCACCATCAATAGAGCGAAGAACTTCATCCAAAGGTATACGCACCCAATTAGGATTAGAGTACCGTTTGTCGAAATCCCTCCTCTGATTTCCTTCAGTAGCCTGCATCGTAAACGCCTGCTTCACCGTTCTGCCTTTGTAACGAACGAGGTATACAACCTCGATTGGCTCAGAGGGCTTCTTTTCAAGCCGATAGGCGTTCACCCATAGTTCAGAGCCAGCTTCAGGCAAATGATTGAAGTTGATCATCTCAAAGCCGAGACCACCTCTTTGCTTATCCTCAACGTATTGAGCTGTACCTGATTCATCGGTCTTATTGTGAAACGACACTGTATCGCTGCTGTCATGACCGAGGAAGTGGAGATCGATATCGCCTTTCACCTTCCAAAAAATGCCTGCGGCAGCAATGTGCCCTTCCGATTTCTTTTCAATCTGCCGCGTGGCATTTCGAACGTGACGACTATCAGGAACAGAACCAGCAGATGGCGGCGGAGCAATCCGAGCAACAACCCGCTTTCGAGCTTCCTCAGCGATCAAGTCCGCTATCGTGAGCATTTCAACCCGATCGGCACCACTATCATAAGAGGGGCTCACCATTGTTAGGTTTTCACTGAATTTATCTTCAATAAATACAGATAAATCTATTTGGATACGAGCCATACGGATTTCGAGCTTAGCCAAGAAGCTTCGCCAAAAATCTTGTACAATATTAGGATACGATTTAGTATTCGCTGTGATACCCGAGACCGGATTCCACCACAGGACATCCAAGTTCGCCATTGAACTTTCGTTGTCCAACGTGCTGAATGGCGATGTTAGGCCACTGGCCTCCAGGTGTCCCGCAGACGGCACACGAAACCTCAAATTTACGTCAGGCTCATCCGCGACCACGAAAGCGTGGTCAGGATGGCTTAGCCATTGCGGCGAACCAATCACCAAAAGGCGACTACGAGCGTTAATCTGACCATCTAGGGAGGATATGACTTTCGGCAGGTCAAGCGAAGCTAGTACCATCTCGTCTTCTCTAATCACCTTGGATTTGAGATGCTTGAAGAGCACTTTCGCATATTCATTCATCTTACGGCTTTGAATTCCTTTATTGGCAAAATCTTCCTTTACGAACGAAAGAAAAGTCACGCCATCCAAGCCCGAGACGAAGCGAAGATTGCTCCCAGTGGGAGCATCTTCAATAATCTTCATCGAAGTCTGATGACATAGCTCTGCCAACTTTCGATCCACATCACCGGGAAGAGCCGTGATAAATGTGTCGATACTGGCCACAGCCGGCAATGCACCCAATAAGCCAACCCCTACAGTCGCGGCAGCCTTACGAATACCGCGAATGACAAGATCACTCACCAATTCTATTAACGTATTCTTTTTCATTATACAGATACTTTGATGGTTACTTCTTGAATTGCTTGATCAACGCATCTATCGCCTCAGCCGGAGCCTCAGCCTTAGTCTTGCGGTAGTCGCTTGCTGCTCTTCGACCGTCCCGTGAAGGAACGAAAAGGTTGATCAACCATTCCTTCCTATTCAGATCTTCAAACTCTCGCTCAGCAGCTTTTCGAATAGGATGGAGCTGAGGCAGAAGCTTCTTTCTCAGCATGGAAAAAAGCAGAAAAACGCCGCAACCCTCGCCAATCATAATCGCCTTAAGCAGAAGTGAAACATCTTCAGTCTCTTCCTCCTCCTCAGCCACAGCCGACAAGTCTTCGTCACCCCAGTTAAAAGTTGACGCCGCTTGGCTTTCAACAACATGAGAGACGCCGTAATTCTCTGCTATCGCATCGAATGCCTGCGGAGCCCAATACAAAATCAGTCCTACCGCCAATAATTCGACGATCCATTTAAACCTCTTCAGGGCTCCATCGATCGCGGCCTCCAAACCGAGTGAGAACACCCAAATAGACGCCGCAATTCCAAACGAAGCCCACTCAAGCCCGTGCGTTGAATTCGCCTGTATTAGGTCTTGCAGGGTTGTAACACTAATTGCCGGGAAGAAAATCAAGCCGGCACCAATAAGACCGATAGCAATTCGATCACTCAGGGATCGATCCTCAGTGTAAAGTTCATCAGGTAGAGACTTTTTTATCAATTCCTTGAACTCTGCAATTTCACGAAGTTGTTCTTTAGCCCTTCTCTGCTTAGCCTCATCTTTGGCATTCGCATAAGCATCTGCTTCTTGGAACTTCTTGTGCTTAGGGAGGACAATATCCAACCCGGGGATAACAGCTTTGAGCTGTTCTCGAAAGAGTTCTGCAAACACTTCCAAAGCGAGTGCAGAGCTGCTTACATACTTTTGCGAGGTTCCCACACTCGCTTTTCCGCCTTGATTAAGGTCAGGGAATTCGTATTCTTTCATAATGTTGAGGGACGCTTACGAGCGTCCTGATATAATGGCCGGTTCTGTTGCCCTCTTTGTTTTGAAAGGCGATGAGGCGACAGGATCGGCTTGTTGTTTTAGGTTTGGTTGTCATTATTCAGTACGAGTGCTTTGTGCACCGTAAGAAATTCTCTTGATGTTCGAGTTTTCGATTTTTTCTCGATCCAGTCCAAATGACTTCTTCTTAAGGTGATCGAGCGTGATAAATGCGTTAGAGATTAAATCCGCATCCCGATGACCGTACACATGCCCTAGTACGACCGGATTGTGACCAATCCGCAAAACGACTCGCCCTACTTTTTCCGTGTACTTCTCCACCAAAGGTGTAATCTTCATACCATCTTCGTACGGAAAAGGCCGATACCACGGCAGGCCAAAAATAAATCTAAGGATCGATATTTTTTCAGGGCTAAAGAAAACGTAGAAAGAAGTGCCGAAGAGATTACGAAACCAGCCTGAAGTCATCGGCTTTTCGAAATTCGCAATCACCGCAATCGCCAAAACTGCCACAAGCTCCCATCGATGATCTAAAAACCAGCGAAATTCAGGCCACGGCACAAACCCCAGCAAGAAACAAGGAACAGCCAGTCGGCCAGCTAACGCCAAAACCTTAAGAACCACCTCGAAAATAAAGCCACGTGCACGATTTGAAAACTTACCTTTTATCAAGTAGCAATCCTTGTCTCTATTGCTTCTTAGAATCTTGGCAAAGCCACTTATTCCCGCCCCTTCAACACGGTCAAAGGAGATTGACTGCCATCTCCAAAAACCAATTCGCAACAAGACCGTGGCTGATATCAAAGCCAATAGCCAAATTTCGTGTGTCTGATTAGATAGCTGTTGCACTAACAAACTTAGAAACACCTAATCGCAACGATGTCAACATTCATTCCATTGTATAAAACATGTTTTTTCAATGTTTTATCAATGTTTTGTCATTGATTCAAAAATCCCATAGCCACGATTTAAATATGGAAACAATATTTTTAGTAGATTTTCAAGTTAGATATCGATTGGGGGCAACGGAACATTCATATCCCAAGGCAATACTATAGGGGAGAATTCTAGATTTGGGCAATATTCGGCAACATATCCGAACTGAGACTTTGAATTTATCTCCTTTTCACGGAAAATAGCAGACAGCAAACTCAAGCCAGAAAGCACTGCGTGCTTATTTGAACTAAAACCGCAAAAGTCCTTTAAAAACTTCAAATTGCGACTGCTAGAACCATTTAGTGGAATCTGAAATTGAGGATTAATGTCCTGAGACTCAACATTCTCTGCATTATCAAATGCAGGTACAGGTACCACGATAGGACGAAACACCATCTCCGATTTATACTCAGGAACAAAACCAACCTCTGATCGCTCTTCACGCTGCCGAACTCTTGCAACAACATCAATTAGACGCAGGCCAGTAAATATCGCATCTTTAGGTGAAAAAAAGCTACTTTGCTCAAAAACTGATCGCAATAACCCGAGCTCTCTGGAGCTTAGACGAAACTGACACGTCAAAGGTCTAAGTCTAGACAACGTATTACCTCCTTAAACTGAAAGAAGCATGATATAGACCTATGGAAACAAAATCAATAGTATTCTTTTTTTGGATGCACTTTAACTCAATCAATAAAAATGGGTGAATCCATCAAGAAATTCACCCACCCAACAATTTTTTCGACTATGCCAATTAACCCTAGGAACTTTGACTACTTACAACGATACTCCCTTCTAATTATTACCTGATCAAAAATAGCGATTATCTTAAACTGTTTAATGCAATTGGGATCATCCCAATAAACGTGTTTGGTGCTTATTGTCATCATCATTTCCAACAACAATTGAGCTTATTAATAACTTAGGTTCTCCATTTACATCCTCTTCAAAAACAGGAACAACACTAGATTTTTTACATTTGCAGTTGTTCACTTTCATGTAGGGGCTTGTCGTGTGCTTATTAGGCACAACAGGGGAAGACCAGTGAAATAAATACCATTCTCTGTGCATCTATCTATCATCTTTTACATTCATTAATTTATACTCGAATTACAATGGTTTTAATCCCAAATAAGATGATCTTAAAACCATTGGAATTTTAATGGCAAATCAATGAATATTGGTCAAGATACTTGAGCGATTTTTGAAATACTTTGTGTCAAAAAGGTAATAATACTTAGGGGCAACTAATCTATAACACCTAAAAACTAGGCACAACACGCCATCTCAAATATAAATATTCTGACAATTCGACCTTTAGCGAATATTTTTCATTGAATAGCCAATGATTTTCCATAAACATAATCATGTTTTTAACATTAAATTAAATGGCTCATTCAAAACCAAAACATGAAAAAACAAATGTAGAGTTGAGTAATAGATCCTTAAAAAAGATCGAAAAGGAAACACGCAATCTTCAGCTTGAAATTTACAAGAGGGAGTATGAAACGCTACTATCGATAGTAGACAAATGTGATTTCCGTTCTAAACGGGAAGCAGTGCTATGGGCACTTTCCATTATCAACACTATAGTTACAGAAATCGAAAACCATAATGAAGACATTCGTTTTGGTTTTTTACGGAAAACATCAGGAAGTGAGGAGTTCAGTCAAATAATTCTTCCGTGGCTCGGACACCTTAAAGTAGCAACTAAAAATTCACATTAATGAAATCACGCTAATTACATTTTAAACGCCCCCTCTCAATTAGAGAGGGGGTATTTTTTTGTCTCGACTCACATAGAGAATACCCCCCCCGAAAAAAGCTACTTCATAAATTCCGAATATTTGTCATAATAAGCCCTTTGCAATACTAGCGGCGAAAACCCGGGCAAAATTACAAGTTGCCTCAAATGAGCGTCTTGCTGACCGAAAAATCGGCTAATCTCCTCAGAAGTCATTAGCACCATTTCACGGAGCTGCCAGCTCGTGGCATCCCGCCCTTTCCTTACAAGCTCCTCTTGGCTCGTATCATTGTACTGGGGTAAGAGTACGGTTGTTTTACCCAATCGTTTTTCGATCCATTCAAGCGTGATGTTGTCCGAATTTGCAAAGCACTGGATCAACCCTGCATTCGCCAAGAAACTTTCAGCACGTTTACCGTAAATAGCATTCAGTTGCACTAAGTCTTGCAACACGATATGCAGCCGCACGCCCAACCCCGCAATCTGGCCAATTGCTGTATCCACAGATTTGAGACGCCCAAAGGCTGCAAATTCATCTAGACACATGCGAACGGGAAATTCTGGTTTAGCTTCCTCTCGCTCCATCGCAGCCAGAGCTAATTGGACAATCATGCGAAACAATCGCCCACAGGTCGATAAACGCATAGCAGGTAATGAAACATAGAGCGTAGCCCTCTTTCGCTTCAATGCCGACAGATCGACGGCCTTACGCTTTCGCGTTTCTATCAAGGCACGCTGAATTTCTGGATAAGCGAGAAAACCCAAATGTCGTCTTGCTGTTGAGAGCACAGAGCCTCGCTCCTCTTCCGGCATTTCAAGATACTCATCAATAGCATGCTTTACGATACCACCAGCACTTTTGTTGATCGCCATCTCCTCTTCTAAATCCTCAGTAGGCGTCATCAATAGATCATATACGGTAGAGAGGTCTCTTCTACCTTCGTAATCCGGAAAGGTCGCGACATGAGCAATCAGCCCCCGTCCCACCCAAGACCTAGCTTTGTCATTCCAATGTGGTTCGCTCGATTGCTCATCTACGATTAGGCTATCTGCGATTAAATCTGCGTCCTCAATAAGCGTAGGAGACTCCGGTGTTAAAATGCTAAGAGGATTGAAATAAGCCAAATGCTCTTCAAAACCCTTCATGTTAAAATACGGAGCAATCACATAGCATTCCTGACCTAGAGCTTTGTGACGGTGCTTAACGCTTTCCTTTATAACATCGTCCTTCGCTGAAGTAATTAGCATAGACCCCGGATAGAGTAACGCATTGGGCATAACGCCAGCTCGCCCCTTGTCCGAACGCGTTGGTGCAATGGTCAAAACATGCTTTTCCGTGACCACGCCAACAAAATGACCACCTTCCGCCCAACGGAGCAAACGTCCGTCTTTCGCCCTCTCGCTCTTTACCTCTGCCCCAACAACACCCAAAAAATGACAGCCATCCCGATACTTCAACGAAGGCGTATCCATAATCGCCTGTGTCGGAATAAAAGAAGCATTGGGCGATTGCCCTTCAAGCGATCCGCCAGCTCCTCTTGGGAAGTCTTTAATAATATCAATACGATCCATAGCTTAAGCCGGAAAAGAAAACGAGAAAGATCGAGGCACCTTCAATTTTTCTGCGTAGACACTCCTTCAAGCTGATCATAAAGCCTTCCTCTGTCTATATACAATTCCTCCAATCGTTTTGCATACTCCATACATGTATCCACTGAATCGTGGACAATATTTTTCTCACAATTCAAGCGCGATATTTCCTCATCTATTCTTCTACTCTTCGGAGCATTCTTCTTTTCAGCTTCCAAAGCTCTTATTTCTCTCTCCTTCTGCTGTATGCAGCTATTGTGAGACTTACTAATCAGGGGCATTAATTGTCTAACATTATCGGCACTGTTAAACGCCCATTTTTCATCAACATATTCATTTTTTTTAATGCTCGCCTGTAAGTCTTCGATCAAAGCCGGCAATGCGTTCATTTGAGCGGCCAACCTTCCGATTTCTACTTGCTCGCTCAAAGCGTTTGTGGATTTCTCCATTTCCACCGCATTTTGATTCAGCTCCCTCCGCTGCAGATACAACGAAATAATGACTCCCCACATCGCCACTCCAGAAAAAAACGTATTCACAGAACCAAACAAATCACCAAATTCACCACTTTCCCCACCAGTGTAAAAATTCGGTAGCAAATGATTAACTATAACAGGCGTGCACACCCAAAAGCAGATAATGCTCGCCAACACCCACCACGCCCAATTGGGAATCTTCGCCGACCTGCCTGTTCCACCCTCAGTTACCATTCTTAATTCCAAATTAACTTTTTCATTTTCCAAACCACCTTAATAATTCTGACAGATTCTCATTAAGGAAACTCCTTGTCGCTGGTCAAACAGTTAGTATAAACACTCAAAAAGAATAGTAGCTCCCCTGAGCTATGAAACTTAGAACCACACTCAGTCAACCTGATAGAATCAATTCAAAAGGTGGCCACAATGACAGAAAAAAACGGCAGCTACTATTACCAGAATAGAGGGCACGATAAATGCCCCCCGATATGCCAGCTTTCCATTATTAACAACTCTCCGACACATGCACTTCTTGCCTCATCTTGAACTACTTAAAAAAGTCCAATCTGAAGGAACAATACCTCTCTACGGCCGTGATGAAGGAGAAAATGCAAGTATCGCATATGAGCTGTTTAGTGAAGGGAAGCTTTCATGCTCAAATCAGAATCAAATTAAGGGTACCCCTAATGATATGTTTGCAAATTTAAGCATATCTCTAGCTGGTCGCTTGCAACTAGAGGCATGGGAGAGCGAAGTTAAGGAGAAAAACTTTATTACAAACAGCCTTAGAACGGTAACTGAACGCTATCGTTCATCAATTGAGCACGACATACAACAAACGAAACAGCGAACACTCGAAGGTCATTTTGTAAACAATTCTCTTGGTTCAGGGCAATCGTACCTTGCCTTACGCGATAACTATGTGAGCTATCTAGAATCATATGCTGATAAATTTCTGGCAGCAGCATCAAATGCTATCGAAGCTTTCGACCTATCAGAACTTGAACACACGAGAGCCTCCTTCGAAGAGCTATTCTTAATAGATCTAAACTTCATAGCTGAACAACTAGAAAATAGCTTTAAACGTTATATCGAAGAAGCACAACGAACCCAGAGAAACAACCTATTCGTATCAGATAAAACTATACATATTATCCCTCAAAAAATTGTAGAGTTAAACTTGCTAATAAAAAAGAAAATGTCGGAAAAGAAAAATGAACCCACTATTACGATAAAAGGTAATAACAATCAGATAAACCAAAACTCTAACCATAACTCTATCAATATAGACAATACGAAGAACGTATTTAATGAAGCGAGAGAAGCTATTGCTCAAATTCAACAGGAAACAGAGCGTACCGAATTACTCAACTTGTTGAGCGAGTTTGAAAAATCAATCAACACACCCGAATCGTTAGGGGCTTATCAACGTTTTATTAATGCGGCAGCCTCTCACATGGCAATATTGTCGCCATTTATTGCTCCCTTCTCAGCATTGCTACAATAATGGGTTGGACTACTAGAGCCTTTTACTCGCTTTTTATTCAGACTTAGAAAAATCGGATAAAGCAGACCTACGTCACGTATCTATCTTTGCTGACCGCTCCGTTCATGCGGTGGCATTGAATATCAAAAGAAAGGATACGTGTGAATGTAATTGAACAAGACCAACTTATTTCAATCAAGATCGTCGCCTCCCGGCTCGACCTTTCTACTCGCGGCGTTTACCGACTTATTGCTCGCGGAGATTTTCCTAGACCAGTAAAAGTCGGTGGAGCCAGCCGCTTTTATGAAAGCGATTTAGGTGGGTATTTGAATCGACTCAAGGCAGCGAGAAAATCAAACTAGCTTTCATACAAATATTGATACATATGATTGCTCACATTTATAAGCCTAAACGTAAGAACAAATCTGGGAAATTGGTAACTGCCCGCTTGTATCGCGGGCGTTATCGCCTTGATGGTGATTTTGCTGTCGAAGAAGTTTCCCTTGGCACTTCAGACAAGCAAGTCGCCGAACGAAAGCTGGCAAAAATCATTGAGGAAAAGGAACGCGAACAAGCCGGCATTATAGCTCCAAAGACTCAACGCTCAGCAGCTCGAACGCCGCTAAAATCACACCTCAATGACTTCGTTGCAGATTTAAGAGCTCAAGGTCGCAGCGAAGATTACTTCGAACGCATTCGCTCTCGTTGCGAACGTCTCTTCAAAGATTGCGGATGGAAATACCTTAAAGACTTTTCCGCAGGTGATTTTGTATCATGGCGATCAGGACAAGATAGCTTAGCCCCAAAGACGTTGAACGACTATCTAGATGCGATTACCGGACTATCGAACTGGTGCATTAAAAATGGGCGATCAATCTCAAACGCTTTTATTACAGTTAGCAAAGTTGAAACACGAGGAAGACAGCAACAACGCAGAGCATTAACCGACGATGAACTTAATCGACTCGTGGAGGCCACGCCTCAACGACGTCTGCTTTACTTAACTGCTGCCTTTACTGGACTTCGTATAGACGAGCTAAGGCAATTGCGTGTCGCGGATGTTCATCTTGGTGACAAAAACCCTCACTTCAAAGTTCGCTCCTCAACGACCAAGAACAAGAAGGACGCTTTAGTTCCCATACACACTGGTCTCGTCAATGAAACAAGCGAACTCATCGCAGACAAGGAGCCCGGAGATCCCGTCTTCGATCTCCCCAGCCGACCAAATGAAACGATCAACTGGGATTACAAACGAGCTGGCATCCCCAAATTCGACGCCCTTGGTCGCAAGGTAGACTTTCATGCCTTCAGATACACCTTTGCGACGAAACTCGCAAAAAGCGGCGTTTCGCAACGTCTGGCTCAAGAATTGATGCGTCACAGCGATCCGAGGCTTACAGCCAAGGTCTACACGGACGCTACCCAACTGCCTACCTTCGAAGCGGTGGAAAGTTTGGAGTTTCAAAGCTCCCCAACTGAGAAAAAGAGAGACACACAAATAGCCCCACAACATTTAGACTTTGATCAACATTCGCTGTCTCCGACTGGCGAACTGTCCGACTTCTCGCATCCCAGCGAAACCATTGACTACGAGACAGATGACACAAAAAAGTCGCTTCCTGTCGTCAATCAGGAAGCGACCAAAATGGCACCCCGTAGGGGATTCGAACCCCTGTCGCATGGATGAAAACCATGTGTCCTAGGCCGGGCTAGACGAACGGGGCCTATGTAAGAGTCGGTGAACTTAGAAATCGAAGTTGGGTGCGCAAGGCTTTTTTTGAAAAAAGTTAATTTTCCCTCTGAAAAAACTTTTTCAGAGACTCTCAAACGAAACTTCAAAACCCATCTTTTTTGCCCCTCACACCAATCCTTGGCTCTAAACCACTGTCACTCTACACCTTACAAAACCCTGCTGCAACAAGGCCTTGAGATCACTTCAATCGCTCTACTGAGCAGTACGATTCTAGAGTCGCTCTACAATATTTTCCAAAGCCCGCCTAAAAGCATCGATGATGCGATTCGGTAGATCCTCATTCGACCTTATCACCAACATATTTCCTTTGAAAGTCACCGCGACTCGGGCATTCGATTGGCCTCAATCCCACTGTTCCTCACAAAACGATAGCCTTACGAATCCTAAGAAAGGCTTATCAGCCAGCCTGAGAGCGTCGAAGAGCACTGCTTCCAACAATTCTCGAACAGCGGTCGAGCTCATTTTAAGACTTACAGTTAGAGGCACTTGCCATTTCAACACCTTTCCCCTTAAAACGTCGCTTCTTTAAAAATTCCCTGCTCCCAGACACTTTCCCTATGGGGTTATTCAACATATTTAGACGACCTGCCACCGTATTCATTGGCGACTGCCTCAGTCGTAAAATTACACCGGTCTCCGAACTACCTGTCGTCCTCAATGGAAAATCAAAAAGCGGTCAACGCTCCCCCCTTTGCCGTATCAATCAAATCGAGAAACGGTTTTTCATCGAATCGCTCGACGAAAATAACCTCCCGCTTCTAGACGGTGACCCCGTCGAGACCAGTCGCCTGCTGACCCTTGACCGCCTTTATTCGCTCACACTCCACGGGCACATTTTAGCACTGACAATCTCTCGAGCAGAGAGCCCATTCAGCGAGTCCTTCTCCTCCAGCACTTGGATAGTCTCCAAGCGCGATTCTCCGATCAACCAATTTAAGATAACCGACGAGCATCTCAACCGCGCCATACTCAGCCGAAAATTCACTCCGCTGAGTAACTACCTCGTCTCCCCTCAAGGGGTAGATGCCTCCTTCAATCTAGCGGACCTTTACGAACTTCTACCGGAAAACGTCGAGAACCAAGACACTCCGCAGAAAACCGATTACGGAGTTGATGCCGCTTCCTTGGAAAATCCACGATCCGGCCACACTTGCCCCAATTGCTGGAAAAGCTTTGCCATCAGCGATGTCATGAACATCGCCACCCACGATAGCCTGATCGGCGACCCCGAACTCGGATCGCACGTAAAACTCCGCTTCAAAGCCGAACGTTTCAACGATCTCGGCCAAGCATTGGACTCCGAAGGACTGGTCAGTCTCGACCTCGCATGTCCTCATTGCCGAGGACGACTCCCCCCTTCATTTCTTTCCCAAGACCAACTAATCTTCTCACTGGTTGGAGCCCCAAGCAGCGGAAAATCCTACTACCTTTCGATACTTCTAAAGTGCCTGCCGGAGGACTTGATTCGACACTTCGGGACCAACCTACAAGACGCTGACCCGAATGGAAACATAGGCCTTAACGAAATGAAAAATCGTCTATTTTCGGCCACAACGCCGGAAGACGCCTTTATTTCCAAAACCGATTTCGAAGGCCTCATGTACGAGCGCCTCAAGCGCAACGGCAAACTCGTCCCGCTCCCACGGCCCTTCGTCTATAACCTCCAAGACCTGAGCAATCCTGAAAAGCGAGCTGCCCTCATATTCTACGACAACGCGGGCGAACACTTCCAACCTACAGTCAGTCTCGACGACTCCCCAGGAGCTCTCCACGTAGCCGCTTCATCCGCTCTTTTCTTCCTCTTCGACCCCGCCACCAGTCGCCCCTTCCGCAAAGCGCTAGCTGACACGCAGAACATTCAATTCTCAACCCAGAGCACTGACGAACAAGACGTTATTCTCTCGGAAATGGGGATTCGCGTGAAAAAAATTCGCGGCAAGGAAAGTTACGAGCGCATCGATACGCCCCTCGCAATAATCGTAGGCAAATACGACCTCTGGAAAGATCTCCTACCAACCGACCAAATACGCACGAGCAAAGAGAGGCCACTCAGTGACGAAGACATTTCCGCCAACTCAAAGATCGTACGCGAACTCCTCCTTCGCCTTTGCCCAACCATCGTAGCCAACGCCGAATCTATATCGAGCCAAACCATGTATTTTCCAAGTTCTCCGCTTGGCCATTCGCCTACGGAAATTCACGAAGGCCCCCTCGCTGGCAAAATCGCGCCCGTGCCTGAATTGATAGATCCAACCCTAGTAACCGAACCCGCTCTCTGGGCTTTAAGTAAAATCATAGGTGACAAGTTCAAAATTTCCCCAACACTCAGTTCCTCTCAATAAGCGAACGTGTCCCACCAATACATACATACAAGCGCCAAGCGTGGCCTCGAACCCGGCAAATCTGGATTTTGCTGTGTCGCTCGAGATCGCAGCGCTCCTCTGGACTTGATCCAAGAGTTCGAGCGCTTGAGCCGTTATGAAAGCGTCAGTGGAGCGATTAGCCCGACTGTACTGAGATACGAAATCTGCGAACTACGCAGCGGCACTTACCACATTCTTTCTCGCATCCAAGATTCCGGAGTCGACTATTCCAAGCGTAACAACCACATCGCCCAGCACTTGGCATTTTTGCCACGGGAAATTGGTTTCTTGCCCGACCCAATGACTATTCTCCTATGCTGGAGAGGCTGGCGCGACTCATGGAATGAGCTGCCTCGAATACTCGAACTAGAGGATGCATTTGATATCAAAAAACTCGATACAAAACGAGTTATCTCCAATCACCCGAACGAATTCCCCGACCTTATTGTCAACGGCCTCGTCTGGAAGCGTACCCTAATATTTTCTCCAGGCGAAGAGCTGGCCGCTGCTGCCTGGATACGGCTTCACCTTCTCCACGTCCCGAACGATCAGAAATGGGAAATCCCATTTAGCACCCATCTCCTCAGTTCCGACAACCCAGACAGTTTCGCGTGGTCCTGCAATTGGAAGAACCGAGAGCTCCCCTACGAAATCGATACGGAAGGCCAACCGTGGGTAGACCCCGAACAAGAAGAAGAGCCTGAGCTAGAAGAGGAACCCCACGAAAACACCCTACAAAAGCTTCGGAAACCAAATTCTCCGATTGTAGAAATACCCAAGGAGCTAACCCGTCGGGATCGTAAACGTCCCAAAGCAAAATGGACCCAGTCACGCTTTAATTCCACGATGAATCTGGCGATCATTGCCGGAACTTTAATCTGCGTCGCCATCGGTTTCTATCAGTTTGTCTACATGAAAGAACCGGTTGAAAAAATGCGTATCGCTGCTCAAAAGCAGAAGCTCACTCCGGAAGAAAAAGCAGCTCAAGAGGAAAGCGAACGGCGCCAGTTACAATCCAAGACAACGCAAGAGTGGCTCCTACTTCACCGCCAAAGAGAGCTCCTAAAACGCAGCTCCGAAGCTACAGTGCTCGCCAACACCCTGGCTGAACTCGGAGATACCGAGCCACGAAAAACCCTTCAATTCCTCAGCGAAGCAGTACGAAGTTCCCAAGGAGAGCCCTACCCAGTCACTCCAGCGCTCGCCCTTCCCCCGGAATATCTCAAATTCCGCCCTCGACAGGTCGAAATCGACAACGAGCTATCCACATACCTAGCCGAGCTCAACCTCAGCTTCCTGCCACAAAAGCTACTCGACATCATCCAATCTCTCGAAAGTCTTTCGATCAACTCCGCCCCGATCGAAGGCCGCCTTAGTCCAATCGTATTCGTCGCAGCCGATATCGAGATCGCCATCAAAGAAATACGCCGACGCAGCCGCGACTCCACTATTACCAAGGATTTAAAGGCGTGGAATTCAATCATCTCCTTCAATGAGCTAAAGGAATCGATCGCAAAACAAGAAAACCTCCAAGATCTCCTTTCCATTCACCACGCATTTGGGCTGGACGACAGCAACCGCTACCTCACCTACGACAATTCAGGACGAGTTCTCCTACCCGGCCTCCTTTCCTACAATCAGTACCTTCTGTCACTATTTGAGAAATACATGCTCCCACGCTACGCCCAGTTCAAAGGAAGCCCTGAGTTCACCGAAACTCTCAATACACTCAAGCCGGATTCAACTATTCAAACAAACGCCACACGGCTTCTAGAGATCGCCAGACCCACAGACATGCAAACACAACTCGAGTGGCAAACCATCGCGGACACTTGGAAAGCAACCTTTGTCAAAGATGACCTCATGCAGCAAACTCTATTAAATTACGCTGTCGAACAACTACAAGAAAGCAAAACCACCCTTAGCGCCTACCAATCCGAGTTTAGTAAAAGCCAATACGAGAGCTTCAAACAACTCCAGTCCGCCAACAATTTACTCGCCGATTTAGAAGCCTTAGTAGCGAATTCCTCAGAAGAGCAAGATTGGGTTGTCATCCCCAAAGAAATACTCAACGCTCCGCAAAAGATCTCTTCATCCCATTAAAGAATGCAATTCGAAGCAGCCCGCATCGTTAAACGTATCCGCACCGCCCTCAAAGGCGAATCCGGAGGCCAAGAAATAGCTATCCTAGCGTGGCAGTTTGCCGAAGCAGTCAAAGACGCAAACGCTCGACTCGAACACGCTATTCAGAAACTAGATGCGGATGACCTCCTCTCAGCCTACTTGGAAGAAAAAAAATCGCCTAGACTTTTGGATACGTGCGACATCCTCGATTTTGTCGAATTAGCCCAATGGCAGGAACAATGCGAAAATACATTCCTGGCCATAGCTCCTACTCTAGACCTTCAAAAAGCTTCCACCCTACGCTCCCAATTAACAAACATTGAAGATGAAAAAGAGTGGCTGTACGGAGAATACCGTGAACGCCTACGGTCCAAGAAAACACTCGAAGCCTATCCAATTATAAAAGCGATTGCCGAGTCCGACCAAGAGGATTCCGACAACGCTACGACGGAATGCGAGCGCCTCAAAGACCAACTCACCCTCAAGGCCCAAGGCTCTCTCAATAAAATTTCAGAAGAACTCATTCCTGCGGAAAGCCCTGCTGATGTCATTAAAGAATATCAAGCAGCTGGCCTAAAATTTCCCGATGATGCCGAACCCTTTCAAAGCGCAATCGAATCAGAACGAGCTCAACAGATTAAAGCCGCTACCGAAAGCGTCGCTAGTTCAATTGAAACAGCAAAAGAGATAGACAGCGACGAGCAATGGCAAGCCGCGGAACGCAGCTATTTAGCATGCAACTACATGCTAGCCACCACCGATATGCGGGCTCACATCGATCCCGATCTCAGAACAAAATTCGAAAAAGCAGGAAACTCGATCGGCCACAAACGCAATTCCTACGAAGCCAATCTTCGTATTCAAAAATGCATTTCGGACGTTAACGCAGCCATTGAGAAAAAGAGCAATAAAGCCGCAAGCGGCACCTTTGCCTACTCTTTACCTGATGCAGTTGAGCGACTCAAGTCTGCTGAGATGCAGTCTAAACGCCTCGGAAATCAAATTTCTCCTAAGCTCCAAGCAGAAATTACCGAAACGCTCAAGCGGGCTAAGAAAAGTAAAGTCCCACTTATCGTATTCATTTCTTTAGCCGCCTGCCTAGCCATAGTCGCTGGTCTTTGGATGATGAATTCGATGAACCAAAAAGCGGCTGAGCAAGACGCCTACGACAAGGCATACATCGCGGTTAAAGAAGCTCAGTCAGAGCTCCTCTTCCAAGAAGCAACCTCGACGCTAAAAAAACACAAACAAGCAATTGAAAGCGCCAACAACTCCAGCGACTTGGTTCAGGAATCTAAAATACTCCAATCGTGGATCGGCCAACAAACAACGCTTGATAACGACTTTGCCCAACTCGCTGACAGATTAGAGCAACAAGCTCTCAATAATCTCGATAAAGAAGGCTTGGCCGAAACACAAAGATTGCTTCAGGGTGCCGAGGGCGCTCGCAATAACCTAGCCTCAGACCTCGGTCAGGCTACGCAAAAACGTATCGACGATGTAAAAAGCCTACTTGCTCAAAGCCAGCAGGAGAAAATCGCGAAGATCAAACGCCAGGTAGAAATAGCCGTATCTCAAATGCAACGACATGTCGACGGTGCCGTCGCTGCCAACAACAAAAAGGATTTCCTAACCGAGGCACAAAAAGCGGAAGGAAAAATCGGTCAGCTACAGGCACTGATAGCCGCTCATTCAAGTATTCCAACCCTAGCGAACAACAACGCTACAATCAAATCCGCCCAAGAAAGCCTACTACTAGCCGATTCCAAATGGGGAGCCCTTGCTTCGACATTCAACAAACTAGACGAAGCCGAGGATTATGATGAATACATCGCCGAACTCGAACGCATTCAAAGTTTTGACATTCTCCCGCAAAATCAAAAAACCGATATCGCGTTGGTCCTAAAGAACAAGCCAAGCCTACAAGACCTCAAGCTCCAAGCTCTCATGCCCAACGACCAAGAAGGTTGGGACACATTCTCTACAACTCTTGACTACCGCAAAGACCAACCATCTCTAAACGACGTAGAACGCGTCTTCCTCGAACGTCTCGCTAATGATGCAATGTTCGAGACGATTTACGAAACCAAGGTCAAGTACTTTGAAGGCTCTACCATCGCTCGCGACGAATACACAATTTTCCTCTACGATCCGGTATCCAAAGTCGAAACTGGCCTCAAAACAGGTATCAATTACACATTTAAAGTTAGGGGCTTCGATGAAGCCGGCGATCCAGAAGAAGAAGCTAGAGAAATGAATTTCCTCAGCCACCCAGATGGAACATTCTGGGGATTCTTTTACGAGCCATCAGCCGTGTCCGATGAATCTCAATACTACGAAAAGACAATCCGAGAAACCCTTCTGAAAATTTTGGCTGGAGCGCCCCGCTTCACTGCCATCGATCTTATCGATCAGCTAAACGATGCCCGCACACTCGCTCCGGCCTTCCGAGCATACTGGCAACAACAGCTTTTCACTTTCATGAAGTTAAATCCTTGGAAATGGGGCATGCCACTATCGCCCTCACTCAAGGAGCAAATCAAAAAGCTTAGCATCATTACTAGAGGCGATATCAACAAACGCCAATGGCTCTCAAACATCGAACAAACTGCCCCATCGTACGATCTCAGCGAATACTTCCGCCTTTCCTCGAAGAAGGATCTTGCCCAAGAAGCCCGCGCCTTTGCTACCATGTACCAATTTGCCTTCGAAGGTGAGTACAACTTTGCTGGATACGCAGACGAAGGCGGCCAAATTCAACGGGGAGAAGGATTTGAAGGTTTCAAGCTCTGGGCAGCGAATGCCTTAACCGGTAGATACGAACCCATCAGTGAGCAAAGCGCCCCGGCACCCTACTCTCCTTTGATCGCTTACCAATTCGAAGACAAGCCCAGCGAACACATCCTACAAAAAACGCTCTTCATAACCGGCTCGAACCTCTCCTCCGAAGAGTTCTCCGAGCACTTGCCTCCAATTCTACAAAAGAACGACGGCGAATAAGTCGAGGGGTAGAAACAACGCGTCGTTTACTTTTTTATTTTTGCTTCCCTCGCCAATGCGCATCGCTACATTCGCCGTATGATTATTTCTGGTGAAGACCTCAAGGCTGCTCTCCCTAGCGAACCGGTGCGTGACATTAGCGACACCGTAACTGCTCCTAAGATTGCGAGCGGCAAAGTGCGTGAAATCTACGATCTCGACGATAGCGTATTATTAGTAGCATCCGACAGAATCTCCGCCTTCGACGTTGTTCTCCCTGGCGGCATTCCCGGCCGTGGTATGATTCTTACCCAACTCAGCCACTTTTGGTTCGAGAAAACAAAGGACATCGCTCCCAATCACATTTTAGAAAACGAGGAAGAATTACTGCGAGATCGTCTCAAGCTCGACGACAGCGATTGCCTACGCAGTATGGCCGTCAAAAAACTCAAACCACTCGAAATCGAATGCGTCGTCCGTGGTTACCTAGCAGGTTCCGGCTGGAGCGGCTACCAAAAAGATCGTCACGTTTGTGGTATCGAGCTTCCTGAAGGTCTGCAGCAGGCCTCTCAACTTCCTGAACCAATCTTCACGCCTACTACTAAAGCAAATGAAGGACACGACATGCCGGTCACTTCTGACGAAGCTGCAGCAATTGTCGGACAAGACGTTTTCGATCAAGTAAAGAAGATCAGCTTGGAACTTTACGCTTTTGGCAACGAACTGGCTGCCAAAGCAGGTATAATTCTGGCCGATACAAAATTTGAATTCGGACTAGATGATAACGGAACGATTTATCTTATCGACGAGGTCCTCACCCCTGACTCCTCACGTTATTGGGATGCCGCGGAATATAAGGTGGGAAGCTCCCCGGCCAGCTTCGACAAACAAATCATTCGCGATTATCTAGAGACCCTCGAAGATTGGAACAAAACCGCACCCGGTCCAGAACTTCCTCCAAAAATTATCGAGCGGGCCCAAAATCGCTACTTGGAAGTGTATACTCGCTTAGTAAACGCCGGATAACTAAACGACTAAAAGCGTGTATTTAGTTTTCGACTGCGAAACAACTGGCCTTCCCCTTGACTGGAAAGCTCCAATGAAAAAGCTCGATAATTGGCCCCGAGTAATCCAACTCGCATGGGCCTTCTACGACTCTGATTTCAAGTTGGTCAATAAACAAGTAGACCTGATCAAACCCGATGGTTGGACAATTCCTAAAGAAAAATTCTGGATTGAAAACGGCTTCGATCAGGCGATTTCAGAGAAAGAAGGCATCCCAATCACCGGAGCGCTTGAAGACTTCAGAGATCGACTGGAATCGAGTAAATACCTCGTCGCTCACAACATGAGCTACGACTACAACGTCGTAGGAGCTGAATTCCTTCGAATCGGCCTAAAGTCCAAAAACCGACCTACTCGTATTTGCACAAAAGATACAACTACGGATTTCTGCAAAATCCCCGGACAATACGGCTCCTACAAATGGCCAAGACTTGATGAGCTATACTCCAAGCTTTTTAACGAAACCTTTGACGATGCCCACGATGCCCTAGCCGACGTAGAAGCCTGCGCCCGCTGCTTCTTCGAACTCCTTCGCCAAAAGGTCATTCAACCTTAAGGTTCCCAATCGTAGGGCCTCAGTTCACTGAGCGCCTAAACCTTCGGCCATCCAGCAAGCTAGAGCCCTACCCCGCTCTATCTACTTCAATGCGTTCACAATCGTATCCACATTGTACTTAAACATTCCAATATAGGTTCCTACTTCGTAACTAACTCCTCCCGAAATAGTGTGCGTTTCACCCGGAGCTCCCAAAGCATCTGAAAACAATTCACCTCCAACAACTGCTCCAGATTGCTTGCTTATACTATTTATAGTTGCGGGAGAAACACTGCTTTCCACAAAGATCGCCGGAATCTCATTCTTCTTAATAAAATCTACCGTTTTAGATACATCAGCAAGCCCCGCCTCTGTGGCAGTCGAAAGACCTTGCACCCCTATTACTTGAATACCAAAGGCACGCCCGAAATAATTGTAAGCGTCGTGGCTGGTAACTAAAAAACGTCGCGACTCTGGAATCTCTAATATCTTCGCCTTCGTCCATTCCGCGAGATCGAGAATCTGCTTACGGTATTCCTCCCCGTTCGCCTTATACGTGTTTGCGTTCTCCGCATCCAGCTCGGACAAAGCCTCGACAACAACCTCCACAGTAGTCGCCCAAAGCTCAGGGTCGAACCATGTATGCGGATCGTAATGATCCACGTAATCCTCGGAACTTAACAACTTCTCCTTGGATACTTTTTCCGCTACCGCATGCACTACTTTGCCACGGGACTTCATTTTTTCCAAGGTATCGGTCAAACGCCCCTCCAACAACCACCCGGAATAAAAGACAAGATCTGCTCGCTGCAAAGTCATCACGTCACGAGCAGTCGCCTTGTAAAGGTGTGGGTCCACCCCCGGGCCCATCAAGCTTTTCAACTCCACCCGATCACCCGCCACGTTCGCGACCAAATCCGCAACATGGGAGGTCGTAGTCACAACCTGTAGCTTAGCCGCTATAGGGGAAACAAACCCAATCGCGAACAAAACGATAGCCAACAAATAACGTCTTCCAAAATTCATTATGAATCTGGAATCGTCTCAATTTTGAAGAATGTCAATAACGACTTTGACTAATCAAAGTCAAAGAAAACTCTAAATGGCAAAACAAGCGTACCCGTTCGCTCCAAGGCCGTCGCCCCAAGAAATTTCATCCTTTATTTCATAAGCAAACAGGCGCAGTGGGTTTCCACTGCGCCTGCTAATCACTAACTCAACTTTCTAAAACAAAGCTTAAAGCTCACTGGCTGACTTATCCGCAATCGACTTCCACTGCGCATGTCCCTTAGCGATACTTTCTGAAAGATCGGCTCTCCACTTCGACTGTATGTCCGTATCCAAGTTAAGGTACAATTTGCCTTCTACAACTTCGAAGACCTCCGGATTGCTATGGAACTTCTTTCCAAGGGAAACACCAAACGCACAGTAACCATTGAATTCCGGCAGGTACTTTTCAGGCGACTTAGCAAACGCATCCTTGTTCGCTTCGGTAGCAAAGAGGAATATCGCTCCTTCATATTCGTGAACGTGAAAACCAGTTCCACGAACAGGACCTGAATCTTGGAAGTAGCTAACAACGTCATAGCCGCTGATCGCTGGCTGATCATAATCGCCGCCCGCCTGGGCAAACGCAGCAGTTGCCCACGCTGCAACCGCCAAAATAAGGAATCGTGTAAATTTAGTAATGTTTTTCATAATATTAATTTCCGTTTATTAGTTTGAACAGGAAGGTAAACAGATCTGTGTACATTTTGAATGCACAAAATTTGTTTTTTTCTTTATTCCTCTATTTTTGAGTTTAAGAAATAAAAACAATAGGTAGAACGCTAGGTATACTATGCGCATTAAAAACACAGATAAGAAAACCCTTTTAATCGACACAGCCTATCAACTTTTCGAAGAACATGGCTTTCACGCAACCGGCGTTGATACCGTTGTAAAACATGCCGGCACGACCAAACGCACCCTATATCGTCTGTTTGGCTCAAAGGAAAATCTCGCACTCGAAGTCGTCCGCCGCCACGACGAAAACTTCCGACGCGACTTGCACCAAAAGATTGAACTCCCCAACACAGACGCCAAACAACGCTTACTCGCTCTTTTCGACTATTACGGCAACTGGTTCGCATCGGAAGACTTTCACGGCTGCCTCTTTATAAAGACACTGGTCGAATTCGAAACCAGCTCACCTATTCTCCGCAATGCAGCGAGAGAATCTAAAGAGCTTCTACGTAGTTTTATCGAAAAACTCTGCAACAAAGCAGGGGCCAAAGACCCATCCCACCTCTCCGAGCAAATCCAGATACTCCTCGAAGGCTCGATCATCACTGCTCAATCTAAACGGAATGCAAAGTCGGCCAAGATCGCCCGTGAAATGGCGCACTTGCTTATTGAACAGTCGACCTAAAAGAAAAAGGCAGCGATTCAAGGACACAATCGCGACGATTTAAAAAAATAGGTTGGCACCCCAAATTGCGACTTGAGCCGCTCCGCCCGATTTGCTGAAAACGCAGAGGGTCCGAATTATGAAACACATTCCAGAATCACTTGACCACGACGGCCGCATTCGACTCGAAGCGTATCACCTCGGTTGCGAGGAAGAGCTTTTCGACATTGTCAAACGATCACAGGCCGAAATTCACCCATGGATGGGCTGGTGCCCGCCAGAGTACTGCATCGAAGACACCCGCGAGCGAGTGGCATCCCGCCAGCCAGCCTGGGAAGCCGGCGAAGAATACGACTTTCTCATAAAGGACAACGAATCCGGCCAGATTCTCGGCTCCTGCGGCCTGAATCACATTAACTACGAATACAATTTTGCTAACCTCGGCTACTGGGTTCGCAGCGATAGGACCCGGCAAAACGTTGCCACCGAGGCCGTTGCCATCCTAGCCGACTTCGGCTTCACTTACCTAAAACTCACTCGCCTCGAAATTCTGGCGAAGATCGATAATATCGCCAGCCAACGCGTTGCCGAAAAAGCCAACGCTCTCAAAGAAGGCCGCCTTCGCAATCGCATAAAAATCAGCGACGAAGTGCATGATGCTTACATGTACTCACTTATCCCAGAGTAGTCTCCCAAACTCTTCTCAACAGAGCTCTATTATTTCTCCCCTCACCCGTTTACAGCTTGACAGGCAGGTGGCGGACTCATCATTTTCTGCCTCTTTTTCAATTTTCCAGTCATGAGACCCACATATAGACCACACAGAATCAAGCGTATCCGTAAATTCGGATTCCGTGCTCGCATGCAAACAAAAGGCGGACGCGGAGTCATCAACGCACGCCGCCGCAAAGGCCGCGCACGCTTGGCTGCTGCCTAAGTCGACGCGAGACCTAGCAAGGCTTAGGGCATGGCAACACGCTTTCAGCTCAAGCCAGGGCAACGTCTACGAAAGAACGCAGACTTCCTAGCCACTAGAGACGCCGGCAAAGTATACCGCTGCCAGTACTTTATTTTATTCGCGAACATCCGCCCTGATACCAGTGCGGATGTTTTGCATTCCCGAATCGGCATCTCAGCGTCTCGAAAAGTCGGCAATGCCGTCGAGCGCAACAAAGCAAAGCGTCGCTTCAAAGAAGTCTTCCGACTCCAACAACATACTATCCGCCCGGAAGCGGACCTATTATTGAGTATCCGTCCGGGAGCGAAGAAAGCCACCTACCAAGAATTGGAACAACGCTTTCTCCACGCTCTCAAATACACCTCAATGCAACGGTCGAGAAAACAGCGAAACGAAAGCTAACCCACTTACTGCTTGCATGGGGAAAACAGGCGCTTTTTAAGAGCTGTTTCCTCTCTCGGGAAAGGGGTCTAATCGACTTCACATTTTAGAATTTCTACACGAACTAATGGATAAGAAAAATACGATCATCGGCATAGCTCTCTTGGTAACAAGCTTGGGACTTATGTGGTACACCGGCCAAACCACTCCGCAGCCACAGGAACAAATCCCCGCAGCGCAACCAAGCGGCGAAGACGCTACAAGCTACGGCACCGAGCCACCTGCGCAGATCTCAGCAGCCGATTCCGCTTCTCCAGCTACAGTGGCTTCAACAGCCAACAACGGCCGCGCAACTGTCGAATCCAACGGCTCTCACAGCGGCGAGTTAATAACTCCGTTAGAGAATGACTTCATTGAAGCTCGATTCACGAATTACGGCGGCGACATCAAGGAAATCGTTCTCAAAGAATTCAAAGCGAAGAAAGACGGCGACGAACCTTATGTGATGAATCGCCTTCGCTACGCACCCGCTCTATCCATCACCAACCTTGAAGGAGCCTCCAAAACAACTGCCTACCAACAAGTAAACTACGGGAATCCAGATATGGTCGGCTTCAAAACCGTCATCGACGACCGACTGGAAATCGAACGACGCTACACTATCTCTCACGAAACCGAGGAAGAAAAACCATACACCATCCGCCACGATATCGTTTTCCGCAACTTAACTAACGAACCTCTCGCGACCGGAAACCTCTCAATAAACATCGGAACCTTGGCCCCATCGGGAGCGCAAGACAGAGAACTGCTCGCATTCAGTCATTCCGACGGCGATGACGTCAAATTCATCAAAAGCCACAAGTTCAATGGAGGCGGCATCCCTTTAATATCAAAAGGGACCCCGAAAGATTTTATCTCAGGGACAAACAACGTAGCTTGGCTTTCCGTCAAAAACCCATTTTTCATCACGATACTAACACCTGATAGCCCAGGAATTGGCTATGTAACACGCCCTGTTGTTTTCCCACAACCGGAAGGCAGTGACGAACCAAACACAGGAATTACAGGCGAGATGACCATTGCATCCCTTACCATTCCAGCGGAAAGCACACAATCCCTCGGTTTTGATTTCTACGCAGGCCCCAAAGAACACGGCCGGCTAGAAAAAATGGACAAAGGCCAAGAACAAGCGATGCAGTTCGGATTTTTTGGATTCTTTTCCAAACTCCTCCTCAAGCTGATGACTTCGCTCTACGACATGGTGCACAACTATGGCCTCGCGATCATTCTTCTCACCTTGGTAGTCCGTACCGTTCTTTTGCCGATCAACCTAATGAGCTCCAAATCAATGAAGCGCATGGCGAAGATCTCCGAGCCAATGAAGGCTCTAAAAGAAAAAATCCCGGACAATCCGCAGCAACAGCAAAAGATGATGATGGAGCTCTACAAGCTCAACAAAATCAACCCAGTTGCTGGATGTTTACCAATGGTCGCTCAGATTCCTATTTTCTTCGCGCTCTTCTACATGCTCCGTGGAGCGGCTGAGTTGAGATTCGAAGAATTTCTTTGGATCTCTGATCTCTCGAAACCAGACACAGTCGCGCACATCGGCGGAATACCCCTCAACCTACTGCCATTCGTTTGGGTAATCACTATGGCCGTTCAAATGTGGACGATGCCAACGCCAAGCGTCGATAACGCTCAGGCAAAGCTTATGAAGTTCATGCCCTTCATTTTCTTCCCATTCACCTACGGATTCGCCTCAGGACTTGTACTTTACTGGTCGATCAGCAACCTCTTTACAATCCTCCAACAGTGGGCGATTAATCGCAAAAAAGACGAATTCGAAGTGATCATTCCACCTGCCATGAAAAAAATCATGGATGGCAAGTCTGGGAAAAACAAAAAGCGCCGCTAATCGGCGGACTCAAAACTTCAAAAACCAAAAAACTCACAACCCTCTAACAACACACTCTCATGTCAGGACATAGTAAGTGGTCGACTATCAAGCATAAGAAAGGCGCAGCTGATGCAAAACGCGGCAAAATCTTTAGCCGTATTTCCAAGGACATTACGCTCGCCGCTAAAAACGGCGGAGGTGATCCCGACATGAACCCGAAGCTCCGTACCGTCCTTATAAAGGCGCGTGCGGAAAACATGCCTTCGGACAACATGGAGCGTGCTATCAAAAAAGGCACCGGCGAGCTCCCAGGTGTCGTGTATGAAGAATTCGTATACGAAGGCTATGCCCCTGCAGGCGTTGCCCTCGTTGTGGAAGTCACTACCGATAACAAAAATCGAGCTGCCTCCGAAATTCGCTCCACCTTCACAAAAAACGGTGGCAATCTCGCCGGAGCCGGAGCTGTTGCCTTCATGTTCGCCCGCCAAGGGCAATTCATGATCTCGGCAGAAAAGACCGACGAAGAAAAACTAATGGAAGTTGCTCTCGAAGCAGGGGCCGAAGACATCATTACTGGCGAAGGCTATTTCGAAGTCCGCGCACCTCTCGCCGAATACGATGCTGTCTCCCAAGCCTTGGCCGAAGCCGGAATAGAGCCAGATTCTTCAGAACTCGCTTACATTCCAGAAAACTACACGCCAATCGCCGACGCGGACTCAGCCAAACAAGTCCTCCGCCTCGTCGAACGCCTAGACGACCTGGACGACGTACAAAACGTATTCCACAACGCAGAAATCCCAGAAGGCCTAGTCCCAGACGAATAAATCAACTGGGATTTTCAAAACAAGCTGGGACTCCACGAGGACCTCAGCTTTTTTGTGCCCCGACACCAACAACAAGCCGTAAGAAAACTATCAAACCGATAAACACTTCACTAATTACTATTCGAATGTTGCTAACATAGAACAATTAGCAACCCTACCCAACGTTTAACAAACCCCAGAAAATATGTTATCTAAGAAATTAAAAATCGTCTCAATATCCCTCACAACAATACTCCTAGCAGCAGGAGCAACCACACCGCTACATGCTGGAAAAGCGAAGGTGAAGCCAACTTCGAGTGAATCTTCCGAGAAGGAGACCAAACGTCTCAAAGTCGTTGTCGAGGAACTCGCCTACTCCGTAGACGAACTCCAAATAGCTAGCAAACAAGCGCTGGTCGCTATCGGTTGCAAGATCAAGAAGGAACAACCAGACTTTATCGAAGCGAAACGACCGAATAAAATCGGAGTCGCAGTTGGATCAGGCGGCGAAATCCTCAAAATCAATTTTAAAATCATCGACGAAAACAACACCGAGATCACCGTCGCCACAAAAAAGACAATGGCTGGGTACGTAGGACAACGCCTTTGGAGCGAGGAACTCCTAGAAAATATTAAGACAATTCTCTCTGAAAAAGAATAATGCTCAAGCGACCGAGAACGCTAAACACTCTAATCGCTCTAGCACTTTGCGTATCACTCGCTGCGTGCGTCTCAAGTCAAACCACATCGTTCAAGATCGACGACCGAGACTTTCCGGAAAAACCAGACTCCTTCGAAATCGTTGTTTTCGAAGACGAACTGCCCGATTCGGAATTTACTAGGATCGCTCATCTCAACTACCATATTGAAAAAACATTCTTTGGTCCAAGCGGATTAAAAGCCGCCTTCGACGATCTTAAGAAACAAGCAAGAAAAGTTGGGGCCGACGCCATTATTGAGGTCAAAAAAACACGCAGCATGCTAAATGAAACCTTGATCTTTAACGTGTCAGCCGTGGCGATTGTATTTGAAGAATAAATCAAAACAAACGAAGCGAAATACTCCTATTCAAACAAAGCTGAGCGTCCCCAAGGACCTCAGCTTTTCTCTTACCCGCGAGCGATTCCTACTCAATCAATCGATTCATCCACCTCGACCAAGGCAATTCCCGAACCACCTTTGCCCGATAAAATAGCGCTATAGATTCCAGGCTCCAAACCTATAGTAATCTCTACAACTGCACTCTGCCCATCGTAGCCCCAAACTGGGAAAAGATCAGCATCCACTCTAGCTACATTATACGGCCAATCGTCGTTTTCCTCCACCACCTCTATTGAACCATCTTCCAAATGCTTGACTAGAGCAATTTTCTTTAAAATAGTCGCATTTTAATAGCGCTTTTTCTCAAAAAGCAGTTAGGGTGCCTCTTCCATGAAACCGTTAAGCATGG
>JAKYXN010000229.1 GCA_022538095.1 Puniceicoccaceae bacterium K14 | reverse complement strand
TTCCAGCTGGAACATAGCGTTCGATGAGCGTTCCGTCGGAAGCGAAGTTGTAGATCGCTGGGCGATACTCGTCCACTGTCCAGAACGTGCCGTCGACTGGGTTGATCACGATGCCTTCCATGTCGGCTCCATAAGGATCGTAGGCGACTGGCTCCGACTTGCCGTTAAGAGGAACTTCGTCGTATCCAGGTATGTTCGGAATGCCTGTGATGGGCGTCGTTCCGTCCTGGCGAGTGAGAAGGATTTGGTTGGTGACGGAGAGTTCATCCGTTGTCGTATCCAATTCAAAGCGTACAACTCGCGACTGATAGTCGGGAATCAAAAACTCGCGATTGGTCACGCCATCGACATTGATCGCAGAACCGTTTGGTCCGCGGTCAGGTACCGCGTAGAACACGAGCGTGTCGTCGTCGGACTCGGAGATCTCGTGCCAAAGTCCAGACATGCCGCCAAGAAGAACGGGCGTCACATCGTCGGCAGTGGAGATGCCGAGAACGGGAAGATCGTCTTCCTCGAACACGTACTCTTCGAGCTCCGCGAAGCCGCGGGAATGGTCCTTGGAACCGAGGGCGAGAATATCAATCGCCGTCTTGGACTCGAGGTCGATCACTCCGATGGCGTTATTTTCCTGAAGCGAAACGTAGGCCGTGGCGCTGTCTTCGGAAATCGCCACGTACTCGGGCTCCAAGTCCTGAGCGACTGTCGCGTTTGGACCGGAAATGCGCACCCCTTTGTTTTTAAGGGACTCCAGTTGGTCGTTGAAGGACTCGAAGGTGACTTGCGTCGCACTCGCTGCGAAAGGGTTGATTGATCCGTTAACCAATAGATCGATGACGGTGACCGAACCTTC
>JAKYXN010000228.1 GCA_022538095.1 Puniceicoccaceae bacterium K14 | reverse complement strand
GAAGGTTCGGTCACCGTCATCGATCTATTGGTTAACGGATCAATCAACCCTTTCGCAGCGAGTGCGACGCAAGTCACCTTCGAGTCCTTCAACGATCAACTGGAGTCCCTTAAAAACAAAGGGGTGCGCATTTCCGGTCCAAACGCGACAGTCGCTCAGGACTTGGAGCCGGAGTACGTGGCGATCTCCGAAGACAGCGCTACGGCCTACGTTTCGCTTCAGGAAAACAACGCCATCGCAGTGATCGACCTCGAGTCCAAGACGGCGATTGATATTCTCGCCCTCGGTTCCAAGGACCATTCCCGCGGCTTCGCGGAGCTCGAAGAGTATGTGTTCGAGGAAGACGATCTTCCCGTTCTCGGCATCTCCACTGCCGACGACGTGACGCCTGTTCTTCTTGGCGGCATGTCCGGGCTTTGGCACGAGATCTCCGAGTCCGACGACGACACGCTCGTGTTCTACGCGGTACCTGACCGTGGACCAAACGGTTCTGCGATCAATGTTGATGGCGTGACCAATCGCGAGTTTCTGATTCCCGACTATCAGTCGCGAGTTGTACGCTTCGAATTGGATACGACAACGGACGAACTCTCCGTCACCAACCAAATCCTTCTCACTCGCCAGGACGGAACGACGCCCATCACAGGCATTCCGAACATACCTGGGTACGACGAAGTTCCTCTTAACGGCAAGTCCGAGCCAGTCGCCTACGATCCTTATGGAGCCGACATGGAAGGCATCGTTATCAACCCAGCCGACGGCACGTTCTGGACAGTGGACGAGTATCGCCCAGCGATCTACAACTTCGCTTCCGACGGAACGCTCATCGAACGCTATGTTCCAGCTGGAA
>JAKYXN010000227.1 GCA_022538095.1 Puniceicoccaceae bacterium K14 | reverse complement strand
AAAGCGGGAAGAGCGAACGGTATAACCATCGCCGCATCCACGCCATTGCCGGAGCCGCCAACGCGAACCTTGTCCTCGGTGTGCCAAGTAGTAGCACCGTTGGATTGGGCGCCTTTGTCCTGACGCGAAAGAACCAAGGACTCAACCCGAGTGGTGCCGCTTCCGGTATCGGATGCCTCAACCGTCACTACAAAGTCAGTGGAAGCCGTATTCACTCCATCGCTTACGCTGATCGTTACGGTAGCTGAACCGCTCAAGCCAGCTGCAGGCGTCACGCTCACTGTGCGATTCCCATCGCTGCCACCGAACACTATCCCGGAAACCGGGATCAAGGTTTCATCCGAAGAAGCCTTACCCAAGGTCAAACTGCCAGCGGAAGTCTCCTCGTCACCAATCGTAAACGCAAGAGATCCGGTAGAGCTATCCTCGGCTATCGTTTGAGCCTCGATCAAAGTAATCGTTGGAGCGTCGTTCACATCTGTTACTGTCAACACAAAGTCAGTGGAAACCGTATTCACTCCATCACTCACACTCACCGTTATCGTTGCCGAACCACTCAAACCAGCTGCAGGCGTCACGCTCACTGTGCGATTCTCATCGCTGCCGCCATACACGATTCCAGAAAGCGGAATCAAAGTCTCGTCAGAAGAAGCCTTGCTCAAGGTAAGTCCACTGGCCGAAGTCTCTGCATCGCCCACAGTGAAAGCGAGCGGGCCGGCGCTCGAGTTCTCGGAAATCGACACATCGGCAATGGCGCTAATCGAAGGAGAGGCATTCGAAGAACCGCTCCCATCGCCGATTTCCAATTCGAGCGTCGCAGGCTCGGAACCATCCCAGCCATCGATATCCCAAAACGTGTAGTTCCCGTAATTCAGCGAAGG
>JAKYXN010000226.1 GCA_022538095.1 Puniceicoccaceae bacterium K14 | reverse complement strand
GTAAGCGTCCGTTCTAGAGCGTATTGACTTGGTTTTCTTTCCAGTTTTTCGGAGTTAGCTTTTCGGCTTCGAAGTTTGTCATGCTTGGGATTTTTCTTAGCGCGTCGCTAAGATAGGCCATGGGTTCAACTCCGTGACGACGACAGCATTCCAGCAGCGTGTAGATAATCGCGCTGCGGTTGCCAGCCTTGGGGTCGCCTACGAACAGCCAATTCTTGGCTCCGAGCTTGCAGGGGCGTATCGACTGTTCCGTGAGATTGTTGTCGATTCGAGCTTGTCCGTGATCGACGTAGGCAGTCAGCTTTCTCCATTGGTTCAGCGTGTAGTGGACAGCAGAGGACATCGCGCTCTTAGCTAAATAGTAGTCGCGTTCGGCCTCCAGCAGCTCTTTGATCGATTCGAGGATTGGAAGGCTTTTCTCCCGGCGGATCCTGGAGCGTTGCTCTGGACAATGCGGCAGGTCCCGTTCGATTTGATAGAGCTCCTTTATCGGAAGAAGATAGCGCGCCGCTTCCAGTTCTCCGTTTCTGTAGGCGTCGTAGAACTTGCGGCGCGCGTGAGCCCAGCAGCCGAGCTGAACGATCGACTTGCCTTGGCACGCCGAATCGTAAACAGCGTATCCATCGCTTTGAACGATTCCTTCGAAGTCGGAGAGAATCGCTTCGGCGCCTGCCTTGCCGCGGCTAAGACGCCAATCGAAGCACACGTCTCCTTGCGGACGTCCGAAAACCCAATAGTAGCCTTGATGACTTTTGCCTTTGCGATCTGGATCGAGATAGCGGATCGGTGTCTCATCAACCTGAAGATAGTCGCCGGCTATTAGGCCATTTCGAATGAAGCGGTAAATTATCGAAAGCCAAGTTTCACAAGCGTATCCGATCCAGTC
>JAKYXN010000225.1 GCA_022538095.1 Puniceicoccaceae bacterium K14 | reverse complement strand
TAAGACACCGACAACGTCTTTGGAGTCGCTGACTCGTCGATTGCAAAACTCCAACCGTCTGAACCGTCAGCAAGTGCCAACCCATTGTCTGTAACTGTACCTGTGAATTCCATTACAGTCCATGTTCCTTCTACAGCATCGCCAGCAAAACTCGGCAAGAGAATAGCTCCGTCTGCGAATTCAATATTCGCTCCGTCGCCACTTGCATCCGCGTCTTCGATCACGATTGGAGTTAATCCACCGTCATCGACAGTCACCATAAGTGTAGAACCGGCTTGTTGCAACCAAGCTCCATCAACTGCAGGAAAGACGACCTCATCAACTGCAGGCTCCGTATCTGTTGCAGGAATCGCAGGTGTTGGAGCTCTGTCATGACCACCGATAGAAATCGATGTCGCCGCAGAACCAACAACGCTAAAGACTGCTTCGCCTGAAACGAGCTCAACACCAGCGCGCGTTGTTAAGGATCCTCCGGAGATTTCGAAAGTACCATTTCCACCGGCTCCACCATCATTACCACCTAAGAAAAGGTTGTAAGCTGGCTTACGAGAAAGTTCAGGAAGCAAGAGAGAACCATCGCTAAGATTGTAAACACCAGTCGCTCCCGCGCTACGTGCGATTTCAAGGAAATTCAAAATCACTTCCCCTCCAGACTGGTTGATGGTCCCTGTACCACCATTTACAGTACCGATCCAGCAATCCCAAAGATCTAGCTTTTGAGCCTGAAGAAGACCACCGGTTACATTCAAAGTACCTTGGTGCAGACGAAGCGTGATCCAGAACTCGTTCTCGCTACCTTCGGTGAAATCGACAACCAAATCTGCTCCGTCAAGCTCCTGACGTTCGTCGCTGTTGTTACCCGTTCCATCCATATCGAAGTCAAACCACTC
>JAKYXN010000224.1 GCA_022538095.1 Puniceicoccaceae bacterium K14 | reverse complement strand
CTTTGTTCTTTATCATCGAAAACTTGATATAACTTTTGCATCCTATTGCAAATCAATTACTTGAGAACTTACACATTTTGTCCACACGGCCTAGTCCCTTAAATACGGTTCCACTTTCTCTCTGATTTTTGTCCCAACGAGACTCTTGTTATGCTTCAATCCTATTCCTACATACAAACATCCATCTCCAGGATTACATCCAAATGTATATCTCACATTACTAATGCCTAATTCACGTTCATAAAACCTAAGCCATTCTCTCGGGGTTTTGTAAACCTTTATGCCATTATACATTGTAGCTTGTTGCCAAACGCCCTTCGTTGTTCCATGTGCGACTACTATTATCCAGTCATACCCTTCAGCAGCTTCAGCTAGCTGATTCAAATCACTCACATATTTAAAATCTAACGTATCTCCGTCCGACAATATACTATCTTTTCCAAATCCCAAAAACCCATCATCGTCCTTAGCAAACTCTGCCTTGAGCTCTTCTCCATCTGCCTCAAGTATTGGCCCAACCTCATCATCTGGGCCACTCTCCACATGAACAACTAGCACACTCTTCTTTCCCATTTGAGTCGTCAACTGATTAAATATGTGCTGCACCGCAGCGGTGGTCGCCCCATTGGCAAACTTGCCTCCGCCTACTTCGGCTACGGTTCCTCCAACGATCGCAGTTCCTACTGTTCCCCAGACAGCTCGAGCTGTATCGCCTAGACCTTCCAAGGCTCCATTCAGAGCTCCACCGGCAGTTTTAGCGGTAAAGGAGGAGGCAAAACCATGGGCAAACTCACCGCCCTGAGCTTCGGAAATTCCCCCGCCCACGGCTCCGTGAGCAGCTTTGTGAAGCATATACAGTCCCGGATTTTCACTGTATTCAGCTGCTTTAAGAGCTAT
>JAKYXN010000223.1 GCA_022538095.1 Puniceicoccaceae bacterium K14 | reverse complement strand
GCTTCAAAACATATCCAAAAAATGGACGATGCCGATCCATAATTGGACTGGAGCTCTGAATCGATTTACCATTGAATTCGAGGAAAGAATGCCTCAAAACTACAAATAACCGCGCATCAGAAAAAGCTAGTTACACAAAATAACTTACACCTCCAAGCGACGTCTCTCCGCTTTACCCCTTTTCACTCAAAGCGACGAGACGTCGCTTCTACTATAATCCCCAAAACCTACTTGAAGCCACAATCACCTCAGCCGTTAGCCTCGCCCCAAACTCATGGTCCGTTTGATTCGAATTTAAACCATCTCGCAACAATCGACCTCCGTTTCGACCATCCTCGTCCTCATCTATAACTTCGTGCCCCTCTGTGCCCTTAGTGGGCGAATAACATTACCTGCTTTACGTGTCCACTTGCCTCCTTTTTGACCCCACATAAGAGCTCTTCGACACTTCTTCTTTCGATGACAGTTACATCCGTCCTTTTATCGTTTCTTTTCGCTCCATCATTGCTCGCGATGAACCAAAACACAATAGACTCCGATTCAGCGCCCCACTCGATTGCTCTCGAATCCTCGGCTTATCCCTGTCGGGTCTTTGTGCCAAGAGACATAAAATTAGACGAAAAGCTCCCGCTTGTCCTGTTCTTCATGGGCTAGGAGAACACGGCAACGACAACAAAGCGCAGGTCGAAAACAATATCAGCCCTCTGATCGAGACAACGCAGACTTCCGGCAGCCCTCACCGAGCAATCCTGGTCGCTCCGCAATCCTCTTCAGGTTGGTGGCAAGGTGAACAAGTTAACCAACTCGTTGACGACATGGAAAGCCTATACCCCATAGATATCAGTCGTGAGTACCTTATCGGAATTTCCGCTGGAGGTGGCGGTTGCTATGTCACCCTCGC
>JAKYXN010000222.1 GCA_022538095.1 Puniceicoccaceae bacterium K14 | reverse complement strand
TTCATCGGCAGTCGTAGATGTCATAGCTACGAAACATACGACACTTTTCAAAAACAGCAGAGAACTATATCAAGGCGCTTGGCATGACGCTTACATCAGAACTCCACAAGCCAACTTGCTTGTTGTATGCCAGTTTTTTTGGTTATGCGATTTATTTAGCTTCTTGAGGCCGAACTTTGCTTATGATAAGCGATTCTGGATACATGAACTGTTGGCGGGGTTTTCGCTTTCGAAAATACCCAACGGCTTCTCCAGTGTCATTTGCATTCAATAGGACTTGCTTGCAAAAAAACTCCTTTATTCATCCGAACCTTCCGGCTCCTTTTGGTTTTCGACATATGAAAAGGGAACGACAACGAGAGAGGATCGTATCCTAAAATACCTCCAAAAAATTTGAACAAACTTATGGGAAAAGTACGAGGGTTGGGAGCAATCTTTTTATACCTCAGATTCTTGAAGTAATAGACATTAATATTCGTGCTAACGAAAACGATATAACTCCAGCTGAGCAAATAGAGCGTGATGACTTTAATAACAGTAGAGAGGGGAACCCTAATGCACCATGGGGAGTATTTCCTTATGAATTGTAATTATATTTTAATACATACTAAGGGTGGTTTTTAAAACGATGAAGCTTTGACATTCATTTAGTTAGATTTGTAAAACGTTTCTTGGATCATGAAATTTAGGAATATATTAGGTTTTATCTCACATACTCTAGATCCTGTGAAATGGTTTCTTTTGAAGAGACTTTACAACGCCTATGGATGTGAGGTTCGTGATTACGGTCACTGTTATTTTTATGGTAATAAAAATTATCTAGATAAAATTGATTCTAGGCCGTGTGGACAAAATGTGTAAGTTCTCAAGTAATTGATTTGCAATAGGATGCAAAAGTTATATCAAGTTTTCGATGATAAAGAACAAA
>JAKYXN010000221.1 GCA_022538095.1 Puniceicoccaceae bacterium K14 | reverse complement strand
TCGTTGAAGGACTCGAAGGTGACTTGCGTCGCACTCGCTGCGAAAGGGTTGATTGATCCGTTAACCAATAGATCGATGACGGTGACCGAACCTTCGGGGTCAATCGTGTATTCATCGTTTGGTTCGCCTTCGTTGGCGACCACTACTTTCGTCCCGTCAGGCGAAAATGCCACCGAGTCTGGAAGCGCTCCCGCTTCAAAGGTCGCGTAAACGTTGCCGTCCGCATCCATCAAGGCGACCGAGCCAGCGGCTTGCGAATCTTCGTTTTCGATCGCTACCGCGACGATGCCGTTCTTAACGGCAACGCTGTTGATGCCAGCGCCTTCGAAGGCGTGCGATGCGAGCAAGACGGGATCCGCTGGATCGCTGGCGTCGAGCACGTCGATTTGGGAGGAGTTCGCGTTTACGACGAAGAGACGGTGTGTATCAGGATCGTAGGCTACTATCTCAGCCGCGCTCTCGTCGAAGACACCACTGTGGTAACTGCCGAGGACATTGAGATCAACCAACTGCTCCGGGGCCACTTCGAGAGCCGCTTCAGATTCCGCGGCATCAGAATAACTATCGCCCTTAACCGCAAAAACACGATAAGAGTAGGTGGTTCCGTGTTCGATGCCTCCATCATAAAATTGTGTTGTATTTGCAAATACACGTCCAATTTCCATCCAATCGCCATCTTCTGTGGATCGTTCGATAAGAAAACCGTTTTCGTCATCAGAGTCGTCAGTCCAGTTAACGAGCACGTCACCGTTTGCTTGAAAATCAACGGCGACGCCACTTGGAGCAATAACCTCTGAGCCTACTGATTCACTCATATCAAAAATCGTTGTCGTACCACTGACTTCGCTCGCAACCACTAGTAACGGCTTGCGATTTGGACTTTCGGACGCAGGAATAAACACCATGCCTTCTGGACCGAGATCGCCTGC
>JAKYXN010000220.1 GCA_022538095.1 Puniceicoccaceae bacterium K14 | reverse complement strand
TTCATACCACCGGTAGCCTCGCGAGAGGCTGCCAACTTTCCAACTCAAAATGAAAGAAGCTAACCCCAAACTGCCGCGCAGCGGCTTAGTTCAACCTGGCAATCGAAGACTTCACAAAAAACTCATCGTTTTCAGAACTAAAGACTAGCCCCCCCCCCCTCCATAAAGGTCACTGCGACCCTGAAAGAGAGTACAAACGAGGAAACCTACTCGCAAGATCTAGCAACAATTGGAAGCTGGCTTACAAAACTCGAATCTCCTTACGAAGCCAACCTGACGTTCTCATTCGATCTACCAGTACGGCATCATGAACTCTACCTCAAAGAAATCGCGAAAACGGGGAACGAGAAAGACGCTCTCGAACTAATCGATAGAAGGTTTCTCCGCTTATATAAAAGAAAGATGTATGGAGGAGAGCCAAACCTCAACAACATCGCCGACCCCGAATACATTGCTAAATTCGACTACCAATTCTTAGACGCCATTCGGGATGTTGAACGAGACATGCTTACAGGAGGTAAAACGCTCCTAAAAGACGTACTAAACTTTTTCATAGACTACGAAATCAAGAACGATAGCGAAAGTAGCCTCGAAGAAAAAAGTGCGAAACTAGAAGAAGTATCCAAGTCGTTCTCTACTAAAGCTGACGTAGTAATAAGTGAACTACAAAAGAGAATGGAGGTCGGCAAGAACCAAATCCTTTCCTACGCCAAGAGCACAGGTGCCGCTTTTGACGGGGCGTTACCCAATTTCGATGGGAAACTGTCCGACATAGATATGTTCTCCTCTCTAAGGTTAATAGTTGAGCATACGACAGGGATCACAATTCCAGCGAGTCGAAATGGTCTTGGTTAGGAGGTGTAAGTTATTTTGTGTAACTAGCTTTTTCTGATGCGCGGTTATTTGTAGTTTAGAGGCATTCTTTCCTCGAATTCAATGGTAAATC
>JAKYXN010000021.1 GCA_022538095.1 Puniceicoccaceae bacterium K14 | reverse complement strand
GAAACTGCCAAAAATTACTAACTTCGAAGCGGAACACCTGACTCCAAAGAACTGGAAGCAAAGCCAAGTCAATACGCTCTAGAACGGACGGTTACCATACAAGCTATCGCAATGAAAGCTCGATCTTAAATTCTCCACTCGTTAATCCTTCCAAAGTTACAATTTGCGAATCCACCGAATACGGGTACTCTTCCCCATTCACCGCTAGGCTCCCAATTCTTTTGTCTGCTGGCAGTTTCAAAGACACAGTCGGTTCCGTATTTCCCGGAATACGCAACTCAGCTGAAATCGACTCATTTCTATTTTCAATCGAAACATCCACAGGACCACGAATAGTTGGCACGCGCCCCTTCGCAAAAGTAAGCGAGCCAGGCCGCGGAGCAATGAGCATCTTTGAAAAACCAGGCTCAAGCGGTCGAACTCCCAAAAGGAAGCGAGCAATTGCATTCCCCGGAGCAGCTCCCCAGGCATGGTTCCAGTCTTGATTTGGCTTAAAGGAATCATCCCAAGCCTCTAGAGTTATCGTCGAACCGACATCCAACATATTTTGCCAACTTCGCTTTCCTTTCATCGTCATTAAACGCAAAGCCGCATCCTCCCTTCCTCCCTGATACAGAGCTTCCAAGAGGTACTGAGCAGCATAAACACTACAGGCCAAATCTTTGGATACAATGAAATCAGTTACACTTTCAATAAACTCATCTGCAACTAACCCAAAGGCCAATGGAAACAAATTCGCATGAAAAGCAGAATGATCAGTTCCGATTCCATCTACATACAAGCCCGTCTCTTCATCAAACAAGTGTTCGTTAAACGTTTTGTAGAAACGATTGGCTCGATTCGCGTAATCCGCCGCGTCATCAGCCTTTCCTAGAGCGTTCGCCATCTCAGCCATTTGCCTCAGGTTCAAATAGTGAAAAGCATTCACAACTGTATTAACTTCTTGGAACACATAGCCATCGCGTTCCCCCGGAGGCCAATCCACAATATCGGCTGAATCCCCGGGTCGATCACTGTGTTCTTCGTAAGGAAAACCAACAAGTAGCCCATCTTCACGAGCTCGCTCTTCCAAAGTTTTCTCCTTTTTCAGACGTTCATAAATTCGGCGAATAGACGAATTGTCGCCAGTATACATGAAGTCCATACCTGCCATCATTACCGAGTGTTGCTTCCACTCGGTCGGCCAAGTCGCAAAATCCATCAAATATTCGTGTGTACGACGTCCAATGGAATATTCACTATCTACCGCATAGTGGGATAGCATATTAATGTAAGAATCCGCTTCGTAAGGTATCCGTTCTCGGTCGCCATCAACGTAAACTCCCGCAAAACTAGTAGCTTTCATGCTATACTTGCAAAGTTCCCAGAGAGCATTCAGATCGGCATCCGATGATTCAAATGAAGAAGCGTATTCATTCCACGGATAATGTATTGCGACCTGCTTCACTACTAATTTCGATAATTCGATTCCATTCCTTTCGATCTCCACATAACGAAAGGGAGCTATTCGTCCAAATCGACCTGGAATTGCAATCGCCGCAGGCCTTGTGTTTCGCTCATCCTTTGGAGGGTGAACGCTATAGACGCCATTTCCACTAGAAACCGCCAAAGGTACGCTATAATAGCGGACATTTGAATGCTTAAACAGCTCACTTACAATACCTGTCTCACTGCCCCTTTCACCCAAGTGCACATTCAACTCTCCTTCTGTTGATGCAACTAGGTCGAGTTCGAGATAGCCAAAAGCAACCTCCCCAAAATCATATAACAATCGCCCAGATTCAAGCTCCGTTACCCCTACAGGTTCAATGATATTAGTAACGGTTTGATGTCCTGATGGAGCATCTCTTATTTCTGCTGCCATTGTAAATCGTTGAGGCCCTGACCAAGCCCCTAATTCGCCATGCTCTACACCGACCCGCACTCGCCACTCATAAGTCTCCTTCGTTTGAAGTTCCTCACCAGCGTATTCAACGGCCACTGACATAGAAGAATTAACCGAACCCGAATCCCAAACAAGAGAATTCACAGAATGAAACCCATCCTTTGCTCGAGAAACCTGTATTTGATAGCTCGTCTGCCGCCCTCCTAGCTCTATAACGGGTACTACCCAAGCAAAATTTGGTGTAGGATCAACAATCTCGTACAATGAATCCCCCAGCAATAATTCACAGCGCAAAGCAGACGGAGCAGGAGTTCCCGCCCAAGAAATCGATGCGATCATCCACAACAAGAAAACGGTAGTATTTTGAAGCAATTTCATTTTTTAAAAAATCTTTTTCTGGGATACTTTTAACAAAGTAATTCGAAGCCATTTCAAGCTTAGCATCAAGACATCATTTCGTAATAAAAAATTCACACAATCAGAAATGCAAACGGCACACTTCTCCGCCACTATCAATTCCCGCATATTAAATAAATCTTCGTACTCGCATTAGGTGATAGCACCAATAAAGCACGAGACTTCTAACCAAACAACGGATACAGTTTTGGATGACTAAACACAGAAACAAACATATCCGTTATTAACCATTTTTTTGGCCCTCAATCAGCAACATTTAGTGCCCTTCCTTTTCAAAAAATAGCAACAGTACCTCAAAATATGCTTAGCAGATACCTAGCGCTCAATGCTTGATAACATTCAACGTCTGTACGAAACTAGCTCTACTTATTCAACAGGTAAACAACCTCAATTCACCACACAGCAATCAACCGCGAAGAGAACAATCAAAAGTGACCTACAGTAGAACAGCTAACTAACTAGCACGCCATCAAATGAAATTTCTTACTATACAATATTTCGCTGTATTCATCTCCTTATTAACCTCATCGCTAGCAGGCCAAGAATCGCCCAAGTCGATTCGACTCAATCAAGTGCAGGTCATTGGTACACACAATTCATATCATATCGCTCCAAGTAAAGCGGTACTGGAGTACATCTCAACTGGAGACCCCGAAAAAGTGAAGTCACTCGATTATACGCATAGATCACTGACTGAGCAATTCTCAAAATTGGGTATCCGACAGGTTGAGCTTGATCTTTTCGCCGACCCAAACGGCGGCCTTTATGCAGAGCCTTTTGGAGTGACCATTGATAGTGAAGAACATCCTTTCGGGACAATTCTTCAACAACCTGGGCTAAAAGTACTTCATATTCAAGACATCGACTACCGCACAAACGTACCTACTTTTACCCAAGCTTTGCAAGAAATCCAACATTGGTCCAGAGCCAACCCAGGCCACTACCCAATTATGATTTTACTAGAGTTGAAAGATAAGCCAATCGGTCACCAATACACTCAACCCATCACCTTCGGAAAAACGGAAATAAATACGGTAGATAAAGAAATCTTGAGTGTATTCAGCCCTGATGAAATTCTTAAGCCTGATGATATACGCGGCAAGCTGGATACGCTTCGCAATGCGGTTACCAATGAGGGCTGGCCGATCTTAGAAGAGGTCCGCAACAAAGTAATTTTCGCTATCGATAATACGAACCATATTCGAGACCTCTACTTGGAAGACCATCCTTCCCTCAAAGGACGGATAGCATTCGTAAGTGTAGGCGAAGACCATCCTGCAGCTGCTTTCATGAAAATCAATAACGTGCACAAAGACTTTGAGAAAATACGTGACATGGCATCAAAGGGATTTCTCGTTCGAACTCGTGCCGATTCTGGCACTCGTGAATCGCGTAACAACGATGTAACTACTTTTCAGAAGGCACTACAAAGCGGCGCTCATTTTATTAGCACCGACTATCCCGAAGCTGATTTGCGTTTCAGTGATTATCAAGTAAGATTTCAAGACAACCTGACAGCTCGGGCCAATCCAGTTACAGGCAAAGATTTTGACAACTCACAAGATTTTGATCCCGTGACTGGTGGACGCTGACTTTCGTAATTCCACAACTCTCGTTCGACATATAGCCTAACGAGAGAATCAATATGAGATCACCTCTACTCCAAGATGAGCCCGCGAGGAACATCTATCGAAAAATTGTCGGCCGGGGCCCCGTTTAGGAAACACTGAAAGATGTGTGCGAACTCCACCAGGTCCTTTTTTAAAAGTTGAATTTCATCCTGTCCCCCTTCTCTCACGCTAAGTAAATCATTGATCACAATCTCATACTCTTGTATCCGCTTAGCAGTGATATCTGAGAACGCTAATTTATCCGCACTTCTAAGCCGGTAGAAATCGAATATCATATCAAAACCGGTCCAACTAAAAGAAGACTCCGAGTTTGTATATTTTGCTTCGCTTCCGGCAAATTTAAGGAGGTCGTAACCCGAAGATTTCAGAAGAAAATCTTTTAAACGATCAGGCCAGTCCTTAACCAGTATACGCAAGCGAACCAATTCCTTCAAATGCCATTGCGTAAATTCGCGGTAATTGGACGATTGCAAAATTTCCTTGTTCCAAATTTGCTCATCGTGCGATTTGAGCAAGTATTCATACTCCGTTTCATAAAGAGGGAATAGTTCTTTAAAACGAGGAACATCACCAACGACTATCGTTTCGATATTCATGTGGCATCCCGAATAAGTGGCTATTTTGTAAGCAGGAATATAAGCTGCCAAGGATGGGATTTGAACATTCACAAACCCGAGCCCTTCACCAAATTCTCGAGTTCCCGTATCATTGATATGCATATGTCCACCAAAATGCACAGTCACTTCAGCATCAAAAAACTTCTCAGCGACAAGATTATGCGGAACGCGGTGTAGTTGCATTTTCCCTTCGCCCATAAGTTTCTCAATATGTTTGGAAGCACCATCATTGAAATCCACCATAGGGTAGTGGCTGAATACAAAAACCTTTTTTCCCAATTTCTTCGCTCTCTCCATAACGGAAGCGACCCAATCGAAGAGATGAGCTTTGTAGCTTAACACATTATTATACCCAACACTGGATTTACCATAGCTCACTGGGTTATTGGGATCACTGCCCTCACCGGCTTTGGGTACGTATACGTTCGCATCAATTGCGAGAAACCACACCCCCTCCTCCGGCTCCAACAAATAACTGACATCGGGAACTTCAAAACCGGGTGAGACATCATACGTTCGCTTCTCAAGATTACTCTGTATCTGAGCTTCACTAAAATTATAGTTCTCGTATCCATAATCCGTAAATGGAGTTTCCCAATACGTATTTTCTTCACGTGGAAAGAAACCGAATTCGCCTAGTTCTGTTAAAATCTCCTTATAGCCTGATTTTCGGATATCTGCAGTTACCACAACGTGGTCGCTCTCTTGATAAAGATCAGCTCGACTCGCAATAATTTGGCGCTCCCCTCCTTCTCCTAAAAAATCACTTTTTCCAGAGTCCACTTCAAACGGAAGCACCGGATCATGGTTTCCTGTGCTCAGGATAAATTCGACACCATGCACATCCCTATACTTTTCGAGGATTCGCCTTAATCCACGTATATTTAAAGGCTGACCATCATCACTAAAATCTCCCGGCAATACGACATATCGTATACCTCGATCAACTACATCTTCCAACGCAGCTAGAAAAGCGAAATAGTTTTCATTGAAAAGCCGGGTCGAAAGCAATTGAGACTGCATTGTTCTGATAAACGCATATTCTCCATTTCCAGGATTCAACACTCCTCGATAATCAGAATCAGATAATTCACCATAAATGTCCGAGAGATGAACATCGGCAAGAAAAGCGACTCGCACGGAATTTGATTCGCCCTTCGTATCACCATTGGAAGGCAAACACCCGACGAGCCCCAGCAAAAACACTACTACAATCTTATATCGCTTCATCAAAAAATAAAAAAAGCCCCAGGGCACCTGGGCAACTCAATTAAAATGCTATTTTTACAGGCAAGAATTTTGATGCCATTTTTTTGTAGAGAGGTTTCAGCTCTTCCGAATTAGCCTTCAAAGGCGACTTCGTCTACAAGTCGTATTGGTTAAAAAATTTAACAGCCTTAAACAATTCATGGCCCCGCTCATCCATTAAATGCTCACCCGCATTGTCTCTATGCTGTGGATAAAATGCATGATAACGCAGGATATACTGAGCTTCTTCTAGCAAATAGTCCTTCACAATCATGTATATCTATTCGTCATGTCCCTAAGACATATCGACATTCTTTAATTCATATATGTCACATTTCGTATTGTAACGCGGGTTATTAAAGTCCGCATTGTCTTCGAAAATTTCAAGAAAAACGATCTTGTCCGAAAAGTGCATCCCACAGGAAATGTATCCCCAACGATAGCCCATTGAGGTTCATCCCAAAAGAAACAAGACCTTTCCTAAATCGGTCAAAACCATCCATCCGCATAGTCTCCGAAGCTTGAAAGAAATGTTGCATTTGATCTAGATCCGTATCTGGGTCCGAATCATTCACGACTGTATTCAAAAATCTAACCGCCTCCTATAAGCTCATTTCTGCCCGTTTCAATTATCCAAATTCTTTCTTCTTCTCTTGGATGAAATTATAGGCTTGGTTAACATGATTAAGGCGACAAAATTCCTTAACCGTATCGCATGGAGGATCATCGTAGTTACGGAACTCCTCCTTCGTCTTTTCAATCATCCATACCTTTCAAGCGATTAGCCACATGTGTCGGCGATTAAACCGAAAAGAGGAGGCACAACAGCGCCGCCTACGATAGCCCCACAAAGCACTCCCGATCCTTGGGAGCGATTATGTGGCAAACTATTAATCTCCAAACTGAAGCTACCAAACGTACGACCCATCCAACAATGCTTGGTAATTTGCCTCGAGCTTTTTCACCAGACGCTCCTTCAACTCATCGTCATCTTCCGAAAGGTCTCTAGCTTCACCGATATCGAACTTTAGATTGTAAATTTCTACGTCAACAACGCTAGCAGCCCGAATTTCTTCAATATTTTCCTCCGACACATTATGAATCTTCTGCAAATCAAGCTGGGCAAGGACCTTCCAATCTCCATCTAGCATGGCAACTTGATACCCCTTCAACGCATTATAGTACGCCCAAACCAAGGGCTTTTCTCTGTCAATTTCTTCCCCCTTTAGAGCTGCCAGAAAATTGCCGCCATCCAAGGTCAAATCTTTTGGAATGTCCGCTTCTGCCAAATCACAAAAAGTCGGTAGAAAATCAAGAGAGGACACTGTTAAGCTGGATACCTCACCTCCTTCAATACGCCCGGGCCATCTCATGATTCCGGCCACGCGAAAGCCGGCTTCCGTTGTCCAAAGCTTCATCCCGCGAAGAGGATCAGACCTCCCCCAAGAACGCGACGCATTCACGTATCGGTTCAACGTTTCGGGCCCGTTATCAGATGTAAAAATTACCAATGTATCCTCATCCACATTCGACGTTTTCAAATAACCCAACAGTTTCCCCACCGCAGTATCAATGTTCTCAACATTAGCAAAATACTCAGCTTCCTTTTTCGAATATGTAACATCTTTATATCCTTCTACCATTTTTGACGGCGACGCCACCGGTTCATGTGGCTCATGAAAGGCAAGATAGAGGAAAAATGGTTGAGACGCCTTTTCAGACCGATGGGCTTCGATCCAATCGATGCCCTCCTCCACAACAATCTGGCAACTATAACCTTTAATCTCCCCCAAAGGCTCGCCGTTTCGAACGAAATTATCTGGGTTAGCGTGAGAAGGCGAAGCGTTATTATGAGTCGCCAACCAATGATCAAAGCCAGACTCGCCTGGCTGAGGCTGTTCCTCGACATTAAATTTCGAATTGCAATGCCACTTACCCGCCATCGCTGTCGCATAGCCCGCTTCTTTTAAAAGCATAGGGATTGTAATTTCAGACTCACGCATGTGGACCTCGCCACGACGGTGTGGACTCTTAGGGTCCGCGACAGGAATCCAATCATATACACCCGCTCGGTTCGGACTCCTACCTGTCAACAAACCCACTCGCGAGGGAGAGCAAACTGGAGCCGCAGAATAAAAATTAGTAAAGCGAATTCCGTCCTCCGCCATTTTATCCAAATGCGGTGTTTTGATATGAGGATGACCGTAACAAGCCAAATCGCCGTATCCTAAATCATCGCACAAAACGACGATAATATTTGGACGGTCAGCATGCACAAGCGAGCTAATTACAAATAGAGAAGACGAAACTATAAATCGAAAAAGAATTTTCATAGTGCGAGGTAACAAATTCCAGGGTAGGCCCAATAAGTAGACACACAACTAAGACGGATCCACTATAAACTGAGAAAACCTAAACCGCCCCCCCCCAAAAAAATCCACCTGTCTCAAGCACTCCGCGACCAAAAGCCAAAAAATGAACGCTCAATCAAAACCGGACTGCGACAGGTGAGCTAGCACCTGTAAGCGGAACATCGAACCCGCAACTGCTAAATTCAGATGCAATCGTTAGAATAATTTTCCCAGAAAATTGGAGGCGTGAGCGGGCACCGAGGAGCTTCAGCGACGACACTTGAGTTAGTGAAACTAACGAAACATCGAACCCGGAGCTACTAAAGATTCAATCGTGAGATATAATCGTTCTCAGCTTTGGAGGCGTGGGCGGGAATCGAACCCGCGATAGAGCTTTTGCAGAGCTCGGCCTTACCACTTGGCTACCACGCCTTATCCAAATAAAATTCGCTTAGTCTTTAAAAGCGAAGGCGGTCACATTCGCAAACAACAGACAGGTTTCAAGTAGAAATTTTCCAGAGATCATAAAAAATTTGATCTCACCTCTAACGAAGACGCCTCTTTCTCTATTAAAACCGTTGCCATTCAAGGAACTTTCGCATTACAGAATCAATTAAATGGCAGGAACCGTATTCACAATCGCTAATCAAAAAGGGGGCGTCGGCAAAACAACCACTGCGGTCAATCTAGCAGCTGCTCTCGCACAGCAAAAGATCCCTACTCTACTCGTCGACCTCGACCCACAAGCCAACGCAACAAGTGCACTCGGCTTTGAAAAAGAAGAAGGGCGCAGTATCTACCCTACTCTTAGTGGCGACGCAAACGCCGCTGATATGATCATCGAGACCGGACGAGCTAATCTCCACCTCCTTCCATCCGAAGTAGACCTAGCCGCTGCAGAGATTGAAATCGCCCAAAGCGAGAACTATCTCTCACGCCTCAAAGAAGTCCTTGATCCTGTCATCAATTCAGATGATTACAAAGTCATTATCATCGATTGCCCTCCTGCTTTAGGTATGATTTCGATGAACAGCCTCGCAGCAGCGAACTATTTGCTTGTCGCCCTGCAATGCGAATACATGGCCCTGGAAGGACTCGGACAAATTCTTAGCGTCGTAGACAAACTCCATGAAGCGGGCGTTAACGATAACTTACAAGTCGGTGGTATACTGATGACAATGTTCGACGTTCGCACCCGCCTTTCACGCGAAGTAGTCGAAGAAGTAAAAACCAATCTCCCCGATCTCATCTTCAAAACTGTCATTCCACGTACCGTGCGCTTGAGCGAAGCTCCATCTTTTGGCCAAACCATTTTCGAGTATGATAAGATGAATCCGGGCGCATCCGCTTACAAAGGAATCGCCAAGGAAATGATCAAACGCTTCAAGCTCCGAAAGTAGCCCGACACGTTTGCCATCCTTCGAAATCGTCATTCCATCTTTCTAATGGATTTGTTGCCAGATCAGGTTGCTCAAATAGAAGAGTCGCTCTCATATACATTTACCAACAAGGAGCTGCTTGAGCAAAGCCTGACCCACCCGTCCTATCTACTAAACGCTCGCAATCAGTTGATGAATAATCAGCGATTAGAGTTCTTAGGCGACTCGGTCATTCAATTGGCGCTCACCGAAACTCTTTTCACAAGATTCCCCCAAGAACGAGAAGGCCCCCTCACCTCAAAACGAGCTAGCTACGCTCGTGGCGATTATATGGCCGGCATAGCCCGCACGCTTAAGCTCAACCAATACCTCCTTCTAAAAGATAAAGACAACCAAACAGGCATAGCAGAGCGAGACTCAGTTCTAGGAGACGCCTTTGAAGCCCTAATCGGAGCGATCTACTTAGATAGTGATTGGGAGACTGCAAAAAAAATAATCCTCAACCTTTACAACAACCTCGAACACTCAAACGGCGACAACGTGGAAACCGCTAACCCCAAAGGAAAGCTACAAGAACTCATACAACCCGTCCACGGAAACGATTGTATTGAATACGTAACCACAGCTGAAATCGGCGAACCCCATAACCGAACATTTGAAGTTATTGTAAACTTCAAAAAAGAAGCACTCGGCAAAGGCACAGGTCGTACAAAAAAGGAAGCTGCTGAAAACGCTGCACGGGAAGCAATTGCAGTTTACCAATCGCGTAAATGAGCGACCTGCCTTCAATCCTTCTCCCGTATCAGAAAAACTCTGAACGCTGGATTGGCGTTGGCAATGAATCCTCGCCCGCAATTATCGAAGAGTGGATACATAAAACCCGAAATAGTTCACTTATAGTTGTCGTAAAAAACGAACGCGAAGCCGAGCAGCTCACCTCCGACTTAGAATATTTTCATGCACTAGCTCGTACACCGGAGAACCGAGCATCAATTATCCATTACCCAGAGCTCCCTACTCACGGTGAAAGCTCTAGTGAACTGTTTGACGCGAGCAGCGACCGAATCGCAGCCTTGCTTCAATTTCAAACCAAAAAGAAAATCGTTTGGGTAACGACGCCTCAAGCTCTCGCCCAAGAAACCCCACTCCTCTCCGAACTCGCTGCCCGTCAAATAGCGCTCAAGCAGGGACAAATTTACGATTTCATCCAACTCATCGAGGATTTGGATAAGCTAGACTACGACAGCGAAGGCCTCTGCGAGGCTCCTGGCCAATACTCTAAACGGGGTGGACTAATTGATGTTTATCCAGTAACCGCGAACACCCCATACCGTATCGATTTTTTTGGCGACGAAATTGAAGCGATCAAGGAACTCGACCCCGTCACCCAACGATCCGGCAAAAGAATCAAATCAATAGATGTGTCTGCATCGCCAAAGCTGGAGATGGAGCATAAAGTTCACGGTATTTTAGACCACCTTGGCGATTCAATCAATTGGTGCCTCCTTGAACCAGACGACCTAGTCCACGCCATGGATACAGCGTCTCAAGATGACCTTCACTCACTTGGTAAATTTTGGGTTAAGCTTAGGGATGCTCGACAAAAAAGAAATGATTCATGGCTAACCATTTCCGACCTAGACCTCGGGGAAGAAGCAGATCACACAACTGCATTTGAGGCAGAGTCCCTCAGTTTTTACCGCCCGATACCAGACTCTAGCAAATTGGCCGACGAGCGTTTGGCCGACGAGCAAGCTGCGCGTATCCGCTTTCTTGAGCAGGTGAAAAAATGGGAAGTCCAAAACGAGCGCATCCTCGTAATTCTCCCAAATCAAAGCGACGAAGTGCGCATCCGCGAGATGCTCGCCGAAGTCAAAGCTCTCAAGGACCTAAAAGTCGAATTTATCGAGGGCGACCTAAACCAAGGTTTTCGAATACGTTTTAGGAAAAATCTAGGAAAGCTATCATGGCTATCACTCGACAATTCTAGTGGCATAGTCGTCATAACTGAAACTGAGCTCTTCGGGCGGCGGCGAAACCGCAAACCGCCCACGAGCAAGAAAGCTCTAGTCACACAATCCCAAGTTGACCAGCTACTCGATTTCGCCGAGTTGGTCGATGGCGAGTTCATTGTACACCTACAACACGGTATTGGGATTTATCGAGGCATCACTAAAGTAAACCTTCAGGGCCAGGAACGCGAAGTCCTAAGTATCGAATTCGACGAGGAAGTTATCCTCCATATTCCTCTACAGGAGTCGCATTTGATCAGCCGATATGTCGGCTTGAGCAAAGTCCGCCCAAGGCTTGGCAATCTTTCTACCAATCGCTGGGCCAAGACGCGTGAAGCTGCAGAAAAATCCACCTTGGACCTCGCCGCAAAACTACTCGAGATCCAAGCGAAACGCGATTTGCGCAAAGGTCATCCCTTCGAGCCGGATACGCAGTGGCAAGACGAGTTCGAAAAATCCTTTCCTTTCACCGAAACGCCCGACCAGATGACGGCAATTTTGGATACAAAGTCGGACATGGAAAAGACTAAGCCAATGGATCGACTAATTTGCGGCGACGTTGGCTTTGGCAAAACAGAAATAGCGATCCGTGCCGCGTTCAAGGCAGTCATGGGAGGAAAGCAAGTCGCGATTCTAGTTCCGACCACCGTTCTTGCTCAGCAACATTTTTTAAACTTCCGAGACCGAATGGCAAGCTACCCCGTTGTGGTCGAACTCGTAAGTCGCCTTCGCAAACCAGCTGAAATCAAAAAGATCTTACAGGCGACAAAAGCTGGAAAAGTCGACATCCTCATTGGAACTCACCGAATAGTTTCAAAGGACGTTTCCTTCAAAGACCTCGGCATCGTCATCATCGACGAAGAACAACGATTTGGAGTGAAGCATAAGGAAGTCTTCAAACAATGGCGCGAGACGGTAGACATTTTGACAATGAGCGCCACGCCCATTCCGCGAACTCTGTACATGGCGCTTACCGGTGCTCGCGAGCTCAGCGTTATCGAAACGGCTCCACAGCAAAGAAAGCCGATTCAGACCATCGTCAAAGGCTACGACGATAAATTGGTCCAGGAAGTCGTTCAGCGCGAGGTCGCCAGAGGCGGCCAAGTTTTCTACTTGCACAACCGCGTACAAACGATTGATGCAACAGCTCAAAAACTACGCACTCTCCTGCCAAACGTATCCATTGGCGTAGGTCACGGTCAAATGGATGAGAAAAAGCTCGAGCGAGTAATGGCCGATTTTGTCGATCACCGCTATCAGATGCTAGTGTGCACAACCATCATCGAGTCTGGTTTGGACATCCCCAACTGTAATACGATCATCATAGAAGGTGCCGATCGGTTCGGGCTGTCTCAACTATACCAACTCCGCGGACGGGTCGGGCGATTCAAGCGTCAAGCCTACGCCTACCTTCTTCTGCATAAACACAAGCGCGTAGTCGACGTCGCTCGCAAACGCTTACAGGCGATCCGTCAACACAATCAACTCGGAGCTGGCTTCCGCATTGCGATGCGAGACTTAGAGCTTCGCGGTGCAGGCAATTTACTAGGGTCCGAGCAAAGCGGTCACATTGTCGGCATCGGTTTTGAACTCTACTGCCAACTCCTTAAGCAAAGCATCGCTCGCCTAAAAGGAGAGCCACACGCCCAAACAATCCGGGCAAACGTGCGACTCGATTTCATATACCAAGGCGAAGGAGAACAAGAAAACAGCGGTCGCAAAGACAACAATTTCAAACTGCTGCAACGCCTCGACACAAAAGAAGGCGAATGCGAACCCATGCTTGCGCGGATCCCAGCGACCTACCTCTCAGAGACACGTCTGCGAATTGACCTCTATCGACGCTTAGCTATGGCAGAATCACCCAAAGTCATTCGTCAATTAAGCGAAGATATGATCGATCGATTTGGCAAATATCCGCGAGAAGTAAAGGTTTTGCTTAAGCTTAGCGAAGTCCGTTGCCTCGCGGAACAAAAGGGTATCGTCTCAGTCGAATCTCAAGGCACTCTATTAAAATGTCGGATAAACTCCGGCAAAAGAGACGATTTTATCAAAAACGGCAGTCGTTTCCCTCGCTTAAAGGCAAATAATGCATTGAAGCGATTGGATGAAATTCTAATCTTCCTAAGAAATTTCGTTGCCCGAACCGCAAAATGACAGCATCCACATCACTTACTATGTTCAAAAGTATTTCTCTCATTACGTGTTTGCTCGCGCTCTCATCCCCGATTTACAGTCAAACCCTCGTTAAAAGCGCAGAAGCTGCGAGCAAGGTCGGCACTCGTTTTGCAAACGGCATAGCAGCGATCGTTGAGGATAAAATTATTACGGTTGAAGATATTCGTCGCGAACTTCAGCCACTTTTGCCACAAATTCAAGCACAGGCAAACAACAATCCCGAGGCGTTTCGACAGTTACTCGAGCAAGCGGAAAATGATGTTATTCAAATGCTTACCGACAACGAACTCATCGTTAAGGAGTTCTTTGAGCAAGACGGCGCTACAATCCCCTACAGCTACATTGAAAATCAACGCGAAGAGGAAATCATTACCCGTTTTGAAGGCGACCGCTCCAAGTTCCTCGGTTATTTGAAATCAATCGGTAAAACGCCAGACGAATACGACGAAGGAATACGCAACGAGATCATAGTAAGCTTCATGAGTGGACGCATGCGTAAAACGCAAAGCTTCATTAGCCCTGTGAAGATCGAGGAATTCTACAAAGAAAACCAACAAGAGTTTCACTTAAAAGAAGCAATTAAACTTCGCATGATCAAACTTTCTCAAGTTGCAGACGAAGGCCCTGAAATCCTAGAGCAAAGCGCCAAAAGGATAATTTCCGAGCTCGATGATGGAGCAGATTTCGCCGAGCTTGCCAAAACGCACAGCCAAGATTCCAAAGCTCGCAAAGGCGGTGATTGGGGATGGGTTGAAAAAGGCGCACTTATTGAAAAACTATCTACTCTAGCATTTTCACTTCAACCAGGCCAATACAGCGAAGAGCCTATTAACTTAGGAAGCAACTATTTCATCCTATTCGTTGAAGACTACCGTCCTGAAGGCTTCGAAGAACTCGAAAATCTACGTGACCAGATTGAAAATATGCTAATCTCGCAAGAAGCGCAGCTTGCACAACAGCGCTGGTTGGAGCGCCTTAGACGAGACGGCTATGTACGCCGCTTCAACTAAGCGATTTCCTGCAAAACAATTTTAGCGATTCAGCCGCGGCCTATTTAGGAACGCGGCTTTTTTTCGTCCAGAAGTTACAGCTGCCATCGATATTGCATTGCGTAAACCTAGGGAAACAACCTAGGCTTTCTAACATACCTCATCCACATTGTAGTATGTACAGCTCCACTACCCCAAAAATAAAAGAGCTCTCCGCAGGCCAACGCCCGCAAGAAAGGCTCGAAAAGCACGGCCCTCAAGCTCTAAACGACGCAGAACTATTAGCTATGATTCTTCGTAGCGGCTCCAAAGGGCACAATGTCTTGAATGTCGCTTCAGACCTACTCAAAAATGCAGGATCACTCAGAAACTTGATTTCTTGGTCACCTGCTCAATTTAAGAAAATTAAGAGTATTGGACCGGTTAAAGCCCTGCAACTAGTTAGTATAGTCGAAATTTGCCGGCGTGTCTTAGCAGGCAACGAACAAGAAGCTCCCGTGCTCGATACACCAAATCTCGTTTTTAACTACATGAAATCTCACGCAATGGGACTCGAAGTGGAGAAATTCTGGACCCTTTCTTTAAATAGAAAAAATCGCCTGATTAAATTCAACGAAATCTCTTCAGGCACAGCGAGCAACAGCCTAGTTCACCCAAGAGAAGTCTTTAGAGATTCGATACAAAACGGTGCCAGTGCGGTTATCTGCATTCACAATCACCCAAGTGGAGACCCCTTTCCGAGCAGTGCTGATATCAAAGTAACACGTCAACTCAAAGAAGCATCCAAAATTATAGGAATCGACTTCTTAGATCATGTGATCATTGGCGACGAGCAAATAGATCCAACGCATGTCGGATTCTACAGCTTTCAAGAATCTGGACTGATTTGACCGAGCGAGTTTTCAATTAAAATTCCGCAAGCGAACCTGGATGCCTTCCACTATTGGTAGCCTGCTAGGATCTAAGCGAGAGCTAGGCTTCCCAAGGTTTCCCAAGGTTACTCCTTCTCGAAAATTTTGTAGGTAAAAAAAACCACGATATCCCATTACGTTGAGTTCATACATTATATTGGATACATCTCTTTCAGATAACAAATCTGGATGCACCGTTGTTCGAACTTCAAAGGCGATGTTACTACGTTGCACAAGAGCGAACGACTCTCTCCATTTTTCCGTCTTAGACCATCCGGCCACCCTCCCGTAGTCAGCAAAAGGAGCCTTAAAATCCATTGCGACCGAGTCAATTAACTCCATCTCTATCAACTCGGCAAGAACCTCTGGGCTTGAGCCATTCGTATCGATTTTCAATAATAAATCATTCTGCTTAACAATCCTCGCTAACTCGAATATACGAGGGCTGAGCGTACATTCTCCTCCAGAAAAAACGACTCCACCCAACTTACCCACCCTGCTTTTCAAGAACGTATCTAAAGTCTCTGGGGCCATACTCAAAAAACGGGAATTCACGAGCTCCGGATTATGGCAATAGGAGCAACGAAAGTTGCAACCACTAAACCACACGATACAGGCAACCACCCCCGGAAAATCCTGCAGCGTAAATGGAGTCATTCCAGGGTCATCCTGCGTATTCATAGATCGGATTCTTCAAAAAGAGGAAGTCCCATTGTTCCAGACAAAGTAAAATGTTTGCGATCTGCATGCTCGCCTTTCTTTCCTTTGTTAAAGCTAGAAACGGGTCGATGGTAGCCCATAACCCGGGTCCATACTTGAGTTTCCTTCCCACAATGTGGGCATTCAGCTTGTTCGCCATTCAAATACCCATGCTCGTCGCAAACAGAGAATACTGGCGTTAAGGTGAGGTATGGCATTTTATGATTCTCCAGTGCGGCTTTCACAAAACGCTTGCAAGAGGCAGTTGTCTCAACCCTTTCATCCAAGTAGAGGTGCAGAACAGTCCCGCCCGTGTATTTGCACTGGAGAGCATCTTGTTTTTCCATCGCATAGAAAGGATCATCCGTATACCCTGCTGGTAACTGGCTGCTATTCGAATAGTAAATATTTTCGCCGCCACCCGATTGGATAATACTCGGGTAACGTTTGATATCCTCTTTAGCAAATCGGTAAGTCGTTCCTTCAGCTGGGGTTGCTTCAAGATTGTATAGATTGCCCGTCTCCTCTTGGTATTCCTTTAAGCGGGCGCGCATCATATCAAAAATCTCCAAACTTTTTCGAATTCCAAATTCATCCGCAATATCAAATCGATCACTCGAAAAATTTTGAATCATTTCATTCATCCCATTAACTCCAATCGTACTGAAATGATTCCTAAAATTTGTTAAGTAGCGTTTGGAATATGGATACAGTCCGCGATCAAACATTTCTTGGACAAAAACGCGTTTCTTTTCCAAACTTGTTTTGGCGATATCCATTAAGCGACAAACTTCTCCTTTCAGTCCTTCAAAATCATTTTTGAATTTAAAACCTAATCTTGCCATATTGAGGGTCACAACCCCAATCGATCCAGTCATCTCAGCTGATCCAAAAAGTCCATTGCCGCGCTTCAACAACTCGCGCAAATCTAACTGAAGGCGACAACACATGCTACGAACGGCATGCGGCTTATACGCATCTGGGTTTTCGATACGTTCGCCTTTTTCATTATGAATCCATTGACTCCCCAAAAAGTTTTGAAAATATGAATTCCCCACCTTGCTTGTATTTTCGAATAAAGCTTCCGCAGCTAGGGAATCCCAGTCGAAGCTCTCGGTTATATTAACCGTAGGAATCGGAAAGGTAAATGGTTGTTCATTGCTGTCTCCCGCTGTCATGACCTCGTAGTAAGCGACATCGATCATTTCCATTTCCTTTTGGAAATGTTCGTAGCGGAGATCCGTAAGCTTATTCACGCCCCTCTCCCTCGCTAGAGTAAACAACTCCTCGTCTTCAATACCTTCAAACAAATGGCGATAATTCTTTGAAGGGAATTGCTCTTTCAAGTCCTTCGGAACCGTGAAATCAAGCGTAATATTCGTAAACGGGCTTTGTCCCCAACGAGCAGGTACATTCAGATTATATATAAACCTTCGAAGTGCCTTCTTCGTTTCCTTAAAGTCGAGTTTGTCTTTGAATACGAAAGGAGCGAGATAGGTATCAAAGGAACTAAAAGCTTGAGCGCCTGCCCATTCGGATTGCAAAATTCCAAGGAAATTTGACATCTGTCCCAACGCCTCATTTAGATGGCTAGGAGGACGACTGGAAACACGCCCGGATACCCCATTAAAACCTTCGTCCAATAACACACGCAGGCTCCAACCTGCGCAGTAACCAGATAAACAGTCCAGATCGTGGATGTGAAGATCTGCATTGCGATGGGCTTGAGACTCCTCGTGCGAATATACGTCGTTCAACCAATAATTCGCGATCAATTTCCCCGCCGATTGATTCACTAAGCCTGCATGACTGTATCCAACATTTGCATTCGCATTAATACGCCAATCAACCTTATTTATATATTCATCAATCGCATTGCGACAGCTAACTAATGTATCCCCATTCTTTTTTGAGTCTGCGCTTTTGCGCGCTTCTTGATCGACCGCCCATAGAGATTTGACGACATCTAGAAGCCCTAGCTTCACCAATTCATTCTCGATCACTCCATCGACGCTTTTCCCAGATGCCTGGATTCTTTCTCTCTCCATAGCATTCGAGATATTCGAATAAACAACCGGAGAGAGGGGTATCCGGCAGGAATCAAATGCCCGCTGCAGGCGCAAGCGAATGTCAGGCGTAATAAAGAAAGGGCGAATCAGTGAGCCTGGGTCTAATTCTTCCGAGGTATTTTGTTTTGTCATAGCTTACAGAGATCGAAAAACCACAGCATATTGCTACAGAAAACCAAAACACCACTACATATCGACAAACCAATTACATTATAAGTCAATTTTCAAGAAACCAAAAACCAACCTAATAATATCTAGAATCTAATTACACGTATCAACATTTCTAATTCCATAAAAAAAGAGGCTACTTCCAAGCAGCCTCTTCAAAAATTTGAACAAAACAGTCTCAATTACCCTTCCCAGCGGAAGAACATCGTAGTATTCGGCGGAAGCACAAACTCGGCAGACTGCGGATAGTCATCGTACTCCTTTTCCTCAGATATGATTCCTTCTCCATTGCCCAAATTGTTTCCTCCATAGAACTCAGAATTCGTATTTATAATTTCTTTCCAGTTCCCAGCCTCTGGCAATCCAATGCGATAGTTTTCCCGCAAAACAGGTGTGAAGTGAGCTACAACCATTATTTTGCTCTTACCATCCTTCGATTTGCGCAAGTAGCTGATAACGCTCGAATCTGCATCCCAACAAGCTATCCAGCGAAACGCATTCGAATCCATATCTGTATTGGCCAATGCGGGTTCTGTCTTATAAACTCGATTAAGGTCGCGAATCAAATTAGCGACCCCGAAGTGATCTTTGTATTCATTTAGATGCCACTGGAGCGTCGCTGCATGATTCCACTCTTCGGATTGGCCGAACTCGCAGCCCATAAAGAGAAGCTTCTTTCCTGGGTAACCCCACATGTGACCATAAAGCGAACGAAGCGTCTGAGATTTGTCACTAATCGTATCCGCTCCCATTTTCATTATCATCGAGCCTTTTCCGTGAGTCACCTCATCGTGAGAAAATACTGTGATAAAATTCTCAGCATATTGATACAGCATTCCAAAAGTGAGCTCGCTTTGGTGATGCTTACGGAAAATTGAGTTCTTAGAGAAGTAACTAAGGTTATCATGCATCCACCCCATGTTCCACTTGAGGTCAAACCCAAGCCCCCCATAATCTACTGGACGCGTAACACCGCCAAACGAAGTGGATTCCTCTGCGATCATCAAAGCGCCTGGGTGGCGTTCATGCACGACTTTGTTAACCTTCTTCAAAAATTCGATCGCTTCCAAATTCTCGTTTCCACCATACTTATTCGGTATCCACTGATCACTTTCACGGGAATAATCTAAGTAAAGCATCGAGGCAACGGCATCAACACGCAGGCCATCAATATGAAATTTATCTAGCCAAAACAAAGCATTAGCTACAAGGAACAAGCTAACTTCGTTGCGTCCAAAGTTAAATATAAGCGTTCCCCAGTCTTGGTGAGCTCCCTGACGCGGGTCTTCATGCTCGTATAGGTGAGTTCCATCGAAAAATGGCAGGGCAAATCCATCGCGCGGGAAGTGAGCCGGCACCCAATCCAATAGCACGCCAATTCCTCGGTTGTGCATAATGTCGATGAATTTTTTAAAATCATCCGGAGAGCCAAAACGTTGGGTTGGCGCAAAGTAACCCGTTACCTGATAACCCCACGAGCCATCAAACGGGTGCTCGGCCACAGGCATAAGCTCAACGTGTGTAAAGCCATGGTCGATCACGTAATCCGCCAATTCATTGGCTAATTCCTCGTAGGTGAGCAGACGGTTATCTTCTTCCCAACGACGCTTCCATGATCCCAAGTGAACTTCGTAGACCGACATTGGCTGGTCCAATGACTGAGTGCTTTGCCGTTTATCCATCCATTCACTATCGTTCCACTCGTAATTCGAATGGTCGTAAATGATGCTCGCATTGTTCGGTGGAGCTTCGAAGTAAGTTCCGTATGGGTCTGTCTTTAAATAGTTGTGGCCCGACTGGGCCTTCACCTCGAACTTATACATTTGGCCCGGCTTCAACCCCGGAATAAAGATTTCCCAGACTCCACTGCTACTCAGTAAACGCATCATGTGGTAGCGGCCATCCCAATTATTAAAGTTACCGACTACGGAAACGCGCTTTGCGTTCGGCGCCCAAACAGAAAATGCGACTCCGGGAACGCCATTCACTTCAGTGGGTCTCGACCCCATCTTATTGTAAATTTCCAGAGCATTGCCTTCATTAAACAAATACACATCCTCTTCGCTAAGAGTTGGTAGGAAACTGTAAGGATCGTAAAATTGATGGATCTCTTTGTTTTTTAACTCTACACGGAGTCGATAAGGAAACACCTCCTTTCGCCCCTCGATAACTCCCTCGAAAAAGCCGTTATCATCTAGCTTCTCAAGTTTGTAACGGGGACCGTTCTCCTCGGACAGATCTACAACCTCGCAACTGATTGCTTGGCTAAGAAACGCTCTTGCAACCAAACCCTTCTTACGGCCTTTAGTCGCAGGGTGGATGCCCAGATAATCGTGAGGACAGTTAATAGAAGATTCAGTAAAACGCTTCAGATCCTTATTGGCGATTAGCATATCTCGGTCATGTTGATATCCTTAGGCCGAATTGCAAGGCGACTAATAAAAAAAGAAAAACACAGTAGGCCGTGGCGTGTCTTCAATCCCCCTTCATGCCATCCAATTTCAAGATACGCCTTTACGGATTTATCGAATCCCCTCGACCTCTTGGGAAAATAAGACACCCGCTCCTAAAGCAAATTCCTTGCTTCTGACTGACGCCGACTGTAGAGCATCTCCCAATATCTATGATAACCCGCGTTTCCTTCCGACTATTCCTAGCCTCATTGGCGATCTGGGCACTCAAAACCGTTTACTCGCAAGACGCCGAAGAATCCTTCGAAGTCGAATTTAACGGCACTGTCGCATTCGACGAACAAACGAAAGAAACGGTCGCGGAAGATGGCGGCACCATCCGCTACGGAGAATATCTCTTAAAAGCAGACTCCATCCGCCTGAGCAATGAAACCGGAGAAGCAAAAACAAGCGGAAACGTCGTTTTCACACGCGGCCCTATTCGTCTCGTGGCAGATGGCGTAACGTACAACCCTTCAAAGCAATTCGCTCGTATCGAAAATTTCAAGGCAGGTAACGGACAATTCTACGTTCAAGGAGCGCTCCTCGAAGGCAATCCAGATGATTTTTCCTTCACTGACGTCCGTTTCCTACCTGGCGAACCAGGCACCTTTCTATTCAAAGCCAAAGCGAGCGAAATCGGCCTAGTCGATCAAAACGAAGTCGTTGGCAGAAAGATCGCCTTTAACCTCGGAGCTCTCCCTTTCCTTCTTCTTCCAAGCGTAAACCAGCCAATTGATGCTGAGACCAACCTATTTAGCGTAGATGTCGACTACAGCGGAAACATTGGCGGCTCTATCGGCGGCGAATTTCGCTTCCCCTGGAGCGACAACATCCAACTCGGCGCCAACATTCTCCCAACGACCAAACGCGGTGTTCTATTTGGCCCAATCGTTCATTACAATAGAGAAGACAATGGCTACTATACGGAGGGGACTCTAGGCACCGGATACATTGACGATGTCGCAAGTCGCGTCGGTCTGGATTATTTAGGTCAACCGATCGATGACCACCGCTACTTTGCAGAATGGGATCACATACAAAGATGGGAAGGCAAAGCATCTATCAAAGCATATGCTCGCTATTGGTCAGATTCTGAAATCACACGCGATTTTCGTGAAGACTCGTTCGATCAGATGCAGGATCCGGACTCGTATTTGCAAGCCAGCTACAACGGAGATAATTGGCAAGCCACTCTTTTCACCCGCGCCAGCCCAAACGACTTTCAAGTCTACACTGAGCGACTCCCCGAGCTAACATTTACTTTGTTTCCCGACAAGATAGCCAAGGGCATCTATCAGCAAGGCTTCGTATCTGTTGCTAAGCTCAAAGGGTACAATCCAAGCTCATTCGAGTTCGAAGACGAAAGTGAACGAGCAGATGCCTACTATGGTTTGAAGTTTTACAAAAATCTAGCCAAAGGTATCAGCATCACCACAACAACCGGCGCTCGCTCGACTCATTACGAAGAATCTATCACACAAACGCCGGATGCGACGTTCGACGCAGTCACGAGCGACCTTTTCACCATCAACGAAGGAACTCGTTCCTACGGCGAACTCGGTGTAGACCTTAAAATGGTCGCCTATGCTGAATCTGATTACACAAACGACATTTGGGATATCGATGGACTTCGACATATAATCGAACCCGTAATTTCGTATCGCTACACACCCGAACTTGATGGAGGCGATGCGACCATATCGCTTCTCGATCGCCCTACGATTTCTAACTACTTAACGCCAATCGAATTGGAAGAGCGTCGTGATATCGACACTCTCTCCGAAGAGCACAAAGTTCGTTTCGAACTCCGCAACCGCCTTCAAACCAAAGACGAAGACGGCAACGCTCGTAACCTCGCTCGCTTCTCATTCGCAATGGATTATTTCATCGATGATCAAGGAACGAATCGGGACTACTCGGACCTCTACGCTGACTTCGAAATCACTCCAGCCGCTTGGCTCGAAATCGACCTTTTCTCTCGCTACGATTTTTCAGACTCGACCCTAGAAGAATTCAACACCCGCGTCTCGATCGTCGATCAAGGCTACTGGAAGCTCGGATTTGGCAATCACTTCTACCGCGACCTTCTTGAGCAATACTCTTTGCATGGAGAATATGTTCTTAACGAGAACTGGAAAGTGTATGGAATTGCCAAATACGACGAAGCCTCAAATACATTTTACGAACAAAGGCTCGGCTTCCTCCAAAGGGCAGTAGGTGACTACGGCATCAAGTACGAAATCCGTTTTTACGAAGGCGACCGCCGGGAAACAAACTTCGGGCTTAGTCTAGGAATAGATCTTTTCGAAGATTGATCCAGACAATACCTATTAGAAAATATTTAAATGAGCGGCGTCCCTTCAAACAAAGAAGCTCTCCTTCATAGAATCTATAACCAAAGACGCATTGCCTACCTTCTCATCGAGCAAAGCCGCCACCTACTAAAACCAGGTATCCCATTTTCATCAGAGCTCGCTAAAGTATTCAAAAAACAAGGCAATTTTGGCTCCAAAGACCGAAAACTCTATCGCGAACTCATATTTACTTATGTTCGCTATCGGAATTGGTTAAACGAATTCGCCAGCGATCAAGACGCATTGATGGAAGCAGTCATTGTACTCGCGAGTCCCACTTCCGAGGTCCAAAGCCTGTACCCGTCGCTCAGCGACAAACGTTTTGCCAATGCGGAGGAACGATACCGCCACCGCCTACTTAGCTTCGAAGACAGCCAACTTGTAGAGCTACTCCCGGATTGGTTTCTCTCCCACGTCAATCGCCACCTAAGCGATCAAGAAGTGCACAGCCTACTTCAAAGACCCCCTCTTTGGCTTCGAGCTCAAAAAGGTGACACCTCAACACTTCTCAACCAGTGCCAGGCAGCTCAACGCAAAGGAGAATACGATTGCCAACTTCACGCCGATATTCCCGACGCGATACACTGCCCACCAGATTTAGCTCTAGCAAATATACCCGCTTACGCAGATGGGGCATTGGAGGTACAGGACATAAGCTCTCAGCTCATACTCCAACTCGTTCCGACTGAAATCAAAGGCAAATGGCTAGACGCCTGCGCCGGAGCTGGTGGTAAGACGCTTCAACTCGCGAAAATGCTAGGCCCTAACGGTCAGGTCACCGCCTTTGATACCCGCCCCGCCGCACTGCGCGAGTTGGGAGAACGCAATAAAAGAGCCCGATTTCCCAATATCTCAATCACAACCTCCCGACCTGACAATAGCCTCTTCGATGGTGTGCTTGTCGATGCTCCCTGTTCAGGCAGCGGGACTTGGAGACGCCACCCCTTTCTCAAAGACCAAACCTCGGAAAACACCGTGATGGAATTCAGTGAAAGGCAGCTCGCAATTCTAAAGCAATATGCAGGCAATGTGGCAATCGGAGGAACCCTCGTCTACGCCACCTGTTCTTTAAGCCGGTACGAAAACGAGCACGTTGTTGATTCATTCTTAAAATCGAACAAATCCGGTTTCGAACACATCCAGGCAAAAACAGCATTTGGATTAAGAGATAGCGGCTTCGGAATCACAATCTATCCCCACGATTTCAACGGCGATGGCCTCTTCGTCGCCACCATGCGACGAATCAAATGACGCGGCGCTAAAGGAGTATTCGCTAAAATTTTCATTGCTAGCAACGCCCAAAAGCGAGTGAACTCTTTGGGTGATTCCCGAATCAGAAGCCAAAATCAAATTGCAGGTTTTCGAAGGCCCAATGGACCTGCTCCTCTTTCTCATCCGAAAGCACGAGATCGACATCTACGACATCCCAATCGATGTGATCCTCGACCAGTATCTGTCTACTCTCGATGAAATGCAGGAAATCAAGCTTGAGCTTGCCGGCGACTTTTTTGTTATGGCGGCCACCCTCATGGAGATCAAAAGCCGCCTACTCCTGCCAAGGCAGCAACGCGCTCAAGTGGAATCGGAAGAAGACGAAGACCTCGATCCTCGCTGGGAATTGGTCCATCAACTCCTTGAATATAAGAAATTCAAGGATGCCGCCCAGAAAATCGATGCTCTTTCAGACACCGCCGCCCTCTACTTCACTCGCGACTACAAATCGGTAAACAAAGCCGAAGCTCAAGAACGCCCACTCAAGCCCGAAGACAAAATTTCGGTTTGGAACTCGTATAACATCGTTCTCCGCCGCCTCTCCGAAAAGCTCGTTCTCGGGGAGATCCAAGACGACACCGTTACCGTAGTCGATCAAATGGAAACGCTTATAACGCGAATAGAGACAGAGCCTCGCTTTGAATTTTCGTCCCTATTCCCAGGTATCACTAGCCTGAAAGTAGTCGCCGTTACATTTATCGCAATCCTCGAACTTACCCGCCTCAAACGACTCACTGTCACCCAAAACGAGGCCTTCAGCGACTTCGTTATACAGCGTCGCGAAGACAACGAGGCAGAGCAAAACCAAGAAAACGAGCTTGAAAGCGATATGGATTGAAACACTTTCGGCACTGTGAGAGACAACCAAGGTAAAAAAAACCACCTTCTAGGCGTGGGCCTAGATAATGAAGACGGTCACAAACGAATCACCCGGGCAGAAGACTTCTCCATCGTGGGCGGTTCCCAGGAAACTCACGAAAAAATGACCGAAACAGTAGTCAAAACCTTCGAAGACATAAAGAAGAAGGGAAAAAGCATCCACACAGTGGAACAAAACGAGCTAAAGGATATAATTAGCAAGAACAGCCCTTCCTAACAAAACCTTCAACCTGAACTCCACCATGGACCAGCCCTCAGATAAAAAAGGATCCAAGCGTTTCGCTACCCGTCGCGAAGTTTCACGCGAAGAATTGGAAATCTCCAGCGGCCCGAAAGCCAGCGGCGAAACAATCCTTGCAAGCAATCAAGGCGGCGATGCGTTAACCCTCATCGAAGAATACGCGTTACGGGAACGTAAGACATACTTAAAGTCATTCATACTTGCTCTTATCTACGCTTCCGTATCTTTGTACTTCCTTTGGCTATTATATCAAAAGTCTAATTATCATGTCTGAAATCATAAATCTAACTGAACAATCCTTCAAAGACGCAATCTCCGGATCAAGCATCCCGGTATTGGTTGATTTCTGGGCACCTTGGTGCGGCCCTTGTAAAGCGATCGCCCCAATCCTCGAAGAGCTCGCCGGCGAACTCGACGGCAAGGTCCAGATCACGAAGGTAAACGTAGACGAAGCCAGCGGGATCTCAGCTGAGTACCAGATTCGCGCGATTCCAACACTCCTCCTCTTCAAAGGTGGCGAAGTTGTTGAGCAATTCGTAGGCATGGTCGGAAAAGACAGCCTAAAAGCGAAGATCGAAGAAAACATCTAAGCTCGCTAGAGTTAATTTTGAATTTCCCAAGCCTCCTGCAATCCAGGAGGCTTTTTAGTGCCTACCCATCGTAAGGCCTCAGCCTACTGAGAGTCTATTCCGACCCAAGTAATGCTCACACACAAGAGCATGACAAGTTCCTCTGTTGCACCTTATCCAATCACTGGTCAGATAAGAATTGAGGGACAAATATGAATCTTGCTCGCCATATCAGCCACTACTTTGAGAAGGAGTACGGACCGCTTCTCAACATCTGCAACCTAGACGACACTGATACAGAATCACTCGTTCAGTGCGAAAAAAATTTAGATAGAGGATTCAACCGGTTTGCACACGGTAAGGAGTTCTTCGATTTTAGAAAACTGGCCGATGACCTCCTTCTCGAACTTTACACGAGGAAGTTTAAAAGAAAGCCTGAAAGAAGACCATACTACGCCGTCCTCGGTGATGCCGATGTTATCGGCGGATTATACCGTGATCCGCACAAATTATGCATACCGATCGAAGAATTTGAGGAACACGAAGTCACATTCATGTGCCCTGATCATTTTCACCTTGTAGGCCTTTCAAAAGTGAAGACGGAAAAATCTTTCGGATTTCAGGTGCCAGATGATTACGACCAAGAAAAGTATCCATACTTTGGTAAGCTTCTAACCTACAATGAACTTCATAATGGAATTCGAGAGCTCAAAATTAGCACTTACCTAGCTGAAAGAAAAAGGAGTAATGATTGGTACAGGTACGTAGAAGCTCAAATTTGGGCGAATCCAAACGACCTAAGCTCACGATATTCGGATTGGATCGAAGTCGAGCCGGAACCATGGTCAGATGGTAGAATGACTCATCTTCAAAATTACAAAAAGATAAAAAACATCATCTATCTTCGAAAGAATTGGATGAATAATAAAGCAATTCCCAGGTTCCTTAATAACACTAAAATCAACGATGGGAGCTCTGAAATACTGAGATAGAAAGCAACACGACCATAAAAAATGCTCCCATATAGACAGGAGCATTCAAAATATTTTCAAATTTGGTTTAGTAATTAATCTCTGCTCATTAAGAGACGTAAGATATACCAGAACAACATAGCCACCGAAGCAAAGAGCTCAACCGATGCTCCCACGTATTGATCTTCTCTATACGTATACATAATTCTACTCGTCGTGTACAAAATAGCTGCACTCGCAAACACAATCATTGCCAACGAAAACCACGTCCCAAGTTCTATTCCAAAAATAAACGAACATGCGATCAAGCCCAGCGCTGCGAAACCACCCATCGTCAAAATTGATTTTAAAAACGAAAAGTCTTTTCGCGTAATAAACGCCGTAGCCGTCAATCCACCAAATAAAAGAAGTGTCATTGTTGCGGCAGAACTAATCACACCCGGAGCTTGGGTAGCCGCGAGAAGAAGGATGGGAGCAAAAATAATTCCTTCAGCGACAACGTAAAGCCCCATCCCAGCGTATTGCTTTCCTTTGGAAGCTGAGCCGGAAGCCATGCTTTGGCTCAACCACGCCACCAGCATAAAGCCACCGAGAAGAGCCATAAATCCATACTGAAACGAGAAGACGAATTGAGCGATTGTATAAGCAATTCCAGAGGCAAATAGGAAATATTCAAATCCTATGAACGCCAAAATCGCAAAAGCGAGATGCGTATAGGTTTTGCGAATGAATTCAGCTCTTGTGGCCGGTGAAGACTCCGCCACACACACAAAGGGGTTAGAATTTTCGTTAGACATAAGAGAATACTCTATTGAACCTCACCTTAAAGCAAGACCCGATCCCTAACTCCCCAGAGCAATTCCGATAGCTGCAAGCAGGCCGAACAAAACAAGCGTTTTGGCAGCCATTTCTAATAGTTGATTCAAAGAGCTCCCATCATTTGCAGCGATAAATCGATAGCTCTTCCACCCAAGTATTCCCGAGGCAAAAGGAAGGAAAGCCCAAGCATTTTGGGACATCACCGCATAAATCACAATAAATCCTATCGCCCCGAGCAATTGCGCTCCAAATTGGTAAGTACCAAATTGTCTACCGCAAACCACAATCAAGGTACGCTTATCTGCCTTTGCATCCGTTTCGCGATCACGACAATTATTTGCCACCAATATATTGTTGGCTAGTAATCCAAGGCTCCCGCCAAGAAGAAAGACATGAATTGAAAGCTGCCCTACGATCACATAGTACGTACCAGCAGTTGCCACGACCCCAAAAAAGAAAATCACAAACACATCTCCCAACCCATTGTAAGCGAGCGGGTACGGTCCTCCCGTATAGCAATACCCAAACAGTATTGAAACGATACCGACAACTAACAGCTCCCAGCCGCGATACTGTATCAACCCCAAACCGATGAAGAATGCTAGAGCAAAAAGCGACACAGCTACAACAATCATAGCTCTTGGTGAAATATTTCCTTTGGCTACCATACGGTCAGGTCCGAGGCGATCTTCCGTATCCGCTCCCTTAATAAAGTCGAAATAATCGTTCGCCATATTCGTAGCGATCTGCACCAGCAAAGCGAACGACAGACAAATTACGACTGGGTACCAATCAAAGAAACCAACTCTATGAGCTTCCGCGGCTCCTACCACGATCGGAACAACCGCAGCTACTAAAGTCTTAGGCCGAGTCGCCGCCAACCAATTGACTAAATTACTTTTTTCAGACCTAGCCATTTAACTACACACGTGTCCTAGCGACGACGATTGCTTGGAGGTATCTTCCAGTTTTGATAAGCGTAAATTACTAAACCAATTCCAAGCTCAACACCAACGATCCAACGAATTGCAATACGGAGGTCTTCATAGTAACCAAGTAAAAAGATCAATCCAACCGCGGCCACTTGAACCAACAGCACCCAAAAAACAATCAAGTACAGGCGTTGCTCTGCAGCTGCTTTGCGAAAAATCTCATCGTCGTCGTTCTTCATCCAAATTTCTGGGACAGAATTTCCGGGATACTATCCAATGAATTAACAAATACTTCCGCTCCCGCCTTCACCTTATCACGAGCAACGACTCGACCGTATCCAATAAATAGATCAACAACTGGCTTGGTCTCCAAATCGCTAACCCCATCACCTACCATTACAGTGGTTTCTGCCTTCGCCTCCGCTTTCATTTCTTCGATTACTTCAATCTTGCCGCCCATTCGAGACGTCGGGCACTCGGATACAAAACGTTTATAACTCCCATCCTCATTGAATTCCAAATCGACCGCCTTTATCCCATCAATTCCCAATTCTAGACCCAATGGCTCGATGACTTGAGTCAAGCCGCCACTTAGAATGACAGGAGTCCACCCATTCTCATTCAGCCAAGCCACCAGTTCGCGAACATGTGGCTCAATCGTTTCGATGTAACGCTGACCAATCTCCAAGCATTCCTTACGGCTAGGTTCGATGAGCTTCAACCGTTCGCCATAGACCGCTTCTATTTCGATCTCACCGTTCATTGCTCGGTTCGTCATGTTCGCACAGGCCTCAAATGTCTGCCCCCCCCGAAGTCGGGCTAATTCATCAATTCCCTCGAGGGAACTCAAAGTACTGTCGCAATCTAAGAATATTAGTTTTGTAGCCATAAAATAGTAAACGATTGAGAGAAAAGCTTCCTAGCTTCTCAGCTTTCAGACACGAGAATAAAAATTCCACAAATTTGGAAGCTACATTACCCTCCACTGATTCCAATTAGGTATATAACCCCATAACAAATGCCTGTGAATATGACTATTAATTAACAAGAATCAAGAATGCTCGCTTCAAGTAGGTAACAAAATAGGACGATTTAAACTTAGCCATTCTGCCCCCAAAAAAACAGTTAAATAGCTCAAAGTTTCTTACCCCAATGAGTTTCCTCGGAAAGAAAATACACACCAAGATAGCAACCCTTTCATCCGCTCTCATTCTCATAATTGGAGCCTTTGCAGGAACACAAGTTGCCAAAACATGGAATCGAAGTCTTCAACAAAAGGAATTCGAAATTTTAGGACAACTTTCAGAAAACGTCGCCAGTTTGTTTTCTAGCTTCAACAATTCGAAGCATTATACCTCAGGGTACGCTCGTTCCAAAGGCCTACATGACTCAAAGAGCCAGCAGCGTACCGATGTATACGCGAAACAAGTGAAAGCGGTCAATGAGCGCCTAGCTGTGATACACAAAATCACAAAAGATGTAGACAAAGATTCCGGCACTAAGGATTTCCAACATGCCCTCAATGAAGTCGAAACCATCGCCAGATCCATCGGGGAAGCGTTTGAATACATCGAAGGGCTCCGACAATTAGAAGATAGAGCAATCAAACCCGACCGTACGCAATTTGTCCAAATCGAAGACCAGATCATCGATTTCTATGCCATCCTAATACGCGAGGCAAAAGACGCCGACCTGGTCCGACAAATGTCTGCCATCCAAACATCCCTCAAGATGAAACGTTCCTTCATGTTCTATCGAGGGTTCGTCATGTCTATCTTCTATCACAAAGGAAAGGTTGATCGCATCGAACAAAACAAAGCCCTTGCTCATTTCAATGATTTTCAAAATCACAAAAATCACGTATTGGATAACCTGAACAAAACCAATCTCCCGCTGATTCAAGCTCTCGATTCGACTGCAGGCATGACTCATTTTCAAGAATTAGCAGACAACCTCACAGGTGTACAATTCGAGAATGGCGAAGAGTTCGCACCGGTTGACAAAGCACGATTCGGAGAAAGAACGCGTGAGCACTACTACAAAATTGAAGACGTCTTCGCACGAGCTGTTGGACCAATGGCTGAAAATGCTAGTCTCTACGCAACAGAACAGAGAAAGGCGTCTCAATCCGCCAGCCTCTTCGCGACCGTAGCGATGATATCCGCGATAGCAATTGCTGCGGGCATGTCATACTGGATTGGTAAATCAATCATTACTCCAATCAAAGCCGTTGTCGAAACACTGAAAGATAAATCCGAACGCAGTTCCGCTGCCGCCAATAGTTTAGCGGAAGGCAGCGAAAGCCTAGCCCACGCGTCCAGCAAGGAAGCCGCGTCACTTCAAGAGATTAGCACAACAGTTGTAAGTATCGCAGGACAAATCGAAAACAATGGCCGACTCATTTCTGAAGCAACTGAAGCTTCAGGCCAAACGAGTGACGAAGCAGACTCCGGACTTGAAGCCATGACCCTTATGAACGAAGCAGTCTCTCGTATCCAAGAGTCCAGTAAAGAAGTAGCGAAAATCATGGAGACAGTCGAAGACATCGCTTCGCAAACAAATATCTTGGCCCTAAACGCAGCAGTAGAAGCCGCTCGAGCTGGCGAGCAAGGAGCTGGCTTCGCCGTAGTTGCAGATGAGGTACGAAATCTCGCTTTGAGAAGTTCAGATGCTGCACGAGAAACAGCGGAAAAAATTCAAGCCGCCCTTCAGAATTCAAATAGAGGAGCCCAAATCAACGCAGGAGTAAACGAGAACCTCGGCTCCATCGTAGATACATCTCACCGATGTCGTGCCTCAGTTAGCGAAATTGAAACCGCACTTGCTGCTCAAACCGAATCAATCGCTCAAATAAACGATACCATTTCTCAGCTGAACACCGTAACGCAAGACATTGCTTCTTCATCGGAGGAAAACGCTGCCAACGCGACAGATATAAGAGCCCTCGCTGCCTCACTAACGGATACAGTTAGCGTGCTGGAAGAACTCGTAACCACCGACGAAAACGGTGCTCGACCTTCCTCCAACACCGCACCGCCTAAAGCATCACCTTTTTCCACACCAACCACTGAAAACGATCCCTTCGAAGCAGTCTTCAGGAATTAATATTATTTTTCAGATCCTCACAAAAAAAGATCACCCAAATGGGTGATCTTTTTAATTAATACAAAGCTTCCGATTATTCGAACCTGTCGCGATGAGCCCAAAGGCCCAAAGCTGGGTTGTCTATGTAATAGTAAGGCTCACCCTCTGAATCTGTTTTCCAACCCGTAGAAGAACCAACTGCGTTGTAGCGTTTTGTCATGGCCTCAATGTCACCATAGCTAAACCCAACCGACTCTATTTCCTCCTTAGATAAATGCCCCGGACAATAGGTAATTTTAAAACGATTTTCCGACGAACCATGGATCAAATGAGCGGCTGCGGATAGATTGTTGCGCAGTTCTTCATTCTCCTCGACCATCTTCATAACCTCTGGCGTAGTGCGATAACCATACTTTCGTATCAAGCGGTCGATTTCCTCGTCCTCTCCAAACATTTGCACCTCGGGCCCAAGAATAATCAACTCAGCATCGTCCTCCAATGCCATGCGGGTACGGTAAACCGCTTTGTTCCCTAGCCATGTGCTATGAAATTCTTCCGGGTCTAAATAAACAACTACCTTCTTAAAAGGCTTTTCAACGAGTGTAAAATTTGCTTGCAAAGCAAGCTCACACGCTTGTTCAAAGCAATCTGTGTCATCCCCAGCAAAAATACCTCTTACAGCGAGCTTCCCATCTTCACCTGGCCCTACAACAGTCAATACATAGACGATTGGGATTTCTTTACAAAAATTATCCTGAGCATAATTCAAAATTCGACGCAACGGAGTATCCGCCCTCCCCATCATCCGCTCCATGCCATAGGCCGCCCCAATAAAGTGACTTTCGTTTATTCCCTTCACTCCACCAGTTCCAACAAAGATATTTTTGTTGTAGTTAGCCATACCAATCACTTCGTGAGGAACGACTTGCCCGATTGAAAGTACTAGGTCATGCCCACCGTCACGAACCATTTTGTTCATCTGTGCCGGCCAAGCTTTATCCCAAATTCCACCAGTTACACTAGAACAATACTCAGCGGGCACCTCACCGACTGTCACGACATCGTTTCTCCAATCATGAGGACGTACTTTTTCTTTAGGTGTATTCGGAAACATAATATCCAATTGCTCATCCGACATTGGCTTATGTGTTCCCAAAGCAGGCATAACATCAATCAAGCTGTCGCCATAAAATTCCGCAGTCACGTCTGTCAAATACCCAGCCTTGCTATAAAATCGCGTAAAGTCTGGTGGCAAAGCCAACACGGCCTTTCGGTCACCCAATTTCTCAAATATTTCATGCATTGCAGCCTTAAGCTCGTCATCACTCAATGACGTAGTCGGCGATCCCTTTGCGTAATATGTACTCATTGTTTCGTTCCTTTTATTGCTGATTGGTAAATTTCATTAACCGGACGCCCCTTCTGGCGGGCTACTCGTAAACAAGCCGCATACTCTGGAGTAATTCGGATTCCTCCACTTGGTAAGACAACTTCTTTTGCTTCAATCATCCCCCATTCTGTATCCAAAACGATCGCCTTCCTCGGTAATTCCTTGCGAGAGACTGGGGAGATACGAAGCCCAATCGTCGTTGTATTTTCCAATACAAAATCCGAAACAACCTCGACATCCGCTTCTACGCAAATAGCTTCCAATTTTATCGCGGGCCGCCCCCTTTTCATTACAATTTGATTCAGCCACGCATCACGCGCCCCGATTTCTAAAATTGAATCGATCAAGTCACTCCCTAGCAACTCGCTCGTCATGTCATCGATATTCGCCTGTATCAAAAAATACTCACTCGCCTTCTCATTGATTTCTTCGCAAAGGCTCAAACGTAGTATGTTGGGGTGAGAAAAATCCTTTGTTGCACCCGCAACTCCAGAAGAGAGTAAACAAAGTGTAGGCACAGAAAACGAAGGCGATAAATGCCGCAAAATAGCAGCTCCTGTCGGAGTAGACATCTCACCCGTCTCTGGACCTGGCTCGGTCACCATCCCTTGAAGTAGTTGATGCGTCGCAGGCGCCGGAATTGGATAACGCCCGTGAGCCATCTGAACAAAGCCTTTGCCCGTCACCACCGTATCACTGTACGCTTTACGAACCCCCAGTTTTTCTAAAAGCACTGCAGACGCTACGATATCCATAATTGAATCGACTGCGCCTACTTCATGAAAGTGCACTTTTTCTAGAGGAATCCCATGCACATTCGCCTCGGCTTCTCCAAGTAATTGAAAGATTTCAAGTGCTCGTTTTTTTGCAGAAGAGTCGATCTTAGAATTCGCAATCAATTCCTGGATATCACTCAAATGACGGTGACCACACTCTACTCCGCCATCATTATGAAACGATACTTTTCTACAAGAAACACCGCATTTATCCACTGTTTCCCATACAACTCGAACGTCTTTCAATCCAAGTAAAACAGGTAACTCCGATACCATTCCCTCTCCATCCGCAAGCTGAGCCAATGCTCCTGCAAACAGATCTCCACTGACACCCGAAAACGGTTCTATTCGTAGAATACTCATTTTGTCATCAATGGGCAAATACGAGCCGCAGCCATCACTGCACCACACCCATTGTCAATATTAGTAACCAAAAGTCCGTTTGAACAGCTAGTAAGCATTGCATTCAATGCCGCCATTCCTCCCGCAGCTACTCCATACCCGACGCTAGTTGGCACACCAATAATAGGCACTGATATTTGTCCTGCTAGGACCGATGCCAAGGCTCCTTCAAATCCAGCAAACACGATCACAACCTTCGCCTTTCGAATATCCGGTAAACACTTCAAGAGCCGATCCAGTCCAGCAACTCCCACATCGGCATACACTTTCGTATCGAAACCCAAGAAATCAGCGGTACACTCTGCTTCGCGTAAAATTGGTATGTCCGAAGTTCCACCACAAACTAAGGCGATCTCTCCGCGTTCTCCAAAGGGCGGAGCCGATTTCTGCGACAAGCATTTCGCAACTGAATTATATTCGATATCCGAAAATTGATTACAAACAACCGCTGCTTTTTCTTCAGAAACTCGAGTATACAAACCGTTTCGACCGGCTTCGCTCAGTTGCAAAGCGATCTCAAGCAATTGCTCAACCGACTTTGACTCACCATAAATGATCTCCGGTTGGCCGATTCGTTTATCTCGATCGAAATCCAAATTAATTTCCTCTTTCATATTAACGCCCGGTTTAGTTTTCCAGAGGCAAACCCTTCTCGATCTATCTCGGCATTGGTAAAACCAAATCCTCTCATGACTTTTTTCATTTCCTCCAGAGGCGGCAATTCTTGAATGCGATCCTGCGGCACTTCGATTCGAGCAGCATCTCCAACATGTCTCACGCGATTGACCGAAAAGTTCATCGAATTCAGCCATTCTTCAGCGTTTTCAATACGCCTCAATTTCGCTTCAGTAACCTTCTCTCCATAAGGAATCCGTGAGCTCAGGCAGGGACTTGCTGGTTTATCCCAACATCGCAAATCGAGGGCCAAAGCCAAAGAGCGAACTCCGTCTTTATTCAAACGAGTCTCCATCAAAGGGCTACGAACATTATACTCATTGGCCGCTTCCAATCCTGGCCTATAATCACCCAGATCATCCACGTTTGTGCCATTCAAAACCCAATATTCCGGATACTCTTTCTGCAATTTTTCCAAATCATCATACAAAGTCGATTTGCAAAAATAGCAGCGATTGCTCGGATTCTCAAAGTAGTTCGGGTTTAACAATTCTTGGGTACGGATAACTTTCAGTGCTACATCGTGCTCAAGACAAAACTCCTTTGCTCCATCTAACTCAGAAAGTTTCAGACTCGAAGAAGCTGAAATCACCGCTAATGATTTTTCCTTACCCAAAAAATGCCGGGCAAGCCAGGCAACCAGCGAACTATCGACACCCCCACTGAAAGCCACCAAGGCTCCGGGACATTCAGAAAACCATTCGCTCAGTTCGCTTAACTTGGGGTGGACGTCATTCATTTATGATTTCCACCTGTTTTAAGTCAGCCAACGCGGAAAAGGAAACTTTTATTAATATTTATAAAGCGTTTTTCGTTCCGAGCCAGGTAAAGAGACAAAAAAAGTCCTCGAGTTTCCTCGAGGACTAAAATTGAAAAAAGCGTACCGTTTCGGATTAGCGACGACGGCGGAACTTGTTTTGGAACTTTTCCACGCGACCTGCTGTATCAACAAAACGCTTTTCGCCTGTGTACACTGGATGCGAGTCCATTGTGATGTCACGAACAAGCTTAATGTGTTTTACACCGTCGATCTCTTCGCTATCCGCACCTTTGGCCTTGATAGACGAGTTAGTGATAAACTTCTTACCAGTAGATACGTCTATGAAGACGGTTGGATTGTATTCGGGATGAATGCCTTGCTTCACGGTTAGAAAAAATGGTTTAATTAACCCTGACGCGCTTTGAAGCGTGGGTTTGTCTTGCAGATTACATAGACGCGGCCCTTGCGACGTACCACTTGGCAGTCGGGGTGACGGGTCTTTGCTGACTTGAGCGATGAAACTACTTTCATAAGGGGCGTAAAAAGATACGTCGCCCTAACCCCTGTCAACATCATTACTGAAATCATTGCTTAAAAATTTGAAAAAACGCTGAACTCCCCTGGAGCAGGCCTACTCTAGAGGCAAATCAGCCAGGAAACACGACTAATTCTCCCCATCTTTTTCCGGAGCAAAGGCCAAAAGAGCCAAATCCGGATCGATATCCAGCATCAAATGCCGCCAAAGCGATTCGCCTTCCATATCCGTAATCGCTTGGCCATTCATTTGCGACTGCACCCATGTGTTTGACTCCAACTCACCCGCGAGCTGCCCTGCTTCCCAACCAGCATAACCGCGAAACGCCCTCATATTTATAGAGGGAGTCTCCAACATCTTTTGCTGAGCGATCTTCGGATCCATCCCAAAGGACAGCCTAAATCGGTTCGTCTCTATTAAGAGTTCCCAACCTGCCAGGATAATCTGATCTGTTCCAACGGGCCCTCCGTTATAAAGCGGAACTTCGCCCAACCCGTAATCGACAAATTCGGTATTCACTTCGCTGAGCCTCATTCCAGAATTCTTATTCAAAACAACCCCCAACGAGCCATTCTCCTCATGCGTCGTCATCAAAATAACACTGTGGAGAAAATTAGGGTCCTTCAAATGTGGATGCGCTAAAAGGAGCAACCCCGCCATATCAGGAAAATCAGACTTGGAATCGTCGAACATGAGTCAAATTAGTATCGATAGCAGTCTATTCGATAACCCCGCAACGCAAGTGAGAAAAACAGCGATTGCTTGAAATAAGAAACAGTGTGTGAAAACGTCTCTTCTAATATGACCCAACTGAGCGATTTAGTAAATTTCTGCAACGAACGTTCCCAAATAAGTCGAGTTAAGGATTTCCCTGGCGCATACAACGGCCTCCAATTCGAAAACAGCGGCCAAGTAACAAAAATCGGCGCAGCCGTAGACTCCGGATTGATTCCCTTTCAAAAATCAATCGCTGCTGGAATCGACTTCCTAATCGTTCATCACGGAATGCACTGGAATGGCGTTCGCCCCGCAGTTGGCGTCGAGTACCAAAAAATCAAGGCACTCATCGAAGGAAACCTCGCAGTCTACTCCTGTCACCTTCCACTGGATGCCCATCCAGAGATAGGCAACAGTGCTATCCTAGCAACCAAGCTAGGAATCGAAGCCTGCGGCACGTTTGCCCCCTACGAAGGAGTCGACATCGGATTTGTCGGTTCATGGCAAAAATCAAGGATTCAACTCAACGACGCCCTCACCGAACTATTCGGAGCCAAATACTCTAGAATAGAGTTCGGTTCCGACACTCCAGAAAAAATCTGCGTAGTAACCGGAAGCGGCGCCAGCGTGGTCGATCTTGTAAAGTCGACCGGCGCCGACACCCTCATTACCGGCGAACTTCGCCAGCAACATTTCAACCAAGCCCAAGAACTCGGACTCAACCTCTACTGCTGTGGCCACTATGCCACCGAAACCTTCGGCGTCGAAGCCCTCGCTAAGGAAGCGGCAGCAAAGTTCAATCTAGACTTCGAATTCATTAGCACCGATTGTCCTCTATAAAAAAGAACCACTCAACGCATCATGACACGCATCGCAGTACTCAATGGCCCCAATCTCGATCGCCTCGGCAAGCGAGAGCCAGAAATCTATGGCTCCGCTACTCTCCTCGATCTAGAAAATACGCTTCGCGAAAGATTCCCCAAAGTAGAATTCGAATTCTTCCAATCCAATTCAGAGGGGGCGCTGGTTGACAAGATCAGCCAACTCGCTGACAGCAACTACAGCGGCATCGTTTTCAACCCAGCTGCCTATTCCCACACTAGCATCGCTCTTTTAGATGCCCTAAGCGGAGCCGGAATTCCAACTGTGGAAGTCCACATCAGCAACATCCACGTGCGGGAAGAATTTCGCCATCACTCCTACACCGCCGGCGCCTCTCTCGCAGTAATCACAGGCATGGGCCAAAAAGGATACGAATACGCGATCGACTTCCTGTTAAACCGATAGATTTAGCCTCGGAGTAGGCTTCGTGTATCCACAAAAAAAGGGCGGTGTTACCGCCCAAAGGAAGCTATCATACCCTGGATGCTCACGTCTGATATCAACAGTGCCAGGCATCGCTTCGCTATACGAAAGAAGCTACTCAAAGTAGCCTTTAGGTCAACGGATATCGCTCATTTTTCTGCGATAAAACATTGTTTTATCATAACAATCACATGAGCTGATTTAGCAGCTTACAATTGCCCTTTCCAACACGCGTTTTCCTTAAAAAAGAATGACCCGGCGGCTCCCACAACCTAAAGGCTATAAACACAAACCTTTAAACATCAGCACTTTAATATTTTGTTGTCTAAATCTGGAACGATCTTGGAACGATTATTCCTCTATCAACAAAATATAATGAGCCAATCTCAATGCATACAAAGGTACTGGATAAACACCTGAGCTGGAAAGCCATTTCTTTGCAGTAGAGAGTTTCACACCCGTAGCTTTTGCGAAAACTGGTTGAGTCCAATTCAAATGCTTACAAAGAGCATGGAGCCCTTCGTGATCTTTGACAGGTTCTCCATCGACCAAAAATATAGGTCGACCATCGTGGCTATCTGGGTGTTCGGTTGTTAGTTCAATCTTCATTTTGTTCTGTGTGGATAGGTGGCAATTCTTCGTCTTTTAAATTTGTGAGATCGACAAGGATCATTTGGTAACACTCGCAGACGAATAGATCATTTCGGCTTCCTGGAATCTGTTTCCAAATCATTCGAGTCGTTCCATCGCTCTGAACTTGAGCCTCTAGAGATTCCGTAGACATATGCTCTTTATAAAACTCAGGAACATCTTCCGGAACCTCCCAATTACAATGGGAACCGGTTCTAACATCGTTCAATGCATCGCGAATGGAGTGTTTGGAATAATGGATGCGGTCAACAAATACTCGTCCGCTATTTTTTGTGCCCTTGTAGACGTCTGTGTTTTGAATCGGCGAATAAATTCGTTCCACTTTCGTTCGATTCTTATCGTTCAGTCTGTGTGTCCAGAGTAAACGCCCCTCTCCCTTGATGGCCGTATAACCGTAATCTCCACACATTTGATAAACCCGCTTCGTGTCATCACCAGAATCTACAAGCACAAACCGACTTTGTACGTTGAACTCTTTCCTTAGATTTTCGACATCCTCATTAAACACAACCTTACCGGCATAGACTAACCTCGATCGTGAAGCCGAAGCCCAATCGCGAATGATCACCCAATAGTGTGAGAGCTCACCTTTTTCCAGGGATCCGGCCTGTTTATCGACTGTCATGAATCGAGCTTTTCGATCCTTGAGCCCCTCACCCATTCGGAATTCTTTGTTTCGCTTCAAAGCATCAGCTAATGGACGCTTTCGAGGATCGTAGAAAAAGCCTTCATCGCGCTGGATATACTGTATCCAAGGCTTGCTATCTCCATTCCGCAAAGCAGTTAGGGCAAGAAGTCTATTCTCGAGCATCTTACGATAAGATCGCCTTGGAATCGAAAGTCCTCCAACGTGAAGACCAATGTGTTTTGAAAAATTTGGGTTTGGGTATCGGCCTTTTAGCGATCGCTGTCGGCGTAAAATCTTATCGTCAAACATTTTGTGCCCACATTCTTCACACTCATAATGAATCGTAGGCTCTATCGCATCGAAGTCGTAAGTGCCGTCTGGCTTTTTTATCGTTTCGTATTTCAAGCCTCCGAGTTTTTCATCGAAAGTCTGCATTCGAAAATATTGATAATGCCCGCAGGAATCGCACGGCTCTTCGTATTTCTCTTGAGACGTTTTTTGCCACTGCAGATGAAGCTGATCTCCAATTATTCCACCGGTTGAAATGTTTCCTTGAAACGGAAACTCCACCATATCCTGTCTAGCATCAGCTAGCTTCTTTCTACCCAATTTCCAAGAGTGAAGCTCTTCATTAAATTGGAAAGTAATCGAATCGGACTCTACATTCTCAGCGACGGCAACACCCTGCATCGTGAACGACAAATGCGGAAAACGAATAACCGGATTTGACGGACCAGCACCCTTTGGAAGCTTCAATGCAACTGCAGGTGTCGCTTTGAAAATTGGGAAAACACGCTTTTTTAATCGCTGTTCACCCTTCTTGTCACTCTCCCAATTGTACTGGATATCACCCTTCGGCTTTGTACAAATTAGATAGCAAATCGCATTCTCTCCCCAGGTTGATTTTCCAGACTGAGCGCACATAACCAAAGTTACCGAGTCGACGTCAGGATGATCCAACGCTTCGTAGGCTTTTCGAAGCCAAGGAGTGAAATCGATTCGGAACTTTTCAGATATGACCGAACCCTCGAGAACCACATTCTCTTCGCACCAGTCGACCATATTCAACCCTTGGAGATCTGGAATAATCTCAGCCAAGGACTCGATTACGAATTCTTCAGTTATTTCTTCTATGAACACTCTTCTTCCTTAATTCAAAAAACTCCGATTGGCTTCTCGTCTTCCAATCCTTCAAAACCTCACGAAACCGCTTTAGATTCAAAGCTGATTGCTGTTTCGAAGTAAGCCCCTCGCTCATTGGCGGCAGCTCGACGCCCATCAATTTCTCCATATCCGTTACAAACGAGGAAATCGATTTGACCATTACTTCATATGCATGAACCGGATCCACTGCAGACCTTTTTTGCTGCTCCAAAGCCTCTTCCATTTGAGCAATCTTCAACTCACCTTGCCTGTGTTTCTGCCTATCCAATGGTGATAAGTCATCTATTGTCACCACCGTTCTATCACCACTCGATCCACGTCCACGAAGACCATGCAGGTTCATCCACTTCTTGTAAGCCGGACCATCGTAAGTGCTGTTCGCCGTCCGTTTCGGCCTTCCCTTAGCGAACTTCTCCATTTTCAGCCACTTTTTCAGAGCATCACGAGAGCACCCCAAGTACTTCGCTAAATCCATCTGGTTAGTGAACCGAGTCTTACTCGCCATACCTCAATAAGTGGGTTTTAGATTTTTCAGCGATTTTGACGAAAACAGCGCGCAGACGCGGAAACCCGCAAAGGAAGTCAAAAATCGAAAGAGATTCCTTATCGGGGGGCCTTTTAGGCTGTGCCTTGTGAGGCGTGTGAGTCGATCATGAAGAGACCTAAGCCACTCATATTCAAAACTATCGACGTCCTGAGCGTCATCTGAGAGCCTGATTCTCATGTCGCTCGTTGTGTCTATTTGCATATCAATTGCCACTGTATTGAATGGTGTAAATTTGGCACCAATTGCCAAGGTAAAAGAGTGCGACCAATCCTAGGCGATTTGAGGACCTCAAAGAAAACCCTAATACAATTGTCGCACTGAGACAGGGCATCAGGCGCGAGTCTATCGCCGAAAGGGTGAAAACGACTCAAAAACCGCCATTTTTTACAATCACCATGTATCATGAATGGCCGGATTGAGAGCGTTTTAGCGGCGTTCTCGGTTGCTGGCTTGGCTCTAGGTCCTGCTATGCATCCAACGCAACCTAAGCTCTATCAATAATCGCTCTTTCGCTGCGCTCACTCGCTTGTAATGTCGGCGTTGAGAGTCGTCAACGGGCGAATGTTTGGCGGCATTTAAGCGTTTGATGATCAATACCATTTGCAATGAATCGGCACCTCAAAGCGTCTTAAAATGGCATTAAAAAACCGCCTTAAGTGGCGGTGAGTGGACGTAAAAAAGCCGGATGCTTTAAACATCCGGCTATTTAGAGTTGTATATTGAGCGATCTTTAAGCGGCTTTGTTATCTCGTTTTAGTTCCGCCACTTCCTTTGCCGTCTGGATTAGAAGGCTTATTAATGTCCGAAAGAACGCCACACGATTTGCAAGGTGTTTGTGCTCTGTCTCGTTTGTACATTCCGCTAGCTCCATTTCTAAATCATCGATTTGTCCAAAAAACAGATAGAGCGCGGAATGATGCCGATAATATGGCAACAGTTCCTTTGCTCGCTCGCTGCAGTTATCGAGCATCTTTTCTAGGTTAGGAGTGAGTGAGCTATTCAAAACCGGTGCATTAAGATCTTCGCAAAGCGTATCGATTTCATTATTGCTTAATAATTCGCCGAAATCTTCCTTATTTCGAAAATGTACGTTCTCCTGTAAACATCTCAGAGCTAGTAATATCGTATTCAGTGCTAATTTTCCTGTTTTCATTTTTCTAGTATATTTGTATTCAGTTTTCTAATTCGTTAATAAAAATTCGTGTGAGCATATAAAATGCAAAAGCGATTAAGCCTAAAATTATCGCTGTCATACGTCGATCACCACAATTGCGGCATTTACGCCGGTTCCACTTTCAGCAAACGAATTTGCCGGTAAATCGATCCAAGCCGTTGCTATAGGCTCAAGCACTTCTCTTTGCTTTGGACCGTTCGCGCAGATTGCGACTAAACGCCCGCCCGTTTTCAGGTGCTTTACTGCTTTCAATATATGGTCAATATCCTGTCTCTTTTCAAACGGCGGATTCATGACAACACGGTCAAACGTGGCGTAGGGTTCTATATTCATGAAATCCACCATACTCACCACAACCGGCAAGCCCTTGAACTTTTCGCGCAGGATCATTGACAAATCATGATTAACTTCAATTGCCGTTATTGACTCGGCGCCCGCAAGCAAAGCTTCACTTACAAGTCTACCAGTTCCCGCGCTAGGCTCTAGAATGTTCATACCGTCTTCTATTTCTGCTAGTTCAATCACTTGCCTAGCTATATTTTCCGGCGTTGGAAAAAATCCATCAATCTTTCTGCCAACAAGAGCCAATTCCTTTGCTTTTATCGGATCCAATTCTTTTGCAGTTTCCCGCAAGCTCAAATATTCCCGCAACGCGGTTCTCAGTGTAGGTAAATTCGTAATACCTATACGCGCCAATCGGTCAAAATCCTCAAAACGTTCCAACATATAGCCGGCGTTCCCGTAAACATGTTTAATACGCTTCAATAATTCCCTAACCATTTCCCGCCAATCCGCATTACTCAAGTAAGCATATTTTTTTGGCAACGTACTTAAATAATCAGCGCCTTTTCTCACTTTATTTGCAATAGACTTACAGCCTTTTATTTCGCTTCCAATCTTTGCAAAATCCGCTAACTGATCCGCATAAAATAACGGATACGGCAAACGTGCTGCTTCAATTTCCTTTTCTCCGATAGTTTCGGAATCGATTGCTTTGCGTTCGTCCCTACTCAAATTTTCTTTCCGCTTACTTCGCGCGATCCGCAAAACCTTATCAAGTGTTGCGATTTCCGTTGCGTGTCTGATGTTTTGCAAAAACACGCATTCGCCCCTTTCCATTAAATCAGCTATACGCTCAAGAGTAAGGGCAAACGCCTTTTCTCGTTCTGCGCTTTCAATTGCGCTTGCTGCTTCACGCGCTCTTTTAACTGTATTCGTTTTCCTATCACTATTCAACGAATCTTCTGCCTTGTCTTGCATGCGTTGCGCTTGAGTCCGCAATTTACTCGCAGCATTCGCTTGCTTTTCCTCTTCGCTTGCTTGCGCCTTTTCTTCACCGTCGACTTTTTCAAGCCCTGCAAATTCAACCGCGCTTTCTCTCTCTGTAAATTGAAAGCCAGGAACGGCGCCCCCTCTTGAATAGCTCGAGTAATATCCACCGAGTTTTTTTGCTCGAGCTTTCAATTCGACGAAATCCGAACGATCAACCCTCTTTTTAATTTGAGCAACGTAAAGAGCATGCCCTTTCTTAGTGTGTACCGTTTCCACGATTTCAAACTCTGCGCTCACACTCGACGCGCTCACACTTGCTTTTTGCGCCCGTTTCTCTTTTTCCGCTTCAAACGTTTTTTCAGCCCGCAATGCGTCAAAGCGTTCACGCTGCTCTTGAGTTAGCAAACGCAATCCGCGCTCTCTTACCCATTGCTCTATATTTTCCGCTTTTACCGTTTTGAGTTCAGCGCGGTCTTGATCGTTTAAATTTCGCGCCCCCCTGTATTCAATACTCTTTTCAAAATCCGCTATTGTTTGCGGATTTTCGACCGATTGCAAAAACGCTTCTCTTCGCTCTTTTATAGCGTTCGCGTGATCAATGATTTTATCATCGGTCCAAGTCGCAACCTTTTCAATTACTGCATTTTCCCATGATCCCGCCCCCATGCCGTAAGTAATGCCGCTACCAGGCACAAAACCCATATCCAAGCGATGCAAAACGCTTGCAACTAAACTTTCTTTTTTATCGCTTAGCCTCGAGCCATAGCCAGCGCGGCGAATTAAAACTTTTTTAGTCATCTTGTTTAAATCTGCTATAATAGACTCTCTAGAGCTCATGTACGCGCCGAACTCGTTTTTCAATTCGCTGGCGCTTATTGTTCCGGCGTCAATGTGTTCGCGGATATCATCAACCCTATCTAGGCCATATTCTTTTGTATTCATTTTTATATTTTCCTTTTTGTGTAATCGATTTGTAGCGCCTCCACCGTGGCGGCGCTTTTATTTAGAACGTCTTCAATGGTTCCATATTTACACCACGAAACAAGTTTTTTCGCTTTTTTGTCGCTATTTTTCCGATACTAGGAAATATTTGCCTAGTATCAGCTTTTTTGTGACACGTTGACCCGTAGTTTTTACCCTAATACGGTTTACAGATGTAAAATGTAAAAAAGCCCAAAATTTCCCAATCCCAAATTTAGGCTCAACACCCTCCAATTTCCTGCCCCAAGGCGGCTTAGAGACAATATGTTTTTAGAGCCTTCGCTCAACCGTCCCCAACAAAAATAAAAAAGCCGAACACCTCATCGATGCTCGACTTCTCAAAATCGTGGAAAGTTTTTCCAAATTGAGTTAAGTTACGATATTGTCAACTCGCTGTAATGCACTCCCACCCTGTGAATGACCAACTTCTGACTAGCCATAGCGTATACAGACATGAAATGAGTAGGAAAACGCACATCACCAGAAACAGGATCTAACCAATTGTTGTCTGTATCTCCTTCGGTCGCCAAGGGGAGCTCGGTAAACCAGTTGTATGACTTTGGAATGGCTGCTCCAGGATCATTAGGATCTAAATCTGTACCTAAATCAAAACTACTCAAATCAACCCCCGTATCACATCTCCAAATATTGTATTTCACATCCCTTGGAGCTGTGCCCTGATACACCTGTATTACAATTACTGTATTCGCACCATCGGATGGATTCGCCGCAAAGCCCGCCCGTTGAATATCTGATGAATTATAGTTGTATCCGCCACCATTAGTAACATCCACATCGCTGCTACTGTAGTTAGATGGATCATCCACGCCAGTACCAAGCGAATACCCATAAGAGGCGTCCATCGTAGCCCACCTACCATCCGAAGTCACATTGATTTCTGCATTATCGCTCCCTAAACCCGAGGAGTGCGCCAATCCATAGGGTCCAAAAAAATCTTTAAATAAACTATCTTCTCCATAGCCCGCGACCGGAAATATTGAATTAAAGCATAGTCCAAAGCATTGGCCATTTTTCCAATTCACATTATCGGTCACGCCAGTAGCATACGTGTCAAACCATCCCTGCATTATATAAATCGCCTGATTCGTTCCAGCTGGAGCACTTTGAAGCGCCTTACTATAGCGAGCCCACCCAGCCCCGTTTCCAACCAATTCTCGATTCCCATTTTGATACGGCATTGTATAAATCTCCTTTGTTAACTATCTCCCGTTTCCTCTGTACCCGCCGACAAATCCAACCATTCGGATGTTGTGTGAACGTAGCCTAAAGACTCCTCTGTGCCCGCCGACAAATCCAACCATCCATACTGCGCTTCCCCTTCCACATCCGGAATAGGCTCTTCCGGCGCTCCGGTATTAATTCCATCGCCCGGTGTCCATGTTCCATCGAACTCTAAGTCAAACGCATCAAACACGGCAGTGCCTTCATTTTTTATATAAATGATGACCTTATCAACCGTCGCCACTTCTTCAACACGCAGATTATGCGGAATCAAAGCATTACGCGAAGTCGCCTTCACAATATCGCCCACCTGTGCCCCCGGCATATCCACCTCGATCTCTTCGTATGCCCCTGCTGCAATCGATGAGAACTCACTTTTCGGTTTGATGGCGGCAAACTTCTCAATAACTCCAACTGCTTGAGCCTCTGGTTTTCCAGATACAGACCCAATAAAACCACTAGCAGGATTGCCACTCGTATCTATACTAGTAGCCCATATATAATACGTATTGTCGGGGCTCAATCCGTGGTATGTATGACTGCTACCATATACGGCAGTTAGGTACCCAGCAAAGAAACTAAAGTTAGGCGAAGTCTGAATTTGCAACCATGTGTAATTCAAATCCAAGTCCGGAGCAGGCGTAAACGTCACATTCAAGCCCCCTACGATCGGAGTAACTTTCAAGTTTGTTGGATTCGCAGGCCGAGACGTTTTACCTATAATCGTGTGAGTTTCCGAGACCCAATTGTATTCAAATTCTCCAAAAGCCAGTGGTCTGATTCGAAACGTATAGTCTACTCTATCAGAAACAGGGTTTATTAATATTCCAGGTGTTTGCGTAAATACGCTCGACCAAATATCCAAGCCAACATCCGCCGTTTTTGCCCATTGAACTTCCCAACCGCTCCTCACCGGGTCAATAGATTCATCCCAAGTCACATACGCGCCGCTTAAGACACTTGAATTGTGCCGAGTCAGCCACTCGCTTCCACTTTCAATCGTCACATTCTGTGCTGATTCAAGGACAGTATCTAAGAATGTATGCACAAAGCTCGTCGCCTCCGCTAGGCTCGACGGACCTCGAAAGCTGTATGGCTGAAGTTTAAAATATCCGTCTTCATCTCCATCAGGAAACCCCGTGTAGTCGATCACTGTCAAATTTGGCCTGAAAGCAATCCACACCTCATCAGCAATACTATGGTTAGCCGCACCCGTGTTCTGCCGCCCTCGCAATACGCTTACATCATACTCATCATTCCCCAGTGCTACAACATCCCCGACACTAAGTATCTCATTTTCAATTACAAGTATTAGATCATCAGCCTTTTGGCTGGATCCACTCCGACTCTGCAGAATATTGATATCAAACCCAGACGCATTCACTCTCACAGTCGTGTCAGTATCAGCAACCACATTCACGACCGACCCTCGCAACGAGTATACTTCCTGGTTTCCGATCTCATCAAAAGTCGTGTCGTCATCACTATAGTGAACATTGAATCCAATCGCATCGGATTGCGGTTTTTCTGCCAATAAAAAAACCTGTGGCCGCGTCATTGTCGCAAAATAAACCACTTGCATCAACTTGTAGTTCAATATTGGAGTTGGAGTATCAATATTGATAGACGGCCGCAAATTATGCGGTTCAACATATGGCTTCGGAATACTGCTAAAATCCTGCGTTAAAGTCACCAGCATATCCACATCGCCTATACGTCGCTCCACTCGCGATATAAAGCAATCCACATTCAGTTCGCTAGCTGGCAGATTTATAGTAACAAAGTCTCCTATAGTCCTTCCTTGAAGGGCATCCGAGAAAACGCGCCCCGTAATTTCGTTTATACGCAGTTTTTGGATGAGAGCTGCTTTTTTTGAGTAACGTTCCGACTGCCAAGACGTCACAAAATGATCCAATTCAAGCTTCAGAGTCTTACGTTTTCCATCACTTCGCTCATACTCACTAGACAATTCGCCTACCGATATAGACTTTTTGAACTTCAGTTCAGCATCATAGTAGCTCGTCACTATTCTTGATACATTGTCCTTTTCAACAGCTCCCACCCTAGGCGTGCTCGTAAACTCATGATGCGTCAACTCAGACAACCCCGTATGAGGACTCCCATCGTGTCTCACGATACCTACGTGGAACCGCCCTTCACGAACACTCAGGAAGGCGTCTATGTAACTAAAAATATCCAAAATCGCCCGCTTAAAAGTCGTCACTCGCGTGAACTTTGGAGAGATATGACCATAGAGTGCAACATGGCTCGGGTTGCTGTCCGTCGCGTAAGCTTCCGCATAAACTGTGTTGCTTGAAGCATCCTCCCAGCTATCCAAATCGATTATATCGCCTTCGCTCATGCCAGCCCCAAAGATTGGACTAAGCAATATTTCCGATACACCAGATACGGCATTTCCACCCTCCCAGCTTAAGTTCTTGACTAGCGAATCAGGGGCGGCATGCGGAGCTCTCCATACAAGAACTTCAATGTTTTCCGGTCTAAGCCCCGTTCCAAAAGCAACCTTAGTGCAAACCAAGTAAGGGATGTTTTTATATGGAGGAAACTCCATACCTTCATCCACTTCTAAGTTATCAAAAAGCACAGTATCCTTCTCCTGCGCCGCGGTTCCCCAATAAATTCGAAAATTCCCATCAGCCGTAGAAATATCTGCATAAACAGGGTTCGACTCATCCCTACTAATCGAACCAGACCAAACGATTCGGTTATTAAACAGGATCGTGCTTATCTTATCAATCGGACCAACCCCAAACACTGCAGCAAAAGAGCCGTAATTCAATGTTCGCGCCCCACCAGACTTTCCTTTTCCTCCGCCACTGCTAGAAGACTTAGTGTATCGATAAAAAACATCTGTGATATACCTTAAAGGCAATCGAGCCTGCCCAATGAACCAAGGCAGCGGAATGTTTTCCTGAGCCGATACGGTGCTATCCGCCTCAACTCCAAACAATTCAGGCTCCTCTGTTTCTGTTACTGGTTTTGTCGAGGCGCTCATAACTTAATTGGTCTAAAGACTTTTTCCAATGTAAAAGCCCTCTCACTTGTACTTATATGTGTCTCAATGACCCCTCTTTCAACCATCGCATGCAGTACCCAATTATCTCTATATAGTATACCGCAATGATGAATACACGCCCCCATAGGATTAAAAAGCATCAAGTCTCCGACCATTAATCCATCAGAAATATCAATTTCGACAAATTCATTTGGATACATTTCTTTAAAAATCCTCTCCAATAAGCTATCCTCTTGATGAAAATGCCAATCAAGATTATATTCAGGCATATCCTTTATTTCATCAATGACCCCAATGTTGTAATATATTATTTGCGCCAGATTCACGCAATCAACACCACCTCCAACCCCCTTTGCTTTGGACCTTTTAAAAAATGGAGTACCAAGCCACGAACGCCCCTCAAGCAGTAAGCGCTCCCTGCTTTCCTCATTTCCAAAATACATAGCCATGTTTAAAAATACCCCCACTATTTCTTTGTCCCAGAAGGACCATCAAGCGGCTCGTTTGTCGGTCCCTCGATTGGGAAGAACTCAAACGCGCTGCAATTCGCAAAATTATTAAACTTATCCCTGCATTGCGTAGCGGTCTTGTCGCATCCTGGCAGGTAGTAAACCGTATCGCCTACGCCGTGGAAACGCAATGGCCGTTCTATGTTCAGGTATTGATCTCCAGACGATTCAGAAGAGCTCAAGATCTCCCTCCGTTCATAAGTCAATCCGTCTCCAATCCACAAGTACCCTCCACCATAGTAATCCTCATTCGAGTACGTGAGAACTCCCCCACTTAAAGGCACAGGAGCGACAACAATCTCAGTATCCGTGATGCTGGAAATCGTGCCCTCCCTCAAAAAATCAGCCTTATTCACCCCGCACTGACTAGAAAACAAATTCCAATTGCACTTAACGCTAACGTAAAAATTGGGAAATGGAGAATTTAGAAAATTAGCCAAAGGAGAACACTCCGCATTAATGCTACGCCCCTCACTCTCAACACTATTTGGATCCACCTCCCCACGTAGTTGCAAGGTCATGTTATCTAAATCATTATAGGGAGCCGTAAAAACCTCTATACCCATGTCCGCGTCAGCCCCATGCGGCATGAATAATTCGAGGGGATTTCCCTCGAACCTATGGGAGCTCAAGTTAAAATTTCGAATCTGCAGCTTTATATTACTTATAATCCTGTCGTTCAACTCAAAGGGAGCCTTCTCCCACGTGCCCTCAGAGTTTACGATATCGTGCTCATAGTTTGTATACAACCAAACATAGGGCGTAGGACTCTTGTATGTGAATTTAAACAAGACCACCTCTTCATCCAGTTCAAACTCTTCACTGCCTTCCCCTTCCCAAGGCAGCGTTGCCAACTGGACACCGCAATTCGCGGCAGATCTAGTTCTAAATTCAAAAATCAGGTTTTCAGAATTAAACCGGCTTATATATCCATGCGGAGCCTCCTCTGTAGGCAGCCCTGGATCAAACCAAAGCGGAGCATCAAAACTCTTATTGCGCCCCTTTTTCTCGTTCCAAAAGCTCAAAAGCTTTTTCATTTGATCACGATCCATCAGGAACTTTCCAGTCCGTTCATAACGGGGAGCGTACTCATGACCGTCCGTCATCTTCTCTCGCATCGCGCCTAGGCTTGTTCTGCGAATTCCATTCTTCGAAACTTCCGTAATCTCAGAGGTCCAATCAGGAACTAAACTCACTGGCCAATCTCCGCCGACACCCGCATCCACCCATTCAATGCGATGAGTATAAGGACTATCCTCCACCACGCTCAATCGACATTTCCCCGATTTTCCATTTACCGGCTTTACTCTTGGTTCGACGACAAACGTGCCAAACATCAAAGGAGCTATAAGCGTGTATTGCAACGGACTAGGCAACGTATCATCTTTATGATATACGTCGCAGCCCAAATCTTCGTCGAAATTTATTATATACTCAGCATCGTAAATTCGATTGGATTCAAAATCATCCACTTTCCACGCATCTGCCATTATCGGCACCGCTATTTTTAAATCAGGATCCTCTGCCACCTCGCCAATCAACTGGCGCATCTCTTCCGCCTGATCCTCATTCATTAGCAAGTCATAGTACTGCGTAAGCAGCATCGATGCATCTGAATTCTTCCTACGCTCCTTTCCGCTGTCTCCTTCCTTTATCTGCGATTCACGCCTGTGCTGAATCTTAGGTCCGGAATTTTTCCAGTCCGCTAGGAAAATCAACGCCTTCGCTTGGAAACCACCAACATCTATATCAAAAACATTCGCCATACTATTCTTTGCTTAGTACCTCCGAGTTACGATTAAACGTATCCACAATTACCTTCTCGCCTTCCTGTCCCTTTAGCCAATTCATCGTTTCTTCCTTTGTACCGAAAACGCCAACGTTTACATTGGCAGCAACTCCTTCAGACTGAGCCGCCTCATTCGCCCCGGTACCATTATTGGCACTCGAGCCCTCTGCCGAGCTCTGAGAAAGCCTAGGCGAACTACTAGCAAAGCTCGTCCCCCCGCTAGAAACACCCGCTTCCGCCAAGTTTTGCGGCGTTATCTTACCACTCTGCATATCTTTGAACACCTGCTCGCCAAACCGGATTAAAGTCGGGTTGTTTATCACAAACTCACGCCCCTTCTCGTTCACCCGAATCAATTGCTCGCCCCCATCGATTCCACCACCCGTCTCAAACGCAGCAACAGCACCCGCAACAGCAGCCAACATCAATGGGATAAACGCCAACGCAGACCCATAAGATCCTACAGAAGCTAGAGCCGCCGGAGCCGCCCAAGTAGCCGTTAATGTCCCCGCTTCCGCTGCGCTTGCAGCCGTAGATTGCGCTCGCAGCGTGTTATCCACCGCCGCCATCGCAATGCGCGAGGTTATCCACTTCGCCGCCATTTGAGCAATACTCTGTACAATACTCGTCCCAAAAGTCGCAGCGATATTCTGCAACGCCTCCCCCCAAGACTCCGTACCCAAGATCAACCCCTCGATCGATTCCGCAATACTGCTTTCCAGAGTGTTATTTATCTCCAGAAGCGACTGGTAAAAATTATCATTCAACGTCCCCGCCTGCGTCACATAGTCTTGCAAAGCCGCCAACCGCGCCTCGCCCAAATTCTGAAAACTCACATCCGGGTCACCCCGCGTATCAAACGCCTCCTGACTTTCCTGCGCCCGCGTAGTCACTTCATTGCTACGCTCATTTATCACACTCTCCTGTTCCAGGTTTTGGATTTCCGTCTCGATCGTTACCTTCTCGCGCGGAGTCGATGCCAAAGAAAGCTCCTCCCTCTTTAAAGCAATTATCTTCGCTAGGGCCAATTGTTCCGCTTCAAGCAACTCTCCTTGCTTCCTACGCTCATCCGCAGTCACACCATTCAACTCCAGCAATTGCCTCTCGTGCTGGATACGGTCGATCACCAATCGCAAGCTCAACTCTTGTGTATCAAAATTCTCCCTCTGCGCCCGCAGCCGTTCACGTTCAAGCCTCTTCTCTTCCCTTGCGATTTTTTCGGAGTCGCTCTTCGCTTTATCCGCCGCCTGCGAATCACGTCGCTGGATACGTCCAGCTACCGCTTCAATTTGCTTCACCAAATCAAGACGCTTTACCGTGAATTCAGCATTCGATTCATCGATAGCAGCCTGCTCACCCAAAAGCTTCAAATTCTCAAGCTCGGTTTCCTGCTCAAGCCCAAGCAAAGTCAAACGCTCCTGCAATCGACCCTGCTGCTCTTCCAAGGAGCCATTCTGCAATTCATACGCATCCGCAGCCTTTACCGCCGCTTCGATTATCTTTTGAGACCCCTCAAGCAGTTCACTATTACGCGTCTTCGCCGTATTCAGGCGCGTTTCCTCCTCTTTAGCCAACGCGTTTTCTTCAATCTTGGTCGTAATCCCTTCCCGGACGATTCGGAGCTGCTCTTCAGCCACTCTCAATCGATTCTCTTCCGTTTTCAAAAGACCAGTAGTCGCATCCGCCCGTACCAGTTCCGCCTTGCTGCCAATACTCAGCCTACGTTGACCCGTCTCATTCAACCGTTGAATACGCTCCTCCAACGCATCGATTCTCTCCTGAGTTCTAGGACCAAGCAGCCCCTGCAACTGCTCCTCACGAAATTCCAACTCAGCCAAGGCGCTTTTAACCGCCCGCAAATTCTTCGTTATCTCACGCGTTCGCTCTATAGATTCATCAGAGTACGGACTACTGTCTACACCCACCAAACTCTTAAGCGCATCGCCCGTCGCTATAGCAGCATTACCCGCTCCACGAGCGATATCGCCGGCTAGCGATGTCTGCTCATTGCCAGTAGGCTGGAACCCCTTCACCTCCAAAGAACTTCTCAAAGCCAACTCCAACGAGTTCGCCTTCTTGCGAGCAATATCCATCTGCCGGCTCACCTCTTCCAGTGTCTTTGGCAGATCCTCTGCATTCGTAAGGTTATCGATCGAGCTCACTACGTCACCACCAATAGAACGCAACTTCTTGCGAGCTACCTCTACCTCAGAAGGCAACGCCCCAATCAGCTCAAGCACTTCCTCCATTGTGTTCTTGAGGTGGTCAAATATCGGTCGCGTCAAATCGCTCGCCATCACATCAAGCGTGTCCGCTACCGTAGCGCTCAAGCCCTTAAACGTACGACTCTGCTTCTCCATCGCACCAGACGTATTTTCAAAGGTACGCTCGATTATCTGGAACGCATCATCCGCAGAGTGCGAGCTCGTCGCCAGTCGTTGCAACTCGCGCGATGTCTCGCCCGATATTAGACCCATCTCAATCAAGCGAAGCGTCGCCTCACCAATCGGTTCGCCACTCTTAAGACCCGCATACACACGACCCACCCAAAACGCCACTTGGCTAAAGTCGCGCCCCGTAGCCGCCGCTGCATCACCCACAATACGCAAGCCATCCGTCGTTGCCAAAGCCCCATCCGTCAAAACTTGCAACTGTCGGTTTGCATCCACTACACCCGCAAAACGGAACGGCGTCACCGCCGCAAAGTCTACCAACTCCGCAACCCGCGTTTGCGCTTCATCCGCTCCACCTAGCAACGTTTCAAACGCTACCTGGTTTTGCTCAATAGTAGCCGAGAAATCGATACCACGCTCTACAAAACGCTTCGTCGCCTGGAACGCCTCATTCAGTCCCACAGTAATACCCGTAGCCGTCAACAAACCCTTTACCAGACCGCCCCCATATTGGTTATTCAGCGTCTTCTCCAGCGAGCCCTGCAGCTTGTTCACCTGCGTCTGCATTTCGATGAAACCATTCAACAAACGCTTACGCTCCGCCTGATCCTCTCGGATCTTCAGCAGGATATCGACTATCTCCTTCTTATCAGCCATCTCTACTTGCCCGTCCGCTCAGCCATCGCCTTGCGTTTCTCGGCTTTTTTCATGCTTTCGATGAAATCGACCGCGTTCACCGCTGCCTCTTCTCGTTCCTGCTCAGGTGCAAGACCCCATCCCGCGTTCTTTTCCAATTTCTTGGCATACTTCATTAGTTTCTTATTGCCCTTCTTCCCGTCATTTACCGCATCTTGGATACGGACCAGCGTATTCAATCTCTCCAACTCGCGTCTTGCCCGTAGGCGATCCACGCTCCTAAGCCGCATCTTTACGTGCTGCAGGGACATATCCCTGATCTCTTCAATCTCGCGTCCTAACTCTCCGGCGGCGTCGAGGATCCAGTCGAAGAAGCAGATTTTGCGTCGAGGAACCCAATGTCCGTCAACCATCTCACCCTTCGAAGGTTCCTCCGGAGCCAGGACGGGCGGTTCAGCTCTCGCGCGAGATCCACCACCCTATCATGACTATCCCCCGTAAGCCCATCGCCCCACTCCTCCGGAGCTGCCACGCCACCTTTCAGCTTAGTAGCTACCCACAAAAGATAAGACTCCAAATGCCAGTTAGCCTGGAAAGCCTGAGACTCCACTACCCGTATCGGCAATTGCCACACAGTCACAGTCTCCCTCTCTCCATCCAGGTACTCCACCGAAACCTCCTCATGCTGTAGAAGGTTCCGGCGTTTCTCAATACGCTCGAGCAGATCGCTATCTACCCCCTCGCTCATTAAGCAAGTCCATTCCAGGTTACAACCGCATTGGTTCCAGGTACGACTTTGATCGAAAATCCAGATAATGCTTCCGCGTCCAAGCTCTCACCAGATTCCGGTAAAACCTGACAAGGGAATACATCCGTTTTGTATTTCACATCTCCAGCCGCATCCCGTGGATCCGTAGCGAAGATTTGACACGTTCCCACCGTGAAACTTCCACCAAATGCCAAATCATATACATCTTGGTTAAATTCCTCAAATTCCAAGGTGAACGAATCTTCCTTGGTTGTTGGGAATGTCACATCTGCAACTAGGAAATCCCCTTGTGGAACCTTTCTATCAATCGTACTGATAGAAAAATTACGCGTCATTTTTTTTGGTTTGGCCTCGATCGCCGAACCACCATCAGGCGTTATAACCGCCCACATATGTACTGGTTTAAACGTATCCGCAGCTACGTTTGCTTTAGTTGGTAATGCCATTTTTTGCTAACTCCTTTTTTATCTATTTGGAGATTAGCCAGCGTCCTAAACTTCCCGTGAAATGCGCCCCGTCAAAGCAACACATCCACCATAAAAAATACTTCGTATACCCATACGCTCAGACCATCATCCCAGCGCGTCTTATAAAATTCTCCCTCCAGCAACTTAAAATTAGAGTGCTCCTTTACCGCCACGATCGTTTCTTGCACTAAATCCATCGGCATCGCCTTGTATCCGTCATTCCCATCCCGATTCGTCTTAGGATTTTCAAAAATAGCTACTCCAAGCACAAATCTCATGTCCGCTACGCCCGATACAGCCTGCTCGCTCACACCCCCATTCGGAACCAGTACAGAGCCATACACGCCCTTCGAATTCAAAACCCCCTCCATTTCAGAAGGAATCGCACCCACATTTTCCGAACGAGCAAAGATCGACTCATTAAAAGTCATGCCCAAGTCAGAGAAATAAGCGCTCCCATTCAAAAGCTCAATCGCGGTAGGCTGGATTTCATTCAAATCAGTCATTCTTACATCCCTCCTTTCCGTATCCGGTCTTCGTGATCACGGATTGAAGAGCTTACTCTATCCAACTCATGACGAAATTCCCGACGAGTCACCAAAGGTTCTACATTAAGCAAAGCTTCTAAGCGTGTGATTCGCTCCCCGTGACTTACGATTTGCAGCAATGCCCATGAGCAAAGAGCCAACAAAACCGGCAAAGTCACTAAACTCACCCACGACGCTAAAACCCCAATTGTATTCTTATTCACCATACTTACTTATGCTTCTACTTAACTCCTTGCCCGAGATAAAAACTAATTAGAGATAAAAACGCCTGTCGGTTTTCTTTAAGCATCACCACGCCATTCACTGTTACATATTTTATTTTTTCCCAATGAATGATTCCCAAAAAATTACGATCAAGTTGATGCTCTAAAACAACAGGATACTTAAAGAACCCTGCGATTATCACCGAGATAAAAGCAAACGCCACCAAGGCATAAATCCAGCGACGCATCATTGTTCCGCCGACACGCTTCGCCGCTGCGTCTTTACTCTCCTCATGAGATTTTTGATTCTCCTGAGAATTCCTACGATTATCGTTTCTCAGCTCTGTAATATGCCGAAACAAAAAGCCCAAAGACCCAGAAATCCCCATTGTAGTTAAATCATCCATATAAATTCCCTTCGTGTCACTTTGTGTCCTTAGTGGGCAATTAGTCCTTAACCGTCTGCACCGTCTTGGCCCCCAATACCCCCAGTATCAAAATCACATCCTCAAGACTCAAAGGCGTCATTTCATTATTCACCCAGCTAGTACGCACCCAAACTGTCATTACACACAACAACACAACCACCACACTACAACGCAGTAGTCCTGTCTTACCGTCCTTATCTTTCAGTGGATTCGTCATAATTTCTAATTTAATTCTCCGTTTACTTCGCGTACTCCAAGTCGATGCCGAATCCGCCGGATTGCCGACTTGCTTACATTGCAGATATTCTGCGTAGTCGTGCCCAACTCATTGCCGATTTCAGTTAATGTGCGTCCCTGTAATAATGCGTTGACTACGTATAGCTGTTTATTCGTCAACACGTCCTCCGCTATGTCTAAAACCATTTCCTTCGCGTCGTCGTATCTACTAGAATTCGGATAAGATATTTCTGCGAGACTGTCTCCCGGCACGTTGACCCGATAGGGTCCATATCGCCGATCACCTACGGTTTTGCGCAACTGGTCTATCATGCGACATTTCGCTTTTCGCAGCCCAATCCCAGTATCGTTTAGCACGTAACCCAACCCAATAAAAAAGAAGTCGTCTGCATCCACAGAGCTATGCCCCAGGCTGTTCGCAATTCTGCCGTACTTGCGAGATATGCTCCGCAAAATGGATTTCTTTGTATCCAATGTCATCATTCCACCGCCTCGATCAGGAAGAGAAATATCTCCCCCCGAAAAAAATCCTCCAAGTTATCCGCTTTACCTTCAGAGCTCTGCATCTGCGAAGCCCCAATCGTCAGGGGCTCATTGTTGCTCAGCCAGCTCACAGGTTGATCGTTTGCGATCACCTGCACGCCATCCACGTATGCATAAAAGCCCGACGATCCAAAGCTAACCTCAACCCAGTGGCTCGACCCAGCTACGATCAGGCCAGGATCAGAAACCACCTCAAAACTAGCCTCGTCCGATTGGAAGCGTACATCCAGAGACCCATCCTCCATCACCCAAACAGTATTGTGACCACCTGCTCCAAACTCGCTAGCATCGCGTGAATACAAACACATTTTACTATCCAACACATCGAGGCGAAACCCAATCGATACGACGCCGGACTCCCTTTGAAAAACCTCTCGATCTTCAAAAACTCGATAATCAGTAGCACCATCCGAATCATATCCCTGAGTCAAAAACACCGTACCATACCGTATTTGCAAATTGCTCGGAGCAATCGGCACAGTCTGCACCTCGTCCGCATCGGAGTACGGGCGGGTCACCACGTTAACCGTATTTGTGTAGTCACTCTTGCCAATGTCGTTGTACGCAGCGATTCGATACCAATACTCTGTTTTCGGGGATATTACGGTATCTTCATACTCGCTCACGTTTACGTCTACAAGATCGTACTCCTCAAACACCACGCCATCCACCGACCGCTCAACGATAAACCCGTCCTCATTGTCCGAATTATCCTGCCACGAAAGTTTTATCGAATCCGCCCCAAAGCCCGAGTAAGCGCTCAGGGCGATTAGCGTGATTAGTATTAAGTTTTTCATGATAATTTAGTTTGATGCGACCAACGCTTGTATTAACTCTATCTGTGTATTCATAAGCTGCAGAGCCGTAGCGCGATTTGGATCGCTGGCGTAGACATAATTATTATCCTCAATTACAACACTGTTTGCTCGCGCAGTATCGTACTGCCCGATGTTAGCATCATTGAAGATTATAGTATTGTCAGAGACCCGCACATTTGTGGCCCTACCAATTTCTTCTGTCCCCCAGACAAATACGATATGTATCGCTTCATTCGTATCGCGATAGATTATATTATCGATGATACTGGCTCCATCGATTTGCCCTGATAGTATAATGCTCGATCCTTTACCGTCTACATTGTTAGGGATGCCGTCGTTAACACTAATGTTTCGGCGGAATATCGCGCTCTGATTGCCAACATTTTCATCATTTGGAAGGTAGGCATTTGTAATCAGTATAAATCCTCCATCATTATCATGCGTATAGTTGTCTTCAAAAATAGTGTTGATACAGTTGTAGTCCGCATCAATCGGTTGACCGTCCAATTGCCCAGTCACTCCTGAGACCTCATTGAATCTTACGATAGTGTCGTCGCAACTCCACGGCCAAATACCAACTGCAGTCTCATCGACGACCCGCGTACGAGCTCCGTTTATACGATTACGTTCGATTACCGCCCCAATACATCCATATGTTACAATTCCATCCCCGGCAATGTCCTCCAAATAATTGTCGCTAATTTCAACGCCCGTATTAGGATACCAATTATTTCGCTGCCAGTAGTCAGATCGCCCCTTTATGCCGTCGCGATCGGTTCCAATAATTTTGTTTTTCCGAATTTTAAGCCCGGCAAACGCGGATACTCTGCTTGTCCCTGATTTATTGTAATAAGCGATGCCCGCATTAAGTCCGTTAAAACGCTGGAGCGAGCCATTAACTTGTTCTATCTCATTATCAATTATTTCAATATCTCGGGCAGTTCCAAAGTCGCTGAGAGTTAATAGGATTCCGCTTCGAGGACTATTGCCAGATGGTCCAATGTTCCGCACGCCGAGACCTCTCACGGTAATCCGGTCAATATTATGCAGTAAAATCGCTGCATCGCTTCCTACTCCGTCTATAATTGGTTTATTGCCAGATCCGTATGGTAAAATTTCGATACGACTGCTGCGAGTCCGCGCGGCCAGCGGCTTTAGTTGCTCTGTCCACACCGAATCTCTAGCTAAATTGATCTGTTCCCCACCTCGTAGCTCAGTGGAATTCAATTTAGCCAACGACTGCCACGCGGTCGCTTCAGATCGCCCATCCGCAGCATCGTCGCCATTTAGTGCATCAACGTAGAGTTTCAAAAAAAAACACCCTTTCCGTTTTGACGGTACGCTTTAGATACTACTATTTCCCACTCGCTGGTTGGCAGTATGCTCGGAGTTACAAATGCTCCATCAAATTTACCTATTAGATTACGGTTGCCACCACGCGCATCCATAACACGTAGGGCGTTTTGCGGGACAGTAGATAAATTATTAGCAACGGAGCTAGACGTCCAAACTCCATCTCTAAGAACCTTGGCGGTTAATGTGGTTGGTGTCACTTCCAGCAGCGCCAAAATTCTCGAAAATGAATAATCGTGGGATAAGTTTACGGAGCTCCGTGATGATCCATTGGCGATTGCGAATGTTAATACTCCAGATGCCGGAGTAATGTAAATTGAAGCACCATCATCGCCGGTCTCATCACCGGTTGCCAATAACCGCTGGTAAATACCGCTCACGTCCGTGACTTTGTCGGTTGTGCCCAACCACGCATATGTGGCACTCTCGCCCGCGCCAACACCAAAGATTGGGTCGCTGGGAGCCTCTGCAAATTGATTAGTTCCGTTGGCAACATAAGAGACTCCATCGATGCCCTCATAAGTCAATACCATGTCCTCGGATTCTGTCGATACGCTTCCGCCATTGCTAAGTGTTGGCCCATTTCCCAATGCGTCATCCATAGATTGGCCATCGCTCCAACCCGCCAGAACAGCCCATCCCATCGGGGATAAAAGGTCTGCCCATTCGCGGGACGCTGGATCGGCATTTTCATTCACCGAATTGGCATACGGCTTAACCACCTTGCTCGTTAAAGTCGTGCTCATAACCTCAAAATTCCTGATACGTTGCCCAGAGAGCTCCATCCGTGTGAGCAGTCACATTCACGCGGATATGGCTAAACGGGATTTCCTCTAGGTCGATTGTTTGTTGATCCGCCGACGTAAAAACAACTTCGTACTGCGGTATTGTCCGTCCCTGACCGTCCAAGATTTCAACAACCACCGTCATCGCGCCAGTGCTGTCTAGCGTCACCTTACCGCCCTTGTGCTCTCCTTTTATTTCGACAAAGTCGTTGTCGCCCACGTCATCCCCATTGCCAATCGCAACCTCTTGTTGATCTGTGGCCAAACTGTAATGATAAATTCGCCTTCTCATATCTATCTCCTCTTTCTAAAAAAAATCACCTCAAAGCGCGTCCACTTCGAATACGCTTCGTATTGTTCAACAACTTACGCGCAAGGTAAGTCGTAATATCCGCCCTCACCTGATTCACACCCGTCGTTATAATTCGCCTACGCTTATCCACCGTCACCGTTCCAGGTATACTGTCTACTATGCGTACACTACTTTCCGTTTTCCCAAAACGCGCCTCTAGTTTCGACGCGAACCGGTTAAACTTATCCTTCTGCACAATCTTCTTGTTCGTCGGTTTGTCAGAAGCCTTGAAACCCTTAAACCCAAAACCATGAGCCAAGTACATTCGCCCGCTACGACGTACCGCGATCTCTCGCGAAATCATCCAAGCAGAAATACTCAAATCCTTGCCACCCCGCTTCACTGTGCCATAACGCCGCACCTTCTTCGTCTTACTTCCGGAATGCTTATTGTGAAACGCTCGAGCCGTATTTGCCCGTTTAGAGAACGATCGTGTCCCTTGCAAAGGAGACGCTTGTCCAAACTTCACTCGAGCCTCAGCAACCACAGTAGGACGTATTTTAAGCCCCAATACCGCCCCGCTAGCCAAGTCCGTAGTAGACGCTTCCGCAATTACCTTGCCCGCTCCCTTTCGAGAACCGCGTTTTTGTTGAGCCGACAACGCTTGCAGCGAAATATCCTCCTTGCTCGGAGCAACCAACCGCAACTGTCGCTTAACGAAGAAATTGAACTTAGGCACCTGCTTCTGCAGCGCCTCATCCCGATCCTTGCCAGACGCCTGCACATACGCTTTCAAGCCACGGGTCAATCCCGTCACCTTAGAGCTCAAGTCACTGCGTTCTAGTTTTACCATTTATCCAACAAGGAAATACACCCGCGTATCAGACACCTGATCATTCGGCGCGTGCACGATTCTATGCTTCGTATTGCTCGTAGGGTTTACCAAATAATCATCCCTCTCAGGATCCTTATTCCCCCAAGCAGAACGAAGGGCGCGAACGGAAAACAACGTACGTTCTCCCCCAGACAATTGGACATCCACATCAAGATCATCCGCCTTGCCAAAAAGAACATCCACCGTCTTGTCGCCAAAGCTCATCGGTTTCCCGTGAACCGTCAACAACTCAACAAAAGTCTCCCGCTGCACCCCCATTATTATCCTTTAACTAACTACACGAACAAACTTGTTCTACTTCTTAGATACCGTCTTACGAGCAGACTCCTTTGGCTTCTCAGAAGCTTTTGGAGTTTCATCCTTCTCGTTTTTAACATCCAGCTCTTTCGGAGTCTCTGGCGTATCAGTCTTTTCTGACACACTGTCGTTTTCAGAGTCCCCGGAATCGCTTGGCTTCTCATCATCCAAGTCGGTGCGAATATCATCAATCACATTGGAATCGGTGCCGCGTGGGAAATTTCCAAGAATCTCCTCAACTTTACGGCGACGATTCACCTTGTTTTGCGTATTCAAAACACCACGCGCTTGCTTTACAGTCAGAGTCGATACGCGATTACGATCACGATCCTTTTTCTGTTTTTCCTCAAGCAAGCGTTGACCGCGTTCTGCGATCTCCAACGCCTCTTGGTCGCTAATTTTTGATTCACTCATTATTAGACCCCCCAAGGTTAACCGTTAGTCTTGATACAAAGAGCTCCAACGAGAGCAGCCGTACCATACTCCAAACTCCAGTTGGAACCATCTGCCAAAGTCGCATCCTCTGGAGTTTCAGAAGAAACAGGTCCGTTATACTTCATTCCATCTACGTGATAAGCAAAGCGTGTACGGTCATTGACTGACTCTTCATTTAGACTAAAGTCAGGATCGTACTGGAGAGAAGCCACATCCACTTTGTCAACGACTTGCTCTTTTTCACCCGCTCGTACAACGCCATCTTTTAACAAGTAAGTGTCGAATACGATACCATCAGTCGTGCCTGCTCGAGCAAGTTTGTCACTCGCATAAATCGGCATACCCTTATAAGTCGGAATAGTAAGCCCCCCATCAGTAGACTCCGTTTTGAAAGAATCTTTATCCAGTTTACGTAGAGCCGCTCGGATAAGAGTGTGCATCCAAACACTTGTGCCCGCCGTCTCTGTGATAATCTCGCCAGTCAACGCCGCTGTATCTATAATCTTATGCTCATCGATCATCTGATCCGCTGAAGGATTCGATCCTGCTTCATTGAAGGCAGTCGTCACATTGTCCTCCAACGCAGTATCAAACATACCCCGAAGCATAGAAAGAAAAGTCTCCTGACGATTCTTCAGTCGACGCAACACCAAGTATTTCAATACATGATCAAGCGGTTGTGTTCCAGAACGCTGAGCCGCCATCGCAGTAGAAGAATTCGCAATTTCACGCTCCAGTGAGATCGCATACGCTACGCCCGATCCACCACCTTGCTTTGCGATCGGAACGCCTTCACGTTGAGCCGCATCCTTCTGGTCCGTAATATCCTTAAGGAAAGGCATGATAACACCCACCCCAGGCCCATTACAAAGATCATCGAGCAATTCATCATCGTGTGTGAATGCCCGACTATTCATCAAGTGAGCAAATGTATGCGGCAACTCTTCCATCGCCTGCTTCCAAATTTCTGGATCCCAAAGATCACCAATAGTATATTTAGCCATTTCTTTTTCCTCCTATTTTAAAGATTCCTTACTTGCCTTGCGCTCTCTTATTATCCAGGCGCTCTTGATAGCTCATCTCAGATGGCTGCTTGCCGCCCTTGCTGTTATTAACCGCATCCGTACCCTTTGTAGGCGCCACGGGCTCCGTACGCTTGTTTGCAAACGCTTCAGCCGCTTCAGGATCCGCCTTAAGCAATCGGGTATAGAATTCCTTCTGGTCTTCATTAATCACCTTCGTCTCGACCGCGTTACTCACCTTTTGGGTAAGCAAAGCCTCTTCAGCCTCGTCGCGTTCAGCCTTGAGGTTTTTAATCTCCTCGTCCGCCTCCTTCATAAGCTCATCGGCTTTCACAGCCTTGGCTTCATTTGTAACAGCATTCTGAATAAATTCAGTCAGCTGAGTAATCACATCCGCATCGCTTGCCGAATTTTTGACAACGCCTCGGGACACTAATAGATCTTTGATATCCATTTTATTCTCCTTTGTTTTTTCTTTTTCAATTTCCGTTACAGGCGTGCTGTTCGCCACAGCAGGCTTACGAAATTTATTAACGGCAGGTGAATACGCAGCCACTTCCAGAGCATCTAAAATCGTATCCACAAAACCTAATTCTTTAGCTTCATCCGCCGTTAGGAAACGGTCCTCCTTCATGAGGTTATACATCTCCTCTGCAGTCTTTCCGGTCTTTTCTGCGAAACGATTCGCAAGATTCGTATCCACCATCTCAAGAAACTCTATCGTTTCTTGTAACTCATCAGAATTTCCATACGTCCCTCCTGACGCTTTATGAACCAGGAAGAATCCATCCTGAGCCATAGAGACCGTACTTCCAGCCATCGCTATATAAGCAGCGATCGACAACGCATTTCCATCTATAATCGTATTGATGGTTTTTCCACTTCCACGAAGCAAAGTGTAGATTGCCACTCCATCATTCACAAAGCCGCCTTGGCTATTGATGTGAATATCTACAGAGCTTGCTGTGATCTCAGCGAAATCCTTGGCAAAACTATTGGCCGTTACCTCCCAACCAATTTCACCATAAATGTAAACATCCGCTTTATCCGACTTTGCATTCTTAATTTTATACCAAGACTTTTTCATAAATTATCCTGTCTTTGATCTGCGTTATCTGTGGGCAAAAAGCTTAATCCTCTTCGGGCTCCTTCGTGCCCTTCGTGGGCGAACTCTCCTCTTCTCCCGCTTTCGCGCTGATCTCGTTCGGATCCAGCGCCAAGATTTGCTCTGCCGTTATCTCGATTCCATCCTTGCTAAACTCAGCAGCCAGCTTGGCCGCTTCCGCCATATTCTCCGCTTTCTCGCGAAGCTTCTTGCGCCAATCCACTTGCACCTCGCCACACACGTCATGCAAAGATCGATACCCATGCAGTAAGCCAGATGTGATCGCCTTCGGATCACGCCCAACATCAATCTTTGCCTGCCTAGGAGGGCTCCAAGTAGCCGGCTTCCAATCAAATCCCTTGCTCGGCAGCTTCAAAAGCCCCAAGTCGATATGCCGCCCGATCACAAATTCATAAATACGACGAAACTCGTTAATCCGTCGCGCCGCCCGCTTCTCAAAAAAGCGAGCATCCTTCTCCATAGCCAAACGCAAGGCCACTCCATTGGTGCCGCCCTCGACTACCAAGTCATAGCTCACTCCACAGCCCCCGCAAATGCGCTGCATATTCAGCTTCACATACGGCAACCAATTGCCACCCGGACGATTCACATAAGCCAGCTCATGCTTATCGCCATGCTTCAACACCACCGTCTTGGCATCGATCTGCTCTTCATAGTAGCTCTGGCGCGTAACCTCGTCCTCTCCTACCGTGACAGTATCTTCCTCGAGATTGTACCTACTCTTAGTCGGATCAGGATCTACCTCGCCGTTCTCATTGGTGATAACGTCACGCAACTTCGCATTCGCCTTTTGCGTCTGCATCTCTGCATCCAGCAGCTCCTCGAGATCCTGAAAATCCTTGAGCACCGCCATGAAGGCGGAAATTCCACGGCCCTGGCTAGCCCGCTTCTGCGTTACGTGGTGGACCACATACTCCGCATCCTTCTGGATACCTACGCTCTTCGCCCGTTTCCCGGCCAATACGTTTAGCGAATCACTAAAGTCCTCAAAGAATCGATACTTGATAGCCCGTCCGCGATCATCGTACTCGATGCCATCTACCTCTTTAAGCTCGCCCGTCTTCTTTGAGTGATTATACACACTGCCACACATGTGACCCTCGATCACCTGTATCCGCGGCAAGCCACGCTCATTCGTAACCAGAAGCGTAAAGATGTCCCCATCCACGAACTCACGATTATCAAGCTTCGCCTCTATCTCATAAAAATGCTCCCGCGAATCCACGCAACACACCGCGCACCACTGATTCCAGCTCTGCAGCGCCCGCTTATTAAACTCCTCATCCTCAGTCGCCGGAATCGGGTTAATGCCCGTGCCTATAGTGTACTTAGACACCGTCTCCAAAATCATCTGAGCAAAGCCAGAATTCTGTTCCAGGGCCCGCCCTTTAGAAATACCCGCCGTACGCGTGTAAGGCGTTATGTCCTTGCGGGCCGATACCGGTCGATTCCCAATAGTACCGCGTTTCTTGGAAGGGAAAGCCGCCTCATAGCGATTCGTAACCGCAGGCTTGCTCACTGCCGGCAAGGTCTTTGCCTGCTTATTAGAGACGCTCTTCTTGCGAGATTTCCTTTTAGATTTCCTCGCCATCAGCTAAACGGATTCGTTTTAGAAAAGCTCACCCCGAAGCTTTTAATTCCATTCGCGCGATTCAGGATCGTATCCAAATCACTATCAGTTCCGATCAGAGACCGAACCGCATCGATCAATTCAATCTGCGCATCCAAGCCGCCCTTGACATTGCCCAGGGCTTGCCAGCTCGCGCTACCCTCCGGAGAGCTCGAACCAATCAAAATCTTACCCGCGCCCCGGTTGCTATTAGCTACACTCAAAGCCGCATCCGAAAGATCATCCAACACCGCAATCAATTCAGTGTTAGAAGGCGGATCTCCCGCCGCATCCCGAAATACCTTTCGAATAAATTCCCGCTTATACGCTGCTGTGATTGCCATCTGGTGCAAAAACGCAGCATTCACACACCAAATACAAACAAACCGATTCTGGCAAAGTTTGGCCAAATTAGGCGAACTCTGGCGATTTTAGGCGAAGTTTGGCCAAGGAGAAATTGGCATGAAATTAGAACGCTATATATCCACAAAAACAGTACAAAAACCTTGCGAACCCCAAAAACCAACCCACTCTAAACCCCGAACAAGATTAACCAGCGTTCAACCGTCAAAAAAAAGCCGATACAATAACGTATCGGCTTTTTCTTTTCTGGAAGGTGTAGCAATGCCTGCACTGAGCCCGCCGAATGTGCCCATCAAGGACACTAAGATTCACGAAGTTAAATTACCCAAAGCTTTCATTCGCCTCATCAAGTTTGTTCACTTGATTAGTGAGATTGCGTAATGCCTCTTCTGAAGTTGCTCCGAAAACAGTTAAGCGGTATGCATCGCCTTCGTCGCTGTTTATTATAGTTCGAGCCCTCCATCTTCCACCGTGCCCCCATCTCCAGTCATCACGACATTGCAGGTCAATCCCATGAAATCTTTTACCTAGCTCGTCTAACACTTTTCCAATTTTCATATTTATATAAACTCAAGCTTCTTCGTGAATCTTAGTGTCCTTGGTGGGCAATGAAAAAAAGAAACTTAACAAGTTAGCGGCTATCCTTTTCTTGCGGACATATCCCTCAGCTCAGCGTCCAGAGCACAAAGCCCCTAAGTCTCAAAATCCTGTCTTTGATCTGCGTTATCTGTGGGCGACCCCTCTTCTCAATTCTTCTTTCCGTTTTCTATACTGCTCTTTAGCGCTGAAGCCCGGGTTGTCCACCATCCAATCATACGCATCCTGATACGATGCTCTACCAAAAGGCATACTCAATCCAGCCATCACCATAGCCCGCACATACCACGGACACACATTCAACCGAGCCGCCAAGAGCTTTACCTCAACCGCTTCACTCGGATCAAATTCCTCGCCATACTTATCCTTCAAAACCGCCAAACCGCTCACCAATAAGAAAGCAACTCATCCAAAATGCAACCCGTTTATAGTGCCAAATTTACACCACCCACCCGGCAAATTTTTCCTCCTTTTGTGCACAGGATGGATAACAACGTGTTATACAAATTCCTTCCTTGCCTCAGCTGCCCAATCGACGAGATAGGTTATATCTAGTTCACAGCATTTCTGAGCCGTCTTAAACGGAAATCCCTTGAGGTTCGACATATGCTCTTTCCCCTTTTTTTCGCAGGTGTACCACGGCGGACCATATTCGTATCCATCAGATTGATCTGTGCACCACCCGCAGTTTTTACATGATGCTAGTATTGGCTCACCGTCGAATGCTGGAAGGTGTCCATCAGGCATAACAACGCCATTGTTGGAACGACCCTTAGCCGCTCTGGTTTCAGTTGATTGTGATCCACTCATTGTATTGATATTTCGGTTCTAGTCGGTCGTCCCACATGGCGGGGGTTAATCATAAGTCGCGAGGATTCGTTCGTTACAGGCGTCCACGTCCTCACACATCCACACCTTCACATATTCGATTCCGTCTTGGAATCCCCATTGGTCATACTTCGGGTCTCTCCACTCCGCGAGTTTCATTAGAGAGCCCTTAGCGTGCACCCTGTCACATGCCGGACAGGTGCGCTCTGTTCTGATTTTTACGGATTTATACTTCATAATTCCTCCTCGATATTCCAAACGCTCCCTCACTCTTTTGTTCTAACCAAATATAAAACTTACTTTCTAAGTTTATTATTAAAGCAAGGGAGCGCTCGTATTCATATATTTATGGTCCGTGGGACTGCGAGCAATGCTCACCGATAAATTACTGTCCTAAGCAAGAGCCTCAACACCTGACTTCATTCCTTCATTGCTAATTACCATGCTTATCGCCGACCCACTTTGGCACGTAGACAACCATTGTTCATAGGTTGCTGTCATGTCTGCAAAGGCTGATGCCTTGTTATCAGCTAGCCATCTGGCTAACTCTTCCGCAGATTTAAATGCAGGCGAAATAGGAGTTCCTTCAGATGTATTTTCGTACATCATTAGGTGTGTTCTCTCAGACTCCGGCCAATTTGGCATATAATCATCAGGATTTGGCCTATCTCCAACGTAATCCGTGTATCTCGTATTTAAATACTCTTTTTTTATCGGCTTCCATTCCATTTCTGAGCCATAGGACTGACAAAGACCCAACTGCCATTTCCTCCAACCTTCCATCCACTCCTTATCGCATTCTTCAAAATTGCCATAGTTATCTAAAAGAGGAATAAAATTCCCCTTGTCACTTTTTGGGTGTTCCCAATTTTCCGGCACCATTCTAACTTCTCTTCCCATATTATGTATTTGTTTAGTTATTCAAAAATTCAGTGCATTCTGTGTGTTCCGTGGTTAAAGAATTTCGTAGTAAGATAGAGAATAGGTCTTCTCTGTAGTAAGTTCCATCTCTTGGTGATACTGCTCATTGCGATCCGGCCACGTTACCATATAGATCACGCCAGTCTGTCGAAACAACAGCCCCGTTACCATTCCAGCCTCTTCCGTTTTCACCTTGAGGTACACGATTTCTCCCAATGCAAATTTCACCGTATCCATAATCTATTTCCTTATTAAATATTCCTTCGTGAACCTTCGTAGGCGAAATCAAAACGGAAGCTCTTCAATGATCGGCGTATCAACTGGCAAGCCGACCTCCTTGGCCTTTATCAGCATGTTTATTTTATAAACATTCTCCACCGCCAAACGCTCCTTTATTTCTGCCGCGTGAGCAGTGCGCTCCATCTGCAAAACATTATCCAGCGATCGATAATCACCTCGCAGCGTCTCAATAATTTCAATCAGCTCATTCTTCTTAAACTTCTCCAAACCTTCCCGATTAGGACTCACCAAATAATTCTTCCTATAATTAAACGTATCCATAATTAACCCTTTTTTTCTATTTTCCTTCGTGAAACTTCGTGCCCTTAGTGGGCAAAATCCTGTCTTTCATCTGCGTTATCTGTGGGAACATTCAACAAGCTCATTACAGGCAAAAAAACCTAAATCCCCATTTCCATAGTATCCCGCCCAAAGCGCACCGGCTCGCACATATCCCCCAACTTTCTCACAAAACTCTCCGCCCGCAGCCTATCCGCCTCCTGCGCTGTACCATACATATTCACACTATCGATCATGTCCTTAGCGCTCAACTGTGTAGTCGCCACCACAGGACGCCTCGCAGACTTTCGAGCATCCAACAAATCATCCAGAAAAGTCAGGATACGCTCATCCGCCGCCCCCTGCTTTAAAAAATCATCCAAGAAAAGCACCTCTTTCTGAGCCAGTGTATTCAAAAGCTCGAAGTCGCGTTGCTGCCCGATCATCTGCTTTACGTACCGCAAATCCCGCCGCCACACCACATGACACTCAATGCGAGCCAACATAAGCTCACGCATCAAAAGCATAGCCGTACGCGTCTTACACTTGCCAGAGTCGCCAATAAACAGCAACCCCTGACCACTCCCATCAGGACGCCAGCCAGAAACATCTTCCTGCCACACATGCTTAGGAAACTCCTTATGCTCAATCCGCGTACCCACGAAATCCTCGCCAGCGATCGTACGCCAACGCTTCTCAATGACCTCCTCCACCGCAACCTTGCGACGCCCCGCAGGCACAAAATTATCAATGCAATTCTGACACGTAGGAAATCCGAACACACGATGAAGCCCCACAGTCGTCTCTACGGTGTTTTCGCACCCCGGTTGATTACATTGCCCATGCAATACCGCGTTATCGTCTTCCTGCATGCCTACGCTCATCATTTCCGATACGCTAGGCGCCTGATACTCCGTCCCGTTTTCCATAATTCCTAAAACCGATCTCCATATCCACTTGCGACTGACTCTCGACCCGAAGACTTACCACCGCTACCCCCTCGCGCCCAAGTAGTCGGATCATCCTCAAAGCGACGCTGGTTAAACCACGTAGACGGATGCGGACAAAACCGCTTCTGATCCTCCATCGCCCAATCACTCACCGCTACCGCAAAATTCCGCGTAGCCGTTTCCAACTTCTCAAACGCCGTATCCTTCAATGCCTTCTCGATCGCTTGCAACGCCTTCGGCTTAGCCACCTTCTTCGGGTACAGCTGGTAGATCGCCTCGCACTGCTGCTTCCTAAGATCTCTAGACGCCTTAGCGACGACATTGATAACTTCTCCTGGCGTGCACAATCGGTCCCTTCCCGACACTAAGTCTTTCGGAGGAGGCACCTCGTCCCCAAGAGAGAATGATTTATCATTCTCTTTAACCGAAGTAGAAGATGAAGATGAAGGGGTTGCTTTTTGCTTGGTGGTTTGGTTGGAGCTTTGCTTGGTGTTTTGGTTAAGCAAATTTGGGTTTCCACCTTTTTTACCCGCATTTGCCCTAATTTTTCGGATACTCTCATCCTTAACCATTCGCCGACACATCAACGCGCCCGTTTCCTCACAATACGAAGCGACACCATAATTTATAAGTGTGCTTAGGGTGTTGGTTAGATTTTGCTTATCCAAACCAAGGAGACGGGAAAGCGCGTCTTCGGGCATCGGAGTGCCTTCCTTCAACATCAACTTTCCGCGTTCACAAGATTCATGCATAAGGCAGAGAATCTCAAACCAGACACCACGATCATGAAAAGACAAAGCCTGTACCCCCGGATCCTTACGCCAATCCGCAGGGTAAAACTGAAACGCCGGCATCTTAGCCATTTAAAATACAACCTCCTGTGTAGTGTTTTCCTTTGTCTCAATGTTTAGTCCGCTTCCCAGATTTATTCGAATCTTACTAGGCGGATTACATCGGGCATCTAAAAGAGCCGACTTTATCATCAGGCCAAACCGATCGATCGCAGGCATGTCATGCGTATCCTCAATTTCAAGATAGCAGGTTCGGCTAGTCTCAATTGAATCATCCAAAACAACACCAAGCTCATTAACCAATTCTACACGATTACTCTCAATTATCAGTTTCATAAAATATCACCTCCATCTTCGTGAACCTCTGTGTCCTTAGTGGGCGAACCAACACTCTCCAAATACGCTGAAACAAACTCCGCCCCCACTTGCGGAACAATCGCATTCCCATATCCCTTAAGCCTCATGTTGCGGCCCTCCGGACTGTTTTTGATGTCGCTCTCCAAGCTAATATCCCCGCTAGGCACCACGCCACGCGGTAACCCATTAACCAACGGCTCAGTCCCGCGTTCAATACGTCTGGCTTTTCCGTCGCTACAGGGGATGAGGTCGAAGTGTTCCCAGGGCCCAGACTTTCGCAGAGCTTCACTATGTTCGGGAGCTCCTTTTTTCCCTTCCCGGCCGATCCCCTTGAATCGCTCGCCAGAGGCGTTACCCAGGGCCCCACCGTCAAGCTCGCCTGATCCGTAAAAGTCTGCCCCGCGTGATGCTTGCTGTTGGGATTCGATCGTTTGCACGTTTGGTTCCTGCTCCCCCTGGCGTCCGTTACTGTTGGGGTCGCATACCCCGCTACCGTCTTCATGCAAAGACCGCGTTTCCCGTTCGGCTTCCTCTCCCCGTTGATGTCCGATACGACCGGCGTTGGATACCCTGCTATCCCTGCTTGGTCCTCTAGCCTTGATCCCTTCCCCGTGCTCTGGGGAGATGGAATCCCGCAATTGGTCGTCACTCTTGGCGTCCCCCAACCGGCTGTTGCTGCTTGATTGGGCAGGGCAACAATTTGATCTGTCGCCTTGCCCTTGAATTTCGAGATGCCTTTGCCGTCTCCAGAACAAGGGGTTGCCCAACTGGCTGACCGCGCCACTACCTGCAGGCCCTTGCCGTAGCCCGGACTGGTCGAGCCCGGTTCTTGAGCCCGTGTAGTGGGCCACCCACCACAGACGTTGTCGGATGTGCGGGGCGCCCGCGCTCGCAGCGCACAAATCGGCGGCCCCGACGGCATATCCCATAGCTTCCAAGTCAAGACGTACTCGGTCGAGCCATTCGCGCCCAGCCTTGCTCGCAACTTGCTCTCCAAAGACTGTTGCAGGTCTACGCTTGTCAATGAGCTGAGCAAAGACCGGCCAGAGGTGGCGTTCGTCCGCTTCTCCCTTTCCTTTTCCCGCCACACTGAAAGGCTGGCACGGACAAGACCCCGTCCATACTTCCCCATCCCTTGGCCAATTGGCAATTCGAAGGGCCTCTGACCATCCTCCAATTCCAGCAAAGAAGTGGCACTGCCGATACCCAACAAGGTCATCTGCTCGCACTTCGGCAATACTTCGTGTGTCAATGTCTCCATTTGGTATAAGTCCAAGCTTAATCAACTGTTCCAACCAAGCGACCGCCTTAAGATCGTATTCATTATAGTAGTTCAATTGTACTTAGGGGTTAAGTCCTTATGAGCTGGTGGAACCACAAGGCCAATCGCTCTCAACCGTTGCCCAGCCAACTCCATTCGTTCTTCCTCCAAACGCTTATCCAGTTTCGATTTAAACGTATGAGCCTTTCCCCGCAATTGCTGTTTCTTAGTCTTCTTCATTTCACTCTTCACCATTCACTTTTCACCCTTTACAACTCTATTTCCTCAAACCGATCACAGTACCAATCAGTCGCTACCTTACGTTGTCCACCACTCGCAATCCGTTCCCCAAACCAACCAAACTTCAAAGCAGGAACACGCGGTTCCCAATCCTTCTCCACCTTCGGCCAATTCGGTTGCCCAAGACGGCAAACAAACCGCAACGGACACTCCGAATTCCCACAATAAGTAATATTCAAACTAGTCATTCTTCGTGTCCCTCTGTGATCTTCGTGGGCGAAATAAAACTACACTGCCAGTTCATCAAAATGCTGAAACGCCAAGCCCTTAAACCGCATCAAGCACGCCAGTATCCACAAAGCATCCGCTTCATTGTGATCCACGATATGCCTATCCGGCCATTGATGCTTAGCCGCATCCAACATAGCCTCCTTGTCCGTCCCCTTGCCCGCTCCACGATGCAAAGCCATCTTCTTCACATCGCTCGGCGAAAAAGGAAGCAATGGGGTTTTGTGGGCAAAACACGCTCTCGACAACTGCGACTCCAAAGAGAAGTAACACCGTGCCGCCATTGTAGACTTATGAGTAAAGTCGATACGCTCGTAACCGACGCAATCCGCTTCAACCACCATAGGAGACATAAACCGATACGCATTAAACCAACGCGCTCCCTCAGGCTGATCCCTGTCTGCTCGAAAACTCTTAGCCCCCGACTTCAGCTCGCCCGTATCCGAATCGTAATCCGTCCACCCTGTTACAGTCGCCAAATCAAACGTAACCAATTTCATGATCCAACAACCTCCACTTTCTTGGCGTCCTGCTCTCGCATTTTCTCCAACTGCACCATGATAGCGTCCGCTTTCTGCCCAATTATAAAACACGCCGTCGCGTAACACTTAAAGATGCATACCGCGATCGTATCCTTGAACCCAGCACCCGTTTCTCTATGCGAAACCTGATAGGTAATCATATCCTTTTCAAAAGCCACATAGTGAATAATGAACTCACCCAAGCCCGCATACTTCGCCGCATCCTCCTCCTTTTCAAAAGGGATGGAAAAGACAAACCCCTTTGAAGGGCTCGCCTCTCGTTTGCCATCTCCAACCCTCGGATAAAACTCACCCAAGCCCTTGATCATTTAGCAGCCTCCTTTCGTTCGTAGGAAATTCCTTCTTTTTCATCAAAGATGATTTCATATTCAGGACAAGGTTGACATTCTTCCACGATATCGAAACGAGGACTTACAGCATGATATTCGAATCTACGTTCGCTAAATATGTATTCACATCTTGTAACAAAGCATCTATCGAAAACTCCTATATAGTCGGAAAGTTTTAGGGCATACAAATCAATCACGTCCTTATTGATACTAAATATCCCGCGTCGCTGCCAAAGATCTGTTTTAGGCACACTCACTTAGCAGCCTCCTCAGCTCCCTTAGCCTCTTCCTTCTTCTCTTCCGGAATAGGCAATTTGTTGAAACGCTGGATTGCCGCTTGTTCGCCTCCACGTCGAGTCACCTCAAACGCGCTCAAGTTATCCCAACGGGCCTTTGCAGCGTCAACCGACTCAAGCAGGTCCTTGTCTTTAACAATCGCCCCCGTATTCAATTTTATGGCATAGCCACCATTCCACTGTACAATCTTTACCGGATAATTCGGCATCGATTCTGATTTATGGCTCACGCTTATCGCTTCACTCTTTTTTGTCGTCATTTTTATTATTTATTTTTTGTTCTTATTGTTTTTCGAAGCCTCGTAGCCTCTAAAAATCGTTTCTGTTAATTGGTAAATTCCGCATAGGAAAAAGAAGATGAATGCTAGTTCTAGCTCTCCTATTAGGAAACAGAGCCATGCTAATAAAAGACTTGACCCCGCAAAGTAAGGACACGGAAACATCTCCTTCAAAAGCTTCAAAACGGCACATCCTCCTCTATATCATCCCCCGGTGAAGAGCTCGTGGTTTCAGTCGATTGCGTTGCAGCGCTAGGCTGAGCATGCGAGCTGGCAGCTCCCTTTGGATGCAAGGCAATTTCCACTACAGAAAACTTCAGCTTACTACGCTCCGCGCCATCTTTAGCCATCCAATGCTCTTCCGTCTCATTCGCCGTAACTGTCACAGACGTACCCTTTTCAATATAGCGAGAGAGAGCCTCCGCACGCCTACCCCAAATAGAACACTCCTTCCAAATCGGCGGAGTCTCCTTTTTGAAGCCATTCTTAACCGCTACCGAGAACGACAAAACCGAGTCGCTCCCCACAGTCTTCAAAGAGCGCACATTGCCGACATTTCCCGTAAACATAGAGATATTCATTCAGAAGCCCCCTTTGCCATATCCTCGAGATTGTCTCGGTTTATCTCGATCGACTCGCTTAATCGCAAAAGAGCTTGAGCGATCTCAGGACTGTCTTCTGCCATGCTCACGAGCAATCGATACTTAGAATTATTGTGAGCATCTTCCTTTGGCATGTCGTACGCCTCCAAACGCGCGAAATACACCCGAACCGTGTCCTTGGAAATATTCTCATCTATAGTGTCGGTCGCCAAGGCATACACCCCCGGCCCCGTTTGAAATGCTGTATTCATAATAACCCTTCGTGCCCCTTAGTGTCCTTCGTGGGCAGGTGTTTCATTCCTAACCATAAATGACTGGAACCTAACAGTATCCAAATAATCAGGAGATCGAAAAAGACCGTCTCCCTTTCCTCCAAGTGACTCCGCTCCATCCTCGTCCAATACAACGCGAGAATCGATCGCCTTCGGCACCCGAAAACAAACTTGAACGGGAAAGTTCGCCTTTGCGTCTCCAGTAATCACCTTCACAGACGCTCGCTGCGTTGCAGCAACAATTCTAATGCCGCTAGAACGACCTTTTTGTAAAAGGATTTTGAGGTTCTCTTCTAAACTCTTCTTTTTGCCAATAACCCTTCCTTCAGCATCACGAACATCGAGCTCCTTCCCGCTTCTCGATTGAGCAACCGCATCCGCAAATTCATCGAATATGATCAACTTGTTTAGTCGCGATCTGTTCGCCACAGCTTCGTTCATTAAGACAACCAATTCTTCGATACGATCCTCTATCTCCTGAATTTCGTTTAACGAATCAAACTCCATAAACTCGTACTTTGGATCGAACACTTCTATATCAAATACTCCAAGAGTTCTTACACTTTCGATTATGGAACGAATGTGGACACTCTTCCCACTCCCTGTAGCCCCGCAAACCAACATGTGAGGCGTAGAAGGATTGGATAAATCCCACTGAACAACGTTTCCAAAATTATCCATTCCCATAGGAACAAGCAAACGCCCCTTCTCCAAGTATTTCGCATTCCAGTACAAAGGCTTGCGTTCCGACTGCATGCGATTTGCATCAACAGCCACATAAGACCGCTCCTCGAACACCGTTAGTTTTTGCCCTATTCGAATAGCCTCCAAATTGAGAGCGTTTGCGATATCGAGCTTAAACTTAAAGATATCGTTAATCCTTCGACCATTCTGCAACTCCAATAAATAGGTGTCGCTGCTGTATCCATTCAAACAATGCGATACTTTCACAGGTAGACCCAATGTCATTAGGCGGGTCTCGATTCTTTCTGAAGGGTTTAAATTTTCCATAGATGAATAATTGATAAATCGGGTTGCTTCGGCCTTGAATTTTTTGATCACCTGAGGATCGATAGCCGAAAGGTTGGAATCGCGAATCTTTCGCTTTCGCTTTGCAAGTAGAGCAGATTTTTCAGGTGAGATTTCAGGGTTGATTTCTTCAACTTCCTGCGTCTGCCAAGCTATCCAGAAGTCGAGTAAAGCCGCCTTTTCCTCTCCCTGAATAAACATATCGTTAGGGTTAGCTAAATACACCTTATCGGGATCGCAGGCAGCGTTGTATACCTCTCTAGCTCCTTCGTAGAGCATCGATTCGTAGAGGCGCCTATTCTCTGCTTTTAAAGGAATTGGCACATTCTGGATTTGAGCCATTCCCTTGTTGGAGCCACCCGAGTTTTTCGTAGTCTTGTTTTCGAAAAAGCCAAATTCCACTACTGGCTCTCCCAAAACCTTTTCAATTCCGACAAGGTAAGTCGTCGCTTGCCCAGCGTATTTATAAATCACTGCATCCTTCGGCGTATAAGAGTAAACCGCCTTATGGTCGAGTACTCCTACTCCGCCCTCATTGTTGCGATAAACCAAGTCTGGAACAAATACACAAGGAATCGGTATTTCTACTCCATTCAATGAGACTACTTCGCGAAAAAACTTATTAACAAAAAGTATCTCGGAAATATTCGAAAGGTACGTGTCCGCCTCCTCAAGGAAGCTCCGGATTACAAAAGGAAGCTTAGCAGCCACAAACTGAAATACCGACTCAACTGTAGGCGTTTTACTCCCTGTTTTTATTCGGTTTGCTGGAGTATTATAAACCGCCTCCATTCCAACCTTAACCATCTCCTCTAAGGTTATTTCCCTGCCTTCGCTATAGAGCACGAAAAACGCTTGCAACGCTTCATCATAGCCCGTTCCTATCAAAGACGAAGGAGAGCTCTTGTAGTCCTTTATTCGAGCAATATAAGAGCGACAAAACGCCAACGGATTACGCTGGTAGGTCTGCACCATAGAGTGCGACCAATGATCTATTAAACACTCGCTCACGGTAGCTTCTCACCCTTCTTTTCGGTAGCCTTAACAGCGGCGCGCTTTTCCTTCGCCTCAGCGACCTTCGTGGGCGATTCGACATAATCGCTCCACTTTGACGATCCTTCTCTCAACGCGGAGTGCATTGCTCTTAACTCATCAAGCTCAGCGGGCGTAATCGTATCAATTGGATGACCTAGATATTCGATTAAGTCTCCCACTTTCACGCCTACCTTAAAGAATGCATCAATAAGCCTGTTCTTGGCTCCTTCCGGGTCCTTGGCATCGGCTCTCTTCATCGTAGCCTCAGCTATGTCCATTGCCTCTTCAATAATATCCTGAGGAATCAGTCTTAGCCCTTCGTTTCTTAGGGCCTTGGAAATCAAAGCCGCCTCCTTATTTAGAAGCTCATCTTCAGTCGCAACAACGACGTAAACAGTTTCTCCTTTTGTGTTCTTCCGTTCGGATACAACATCTCGACCCTTCTTATTCTTTCGCTCTACTGTCTTGTTTAAGGTGACCTCCTTCGTGAACTGCGTATTCGTTTCAAGATCGCAAAGAATTACTTGGATTTGCTTCTTTTTATCGTCCTCATGGATCACTTGTATGTTCGTGAATATGTTAGTCATTTCACGCAGAGCCATTTCAGCGAATCGGACCGTAGGCCCTGTAACGCTACTCCCGCCGACAGGCTTCGAATACTTTACCTTTTCCGCAAACCTTGGACGCTCGCAGTGTCTTAAAATATTCTGCCTCACTGAATCTATAGACCGAGGCTTATTAAGAGCGATCGTATAAGCGCTCTCTATTCTTGCCTTCTGCATTTGCGCTGCAGAAACAGCCGCTGGAGCCATCTCTCCAGAAACTTCTATCTGATTATTTTTCATAAAAATCCCTTTCTCTTTTTAGTGAAGTGATCCAACGAGTTGAGCCGCGTATTCACGTACCGAACACGCTGAACTTTATCGTGAGCCGCATCGCTAGAACGCTTACCCTCCTCTGTTCTACGCTCCTTCTGGCGCATTAACTTTTGCATACGGCGGCGCTTGCCGTTGTTTTTGATGCCTAGCATCCAATCTTCCATAAGCATAGCTCAGCTCTCCTCCTTTACGTTGATGTTTGGGTATCCCTCTGGGACAGGCACATCCTTGGCCCCTAACACAATCTTGCTAAGGATCTCCTTCAAAGCCGGCGACATTTGAGAAGCTGAAGACTTACTTGCCTCCGATAATTTATTAGAAATATCGAGATCTCGGAGTTCATCAAATAGCTTGGACGTGACCTCTCTTTGAATCCTCAAAAGCTCCTTTGCCACATCCAAAAGGCTATTTACCTCAATGCTTTCGGCACTTGCTTCCATTATCGTTAAGCCATTTTCCTTAACGACCACAACCGACTCTACAGTAAACGTATCCATACCTTAAACAGTCGCCTCCTCTTCTTGCTCTTCGACTTCCGCAGAATCCGATTCACCATTCACTTCTTCAATTTCACCATTCGACGCTTTAGCGGCGCCCGCCTCCTCTTCGTCACCTTCGTGATCTTCGTGGGCAGAATCTCCCGCCTTAGCAGCACTCTTTTCCTTCTTCGCCTCTATATATCCCTCAAGCCAAGAATTCACCACATCGTCACCATCATCCTCATACGTATAAGGATTATCCATGTGATCCTTCCCCTCTTCGTAAGCAGTACGTCCCTTAGCTTTCGCTGTACGACAAGCCGCAGCTTCGTCCGTCTCCTTGCGATCTCCATTCAAGTACGCCACTGCTAGACGTTGAGCCGTATCAACCAACACGGCATCATGAGTAGATAAGGTCACAGCATCGTCTGATTCCGCCGTAATGTTGCGCTTCGGCGTATTAATAACGCTTGGACCGGCAATTTTCAACTTACGCGTCGCGCACAAAGACACCGCCTGATGTTCATTTTTTTGGTAATCCAGCTTAAAGCCGATTACCGTCACATCCCCCTTCAAAGAATGAGGAAGTTCCTCAAGCTCCATCGTAAGCGGCGTCAAGTCATCCAACGCCTGCGCCATTTCATCCGTGGGAGCTTGCTTGCAATTATAAAAGTCTCGTTTCTCCCAAGACTGTTCCACCTCGTTCATCGTTTCGTAGTCAATGTTCAAGCCACCGAATTTGTTTATCTTAACCCCTGTTATTCTCATATTTGTGTATTCGTATTATTGTTAATATTAGGAACTCATCTCCCAAAATCTGTGTTATCTGTGGGCAAAAACCTCTTCTCCAAACAGCTCGTGCATTCGCTCGCCACCAAACGCCTCCGCCGTTAGCTTCAAAATCAGATCCAAAGGAAAAGACTCCCGTTCAGGCGATAAGTCATGCTGCTCCATAAATCGACGACACCCCTCCTGACACGCTCCAGTAAGAAGTCTGTATTGAATCACTGTTACAGATTTAGATTCCTTTACTGCTTGAACAACTTCCTCGATATTTTCAGATGATTGAAGGTACTTGAAATTCACATCATCGATCGCTTCTCTCAGATTTTCCCCATGAGCGAAATACTCGCCCCGCTGCGCCACAAAACACTTTTTTAGCTTACTCAACTCACCCCCACCAAAATACCGAGTATTCATTATCGTGATTTCCCCAGAAACACGCTCGACTCCTATCACCATCGTGTAGCCATCAATCGTCTTTAAGTGGATTGATTGACCTCGATAAATTACATCACCCTCAACACTCCTGAGATAGACGTATCCTTGGTTCTCAAACTTAACGTTATCAGGCAACGTCGTTACACTACTGAGATCGACGTATCCTTGGTTCTCAAACTTAACGTTATCAGGCAACGTCGTTACACTACTGAGATAGACGTATCCTTGGTTCTCAAACTTAACGTTATCAG